>NZ_JBBXMX010000001.1:0-776484 GCF_038442355.1 Methylobacterium guangdongense
TCATCGACGTGAACACCGTCCGGGACCGACGGCATCGACGGGTTGGAGATCGGCATCGTGCTGCCCTCGGGCCACAACGCTGATCAACGCCCGAGCCACCCGCCAGCACCGAAAATGCGGATGAACCAAAGTTCGACGCCGATCCAGGGTCAATGTTCAACGCTGTTTGACAGGCGTGACGTTCCGAGAGGCCGTACTTCTCCCGGATGCCATCGACCGCCTGCCGGCGCCGCTCGGGGGCTACAAGTTTATCGAGGCGACGTCCGCCAGCACCTGCTTCTCCAAGGATAGATCGGCTACCAGCCGCCGCAGCCGCGCGTTCTCACGCTCCAGGTCCTTCATCTTCCTGGCCTGATCGACTTGGAGACCGCCGTACTCCTTGCGCCAGCGATAGTAGCTCTGCTCGGAGATCTCCGCCTCCTTACACGCCAGGGCCAGACTCTTGCCCTGGGCTGTCTGCACCTCGATCTGGCGCAGCTTCAGTACCACCTGCTCCGCGCTCGTCTTCTGACCTCGCCGCATGTCCGACTCCTTCGGTCCTGGCTGATCCTCTCAATCAGCCCGGTCCAAAGCCAGCCGGTCAGGTCAGCTGACCCTGACCCGGCAAACTGGTCCACGCTGAGCGCAAGTTTTCCGGGCATCCTGAACCCTGAAGGAGGGTGGATGCCATGCCTCGCAAACGCTTCTTGAACGAGCAGATCGCCTTTGCCCTGCGACAGGCGGAGAACGGCGCCACGGTGGACGAAGTCTACCGGAAGATGGGCGTGTCCGAGCCGACGTTTTACCGCTGGAAGAAGCAGTTCGTCGGCATGGGGGTGCCGGAGATCCGCCGGCTCAAGCAGTTGGAGGACGAGAACAGCAAGCTCAAGCAACTGGTGGCCGACCTGACGCTGGACCGCTCCATGCTGCAGGATGTGCTCAATCGAAAGTGGTAAGGCCTGCCGCTCGCCGCGAGGTCGCCGGTCACCTGCAGGGGGCTTACGACATCAGCGAGCGCCGGGCCTGCCAAGCCACCGGTTTCGGCCGCTCGTCCCAGCGTTACAGGAAGCGCTCCGACCCACAGGTGGCGCTTCGCATGCGGCTGAAGGAGCTCGCTGCCGCACGGGTACGCTACGGCTACCGGCGGCTGCACATCCTGTTACGGCGGGAGGGCTGGGAGGTGAACCACAAGCGCACCTACCGGATCTACCGGGACGAGGGGCTGTCGATCCGACCCAAGCTACCCAAACGCAAACGAGCCTGGCGCTACCGGCAAGGGCGGCCGGCGATCAGCGGCCCAAACGAGGTCTGGGCCATGGACTTCATGTCTGATCGCCTATTCGACGGACGTCCGTTCCGGATCCTGACGTTCGATTGCCATACGCGAGAGGCGCTCTCGCTCACACCGAGAGCCAACTTCCGTGCCTTCCAAGTCACCGAGGCCCTGGACGCCTTGGTCCGGTTGCGGGGGCGGCCCAAGAGCCTGCGGGTCGACAATGGACCGGAGTTTGCCGGACGCATGCTCGATCAGTGGGCATACCTGACCGGGGTTGAGATCGACTTCTCCCGACCGGGCAAGCCGACCGACAACGCCTACATCGAGTCGTTCAACGGCCGCCTACGGGCGGAATGTCTGAACGCCTCGTGGTTCCTGTCGCTGGCCGATGCCCGCGAGCGTATCGAGGACTGGAGGTGCCACTACAACGAAGATCGACCCCATACGGCCCTGGGCGGCTTGACGCCCCGAGCCTTCGCCAATCAAGCTGTCACAGCCCAAGCACTTGCATAGGTCGTTGACCATAAACCGGGTCGACCCCAGCCCACCGCGCACTAACTTTGCTCTTAGACCACCGCGTGGGGGCCGATCACGATTGCGAATAGCAATGATGGCTTTTAGCATGCCGTCAGAGACATCTAAACAACTATGATAGGCGTTTCAATTTAATAGTAATAGCCGGACAGGCGAACGAATTCTTGACGTCGATGCGACGGCCCCGCGACGAGCAGGGCTGTCGCCTGCGTTAGCTATTGATCCATGTCCATCTGCCGCAGAGCCTCAAATTCGGCGCGCCGCCGCACGATCTCCGCGAGGCCGCGTATAACGGACTCGCGGTCGCCGCCTACGACTTCGCAAAGGTCTTCAATTGCGTCGTGGAGCGGTTGGAGATCGCCGATTTCCGGCTCGTCAGGGGGAAGTGCGAACATCAGAGGCCCCTCTTTGAAACGTCGGAGCCCCGAAGTTCGGCAATCCCGCCATGAGGGTCGATCCCGGCCATGAGGGCGTCGATCTCGGTACCCGCCAAGTAGCCGGCGTCATCCAGCGCGGAGGCAATGATCTCGACTTGCGCCCATCGTTTCGTGAGAACTTTGCGAGCCCTCTCGGCGACTGCGGACAGCCGGGCGGCGACCGGCTCGATAAGACCTTTGACAAGGAGAAGGTCGCTGGTCGTCGCGGCGACGTGGATCGGACCGAAACTGCCGAGGCCGAACCGCAATTCGATGTCGCATGCGATCGCGGTCGCTTTGGCCAGATCGCAGGTCGGTCCGAAACCAACGCCGATGGAACCGTTGCCGAAGGCGATCTCCTCCGCGACGCGGCCAGCCAGGGCGAGCTCGATCACGGCCTCGAGCTGTGGAAGCGTCGCATCGCCGTCGATCACATGGTCCAGGACGAGCTCGCCGCCGTTGTCGTGGAGCGAGGCGTCGACGATGCAGCCGAGGCCGGTCGCTCGGCCGACGACCGCGTGACCGGCCTCGTGGATCGCGATCCGTTGCCGAGCAGGCCCGGGTAACGGCCGGCGGCCCTGCCGTATCTCAGTGAACACATCCTCGAAGGTCATCTCGCGATCTGCACGTCGTGCGGCTCCCCGGGCGCGGCGTACGAAAGCTTCGACGTCGGCACCTGTCGAACCCCGCGCTGCGAGTGCCAGCGGCATCGGCGACATCTCAAGAAGCGTGTCTGAACCAAGGTAATGACGGAAGATCCCGGCGAGCGTCGTTGCATCCGGTTTCTCGATCGCGATTTCCCGATCCAGGCGCCCTGCCCTTCTGACGGCGGGATCGATGCGGTCGGGATGGTTTGTCGCCGCGACGACGACCACGCCGGGTCGATCCTCGATCCCTGCTAGATGCTCCAGGAGGCAGTTCACGACCTGTGTCCAGTACTGGACGTGCTCGCCTCGGATCGTCGTGCGGTCCGAGATCCCGTCGATCTCGTCGATGAAGAGGATGGAGGGTGCAAGGGCGCGGGCCCGGGCGAACGCGTTGCGGATCGCCCTGAGAGTACCGCTCAGGTAGTCGGCGCTGTTCCAGTCCGCGACCGATGTCGACACCAGAGGTACACGGGCGGTCTTCGCCAGGGCGCGGGCAAAGGAAGTCTTACCTACGCCAGGTGGCCCCGAGAGAAGCAGACCCCGATTATCGATCTGGGCCCATGCCAGGCTTCCGCATCTGTACTCCTGCAGATCGGCGGCGAGCGCGACGCCCCAGTCCTTGGCCGCACCATAGCCGTGCAGTTCCTCCAACCCAGGGCCGGCATCCAGATAGTCGGCCTTCTCAGCCAGCACCTTGGCGATCGCGTCGATGCAAGCGTCGGGCGAAATCATGGTCCGCAAGGCCACTGGCAGATCGGCGATGTCGAGCGTACGCAACAGATCCGGATCGATCCCGCGCGTCGGTCGGCCGCCCACAACAGCCTCGATCACGAGGTCGAGTCCATGCTGATCCAAGCTCGGCAACGCGAGCCGATGATCTGCCGCTCGAAGAAGATCGCGCGGCAGCTGTCGGTTCGGATCGGGTGCGATGCCGACCAGCGGACCCCGTGCGTGCAGAGCGCGACCGACGATATCGTTGCCGATGTCCACGCGATGATCCTTGCTGGCCCCGTCGCGGACGAAAAGCCCGATGTCGCCCTTTCGGAACACCATCGACCTCGACTGAGAGAGATCCTGCACCTTCCTGTCGGGCCGGAAGGCACACGTCTCCAGGATCGCGCGCGCCGGCTCGACGAACTCGGGAACGTGCGTCGCGAGGACGACGACGGGGGCCTCGCGGCGCAGGCGCCGCAGCAGACCGGGTTCGGCCTCGATGGCTCGGGCGACTAGAACTGCGACGGCCGCTAGATCCGCCGGGATGGGGACGTGCGCGATTTGCCGGTCCACCTCGTCGAGCGCGATGAGCTGCTCGACTGGATCGTCCCCGTCATACGGGACTGCGAACCCCGCTTCCGCGATCTCCCTCCCGTATGGAACATCCGATTTGAGACGCACGCGCTCTTCGTGCGCGAGTTGTTTGAGGAATGCGGCGGCGAGTTGATCGGATGGGGCCACGACCGGCTGAAGCTGATCGTGCTCCCCCAAGTGCGCACATGTGTCGAGCATTGGGAATCTCCCGCGGCCATGGCTTCGCACGGCCGTCAGCATAAAGGCTGTTCTGGACGCTGCGACGCGGTTGGCCCGATGAGATCGGAACACTCGACTGGCGTCGGCCTCAGGAGATCGCCTGCTTCATAGGCGATGCCGGACACTAGAACGAAAAGTGAACAGATGAAAGACGCCCAAAGCCAATCCGTCGCCTTGCCTGTGGATGGTGCCGACGACGTATCGATGGCACGTCACGTTCACCGATGCTCCCCGAGGCGGAAGTCCGGTCGACTAGTGACCGTCTGCGACCCGTACAGAGAGCGTCGGAAGAGCTCCCGTGACGCAGCTACGTCACGATCCGGAGTTGCCTGATAAGATCGATATTTTGCCGTTCCAGTTATCAATCCGCAGATCGAAGCGACCTCCGTCTATCCATCGTACGCCAGAATCGCGATCGTAGAATGCTCCTCGGTCCTCCAGGGGCGCGGGTGCGTTTTCTATCATGTCGTCGATGGCGCGCACCGCCTCCCCTCTCTTCAGCATGGTCGCAGAAAGCACCTCGCCTTCGGCGGGTCGTCCTCCGTGGACTTCGATTTTGGTTCGGTCTCCGGCTCGTGTCCTTTGATTGGCCGCCTCGATGAACTCGGACAGCAGCATTCCGTCCGAGCCAGCACCATCGAACCGAAGCAAGCCTACGATCCTCCGATCGAGATTCGTGAACGTCACGACGATGCAGCTGCGCACCCCCAACGTTTCGATCTCGATCTGCCCTTCGTCGCGGGATGCGAAGGCATACCGACCCTTGTAGACCCTGATGCCGAAACCGATGAAGCCAAGATCCGTCCGTAAGGATGCCTGCGCCGCGTCCGCTGACGCACTACCTGCCGCACCGTCGATCAGGGTTCGTCTGATCGAGATCGTTTCCGTCAACGCGGGATCGAAGGTGCCGAGCCGGCTCCCCCGGAAGATGTGGTATGGCCGGGGCTCCCGGACGACGGGGGATTTCTTCCCGAACCCCATGGAGCGAAACACCCTAGACCGGTTGCTGCGAAAACCTCGTCGTTCCTTCGATAAGGACTTGATCGTCTACAACGTGTTACCCATCGCGATCCGGATACGGTTCCTTCAGTGCGCAACAGGGTGGTCGACGCCTCATGAACGGATCGGAGTTCAAGCACAGGCTGCGGCTCTTGGGACGCACGCAGATCGGCTTTGCTGCGGAGATTGGCGTGACCGAGAGAACGGTCCACAACTGGACAAGCAAAGGGCCGCCGGCAGAGATTTGCTATCTGATCGACACGATCACGAGCCTGGAGATGCCGTTCGGACCCAAGGTCGAAGCGGGGCGAGATCTTACCGAGGAGAAGGCGTTCGCGCGTGCGGCCACCAAGGTCATGAACGAGCTGGCGGAGCGGGCAGCGCGAACGGGAGCGGGACGTGAGTTCGTGGATGCGGTGCGACTGTGGATCGACCAGGCGAAGGACTGCGCGGGATCCCAGCCCGAGAATTGATCAGCCAGTTGCTTGCGTCGAGATCGCTCCGAGTAAAACAACGGCGATCATTTGATCGTTAAAAATTCGTGTTCACACGCAACGAACGACCTGACGCTCACCGATATCCTCGACTCGGACATCACATCGCGCAACCGGAAAATATTTCCTTTTTTGTAAGCCCACCACTGGTATGACTGGATCACCTGAGTTCCGGGCCGAAGACGACGACCCATCGACACCAGGACGGAGAAATATGAGCATCCATGTTCGAGACGATCGCCGATGGTTGGGTCCAGGGCGACCGATCGAGCAGAATGAAGGTCAATCAAAATGCAGGTCGAAGCCATAGAAGCCGACGTTCGACCCTGTTCGGATCGAACGGTACATCAGCCTGGATTCATTTCGTTCAAGACGGCCCGCCCGATTCCGTATACATCGAGATGGCATCGCGATCTGCTGATACAGGTCACGTTGGATCCGGCGATCGACCAAATTGATCATGAACATCCTACGTTCGAAGGCGACAATTCACTGAGCCTTCGCCTGATGTCGGACGGGACGGCAATCCACGTCACCGCACTCCGCGACACGGACGACCTGCTGCATCGTCCGATCCCGCACAGCGGTGTATTTCTGCGGAGATCCGTCGTACTGGCCGATCCCCGGGCATCGGATGCCCGCGCCGTATGGGCGACGCGTAAATTGCCGATCCAGATCGGCGACCGCTTGCGGATACTCCTGGCCGTCGGCGACGGACGGCAGCACAGCATCTCCGATCTGGTTCCGAGCATCAGAGATCGCGGGTACGATCCGTTCGAGGCTGTCCTATCCCTCGTCTGTAGAGGGGATCTTGCGATCGATCTGCGCGACGGTCTGCAACCGAACACCCTCATCGCTATATCGAAGCACCGACGCCGTGTGCCGCCATCTTCCTGAGTGGCCGGATGCGGAATATCGGGCGCCTCACGCGACATTAACCAAAACGGAAGGAGTCATCAGACTCCATTTGCCAACGTCCGCTGTACCTGGCACAGGTTGCCAACGGCCGATTTCCTTCGGAGGCGCTCAGACCATGCGCCGCGGTCGACCCTGAGGTCCCAGCACACCTGAGCATTCTCCGAAGCTCAGGCGAGGCAAAAGCCGCATCGTCGGCCAGGACCACGTAGCCTGATGGCACCCCGATCATAACATCCGACGCCCCATACCTGGGGCTGGGTTACTCGCGCCTGTCGAACGCGTAGCATCGCTGCGAATTCGTCCGGGCTGGTGAGGAATAGACTGTTGGATGCGCGCGGCCCTGCCAGGCCTCGCGCATACAAGAGTACCCAGAGGATCTGCGGTCCGCCAGCTGACAACTGCGCCGAGAGATCCCGCCACCGGGGCAACCGAGGGTCACGAACGGGCTTTCCACCTGGGCGACCGCCGAGTCTTGTCCGCGCTGCGGACCACTTCGGTATCTCACCTTCGGACTCCCCTCGCAACACGCAATGCGGGCCCGCCGGGCTCATGTCGAGGCTTTCGGTCGCGCTGGTTAATGCGCGCCTGGTAGGAGAACAAACGTGACGATCGGTGCATCGACGACCCATCCGTCAAATACTGGAAACATCGGCCTTCCGGCCGAACGCCCGTCGACGAACATGCCTTCCGAACTCGAAGCAGCGCCTCTGAAGCTACCGGCGTACCTGCCGGCCATCGAGCCTGCGAGTTGGGACGACCCCGCTGCCAGTCACGGGTGCCGTCGCATCTCATCCCGATCTTGGGGATCCGCACGAGCCTCGCTTCCGATCACGTCGATGGCAGCTACCGCATGATCAACATCGAAAGCAGCCTGGAATACAAGTTGAAGTACTCAGCATGCGCGCGATGAGCAGTTTAGGCTCGGTAGAATAAAGGGCGCTCCAAGTTATCCCCCGAAGCGCCCTTGATCGAGCGTTGATCCGATAAGCTTGCAGGCACCGGATCGACGTATTCACCCCGCCTCGCGGCGGAACTGACCAAACCAGCGTAGCCGCTAGCCCAGCGGATCGACCCTGCACGTCCTGCAGCCGATGGCAAGTGCCATCGGACGATCCCTCATGGCTGCGGCATTGACACGGTGACCGGCGATGCCCCTCCCCACCCATGTTCACGCCGCCGATCCCCGCCCGATCGCGACGGCATATCCGCCGCCCTATCAACCCCCGGAGGCATCGATCGCCTCACGCGGCATCTCCCTACACTCCAAGGGAAACGTGCGGGGGACCACCCTGACGAACGGCCCGATACGCCGCCGCGTCGCCTTCGAGAGCGGCCTGGAGCTGAAGGCCATCGAGGTCTTCCTCGCTAGGCCCGACGTCGTCGACATCGAGGAACAGGTCGGGCCGATCGCCTTCGTCGACGGCCTCGGTCGCCGCTGCGAGCGCGTGTTCGATCTTCGGGTGACGCTCACGGACGGCTCGAGGATCCTCGTCTCGGTCAAGCCCGAGGATAAGGCGCTCGGCATCGATCTCGATGGCGAGAACCGCACCATTGCGGCGCAGATCGACCCAGCCATCGCGGACCGTATCGTCCGCGTCTCTGAGCGGCATCTGCCGCGCGAGGTGGTGCGCGACGCCCAGCTCGTCCGCATGGTGCGTCGTGACCGCCGTCCCGATGTCGACCGCGTGCTCGCCGGCATCGTCGCCTCGCTCCAGGGCGAGACGACCGTCGGGGAACTCGTACGGTCGAGCGGCCTGAAGGGTGCGGCGTTCCGCGGCGTCGTGCGTCTCGTCGGCTGCGGCACGCTCCGAATCGTCGGTCCCAGGGGCATCGATTACGCCACCCGCGTCGAGCCCAGCTCCGTAACAGGAGCCACTTGATGACTGTTATCCGGCATCGCCGGCCCGCCCGAAAGCTCAGGCTCGGCCCCCACGACCGCATCACGCTGGCCGGCATCCCGTACTGCCGCCCGCAGCGCACCGAGACCGGCTGGGCCTTTCGCCGGGACGACATGCCCGAGCTCGGCGTGTCGCTCACCCACGAGCGGATCGACGAGCTCGTGAAGCAGCCAGGCTACGGCTACCAGCGCGATCACTACGATCCGGTCGCTCTGGCCCGGCGTGCCAAGAGCGCGGCGGCCTCCATGGATGACGTGAGGATGGAGGAGCGCCCGAAGGCCCACTTCAAGCACCAGGTATGTCAGCGGATGGAGCGCCTCCATCGAGAGGGAAGGATCGCTTTCTCGGAAGGGGACATCGAGCGCGGCCTCGCGATCGTCGGTCAGGAGATCCTCCAGCTCGAATGCGCCAAGGTTCAACCCACGACCGGGGCGTCGGCCAAGCGGCGCAAGTCTAGGGTCGACCTCGACCGGGGTGTCGATGGGTCGGCTCGTAGGGGCGGTCGCCGCGTCGGCGTCACCGCGTCGGGCGATCCAGGGGCCGGGCTCAGGAAGATGCCTGGCGCGCCGACCTTCTGGAAGTGGTGGGCGAAGTACAAGCGCGGCGGCGGCACCGTCTGGGGAATGAGGGACGAGTACCAGAATTGCGGCGCCGCGCCCGCTCCTATCGGCCAGGAAGCCGCGGCTGTCCTCGACGAGATGGGGCGCAAGCGCAGCAGCCTCGGTGGCGCGTCCAAGAAGCAGCTTTTGGTCGATATGCGCGTGGCGATCGACGCCTTGAATGCGGATCGCGGCGAGGAGGACCGGATCCCTTGCCCCTCGCGCCGTCAGCTCAACGATTTCCTTGATGGATTGAGCGACATCCGTGTCGTCGCCGGTCGCGACGGCATCGCCAGAGCCCGCAAGAGCAAGACGATCGCGAGCCAGGGTGTCGGGGCGGTCCAACCGCTCCAGCGCGTCGAGATGGACCATTGGACGGTCAATCTCATGAACATCCTAGTGGCAGTCGGCCTTTGGGCGAAGCTGAACCGGCAACAGCGGAGGCGCATCGCCCGGATGCACCTCTGCGTCGCCATCGACTGTGCCACCAAGGTGATCCTTGGGATGCACCTCTCGGAAACGCCGACGACCGCCGATGCCTTGGCCGTGCTCCGGATGATGGTCAGCGACAAGCAACCCTTCGCCGATGCGGTCGGTGCTCTCCTGCCTTGGGATATGGCAGGCTCGGGCGAGTGCATCGCGACGGATGGCGGAGCCGTTTTCACAAGCGACCAGTTCGGCCTCGCGGTCGCGGGCCTGGGCTCCACGCACCTGATCCCCCCGGGTGGGCTGCCGCAGCTTAGGGGAACGATCGAGCGCTTCTTCCGGACCGTCCACACGCGGCTGATCGCCCGTTTCAGGGGGCGGACCTTCGAGAACATGCTCACGCGGGGCGACTACCCCGCCAAGGCACTCGCGAACCTCGATACCCTCGAACTGGCCTGGGTCATCGTGCGCTGGGTCGTCGACGTCTACCACGCCACTCCGCACGAGGGATTGGGAGGGGCCACACCTAGGAACGCTTGGCTCCAGGCCGTCGAACTCTACGACGTGACCGCCCCCCCGGACCCGAACACCTTGCGGTCGGTCTTTGGGATCCCGCTCATCAGGACCCTGGGCAACGAAGGAATCCGCATCCTCGGTCTCCGATACTGGAGCGAGGAGCTCGTCCGCCATTTTCTCGATAGGGGGAAGCAGGAGATCGAGGTGAAGCTCGATCCTCATGACGTGGGCGAGATCTCGGTCCGGATCGGCAAGGCCTGGCATGTTGCTCGATGCGTCAGGCGGGAAATGCATGGCGTCGCCCTGAGGACGTGGGTGGAAGCCGCCAGCGAGATGCGGCGTGTCAACGTGGATGCGGCCGCCCTGACCGAGCCCATCGTGCTGGAGGCGATCCGATCGATCGAGGCGGTGAGCGCCGGCGCGCAGATGCGCGAGGGCATCGCCGATCCGACGCCGACGACGGCCCAGATCAATCATCTCGATAGATCGGTCCTCTACGGCTTCCGCCTCCCCGATCCGGTCCAGGCCGCAGCCACGCCCGAGGACCCCCTCACCGGCGGCGCCCCGGTCACCGGCGTCCGGAGCGATGCACTCCTGCCGGACGCCCCGCCCAACCCAACGGAACCGCCGATCCCACCCGGCAAGACGGTCGAACACCCCACGCCGGCAACGGACACACCCAACGCGGACCCAACCATCGACGACGATTTCGATTTTGAGGATTAAGACATGGACGCCACCCAGACCCCCGACCGACGCGACCCCGTTGCTCGGATCCGCGAAGCCCTCGGCCACAATGGCGACCGCACCCACGCCGCGATGGAAGCGGTTCGCCATAAGTATGTGCGCACCCGGCGCGACACCCTCCTGCGCGACCACTTCGAACGCCTCCTCCATGACCTGGTCGAGCGGCGCAAGCCCGTGCTCGTGCCGGACCAGGACCAAGACCATCGCGACCAAGTCGCCGATCAGGAGCGTGCCACCGAACAGGATCACGATCCGGGGAAGGGCCGGCGCGAGGCAAACATGTTGCTCGTCCTGGGGGAGTCCGGCGCCGGCAAGACCCGGATCATCGACCGACTTTTGTCGACCCATCCGGCGACGTTCGGTTATGGCCACCCGCTGTCGGACTGCCCGGTGATCAGCGTGACCGCTCCGAGCCCTTGCGGCGTCAAGGAGCTGGGCCGGGTCGTGCTGGCCCGGACCGGCTACGAGATCGCCCGACGGAACGTCTCGGGGCCTGAGATCTGGGGCATCGTGCACAAGCGCCTGAAGGCGCTCGGGATCCTCGTTCTCCACATCGACGAGGCCCAGCACGCTACCCAGCTCAGGGACGTCTCAGAGCGCGAGAAGCTCAGAAACACGATCAAGTCCCTGATGGTCGATCCCGACCACCCGATTGCGGTGATCCTGAGCGGACTGCCGGAAATCACGCGGTTCATCACCCCGGATGTCCAGCTCTCCCGACGGACGACGGCCTTTCAGCTACCGTCCGTCGAACTGCCGGCCGACCTCAAGATGTTGACGGCGGCCGTCACTAAGTTCGCTGGCATCGCCAACCTCGGCGTCGAGGTCGGCTACGAACTGTCGCTGCTGCCCCGCCTCGTCCACGCCGGTGACCACCGCCTCGGCGTCATCATCGAGGAGATCCATGGGGCGATCCGGTACGCGCTCGGCGCGAAGTCCACGATCCTCGACCGTACCCACTTCGCCAAGGCCTTCGCGGACCGTACCGGCAATGCCCCGGAGTGGAATCCCTACAGACGCAGCGACTACAGGAAGGTTGATGTCTGGCGCATGATTGTGGTCCGCGACGAGGAGGAGGCCAGCGACGAGCGGACTAAGCCCTCGATCAAAGGGAAGGACAGGTGATGACGTCCCTTCGCATGACCGTCCCCTACATGGCCTGCGAGACCCCAACCAGTCTCGTGTCGCGACTCGCCGCGCGCAACGGCATCCCCCTGGCAGGCTCGTTCTGCGAGGACCAGGGTATGCTGTTCCGCCAGGTCATCGACGGCGAGCCGGCCGCGATCCAACGTCTCGCAGAACTCGCCGGTGTCGATCCGAACCGGTTGTTCGCGTCAACCTTTCGTAAGATCGACGAAAACGTTCGGCTCCTGGGCGCCGAACGCTTCGATCGACAGTGGATGTCCCGAGCGCGGCTACGGGTGTGCCCTGCCTGTCTTCTGCAGGATGCGGAGGGCTCGACACTACCGCCGGATGCCGCGATGTACTGCCGGACTTGGTGGCAGATTTCGTTCATCCGGACCTGCCACCTCCACAGCACTCCCCTGGCGATCCTCCCCTCGGAGCGGAGGACGGTTCACGACTTCGCGGCTTCCGTTCGACCACACGCTTCGGATCTATCCCGGCTGGTCGAGACCACCGCGCCGGTGGAGACGACGAGGCTGGAGGATTACCTGCTCCGGCGCATCGTCGGTGATGGCGGTGGGATACCATTGCTGGATGGTCTCGCGACCGGCGTGGCCGCGCGCTTCTGCGAAGTGCTGGGAACGGTCGGGCTGCATGGCTGCAGCCAGCGGTCGAGCAAGCTGGACGAGAGCCAGCTCAGGATCGCCGCCCAGTTCGGGTGCGACATGGCGACGGCCGGTGAGGACGCGATCCGGACCTTCATCCTCGGTCTCGTTCGCGGGGACGTCACGAGGTCGGCCAACGGAGGACCGCAAGCGGCCCTCGGCAGCCTTCATGCCTGGTTCTCCGACAACCGAGACACGCAGGACATGGAACGGCTTCGCGGCCTGGTTCGGGATGCCGTCGCAGCATCCCTGCCCATCGGCTCGGGTAAGGTGTGCCTGGGACAGTCGGTTAATGAACGACAGGTCCACTCGATCCGATCCGCATCACGCGAAACGGGCGTCCATCCCAAGCGGCTCCGCAAGTTGCTGCGGGAGGCCGGGTTCATCGGCGACGAACATGCCGACCTTGCCGATAACCTCGTGATGTTTTCGGCGGAGGCCAGTGCCCCGTTCCTGGCCGAGCTCTGCGGGACCAAGGGGCTGACGAAGGTATCCGCCTACATCAACGCCCCGCGTGTCCAGGCCCAACTCCTGTTCCATGCCGGCTTCCTGCGCCCGGTGTACCCCAACGGCGGGTCGACGAAGCGGCTGCTCGCGTTCAACGTGAAGGAGGTCGACGCGCTGATGTTGTCGCTCTTGGACGGTGCCGAGGTTCTCGATCGCGAGGTCGAGGGGGCATTCTCCATTCCACGCGCGGCGAAGAGGGTGCCATGCGGTGCGATGGACATCGTCAGCCTCATCCAGAACCGTCGACTTCCGTGGGTCGGTCGTCGCTCGGACGAGCTCGGTTACATGTCGATACGGGTCAGGCCCGACCAGGTGCGGCCCGCCCTATTTCCAGGCGTTGGGATCAGCGTGGATCAAGCAGCCCGGAAGCTGAAGTTACATTATGTTTTGGCGCGTAAGATTATTAGATTAGGGCTGATTAACGAGATACCTGGAAGATGCCCTGAGTATTATCATGAACGATACAATGTCAGATCCGAATCTGTTGATGATTTTATAAAAAATTATATTGCCCTCAGCGAAATCCAAATTGCATCCGCCACAAAAGGGAATTCGGTGAAGTCCATTTTAAGGAGTAATCAAATTTATCCCGTTACGTCTTCATATGACGTAGGTAAGGTTTATTACAAAAGAGATGAAGTTGAAGCGCTGCCAAATTTGAAGTTTCGATAAAGTTTTTGATTACGAAAATGCCCTGGTTATGCCGGGGCATTTTTTTGCCTTTGTGTCTAATGTCAACAATAGCACTATCAAACAACCCCCTTCACTGCAGCCGAACTCTATTGAAGCTTGGAAAAAAAGACGAGTATTTGCAATGTTTTAGATGCCCGCCTGCAATCAAACTCACCTGTTCCCTACAACTGATTGATCATCGACGCGGTGTCGCTTCGGCGACGCCGCGTCGAACCGATTCAGCGTTGATACTGGTTGCGCAGCGCTCCGGCCGCTGCGCACCCTCGACCGGGCCCGCGATGCGTCGGACCGGCCCGCGGTCGCGCTCCGCGCGCTTCATCGGCTCATTGAACCACGAGCCGGAGGCCCCCTGAGCCGCCGCCCTCAGCGCGGCGGCGCCGTCTCCGCAGGGAGGCCGAACAGCGGTGTCTCCGCCGCCGCGTTGACGATCACCGCGACGTCCGCCGGTAGCAGGAAACCCTCGGCCTCCGCGGCACGCGCCGCCACCCGGACGCGGTTCACGTAGTCCTGCTGGTTCTTGTACCGCTCGGCCAGCGACGGCAGGCCGGTGTCGTTCCCGTCGCGGGTGCGTGCGAACGGCCGATTGGCGCCCACCAGGGAGCAGGTGAACGTGGTGAGCGGGGCGTTCTGGCCGCCGCTGACTCCGAGCGGCACCGCGATATCGGGCAGCCGGACGCCGCCGATCGGGTTCCCGTCCGCATCGCGCTGCGGCACCTGCACCACCGCGTCCGGAAGCGCCTTCGGTGCCTGCAGGACGTTCGGATCGCCGGTCGCCGGCTGCAGCGGCATTAGCCGTGTCGCGGGTGGCGGTGCGTTCCGTTCCACCCATCCGTCGAGGCGCTGCAGGGTTGCCCGGGCGACCGGCGCCCAATCGAGCCGGCCGGGCGGGCGTTCGCAGCTCTCCGCCTTGACCACGGTGACATGCGAGGACCCGGCGACGTCGTACATCCGCACGTTGGCGGGCAGCGGCAGGTCGGCGGTGCCGTGGGCACCGGTCCGGCCCAGCGAGGCCCGCAGCGACGCATAATCCACCGTCGAATTGAGCAGCATCATCCGGGGCGGCACTTCCCCGCGCGCCTCGACCGTCTTGACGATCTCGCCGATCGTCAGCGGCCCGTCGTTCACGCCGGGAAACTCGGGGTCGGCGAAGTTGGGGGTCTTGTCGCCGCTCGAATGCGGACCGGTGCCGGATTGCAGGATCGGCAGCAGACCCGCGCCGGAGACGAAGACATGCAGGCCGTCGAACACGCGCCGCCCTTCGGCGACGTTGAAGCCGTGCAGCAGGAAGGTCTTGAGGAACCGGCCGTCCTGGGATTTGCCGGTGCCGAGCGTCCGATTGATCGTCCCGGCGAGCGGGTTGCGCGTTCCCGCAGCATCGGCCGCCGCATGGGCGAGGAAATCCGCCGTATCGCGCACGATGGCGAAGCCGACGCCTTCGATGAAACGCCGCTTCCCGTCCGGGTCGGTGAAAGCCGGCAGGTCTGCGCCCCGCCCGAGCTCCCAATAGACTTCCGCGATCGCGTAACCGTGATCCTCCAGGAAGCCGGTGCCGGGTTCCAGGTTGCCGGATTGCATCGGGAGGGTGCGGGGGCTGTTGTAGAGCGCGTTCGCGTAGGCCTTGCCGCGGTTCGGTACGTCGACGAGGAGCGCGCCGTTGCCCGCGGCGGGATCGGCCGGGATGATCAGGATGACCCGCGCGGCGTAGGCGACCTTGCCGTCCTTGGTGCGCTCGGCCTTGTCGAGATCGGGAATGGCGTGGCCATCCGGTGCGAGTTCCCCATGCACCGTTCCATCGAGCCGGACGTAATCCCCCGCCGCGAAGGTGCCGTAGGGTTGCCGGTCGGCGATCTCGAGCCGCGTGACCCTGGCTTCGACGGAACCTCCGCCCAGCGCGACGGCGAGTAACGCGAACGCGCCCAGTAAGCGTTTCATGGCGATCCTCAGGCCGGGTCGCCGGACGTCGCGGCGGCCGGACGGTTGCGTCATCCGACCGACCATTGCCGCGGGCGAAAGCCGGCGCAACCCGAGCGCGACCGCCTCGCATCACATCTGGGTGTCACCGTCGCGGCGGACCAAGCCGCGACAGGATCAGGGATGGCGCGCGATCGGGAAGCCGACGGCGTTCATCGCGTCGGCGTCCCGCGGAAGGATACGGCCCCCCTTCGCACTGAGAAACCAGAGCCCGGCTGCCACGTCCCCTGGACGCCTCGGCCTGACCAACCCGCGCGCGAGGAGAGACCGCACGGTGCGCATCTCCCAGGGGCCCGGCGCCGACAGGAAGCCTTCACGCTCAAGTCGGCGCAGCATCACCTGCTGCCCGGGGGTCAGGGCACGCCAAGCGGCGAATGAGTCAACATCAGGCATCCCAGATTGGAACTAATCCAATCTGACCGATGCGCGCAAGCTGATCGACGGCACGCGACGCTTTAAATCCATGAGCCGCGGGCGCGTTGGCTGGTTCAGGCAGGGTGAATGCCTATCCGGGCTGACCCCGATGGCGTCCGTCCAGTCCCGGCTCCGCCGCCGGGCTCGGCGCCGAATCCTAATGCGATCCTTAGACCGACGCCCCCGGACCGCGCTCGAACCCTAACGCGGTTTGCGGCCATTCTCTCCGTCGGCCAAGGCCGGTCGTGGAGCCTCCGCGGCCGGTCCGCCGGACCGGACAGACCACCATGCTCGACATCCTCTTCGTCGCCGGGGCGCTCGCCTTCTTCGCGACTTCGGCCGGCTACGCCGCCCTCTGCGACCGGCTCTGAGGGAGGCCGCCGTGACCCTCGACCTCGCCCTCGGCGCCTGCGTGACCGCGGGCCTCCTCGTCTACCTCACCTACGCCCTCGTCCGCCCCGAGCGGTTCTGAGCGGCCCCGCAGGACCCCCTTCCCATGACCCTCAATGGCTGGATCCAGATCGCGCTCTACTGCGCGGTCGTTCTGGCGCTCGTGAAGCCCCTCGGGTCGTACATGACCCGGGTCTTCACCGGTGAGCGCACTGTCCTCTCGCCCGTGCTCGGCCCCGTCGAGCGCGGGCTCTATCGCGTCTCGGGTATCGATGCCCGTCAGGAGCAGCACTGGCTCTCCTATACGGGCGCGGTCATCCTGTTCCATGTGCTCGGCTTCGCGGTGCTGTACGCGATCCTGCGCCTGCAGGCCGTCCTGCCGCTCAATCCGGCGGACCAGACCGCGGTGGCGCCCGACCTCGCGTTCAACACGTCGGCGAGCTTCATCACCAACACCAACTGGCAGTCCTACGGCGGCGAGACCACGCTCTCGTACCTGTCGCAGATGCTGGGGCTGACGCACCAGAACTTCCTGTCGGCGGCGACCGGCATCGCGGTGGCGGTGGCGCTGATCCGCGGGTTCGCCCGCGCCTCGTCCGGCACGATCGGCTCGTTCTGGGTCGATGTGACCCGCGCGACCCTCTACGTGCTGCTGCCGATCTGCATCCCCTACACCCTGTTCCTGGTCTGGCAGGGCATGCCGCAGACGCTGGCGCCCTACGCCGACGTCACGACGCTGGAGGGCGCCAAGCAGACCATCGCGCTCGGGCCGGTGGCCAGCCAGGTGGCGATCAAGATGCTGGGCACCAACGGCGGCGGCTTCTTCAACGTCAACGCCGCCCACCCGTTCGAGAATCCGACCGCCCTGTCGAACTTCGTCCAGATGGTCTCGATCTTCGTGATCGGCGCCGCGCTGACCAACGTCTTCGGCCGTATGGTCGGCGACGAGCGGCAGGGCTGGGCGATCCTCGGCGCCATGGGGATCCTGTTCCTGGCGGGCGTTTTCGTCACCTACTGGGCCGAAGCCCAGGGCAGCGCGGTGCTCGACAGCTTCGGGCTGACCGGCGGCAACATGGAGGGCAAGGAGACCCGCTTCGGCATCGCCGCCTCGGCCCTGTTCGCGGTGATCACCACGGCGGCCTCCTGCGGCGCCGTCAACGCCATGCACGATTCGTTCACGGCGCTCGGCGGCCTGATCCCGCTGCTCAACATGCAGCTCGGCGAGATCATCATCGGCGGCGTCGGCGCCGGCCTCTACGGCATGCTGATCTTCGTGATCGTAGCGATCTTCGTGGCGGGCCTGATGGTCGGCCGCACCCCCGAATACCTCGGCAAGAAGATCGAGGCGAAGGAGGTGAAGATGGCCATGCTGGGCATCCTCTGCCTGCCGCTGATGATGCTGGGCTTCACGGCGCTCGCCACCGTGCTGCCGGCGGGGCTCGCCGGCCCGGCCAATGCCGGCCCGCACGGCTTCACCGAGATCCTCTACGCCTACACATCGGCGGCGGCCAACAACGGCTCGGCCTTCGGCGGGCTCACGGCCAACACGCTGTTCTACAACAGCACCCTGGCCATCGGCATGCTGGTCGGCCGGTTCTTCGTGAAGATCCCGGTGCTCGCCATCGCGGGCTCGCTCGCGGCCAAGAAGACGGTCCCGGCGTCGGCCGGTACGTTCCCGACCCATGGCGGCCTGTTCGTCGGGCTCCTCGTCGGCGTGATCCTGATTATCGGCGGCCTGACCTTCTTCCCATCCCTGGCGCTCGGCCCGGTGGTCGAGCACCTCGCGGGGGCTGCCGGCCAGACCTTCTCGACGGGGGGCTGAGATGCCGCGCGCCCTCCCCGCCCGGCGCCTGCCGCGCCATCACCTCGTGCTGCATCGGCCGCCGCCCCGGCGTGGCGGCCCGCAGCCGGTGCGGACCTCCGATCTCGTGCTGGCGCTCCTCGGCGTCGTGCTGCTCGGCGGCTTCGCCCTCCTGGCGGCCTACGCCCTGACCAGCGGCATGCTGGTCCACTGAGCCCGACAGCGCCCGGCGCTCTGCGCCGGGCCCCCGCATCCCTTCGGACACCATCCATGTCTCGTCAGACGACGTCCCTGTTCAGCCCCGCCCTGGTCGGGCCGGCCCTCCTCGGCTCCATCCGGAAGCTCGACCCCCGCGCCATGATCCGCAACCCGGTCATGTTCGTGGTCGAGGTCGTGGCAATCCTCACCACGATCCTGTTCGCCCGCGACCTGATCACCGGCGGCAGCGACCTCGCCTTCTCGGGCCAGATCATCCTGTGGCTGTGGTTCACCCTGATCTTTGCCAACTTCGCGGAGGCGCTGGCCGAGGGCCGCGGCAAGGCCCAGGCGGACAGCCTGCGGCGCACTCGCACCGAGATGACGGCCAAGCGCCTCACCGGGCAGGGCCGAAATTACGAGAGCGTGCCCGGCACATCGCTCAAGGTCGGCGACGTCGTCCTCGTCGAGGCCGGCGACCTGATCCCCTCCGACGGCGAGGTGGTCGAAGGCGTCGCTTCGGTCAACGAAGCCGCCATCACGGGTGAATCCGCCCCGGTGATCCGCGAATCCGGCGGCGACCGTTCGGCGGTGACCGGCGGCACGCAGGTGCTCTCGGACGCGATCAAGGTCCGCATCACCGCGGCCGCGGGATCCACCTTCGTCGACCGGATGATCGCCCTGGTCGAAGGCGCGTCCCGTCAGAAGACCCCGAACGAGATCGCCCTCAACATCCTGCTCGCCGGCCTGACCCTCGTCTTCGTCTTCGCGGTGGCCTCGATCCCGAGTTTTGCCAGTTACGCCGGCGGATCGATCCCCGTGATCGTCCTCGTCGCCCTGTTCGTCACCCTGATCCCGACCACGATCGGGGCGCTGCTCTCGGCGATCGGCATCGCCGGCATGGACCGGCTGGTGCGGTTCAACGTGCTCGCCATGTCGGGCCGGGCCGTCGAGGCGGCGGGCGACGTCGATACGCTGCTCCTCGACAAGACCGGCACGATCACGCTGGGCAACCGGCAGGCCACCGAGTTCCGGCCGGTCAGGGGCGTTTCCGAACAGGAGCTGGCGGATGCCGCCCAGCTCGCTTCGCTGGCCGACGAGACGCCCGAGGGCCGCTCGATCGTGGTGCTCGCCAAGGAGAAGTACGGCATCCGCGCCCGCGACATGGCCGGCCTCAACGCCACCTTCGTGCCGTTCACCGCGCAGTCCCGCATGTCGGGCGTCGACCTGGAGGGCGCCTCGATCCGCAAGGGCGCGGTCGATGCGGTGATCACTGCGCTTTCGGGCCAGCCCCTGCCGAGCCGCGGCTCGAACGCCGCGCTGGCGTTCCAGTCGGCTGCTGAGAGCCAGGCGGCGATCGAGATCCGCGCCATCGCGGAGACGATCGCCAAGGCCGGCGGCACGCCGCTGGCGGTGGCCCGCGACGGCCGGCTGCTCGGCGTCGTCTATCTGAAGGATATCGTGAAGGGCGGCATCCGCGAGCGCTTCGCGGAGCTGCGCCAGATGGGCATCCGCACGGTGATGATCACCGGCGACAACCCGATGACGGCTGCGGCGATCGCGGCCGAGGCCGGCGTCGACGACTTCCTCGCCCAGGCCACCCCGGAGGACAAGCTGGCCCTGATCCGCAAGGAGCAGGCGGACGGCAAGCTCGTCGCCATGTGCGGCGACGGCACCAACGACGCCCCCGCCCTCGCCCAGGCCGATGTCGGCGTCGCGATGAACACCGGCACGGTGGCGGCCCGCGAGGCCGGCAACATGGTCGACCTCGACAGCGACCCGACGAAGCTCATCGAGATCGTCGGCATCGGCAAGCAGCTGCTGATGACCCGCGGCGCGCTCACGACCTTCTCGATCGCCAACGACGTCGCGAAGTACTTCGCGATCATCCCGGCGATGTTCCTCGGGCTCTACCCGCAGCTCCAGGCGCTCAACGTGATGCATCTCGCCTCGCCGCAGAGCGCCATCCTGTCGGCGATCATCTTCAACGCGCTGATCATCGTGGCGCTGATCCCGCTGGCGCTGCGCGGCGTCACCTACCGGGCCGTCGGCGCCGCCGCGCTGCTGCGCCGGAACCTGCTGATCTACGGGCTCGGCGGCGTCCTCGTGCCGTTCGTCGCCATCAAGGCGATCGACCTCGCCGTCAGCGCCCTCCACCTCGCCTGAACCGGTCCCTCGGAGACCCACCATGCTCAGACAGTTTCGCCCTGCTTTGGTCCTGCTCACCGCGCTGACGGTGATCACCGGCCTCGCCTACCCCCTCGCCATGACGGGCCTCGCCGGGGCAATCTTTCCCGCCAAGGCGGCCGGCAGCCTGATCGTGCGCAACGGCACGATCATCGGCTCGAGCCTGATCGGGCAGAATTTCACGGGGGCCGGCTATTTCCACGGCCGCCCCTCGGCCACGACGGCGGCTGACCCGGCTGATGCCACCAAGACGGTGCCGGCGCCCTACAACGCGGCCAATTCCTCGGGCTCGAATCTCGGTCCGACCAGCGCGGCGTTGGCCGAGCGGATTAAGAGCGACCTCGAGGCCCTCAGGGCCGAGAATGCCGCCGCGCCGGTGCCGGTCGATCTCGTCACCACCAGCGGCTCCGGCCTCGATCCGGATATCTCCCCCGCGGCCGCCGACTTCCAGGTGCCGCGCATCGCCAAGGATCGCAGAATCGACGAGGATCAGCTGCGCGCGCTGGTCGCGTCCCACGTCGAGGGCCGCACGCTCGGCCTGTTCGGGGAGCCGCGCGTCAACGTGCTGGCGCTGAACCTCGCCCTCGACGATCTCGCGCGTCGCTGAGCCGCGTTATAGGGGACCCATGCCCGAGACCGGCCGCGACCCGAACCGCCCCTCCCCCGATGCGCTCCTCGAAGCGGCGCGCCGGGAGGAGCGGATTCGCGGCCGGCTCAAGGTCTTCCTCGGCGCCGCGCCCGGCGTCGGCAAGACCTACGAGATGCTGACGATCGGCCGCGCCCGCCTGAAGGCCGGAACCGACGTGGTGGTGGGCGTGGTCGAGACCCATGGCCGCGCCGAGACGGAGGCCCTGCTCGACGGGTTCGAGACGATCCCGCGCCGGTCCGTGCCGTATCACGGCACCGTCCTGCAGGAGATGGACCTCGACGCGCTCCTCGCCCGCCGGCCGGCGCTGGCGCTGGTGGACGAACTCGCCCACACCAACGCCCCGGGCTCGCGCCACCCGAAACGCTATCAGGACGTCGAGGAACTGCTCGATGCCGGCATCGACGTCCTGACGACGCTGAACATCCAGCACGTCGAGAGCCTGAACGACGTGGTGGCGTCGATCACCCGGATCCGCGTGCGCGAGACGGTGCCCGACGGGGTTCTCGACCGAGCCGACGATATCGAGGTGGTCGATCTCAACCCCGACGACCTGATCCAGCGCCTGAAGGACGGCAAGGTCTACGTCCCGACCAACGCCGAGCGCGCCCTGAAGCACTACTTCTCCCGCGGCAACCTGACGGCCCTGCGGGAACTGGCGCTCCGGCGGACGGCCGACCGGGTCGACGACGAACTCCTCAGCCACATGCGGGCCAACGCCATCGCAGGCCCCTGGGCGGCGGGCGAGCGCGTGCTCGTCTGCGTGAACGAGGACGCGAGCGCGTCGGGCCTCGTGCGCTACGCCAAGCGCCTCGCCGACCGGCTGCACGCCCCCTGGACGGCGCTCGTGATCGAGGGGGCCCGCGCAGCCTCGCTCCGCGAAGTGGAGCGCGACCGGATCGCCGAGGCCCTGCGGCTGGCCGACCGTCTCGGCGGCGATGCCGTCACGCTCCCGGGCGGCCGGCGCATCGCCGACGACGTGCTCGACTATGCCCGCTCGGCGAACGTCAACCACATCGTCGTGGGCAAGGCGACCCGATCGTGGCTGTTCGAACTCGTCAACGGCTCGGTGGTTCACGATCTCATCCGTCTCAGCGGAAACATCAGCGTCCACGTCGTCCGGGGCGAGGCCGTCCCGGACGAGGCGCAGCCCCGGCGCGCCATCACGGTGGCGACTCCGCGCTCCAGCTTCGACATCCGTCCCTACGCGGTCGCGATGGCGGCGATCGCCACGGGGCTCGGAACGGCGATTCTCGCGCAGCCCTATGCGGGCGTCGAGAATGCCGACCTGTTCCTGCTCACCGCCGTCGTGGCGGTGGCGGTGCGCTGGGGGCTCGGGCCGGCGCTCGCCGCGGTCGTGGCGGCCTCGCTCGCCTACAATTTCTTCTTCCTGCCGCCGGTCTACACGCTGACCATCGCCGATCCGACCAACGTCGCGGCCTTCCTGCTCTTCACCCTGGTGGCCGTGCTGGTCTCGAACCTCGCGGCCCGGGCCCGGCGGGTCGCGGTGGTGAGCCAGGGGCGGGCCCGGGCGACGGAGCGCCTGTTCGGCTTCTCGCGGAAGCTCGCCGCCTGCGGCACCCTCGACGACGTGCTGTGGGCCACCTGCGCTCAGGTGGCGGCGATGCTCAAGGTCCGCGTGGTCCTCCTCCTGCCGGACGGCAAGGCCGTCACCGTCCGGGCCGGCTACCCGCCCGAGGACATGCTGGAAGCGGCGGACGTGGCGGCGGCCCAGTGGGCCTTCGACAACGATCGCCCGGCCGGCCGCGGCGCCGACACGCTGCCGGGGGCCAAGCGGCTGTTCCTGCCCATGCGCACGGGGCGCGGCACGATCGGGGTGATCGGCCTCGACGCGGACGGGACCGGGCCGATCCTGACGCCGGAGGGGCGCCGCCTCCTCGACGCCCTGGCTGACATGGGCGCGCTTGCCATCGAGCGGGTGCGCCTCGTGGAGGATCTCGACCGGGCCGAGCGCGCGGCCGAGACGGACCGCCTCCGGCAGGCGCTGCTCACCTCGATCAGCCACGATCTGCGCACGCCGCTGGCCTCGGTGCTGGGTGCCGCCAGCACGCTGCGCGACCTCGAAGACGCCCTCCCCCCGGAGGCCAAAGCGGAGCTCCTCGGCACCGTCATCGAGGAGGCGGAGCGCCTGAACCGTTTCATCGCCAACCTTCTCGACATGACCCGCCTGGAGGCCGGAGCGGTCGCGCCGAATCTGTCTGCTCAGGATGTCGGCGAGATCGTCGACACGGCCCTGCGGCGGACCCAGAAGGTCCTGGCCGGTCACCGCGTCGTCGTGGACGTCGCCCCGGAGCTGCCGACGCTGGCGCTCGATCCGGTCCTGTTCGAGCAGGTCCTGGTCAACCTCCTCGACAACGCCGCCAAATATGCGCCGGAGGGTTCGGCCGTGACGGTCCGGGCCCTGCGGGAGGGGGCCGACATGCGCCTCACCGTGCTCGACGAGGGCGACGGTCTCCCGGAGGCCGACACCGAACGCGTATTCGACAAGTTCTACCGGGCCCGGAAGGGGGACCGGGTCCGGGCCGGGACCGGGCTGGGCCTCGCCATCGCCCGGGGCTTCGTGGAGGCGATGGGCGGGACGGTCACGGCCGCGAACCGGTCCGATCGCCGCGGGGCCTGCTTCACCATCGCCCTGCCGGTCGCGGCCCGGTCCGCCGCGAGGGACATCGCCGCATGAGCCCGACGATCTTGGTCGTCGACGACGAGCCGCCGATCCGCAAGCTGCTGCGCATGGGCCTGTCCACGCAGGGCTATGGCGTGCTGGAGGCGTCCGACGCCCGGACCGCCCTGACGCTGCTCGGCCGGGAGGCGGTGGCCCTGATCATCCTCGATCTCGGGTTGCCCGACATGCGCGGCCACGAGCTTCTGCGCGCCGTGCGGGCTCAGTATCCCGACCTGCCCGTCGTGGTGCTGTCGAGCCGCGACGACGAGGCCGGCAAGGTCGAGGCGCTCGATCTCGGGGCGAACGACTACGTCACCAAGCCCTTCGGCATGGCGGAGCTTCTCGCCCGCCTGCGTGCGGCCATGCGCCATCAGCTCGCCGCCCGGGGCGAGCGCCCGGTGTTCCGCGTCGATCGTCTCTCGGTCGACCTCGTGCGACGGATCGTGAGGGTGGACGACGCCGAGGTGAAGCTCACCCCGCGCGAATATGATTTCCCGCGCGTGCTGGTCCTGCACGCCGGCAAGGTGCTGACCCACGCGCAACTGATGCGTTCGGTCCCGGCCTCGTCCGATCCGCAGTACCTGCGGGTCTATATGCGCCAGCTCCGCCAGAAGCTGGAGGCGGACCCCGAGCGCCCCCGGATCTTGCTCACCGAGACCGGCGTCGGCTACCGCCTGCGGGCGCCCGACGATGAGCCCGCGCACCGGCCCGGAGAGGCCGGCAGCGCGACGGCGCGATGACCGGAAAAACCTTGCGATGCCAGCCTGCTTGCGACCCCTACCGCGATGACCATCGACGACATCCTCGCGCCGGCCGATGCCCTCCTGGGCTTGCGCGCCGCGAACAAGACGGCGCTCCTCGACGATCTGGCGTGCCGCGCGGCCGGGACGCTCGGCATCGACGCCGCCACGATCCTGCCGGCCCTGCTCCGGCGCGAGGATCTGGGTTCGACGGGGATCGGGGACGGTATCGCGCTGCCCCATGCCCGTCTCGACGCTGTGGAGCGCCCGCACGGGATCCTGGCCCGTTTGCGCGATCCGATCGATTTCGACGCCGTCGATGACCGGCCGGTCGATCTGGTCTTCCTCCTGCTGCTCCCCGCGGCCACAGAGGGCGAGAACCTGAACGCGCTCGCTTGCGTGGCACGCCGCCTGCGCGATCCCGAGGCGGCCGCCGCGCTGCGCCGTGCCCGCGACGCCCGGGCCCTCCATGCCGCGGCGAGCGGACGGACGTTCACCGAGGCCTGAGATCGCCCGCCGACGGGGCGGACGGTCAATGCACTCCGCCCACGACGACGAACTTGAACAGGAAGAGCGCGGCGATCACCCAGACCACCGGCTTCACCTCCCGCGCCCGGCCGGCGAGCAGCTTCAGCGCCGCGAAGGTGATGAAACCGCACGCGACGCCCATGGCGATCGAGAAGGTGAACGGCATGAGCAGCGCGGTGACGCAGGCCGGGATGACCTCGGTGCGATCGTCCCAATCGAGGTCGGCCAAGTCGCGCAGCATCAGGCAGGCGACGTAGAACAGCGCCGGCGCGGTGGCGTAGGGCGGTACCGCGGCCGCCAAGGGTGCGAAGAACAGGCAGGCGAGGAAGAGCACCGCCACCGTCACGGCGGTGAGCCCGGTGCGACCGCCCTCCTCCACCCCGGCGGCGCTTTCGAGGTACGCGGTCGTGCTCGACGTGCCGAGCAGAGAGCCCGCGAAGACCGATGCGGAATCCGCCATCAGCGCCCGGTCGAGGCGGCGCATCCGGCCTTCGGTGAGCAGGCCCGCGCGGTTGGCGACGCCCATCAGCGTGCCGGTGGCGTCGAACAGCTCGACCAGGAACAGGACGAGGATCACGTTCAGCAGGCCGCCCGACAGGGCGCCGGGGATGTCGAGGGCGAGAAGCGTCGGAGCGATCGAGGGCGGCAGCGAGACGACGCCCTGAAAGGTGTTGCCCGCCACGGCGAAGCTGAGGATCGTGACCGTCAGGATGCTGGAGAGCAGCGCCGCCCGCACCTTCCTGGCCGCCAGGACCGCGACCATGAGAAAGCCGATCACCGCCAGAACGACCTCGGGCTTGTGCAGATCGCCGAGGGTCACGAAGGTCGCCGGGCTCGCCGCGACGAGTCCGGCATTCTTCAGCGCGATGATCGCGAGGAACAGGCCGATCCCCACCGTGATGGCGATCCGCATGGAGCGCGGGATGCCGGCGACGATGATCGCCCGCAGGCCCGTCAGCGTGACGATCAGGAAGCACAGGCCGGAGATGAACACCGCCCCGAGGGCAGCCGGCCAGGAGAAGCCGAGGCCCTGCACCACCACGTAGGTGAAGTAGGCGTTGAGCCCCATCCCGGGCGCGAGGGCGATCGGATAGTTGGCGTAGAGGCCCATGATGGCGGAGCCCAGCGCCGCCACGAGGCAGGTCGCCACGAAGACGGCGCCCCGCGGCATGCCGGCATCGGCCAGGATGCTGGGATTGACGAAGACGATGTAGGCCATCGTCAGGAAGGTGGTCAGTCCCGCCAGCAACTCGGTGCGGACGGTGGTGCCATGCTCGGCGAGCCGGAAGGTGCGTTCGAGGAGGCCCCGCGCCCGGGGAACGGCTGGGATCGTGCCGTGTTTCATCCGGTCTTCCCGTGCAGGGCGGCCGCGACGGCTTGGTAAATCCGGTCCGGTGCGAACGGCGTCGCCGTCAGCCGCGCCCCGGTCGCATCGCGGATCGCGTTGCCGAGGGCCGCCGCGACCGGATTGTAGGGCGATTCGCTCATCGATTTGGCCCCGAGGGGTCCGACGCTGTCATAGGTCTCGGCGAACAGGACCTGCGTGTCCGGCACGTCCGCGCAGGCGGGGATGTGGTAATCGCGGAAGGCCTGCGTGATCACCCGGCCCTCTGGGTCGAGGCGGACCTCCTCGTAGAGCGCGGCACCGATCGCCTGCGCGACACCGCCCTCGACTTGGCCCCGGCACTGCATCGGGTTGACGACCCGCCCGGCATCGGCGGCGTGGACGCTGCGCAGGATGCGCACCTCCCCGGTCTCCGGACGCACGGCCACCCGGAAGGCCTGGACGTTGAACGACACCGAGCGCGGGCTGCCCTCGGCACGCCCATCGGCTTCGAGCGGCCCGAGCGCGGCGAGCGGGATTCGGCCGCGGGGAGTCTCGACCGCGGCGCCGGCCAGCTGGCAGGCCTCGGCCGCCGAGTCGGACAACGCGGCCGCCCGCGCACGGATCTGCCCTTCCAGGGCCCCGGCGGCGCGCAGCACCGCGAGGCCGCCGACCACGGTACCGGTGCTGCCATAGGCGCCGGTGTCGTGGCCGACCGCGTCCGTGTCGGCGCCGAGGACCCGCACGCGCTCGGGGTCCGTGCGCAGCGCAGAGGCCGCGATCTGCCGATGCACCATGCGGGTGCCGTTGCCGAATTCGGCGGTGCCGACCCGGACGATGTAGGTGCCGTCTGCGTCCAGGCTCATCCGGGCGTCGGCGAAGTGGCCCCGGGGCGGGATCGTGTCGATCATCGCCATCGCCATGCCGGTGCCGACGCGCCAGCCGGGCTCCGGCTCGAGCCCGGGATCGTCTCGCAGCGCCGTCTCCACCAGATCCAGGCATTGGTCGAGCCCGTAGCTGCCGAAGACTACGTCGTGCGGCTCCAGGCTGCTCGACACCATGGCGTCGCCCGGCCGAACGGCGTTGCGGCGGCGCAGAGCGAATGGATCGATCCCGAGGCGGCGGGCGACCTCGTCCAGGGCGGATTCCAGTGCGAAGACTGTCTGGCTCAGGCCGTAGCCCCGGAAGGCGCCGGCCGGCACCGTGTGGGTGTAGACCGCGCGGCCCGCGACCCGCTTGTTCGGGCAGCGATAGGCGGCCAGCACCTCGTTGCAGCCGTGGTGGATCACGCCGCCCGCATGATTGCCGTAGGCCCCCGTGTCGGACAGCACGTCGAGGTCGATCGCCGTGAGCGTCCCGTCCCGGCGGGCACCGACCGTGACGGTCACCTGCATCGGATGGCGCGTCGTGGTCGCGATAAATTGCTCCTGCCGGGTCAGCTCCCAGCGCACCGGCCGGCCGGTGCGCAGCACCGCCAGGGCGACGAGATCCTCCGTCAGCATCTCCTGCTTGCCGCCGAACCCGCCTCCGACACGCCCGCAGACGACCCGCACCGCATCCCGCTCCAGGTCGAACAGGTCGCACAGGGCATCGCGGGTCAGGAACGGCACCTGGCTGCTGGTCCGCAGCGTCAGGCGGCCATCGGGATCACGCCAGCCGACGCAGCCATGGGTCTCCAGGGCGGCATGCTGGACACGCTGCGACAGGAAAGTCTGCGTGTAGACGTGGTCGGCCGCGGCGAGCCCAGCCGCGACGTCGCCGACCTCGCCGTGAACCTCCGCGGCGAGATTCGGGTGGCGATCCAGCGGCGGCGCATCGGCACCGGGTCGGTCGCGGGGATCGTGAACCCGGGGGGCATCGGCTTCGAGGGCGCGGCGCGGATCGAGCAGCGCGGGCTGCGTCTCGTAGGTCACGCGCAGCGCGCGGCATCCCGCCTCGGCGGCCGCCTCGGTCTCGGCGATCACCGCGGCGACCCGCTGCCCGACGAAGCGCAGGATCGGATCGAGCACGCGCGTGTCGGCGGCGTCGTCCCGGGGATCCTGATGGCGGCCGGTCGAGAAGCGGCACGTCGGCGCGTCGGCGTGCGTGAGGATTGCGACGACGCCGGGGATCGCGCGGGCCGCCGCCGTGTCGACCACAACGACGCGGGCATGGGCGTATGGCGAGCGCAGCACCTTCAGGTGCAGGGCGTCGCCGGTCGGCAGATCGAGGGTAAATGGCGCCCGCCCGGAGACCACCGGCGCCGCATCCGGTGCCGGGACGCTCTGCCCGACCGGGTCGGTCCCAGTCTGCGTGTGCGCCACATGGCCGATGCCCGCGATCGCGTCGCGGATCGCCCGGTAGCCGGTGCAGCGACAGAGGTTTCCCTTCAGCGCAGTGTCGAGATCCCGCCGCTGGCCCTGATCCAGACAGGCGGCGGTCATGATCATGCCGGGCGTGCAGAAGCCGCACTGGAAGCCCTGCGCCGCCAGGAAGGCCGCCTGGACCGGGTGGATCGCATCGGCGTCCGCGTCGCCCGGTCGAGAGGGGCCGGCAAGGCCCTCGATGGTGGTCACGGTCCGGCCCTCGGCACGAAAAGCCGGGATCAGGCAGCTATGCACCGGTGCCCCATCGAGATGGACCGTACAGGCGCCGCAATCGCCCGCGTCGCAGCCCTTCTTCACGCCGAACCAGCCGGCCTCGCGCAGATAGGTGCGCAGGCATTGGCCCGGCCGCGGCTCGGCCGCGTGCCGGGCCCCGTTGATCGTCAGCTGCATCGGCCACCCTCCCCCAGGGCGTCGCGGATTTCCTGAGCGAGGAGATGCGTGACGTGGCGCCGCCAGTCGGGCCGGCCATGCACGTCGTCGTGATAGAGCGCATCGGGAATCGCGGCCGTGAGGGCGTCGGCCAAATGCGCGTCGCCGGGCGGCGCTTCGAAGGCGAGGCGGATCGGCCGGCGAACGGCGGCCGTCACGGTGAGCGCAAAGGCGCCGCGCGCATCCCGCGTGCCGATCAGCAGCGCCCCGGACCGGCCGGCCGGGCTGAGACTGATGCGCCGGAAGGCTGTCTGCCGCGTCAGGGCTTCCGCCGGGACGTGCAGGCTGCGCAGGATCTCGCCGCGGCGCAGGGCATTGCGCTGCGGACCGAGCACGAAATCGCCCGCCGGCAGCGCCCGCTCGGTCCCGTCCGGCGCCCAGATCCCACACCGCGCTTCCAGCGCCACGGCGAGCGCGATCATCGGCCCGGCCGGCAGGGCAAGGCAGAGATTGCCGCCCACCGTCGCGGTGTTCCAGATCTTGAAGGAGCCGAGCAGGGCGCGGCAGCATTGCCCGATCAGCGGCGCCGCGCTCCACGCGGCCGGGAGGTCCAGCCGGTCGAGCTGCGCGAAGGTGCAGGTGGCCGAGAGCGTCAGGCCACCCGGCCCGATCGCGTGCGGGGGCCAGCCGAGACCGGCCAGATCGACCAGGCGACGTGTCGCCGGCTGCGGTTCGGAGAACAGCCACGTCCCGCCCGCCAGCCAGGCATCGCCGTCTTGCCAGTCGGGCAAGGCGAACCGGCCTTGCGGCCGGAGAACCGCCTCGACGGTGTTGAGATCCATACGGCTCACCGTCCGGAAGAATGGAGACCCTCAGCCTCGCACTATGCGTGCCGGTCCGCCGGTCCGGTCAAGTCGCGGCGGCGTGGGCCGTGCTTGGATCACGCCGCCGCTCATCCTAATCTCGGCGCCTGCCCTGCTCATCGAGAGACCACCATGCCGCTGATGGCCGCGCGCTACGGAAAGGAACGTGTCCGGGTGTTGCGTCTCGCCCGCGACGGCGAGCACCATGTCCCGCGCGAACTGACGCTCTCGGTGATGCTGACCGGGGCCTTCGATCCCGCCTGGACCGAGGGCGACAACCGGGCCTGCATCGCCACCGATAGCGTCAAGAACATCGCCAACGTGACGGCGGCCCGACATCCGGTTTTTCGGCGGAGGCGTTCGTCACCGCGGTGGCGCGGGTGCTCCTCGAAACCTACCCTCAAATCACGGCCGTCTCGATCGAGTCCGAAGAGACCCGCTGGCTCCGCCACGCCGTCGATGGCGTGCCGCACGGCCACACCTTCACCCGCGACGGCAACGGCTTCGGCTTCGTAGGGCTGGCCGCCGACCGCGCCGGATCGACCCTCCGCTCGGGCCTGCGCGGCTTCACCTTCATGAAGACCACGCAATCCGGCTGGACAGGCTTCGTCGACGACCAGTACCGCACCCTGCCCGACACCACCGACCGGATCGCCGCCACCAGCATGGACGCGACATGGTCCTGGGCGGCGATGCCGGCCGATTACGGCCCCGCGAATGCGCGCATCCTCGCGATCCTGCTCCGGGTCTTCGCGACGACATATAGCCGCGGCATTCAGGACAGCATGTATCGGATGGGAGAAGCGGCGCTCGCCGAGATACCGGAGCTGGCCGACATCGCCTTCGTGATGCCCAACAAGCACTACCTGCCGATCGACCTCAGGCCGTTCGGGCTCGACCAAGGCTGTGCCGTCTTCCTGCCCACCGACGAGCCGTACGGCCGGATCGAGGCCACGATCGCCCGGCGCGGCTGATCGGATCCCCGCACAGGGCGGCGGCTGGAACGCGGTCCGTCGACACGGCGGCGCGTCTGGTCACACACGGTTAGTAACACACGACAAGTCGATACAATCGCAAGTCGAACTGGATTGCCGTTTACTCGTATATAGCGAAGACCGATATACTAGTTCCGCTGCTTTAATAGAAGCGTAATAGCTGAGATCATATGGAGTTCCAACGCCTCAGGGGGCGTGCTCGATGCTTTGCAACATGGATCAGCTTTCGCGCCAAGAGAGCAGGTCCGAATCCATTGCAGGCACCCGACCGGCCGTCGCGCCACCCTGATCCTCGGAGGAAACCATGTTCGGACGCCTGACGGGACGACGGGATCAGCGTGCCAAGCTCGCGGCTTTGAGCCGTTCGCTGGCGACGATCGAATTCGCGCTCGACGGCACCATCCTGGATGCCAATCCCAACTTCCTGGCCGCCATGGGCTACACCCTCGACGAGATCCGCGGACGCCACCACAGCCTGTTCGTCGAACCCGCGCTTCGGGATGGGCCGGCTTATCTGCAGTTCTGGGAGCGCCTCCGCCGCGGCGAATACCAGACCGCCGAATACAAGCGCATCGCGAAGGGCGGGCGCGAGGTCTGGATACAGGCCACCTACAATCCGGTGCTCGACAACGCCGGCAAGCCGATCAAGATCGTCAAGTTCGCCACCGACATCACGTCCGAGAAGTTGCGTGCCCTCGATCTCGAAGGGCAGATCCAGGCCCTCCACCGCTCGCAGGCCGTCATCGCCTTCTCGCTCGACGGCACGATCGTGAGCGCCAACCCGAATTTTCTGGCGGCGGTGGGCTACGAACTCGATGAGATCGTCGGCCGCCACCACAGCCTGTTCGTCAGCGAGGGGGAGCGTTCCGGTGAGGCTTATCGCGCGTTCTGGGCTGCGCTCGGACGCGGCGAATACCAGTCCGGCGCGTTCAAGCGCGTGGCGAAGGGCGGGCGGGCAGTCTGGATCCAAGCGACCTACAATCCCATCACCGATGGAGAGGGCCGCCCGGTCCGTGTCGTGAAGTTCGCGACCGACATCACCGAACAGGTCGTTGCGCGCGAGCGTCGGGCGGAGATTCGGAAGGCCGTCGGCACCGAACTCGATGCGATCGGCGGCGCCGTCGCGGAGGTGAGCCGGCAGACACGCGAGGCCGCTCAGACGGTGAGCATGGTGTCGAACGACATCCGGTCGGTGGCCACGGGTTCGGAGCAGCTGTCGCTGTCGGTCAACGAGATCAGCCAACAGGTGGTCCACGCGGCCGGCGTCGCCGGACAGGCGGTCGAGCAGGCGCAGCGCACGGGCCAGATCGTCGCCGGGCTGAGCGAGCAGGCGACACAGATCGGCGATGTCGTGGGGCTGATTTCCGGCATCGCGGCGCAGACCAACCTGCTGGCGCTGAACGCGACGATCGAGGCCGCGCGCGCCGGCGAGGCCGGGCGCGGCTTCGCGGTCGTGGCCAGCGAGGTCAAGACCCTGGCCCTCCAGACGGGCCGCGCCACCGACGAGATCCGCGGGCAGATCGCCGCCACCCAGTCGACGACCCGCGATGCCGTCGTTGCGATCGGCACGATCCGGCACACGATCGAGACGCTGAACGCGGTCTCGTCGGCGATCGCATCGGCCGTGGAGGAGCAGTCCGTGGTGACACAGGACATGTCGAGCCGTCTGCAGACCGCCTATGGGGGCATCGCGGCGATCACCGCCGGCATGGACACGATCGCCGAGACGAGCACGCGCCTCGACCATGCGACCCGACAGGTGCGCGAGGCTTCGCGATCCATGGGCTGACGCCACCGCCACCCCGCCCGGCTTCGGCGCTCCGAGACGGGCGGGACTCTGCCGGCAATCGTGTCAGTTCGCTTCGCCGAACTCCTCGGAGCCGACCTCGTCGATCGTGCGGCCGATCCGTTGCACGAAGGGCAGGCGCACCGTGCAGCGCAGGCCGTCGGGCTCGAAGGCGAGATCGACCCGCGCGTTCAATTCGTAGCGCAGCATATCGTTCAGGACCTGCGTGCCGAAGCCGTGCCGCTCCGGTTGCCCGACATCGCTGCCGCCGGTCTCCTTCCAGATCAGGCACAGATCGCTCGGCTTCCCGGCGCCGCATTCATCGATCGACCAAGCGACTTCGAGCCTGCCTTCGGACGATCCGAAGGCACCGTGTTCGACCGCATTGCTGCAGAGTTCGTGCACGGCGAGCGCCAGCACCTGACCGGCCTTCGGCCGAAGGCGGATCGTCGGGCCCGCCAGCTCCGCCTGATCGCCCTCGCGGATGAGATGGACCATCAACTCGTCGGACAGCAGCGAGTGCAGGTTGATCTCGCCGAACATGTCCAGGCTGATCCGCGCGCGGGTGATCGCGTCGAGGCGCCCTTCGAGGTGCGTGGCGTAGCTCTCTACACTCTCCGCCGTATCGGCCGAGAGCCGCAGCACCGCGCGGAGCATGGCCATCGTGTCGCGCAGGCTGTGGCGAAGCCCGTCGGGCATCCCGCCCGCATCGAGAAGATGTCTCAACCGCGCATTGTCTGCCTCAAGGGCATCCAGCCGCACGTCGCTGTCGTGATCCTGTGCCATGCAGGCCCTCTCCGGGCGAAAAGCGATGATGCGTCTGGCTTCGATCACGCGCGTGATAGGTGCGCGACCATCACGCGTTCAAAAAATACGGTCAACCATCTTCATCCTCGCAACCTGTCGCGCGGGACATACGCGCGGTGCGACCTTTTTGACGGCGCGGAATGAAACGCGACCGGGCCGTGCGGCCCGGTCGCGTTCCTGCATCCGGTTGTGCGTGGCTTGATGCGTGTCGGATCCGTTCCGAACGCTGCGATGAGTCCGATTCCGCTCTTGGGAGACACACGGATCCCTTGGGGGATGTTGCGTCACAAGTTTCCCGACGCCGCACATAACCGACAGTTAATTTCCGTTTTAAATAAGTATGTCCGATACGATCGCGAATTATATTTGCCGCAATCGGAGCAGATATCGATCGCTTACTGCTCATGTAACTCACAGGTGAAATCCCTGACCTTTGCTAAGGCCGAGTGCATGCGCTAGAGAGCTCGTTGAAAACTGCAGGCGATCGATGACCTGCGAGAAAAGGTTTTCGGATTATGAAATCGTCCAAGCAGACGATCTGTCTCACGATGATCGTCAAGAATGAGGCGCACGTTATTCAGCGCTGTCTCGCGACGGTCAGGCCGATCATCGATCATTGGGTCATCGTCGACACCGGATCCACCGACGGCACCCAGGATATCATCCGCGCAGCAATGGCGGACATGCCTGGCTCCCTCGTGGAGCGGCCGTGGGTCGATTTTGCCCACAACCGCAGCGAAGCGTTGCGCTTGGCCCGACCGCACGCGCAGTACTCGCTGATCATCGATGCCGATGATGAGCTGGTCGTCCCGGCGGGCTTCACCCTGCCGAAGCTCGATGCGCCGGCTTACGAGTTTACGATCCTGGATAAATTCACGCGCTACCCGCGCATACAGTTGGTCAGCAACGCGTATCCATGGCGCTACCTCGGCGTAGTCCACGAATTTCTCAATTGTCCGGGGGTCGCCAGATGCGACGCTCTGCCGCTCGCGATGCGCCGTGGCGAAGACGGGGCCCGGCATCTCGATACGGAAACCTACGCGCGCGATGCCAAAATTCTAGAGAATGCACTGAAAACGGAGACGGACCCGTTTCTCATTGCGCGCTACACGTTTTATCTGGCACAAAGCTATCGAGACATCGAAGACTTCGATAGGTCTCTGATCTACTACTTGAAGCGTGCCGAACTCGGATTCTGGGACGAGGAAGTCTACATCAGCCTCCTCAGCGCCGCCTACATCATGGAAGCAAAGCAAGAGCCCATCGCGCGTATCTTGGCCGTGTATGACCGCGCCATCGCAGTCCGGCCTGACCGCGCCGAAGCGCGTCATGGGGCGAGCCGGTGCTGCAGGCGGCATCGTCGCTATGTCGACGGGTTCCATTATGCCGAGGCCGGATTGCCGTCTCAGATGGCCAACGACGGTCTCTTCATACAGGCGTGGATCTATCAGTACGGTCTGCTGGACGAGCACGCGGCCAACGCGTTCAACACCGGGCAATACCGGACCTGCCTGAAAAGCTGCCTGGACATCCTGGCGAAACCCGACATCCCGCAGGAAATTCGCACGCGGATGGCGCTCCTGGCCCGTGAAGCGTTCGGCAAGATGGTCGATCCGATCTGGGGCCTTGCCAATTCGTCCTACCAGACGCGGTTCGCACCGGCTTGGCAGTTCTAACCGTCAACGCATCAGAGCCAGCGGTTGGGCAACCAAACGTGGCAATTCCCGCCGGGATCGTCGGGCGATCCAAGGCAGATGGCCGCGCTATGTCGTAAGGTGCAACGCTCTTGGGGCGTGCGGGACCCGCAACGCCGCGACAGTCCCGCATGTGTGGCTCGGCTCTGCTCACGCCGGCTTCAGCTCTCCTGATCGCAGGGCCATTGGAAAGGCAAGACGGTGGAACGTCTATCAGCTTTCGCTCAGAGAGTTTCCCTTGTAAATATCATCAATATCAACTTCAATCGCATGGGTTTTTGCCCATAGATATATTCGATGCTCTCATCCTAGCGAACATTAGAGATCGAACTGCTTCATTACCTAGGCAAAAACATTTGATTCCACTGGAGCTTCGCGATAAGCGCAGGCCTCTTAAGACGTGGAATCACTCTGGATGGCGTCCTCCGAGCGCGGTCGTGCGCGACACTCAACGATCAATCTGCGATCGATCATCATCGGCTCTGCCTGTGCGCTCTTTCTGATTTCCATCGGGATCGGGACGTTTTCCGTCTTCCGTATCAGCCTGATCAACGAGACCAATCGGTCGATTGCCAGCGAGGTTCGGGCCGTCACGATCCTCGGCACCATGAAGCAGCTCAGCCAGGAGTTGCGTGCCCTGGACGTCCTTGCCCATCACGCGCAGTCAGACGCAGCGCGGCAGGCGTATCGCGCCAAGATCGACACGGCACAGGAGGCGTTCTCGAACGCCTGGAGCGCCTATGCGCCCACCGTCGTCGGCTCCGATGAGAAGAGCCTCGCGCACAGCCTTCGGGATGCGTGGCAGCATTTTCTCGCGGTCGAGGCCGAAGCGGCGGCGCTCGATCGGGCCGGCGAGCGGGACCTGGCCGACGCGGTGTTCACGACAGCGCTCCAAAGCGAGTCCGCGAGCTTCACGCAGGCGGTGGATACCGTGCTCGGCTACCGCCAGACCCGGGCGGCCGAACAGACCGCGATGGCCGACGGCATCGGCGACGCCTCCCGGATCGCCGTGATCGTCGCGGTCGCCGTGGCCGCCGTCCTCACGCTCGGCATCGTATGGTTCATCCTGCGCCGGGTCGCGGCGCCGATTGCCCGGATGACCCGCGCCATGGAGCAGCTCGCCGAGAACGACCTCGCCGTCGCCGTACCGTCCGACGCGCGGAGCGACGAACTCGGCGCGATGGCGGGCGCCCTGCGGGTGTTCAAGGACAACATGCTCCGCACCCAATCCATGGAGGTGGAGGCTGCGCAGCTCCGCGCGGCGGCTGAGGAGCAGCGCCGGACGGTGATGCACGAGATGGCGCAGAGCTTCGAGGCGTCGGTCGGCGGTATCGTCGGTGCGGTGACCACCGCGGCTGTCCGGCTCCGGGGATCGGCCGATCAGATGAGCCGGGTCGCCGGGGAGACCGCGAGCCAGACGACCAGCGTGGCCGGCGCGGCCGAACAGGCGCAGTCGAACGTCCGGATGATCGCCGCGGCCGCCGACGAGCTCGGCGCGTCGGTCCAGGAGGTCGGACGGCAGGCCGAGAAGACCGCCGAGATGGCCAACGGGGCCGCCGCGGACGCGACGCAGACCACGGAGTTGGTCCGGGCGCTCAACGGGGCCGCCGACCAGATCGGCGACGTCGTCCGGATGATCGCCAAGATCGCCGCGCAGACCAACCTGCTGGCGCTCAACGCCGCCATCGAAGCGGCGCGGGCCGGCGAGGCGGGCCGAGGTTTCGCGGTGGTGGCCGCCGAGGTGAAGGTCCTGGCGGGGCAGACCAAGGAAGCGACCGATGCCATCACGCGCCATGTGGACGTCATCCAGGGCTCCACCGCTGCGGCGGTCGCCGCCATTTCGGGTATCACGACCCGGATCGAGGACATGAGCCGGGCGGCCGCGTCCATCGCGGCGGCCGTCGAGGAGCAGGGCGCAGCCACGCAGGAGATCGTGCTCAACATCACGCAGGCTGCGCAGGGCACCGGCGAGGTCAGCACGCACATCGCCGGGGTCGCCGGTACCGCCGAGCAGGCTGGAACGACCGCCGATACGGTGCTCACCGCCGCGACCGCCCTGTCGCACGATGCCGAACGCCTGGGCGCCGAGATGGCCCGCTTCCTCCAGACGATCCGCGCCGCTTGAGCGTGCAGGATCTGTCGTGCCGGACCTGACATCATGAACCGACCACTCCCGGCGCGGATCGACGTGCGGCTTCGCCCGGTCCTTCCGGCCCTCCGCCGCCAAGTTCGGCTGTGGCTCGCGGCGCTCGTCGCCGCCTGCGCCCTCGGATCGGCGACCGCAGGGGCCACGACGCTCGGCGTGACGATGATCCCCCCGATCGCGTTCACGCAGCTCCTGCACGATCGGATCGCGGAGCACGCCAAGTTGCGGGGTGTCGCCGCGGAGTTCGCCTACGCCCCCGAGGGCGCCGGCGAGCAGCAGATCGCGCAAGTGCGGTCCTTCATCGCCGCGAAGGTGGATGCGCTGCTGGTCATGCCGGTCGATGCGGCGGCGAACGCCACCATCACGCGGCTCGCGCAGGAGGCCGACATCCCGTTGGTCTACTTCAACAACGGACCGCGGGAGGACTGGTTTCCCGGCCGCGTCGCCTTCGTCCTGCCGAACGATCTGGTGGCGGGACGGCTGCAGATGCGCAAGCTCGCCCAGATGCTGGAGGGGGCGGGGTCCGTCGCGATCCTCTCGGGCCATCCGGCGCATTTCGGTTCGGTGCTGCGCACGCAGGGCGTGAAAGAAGTGCTGCGCGACTTCCCGAACATGCGCGTCGTCGCCGAGGCCGTGGCGAATTGGGACCGCGCGCGGGCCCGCGCCATCGTCGCCGGTTGGCTCAAGCAGGGCCTCTCGATCCAGGCGATTGCCGCCAACAACGACGAGATGGCGCTCGGCGCCGCCGAAGCCGTCGAGGCGGCCGGCATCCCGGCCGATCGCATCCTGATCGGCGGCGTCGACGCCACGCCGGATGCCATCGCGGCCATGCAGCAGAAACGCCTTGCGGTGACCGTCCATCAGGATGCCGCGATCCAGGGCGGCAAGGCGGTGGATGATGCCCTGGCGCTGATCCGGCATGAACCCGTTCAGCAATACGACTGGGCGACGTTCGAGCTGGTCACCGACCGGATGTCGACCGCACACTTCGCAAAATAGCCGGCCCGGCGCTCGCCCCTGTCAGGCGAACGCCGCCGGTATCGCTCACCGCATGACGAACGGATTCTCGGGCGCGTCGCGGCTGGTCGAGATCCAGACGCTCTTGGTCTCCAGGTATTCGCGGATCGACTCGATCCCGCTCTCGCGGCCGATCCCGGAGCGCTTCATGCCGCCGAACGGCATCATGTAGCTGACCGCCCGGTAGGTGTTCACCCAGACGGTCCCGGCGCGCAGACCCTTCGACAGGCGCATGGCGCGGCCAATATCCTGGGTCCAGACGCCCGCGGCGAGCCCGTAGATCACGTCGTTACCAATCCGCAGCGCCTCCGCCTCGTCCTCGAAGCCGATGATCGACAGGACCGGACCGAACACCTCCTCCTGGGCGATCCGCATGTCGTTGGTGACGCCGGTGAAGATCGTGGGCTCGACGAACTGGCCGCCGATCACGCCGGGGCCGGCGGCGGGGTTGCCGCCGAACACACATTGGGCGCCTTCGCGTTTGGCGAGCGCGATGTAGTCGAGCACCTTGGCGTATTGGGGCGGCGTGGTGATCGGGCCGATATTGGTGTCGGCCTGCATCGGGTCGCCGAGCTTGGCGGTGCGGGCGAGTTCGACCAAGCGCTCGGTGAATTCCTGGCGGATGCTGTTCTGCACGAGGAGCCGCGAACCGGCGATGCAGGTCTGCCCGGTGGCTGCGAAGATGCCCGAGATCGCCCCCGCGGCGGCCGCCTTGAGGTCGGCATCGGCGAACACGATGTTGGGCGACTTGCCGCCGAGTTCGAGGGACACGCGCTTGATCTGGCGCGCGGCGGCCTCGTAGACCTTGGCGCCGGTGACGTCCGAGCCCGTGAAGGTGATCTTGGCGACGTCCGGGTGCTCGACGATCGCGGTGCCGGCCTCGCCGCCGAAACCCGTGACGACGTTGAACATCCCGTCCGGCAGCCCGGCCTCCTTGGTCAGACGCGCGAATTCGAGCGTGCTGGCGGAGGCGAACTCGGAGGGCTTGACCACGACCGCGCAGCCGGCCGCGAGCGCCGGGGCGCATTTCCAGGCCACGAACAGGAGGGGCGAATTCCAGGCGGTGAGCGCACCGACCACGCCCACCGGCTCGTGCCGGGTGAACGCGAAGGTCTCGGGCTTGTCGATCGGGATCTGCGCGCCCTCGACCTTGTCGGCGAGGCCCGCATAGTACCACCACCATTCCGGCTGGTAGCGGGTCTGGCCGACCATCTCGGCGAACAGCTTGCCGTTGTCGCGGACTTCGACCTCGGCCAGCGCCTTGGCCTCGCGCTCGGCGAGATCACCGATACGCCGCAGGATCTTGCCGCGGGCCGAGGCCGTCATGGTGGCCCAGGGGCCGTCCCACATGGCGCGCTTGGCGGCCGCCACGGCGCGGTCGACATCGGCCCGGGAGGCGCGCGGGATCCGGGCCCAGGGCTCGCCGCGATAGGGATCGATCGACTCGAACCACAAGCCCTCGACCGGGTCGACGGACTGGCCGTCGATATAGAGCTGATAGGTCTTCACGGCGCGCATCTCCGTCAGCGGATGCGCGCCATATGGACCCAAGGCAGGCCCAGGCCAGACCCGATCAGGCGTTGGCGCTGAGGCGCTTGATGTCGGCGTCGACCATCTCGGTGATCAGCGCTTCCAGGCTGGTCTGCGCCTCCCAGCCGAACGTCGCCTTCGCCTTGGCGGGGTTGCCGAGCAGTACCTCCACCTCCGCGGGCCGGAACAGGGCCGGGTCGACGATCAGATGGTCGTCCACGTTCAGGCCGACATGCTTGAATGCGATCGCGCACATGTCCCGCACCGTCGTGGTCCGACCCGTGGCGATCACGTAGTCGTCCGGCCGGTCCTGCTGCAGCATCAGCCACATCGCCTCGACGTAGTCCCGGGCATGGCCCCAGTCGCGCTTGGCGTCGATGTTGCCGAGCCGCAATTCCTTCTGCTTGCCCAGCTTGATCCGCGCCACCGCGTCCGTGACCTTGCGGGTCACGAATTCGACGCCGCGCAGCGGGCTCTCGTGGTTGAACAGGATGCCGTTCGAGGCGTGCAGGTTGAAACTCTCGCGGTAGTTGATCGTCATCCAGTGGGCGTAGAGCTTGGCCACGCCGTAGGGCGAGCGCGGGTAGAACGGCGTCGTCTCGCTCTGCTGGGCCTCCTGGATCAGCCCGAACATTTCGGAGGTCGAGGCTTGGTAGTAGCGCGCTTGCGGGGCGACCGAGCGCAGGCATTCGAGCATGTGCACGGCGCCCAGGCCCGTGACCTGCCCGGTCAGCAGCGGCTGCTGCCAGGACGAGGTGACGAAGGATTGCGCGGCGAGGTTGTAGATCTCGTCGGGCTTGGCCGCCTGGACGATCCGCAGCAGGGCGGACTGGTCGAGCAGGTTGCCGTCGACCAGTTCCACGTCGTCGAGGATGCCGAGCCACTTCAGCCGATGGTCGAACACGCCGGCATGGCTGGAGCGGCGCACGATGCCGGTGACCGCGTAGCCCTTCTGCAGGAGCAACTGCGCCAGATATGCCCCGTCCTGGCCCGTCACCCCCGTGATCAGCGCGCGCTTGCCCGTCATATCACCGTCCCGTCCCGATATATGCCCGGCTGCTACGACCCGGGCGGCCCGGACGTCAAGGCGAGCGCCTGTCCGTGCAGAGGCTTGGCTCGGTGGAATGGTGCACGAACCGGCCTCCCGGGCCGAGGGGGGCGGCTCGCGGCCCGACGGTGCAGGGGCACCTAGGGACGGCCCAGCCAGTCCCTCACGCCCGTGAGCGTCCGAAATTCCTCCAGCGCATGGACCCGCGCCTCCGGCAACGCTGACCGCGCCATCGTGGCGAGGGCGTGTCCCGGGCCGAGTTCCAGCACGTGATCGGCCCCGTACTCGCGGCAAGCCTCCAGACAGGCGGTCCAATCGATCGCGTGCGAGATCTGCCGCGCCAGCTTGTCCAAACCGTCCTCCGTACGGAAGACGATCGCGCCGTCGAGCCCGCTCACGAGGCGCGGGGCGCCCGGTGGTGGGCGGCGAAGGGTGGTCTGGCGCAGGACGTCCCGGAACGCCTCTGTGGCCGCCGCCAGCAGGGGCGTGTGCGACGGGGTGTGGACCGGCAGGACCACGGCCCGCTGCGCCCCCCGGGCGCTCGCCGCACGACACAGCGTCTCCAGCGCGGCACGCGTGCCGCCGACCACGCCGCTATCCGCGGCGTTGCGGATGGCGAGATGGCACTGATGCGCGCCCGCCAGGGCTTCGAGCGCGTCGAGCCCGAGGCCCCGGATCCCCGCCAGCCCGAACCCGGGGCCGGTGGCCGCATCCATGGCTTCGGCCCGACGCGCGGCGAGCGCCAGCACATCCGCCGGCTCGAAGCGCCCGGCGACACCCCAGGCCGCGAGATCGCCGATGCTGTAGCCGGCCACGATGACCCGATCCGTCCCGGCGGTACCCAGGGCCCGCCAACCGGCCAGGGCCGCCACGCAGCACAGGATCTGGCCGGTCCGGTTCTCGTGCAGGGCGTCGCCGCCGTGCCGGACAAGGTCGCGCGGATCGACATCGCCGAGGAGCGGCTTGGCGGCGGCGAAGACCGCTTGCGCCTCCGGATTGTCGGCCGTCAGGTCGAACATGCCCGGATGCTGGCCGCCCTGACCGGAGAGGAGGAGTGCCAGCGTCATGCGGTTACCGGCTCGCGGAGCGAAGCGACGGGCCTCAGCGTGACGCCGTGGCGGCCTTTGGCCAGGACCGATCCGTCTGCCGGCGCGTCGCGCAACTCACGCCAATGCAATCCGGTGCCGTCGGGAAGCAGGATCTCCCCGTCGATGCGCATCGGGGCTGTCGCGGCAATCGCTGCAAGCCCGGCCAGCAGACTTGTCGGCACCGGTTCCTGGCAGGGCCAGAGCAGGTCGAGATCCGAGGTCTCACTGAGATAGGTGAGGCCGGTGACGGCCTGCCACAGCAAGCTGCCGAACGGGCGCGGCTGGAGGCCGTAATCGCGTCCGAGTGCGAGGAGTGACGCGATGGCCGGTTGCCACGTCGCCGGCGCATGATCGCAAGTCCCGGCGAGATCGGGGGCCGCCATCGGTATTAGAACACGCGCCGGCAGGATGAGGCCGATCCGCCGCTTGCCGTCCGCTGGCGGCATCGGCAGGCCGAGGGGGATGCCCGGGTCGGTTTCCCCCGGCACGCGCCGACGCACGATCAACGGGCGGCCCGCTTCGGCCCAGCGTTCGAGATGCCGAAGGCCCGCGAGATCCGGTCGGGTCTTCAGCCATGCCGCCCAGGCCACGGGATCGACACGGACGAGATCGTGACGCCTGGAAGTGTCGGACAAAGCCGGCCTCAGCCGCGCCGGGCCTGATCGATGACCGCCTCGGCGACCTCGCGCGCCACCGGGCGGCCGCCGCGCTCGGCCCCGAGGCGGTCGCGGACATCGCCCGGTTCCGTAACGGCGATGAGGTCGCGGATCTGGCCGTCCAGGGGCTTGCCCGGATCGAGCACGACATGCACCGCGCCGGCCGCCACCATGTTGTCGAGCCCCGGCGCGAAGACCGGCGTCGATTTCGCCATCTCCTGGAGCTTGTCGAGGGGCAGCTTCGTCACCCGGGCGACCGAGGGCAGATCCATCACGCTTGGATTCGCCCCCGGCAGGGCCGCCAGGATTCGGGTCGCGAGGGCCGTCGCGATGAAGGCGCCCGCGGCCGAGTGGCCGTAGATCAGCCCGATCGTCGGGTGGCCCGACCGATCCGCCAGCAGCAGCGCCTTGGCGAGGTGAGCCAGACACTCGTTGAGGCCCAGCAGCTCGTCCCGCCGGCTCATGCGCTGGCTGTCGGAATCGACCGCCACCAGGATCGGCGCCCGGTCGCCCGCCCGGATCGCGTCGAGCACGGACCGCGACAGCTGGAGCGCCCCGTCGACCCCGAGCGGCGTATCGCCGTCGATGCCGAGGACGGTGATGCGGCTGCTCCCCGCCAGGGGCCCGGTGCCGCTCACCAGCCCATCCTTGACCGTGACGTCGTGCCCGTCCGGAAAGAGGGACGCGAGAATCTCAGCGAGCGTCATGGTCCGCCTCCCGCACCCGGGTTACCGTCGCCGCGAAGGCCTCCGTATCCGAGGCCGGCACGGCCTCCGGGTCGTTGACGCCGAGGCGACACCAGTGATCGGTCGCATCGCGGCAATCGCCGAAGCGCGCGATCCGATCTTCGAGCCGTGCCTGCTCGGCCTCCAGCGTGTCGAGGTCGAAGGCCGGAGCCCGGCCGATCAGCGCCAGGGCCGCCCTGCGGAAGGCCGAGACCGTATCGGCGCAGAAGGCGTCGGCGCCGCCGGTCAGCCGGCGATGCTTGCCACCCATCGTCCGCCAGACGAGCGCCCGGTCGCGGGAATCGAATTCCTCGGCGCCCTTGTTGGTCTCGATCACCTCCGGCCCGGAGACCGAGATGCGGCCACCCTCGGAGACGGCGAGCCGCGAGCAGGTGCCGGCGATCAGGCTGCCGCCGCCGTAGCAACCGGCCCGCCCCCCGATCAGGCCGATCACCGGGATGCCGGCCGCGCGGACCTCCACGATCGCCCGCATCGTCTCGGCGATGGCGGTCTCCCCGGCATTGGCCTCCTGGAGGCGGACGCCACCCGTATCGAACAGGATCAGCACCGCCCGGGGCTTGAGTTCCAGGGCGGCGCGCAGGAGGCCGACCAGCTTGGCGCCGTGAATCTCGCCGACGGCGCCGCCCATGAAGCGGCCCTCCTGGGCGGCGATCAGGACCGGGCCGCCGTCGAGACTCGCGCGGCCGACCACGATGCCGTCGTCGAAGGCGCGGGGCAGGTCGAACAGCGGCAGGTGCGGGCTCATCCGCCGCTCGATCGGCGGCAGGAATTCCTGAAAGGTACCGGGATCGGCCAGCGCCACCACGCGCTGGCGGGCGGTCGCCTCGTACCAGCTCAGGGCGTCCGGATCGGTACTCGCGGCGCGGTCGCCAGCCATGGTCAGGCCTCCATCAGCCGGGCGCCCTGGAGCAGGCGCAACGAGACGGTATCGGGACGGGCGCCGCCGTCGTTGATGCTGATACGGAGGCCGCCGGGCTGTGCGCGCGCCACGAAATCCGCCACCACCGCCTCCCAGACGTCGCCGTAGCCGGCAACCGGCGTCTCGATGGCGACCTCGCAGGCATCCGGCGGCAGGACGCGTTCCAGCAGCACCTCCAGATTGCCGGAGGCGACCACGCCGGTGATCGCGTTTGGCACCGAGCCCGGCAGCGGCTTCTTCGTGGTGTGGCGGAAGGTCAGGGATTCCATAGCCGGTCCCGTGAATGAGGATCCTCGATCCAGACAGAAGACCACAGGATGAGGGTGGTGATTGGCGTGGCGTGTGCGTCGCCCACCTGACTACCAGTTCCGGAACTTCGCCGGCGGCTCGTAGAGGCCACCCGACCAATGGACCAGATCCTTGATCGACTTCGCGGCCAGCAGCGCCCGGTCGGCGTCCAGCGGCTCGATGCCGAGATCCTCCGGCCGGCGGATGACGCCCCGGGCGCGCAGCTCTTCGACCTTTGCACGATCGCGACCGCGGCCGACCTCGGTGTAGCCGGCAACCCCGCGGATCGCCTGCTCGCGCTCGTCGGCATCCCGGCAGAGCAGGAGGTTGGCGATGCCCTCCTCGGTGACGATGTGGGTGACGTCGTCCGCGTAGATCATGACCGGCGCGAGTTCGAGGCCGATCTTCCTGGCCAGCTCCAGGGCGTCGAGCTTCTCCACGAAGGTCGGCACCAGCTTGTCGCCGAAGGTCTCGACTAGCTGCACCACGAGCTTGCGCCCGCGCATCAGCGCCGGATCGCCGACGATCTGGCCCTCGCGCCCCGCCTTCATCCAGGCATCGGAGGGATGGCGGCGGCCGTGGGGATCGGACCCCATGTTGGGCGCGCCGCCGAAGCCCGCGACCCGCGACTGCGTCACTGTCGAGGAATGGCCCATCAGGTCGATCTGGAGCGTCGCACCGATGAACATGTCGCAGGCGTAGAGCCCGGCCGTTTGGCAGAAAGCCCGGTTCGAGCGCAGGCTTCCATCGGAGCCGGTGAAGAAGATGTCGGGCCGCTCGCGGATGTACCGGTCCATGCCGACTTCGGACCCGAAGCAGTGAACCTGCTTCACCCAGCCCGATTCGATCGCCGGAATTAGTGTCGGGTGCGGGTTGAGCGCCCAATGGGTCGCGATCTTCCCCTTCAGCCCGAGCTTCTCGCCATAGGTCGGCAGCAGCAGCTCGATCGCCGCCGTGCCGAAGCCGATGCCGTGGTTAAGGCGCTTGATGCCGTATTCGGCATAAATCCCCTTGATCGCCATCATGGCGATCAGGATCTGTGTCTCGGTCATGGCCGCCGGATCACGCGTGAACAGCGGCTCCACGTAGAACGGCGTGTCGGCCTCGATCACGAAATCCACGCGGTCGCCCGGGATATCGACCCGGGGGACCTTCTCGACGATCTGATTCACCTGCGCGACGACGACGCCGTTCTTAAACGCGGTCGCCTCAACGACGGTGGGCGTGTCCTCGGTGTTGGCCCCCGTGTAGAGATTGCCGTCTCGGTCGGCCGAGACACCCGCGATCAGCGCCACATTGGGCGTCAGGTCGATGAAGTATCGGGCGAACAGCTCCAGGTAGGTGTGGACCGCCCCGAGCTCGATCTGGCCGCCATACAGCATCCTGGCGATGCGGGCGCCCTGCGGACCGGAATAGGAATAGTCCAGCCGCTTCGCGATTCCGGTCTCGAACACGTCGAGGTGTTCCGGCAGCACGATGCCCGACTGCACCATGTGGAGGTCGTGGATCTTGTCCGGGTCGCAGGCGCTGAGGCCGCGGGCGAGGCAATCGGCCTGTTTCTGGTTGTCGCCTTCGAGGCAGACGCGGTCGCCGGGCCTTAGGATCGCCTCCAGCAGATCGACGACGGCGCCGGACGGCACGACCTTGCCGTCGGCGAAGGCACGCCCCGCCGTGATGCGGGCATCGCGGGCCTGCCTTTCGCCGCGCCACTCGGTCATCCGCGTGTCCCCTTCGGTATGCCGAGCTGAAAGTAGCGCCGCCGCTGGTATTTTCAAACCGGGCTCGATCACGCTTTCGTATACGGGATTGCGGATTTGTCAATATCTTGCATACTTCCGGGAAGGGCCGACGAGCCTGAATGGGAAGGAGACGCGTCATGCAGAGCGGGTCGAGACCGGCGCCGTCGCGCGCCCGAATGCCGACCGTGCCGGGGGGGCAACGCCCATGATCGTCCTCGGTGTCGCGCTGCTCGCCGCCTGCACGCTGATCGGCGTGTATCTCGGCGACCTCCTCGGCCAACTGCTCGGCGTGAAGGCCAATGTCGGCGGCGTCGGCATCGCGATGATCCTGCTCATCGCGGCGCGCCTCTGGCTGTCCCGGCGGGGCCGCCTGACCAGGGGCGTCCAGTTCGGCGTCGAGTTCTGGGCCGGCATGTACATCCCGATCGTGGTCGCCATGGCGGCGCAGCAGAATGTGGTCGCCGCCATGAGCGGCGGGCCGATCGTGCTGATCGCCGCGACGGGATCGCTGATCCTGTGCTTCGGCGCGGTGGCGCTGCTGAGCCGGATCGGACGCCGTGACCCCGGCAGCGCCGTGGTCGAGCATGGCGGATCGGTGATCGAGGGCGATGCGGAACCGGCCCCGGTCGGTCGGCCCGCCGCCTCCCTGGCCGGGAAGGAGTGAACGCCATGGACCACACGATCTGGCACGGCATCGAACACGTCTTCGTCGAGCAGAGCCTCGTAGCCGCCTTCGCGGTGATCGGAGGGCTGATCCTCGTCTCGAACTACGCCGCCAAGCACCTCACCAACGGGCGCGTCCACGGGTCCGCCATCGCCATCGTGCTGGGCCTCGTGCTCGCCTATGTCGGCGGGCTCTACACCGGCGGGAAGAAGGGGCTCGCCGATATCCCGGCGCTCGCCGGCATCGGCCTGATGGGCGGCGCGATGCTACGGGACTTCGCCATCGTGGCGACGGCCTTCGAGGTCGACGTCATCGAGGCCCGGCGGGCCGGATTGCTGGGCGTCCTCGCCCTGGCCCTCGGAACGATCCTGCCCTTCATCGTCGGCACCCTGACCGCCGTGGCCTTCGGCTATCACGACGCGGTCTCGATCACGACGATCGGCGCGGGCGCGATCACCTACATCGTCGGGCCCGTGACAGGCGCGGCGATCGGCGCCGATTCGACCGTCATGGCCCTTTCGATCGCGACGGGTGTGACCAAGGCGGTGATGGTGATGGTCGGCACACCCCTGGTGGCGCGGCTGATCGGGCTCGACAATCCACGCTCGGCCATGGCGTATGGGGGGCTGATGGGAACGGTGAGCGGCGTGGCCGGGGGCCTTGCGGCGACCGATCCCAAGCTGGTGCCCTACGGGGCGCTCACCGCGACGTTCCACACCGGCATCGGCTGCCTGGTCGGGCCGTCGATCCTGTTCCTGGCCGTGCGGGCGCTGGTCGGTTGATCAGGCTCCGGGCGAACGAACGATGTGCGATTCCGTGGATGAGGAACGAGGACTGCATCGTTTGCCCCAAGGACTTGAAGCCGCGGCGTTCGGATTGGTCTAGGATCGGTGGATGCACGGCGAATTTCAGAAGATCGACACCGGACTGCTATCGGACCGGATCCGCGATGCGCTCACCGACGCCATCGCGTCGGGCTCGATCGCGGCCGGGACGGCGCTCGATGAGCAGAACCTTGCGCAGCGCTACGGCGCCTCGCGGACGCCTGTCCGGGAGGCCCTGCGGCAGCTCGCGGCCTCCGGGCTCGTCGAGATCCGGCCGCGCCGGGGCGTCGTCGTCGCGCGGCTGACGCCGCAGCGCATCGCCGACATGTTCGAGACCACCGCCGAAATCGAGGCGATGTGCGCGCGTCTCGCCACCTACAGGATGACGCCCCTCGAACGGGGCCAGTTGATGGAGCTGCACGCCGAGTCCGCCGTTGCGGTTGGGGATGGCGACCTCGACGCCTACGACCGCTTCAACCGCGCCTTCCACGAGGCACTCTACACCGCCACCCACAACGGCTTCATGGCCGAGCAGGCCCTGGCGATCCGGGAGCGCCTCGCCGCCTTCCGCCGGACGCAGCTGCGCCACGCCGACCGGATCCACCGCTCCCACGACGAGCACGGCGACATTCTGACGGCGATCGCCGAGGGGGACGGCGAGACGGCCGCACGGCGGATGCGGGCGCACATGCTGCGCGCGGCTGTGGCGCTGGGGCGGTATATTGCGGAGACGGGATGAGGGCAGGACGTGGCACACGTCCCCAGTTCGCGGGCCGTTACTGCAACGACGATTCGCGGTGCACGATGAGCGACAATAGGCATCCCGGCCGTGCGGTATGGATGTTCACGAATGCTGTCCGTGCATCGCTGAGCGCACGTTCGAGCGGGGCATCCACGTCGTTGCCCGCGCAGACGTAGCCGAGATCGTAGAGGCACTGGTCTTCAGCATCGTAGGCGCGGACCGACACGAGCGGATTGACGCGCACGATCGGCGCCACCTTGTTGACGGCTTCGGCGCGCGGGCAACTCGTCTCGTGCAGAAAGATCGGGCTCGGCGTCCAATAGATACCGAGGGGTCTTGGCAGGTTGTACGAACCCAGCAGGACGATCTCGCCGGGCTCCGCGAGGCGCAGGCAGTGCCGGCATGGAAACATGCCGTTCGGCGTCGCGACCAAACGCCGGACTCGATGACCCTGATCGTCGAAGCCCGTGCGGCGGAAGCGATCGGCCGTGGCCGTTGCGATCGGAAGACATCGGAATTCACGCATTGGGCTACCTCCGCGACTCGACTTATCGCCGGTCGAGGAATGCGGCGTCCCGGTTGTTGCTCTCGAATCCGAGGACGTGAGCGCCCCGCGGACTCAGATCTCTCCCAGGAGCCGCCACGGAGGCGGCCACGCGAACAGTCGGGATCTCTCAGGCTCCATCTGCCGGAACACCGCCTTCAGCCCCGCGGGGCTGACCCACCGAGCGCCTCCGCGAGCTTTCCAATCCGTTCCGCCGCCCGGCCGATGCCCGCGGCCGCTTGGTCCGCATCCTCCGTGCGCCGACGCTCGGCCGTCTCAGCGGCCGTGCGCAACGTCGCCACCTCCGCCTCCAGTCCGGCGAGCCGCCCGCGGAGTTCCATCAGTTCATCCGCGATCGTCAGCGCCGCCATGACCTGCAGGCGCATGTCGCCGATCTCGCCGAAACTCTTGCGCATCTCGCCGATGCGGCCGTCGAGCGTCGCCGCCAGCGCGGTGAGATGCGCCTCCTCGCCCTCCCCGCAGGCCATGCGGTAACTGCGGCCGTCGATGGACACGTTGATCTGCGGCAAGGGCGACTCCGAAAGGGATCCGAGGGCGGAAAGTCCGGTCAGGCGCGTCCGAGAACGTCCTGGACCGTCTCGATCGCCCGGTTGAGACGGTGCCCGACCTCGCCGGTCGTCGCGGTGACCTCCGCGAGCCGGGCGCTCGCCGCGTCGAGGGCGGCGGCCAGCCGCGCGCGATCCTCGTCCATCAGCGCCAGTTCGGCGTCGCGGTCGTCGGGCTGCGCGGCCTTCTCCAGACGGTGCTGGACGACGGCGTCCATACGGTTCACCGCCGCCTCAAGCCGGGCGAGCGCCTCGTCGATCACGCTGGGTTCGGTGTCGTCGGCCATGATCTTCCGTCCGTTCCGGGCCCAAGCTTTCCGTCGAATGCACGCGGAATTCCAGCGCAAAATAGCGTCCGCAGCGCGGATCGCGCCACGCAGCAAATCGAACGCGAAGTTCCCTGTTTATTGGACGATGAATCCAAGGTCTTTGTTACCGCGATGCGTTTGACAGGTCGGGGCGCCATGCTAGACAGCCGCGCGCTCCCGAACAGGGCCGCGCCAGACAGGCCGGATGATCGGCCCGCGAGAGTCCCGAGGCGTCGGCCCGCACTGTGCGCTCCGATGGCCGCGGGGGCGACGTCCAGGCTTCCCCGGCCCGGTTCATCGCCGGTTCAAGCCCGCCCGCCCAGATCCGCGCGACCGAGGTCTGCGCGATATGGGGGCGGAACCTGGGAGCGGGACATCGGGATCCGCCCCAAACCTCACCCCGCGCGGTGATGCGCGGCTTGAGGGCCGCATCAGGAAGGAGTGACGCCGTGACGAAGGTTGCCATCAACGGGTTCGGACGCATCGGCCGCAACGTCCTGCGCGCGATCGCGGAAGCCGGCCGCAGCGACATCGAAGTCGTGGCGATCAACGATCTGGGCCCGGTGGAGACCAACGCCCACCTGCTCCGCTACGACTCCGTGCACGGCCGGTTCCCCGGCGAGGTCGCGGTGGACGGCGAGTTCCTGGTGGTGAACGGCAAGCGCATCAAGGTCACCGCCGTGCGCAACCCGGCCGAGCTGCCGCACCGCGACCTCGGCGTCGACATCGCGATGGAATGCACCGGCATCTTCACCTCGAAGGACAAGGCCAAGGCCCACCTCGACGCCGGCGCCAAGCGCGTCCTCGTGTCGGCCCCGGCCGATGGCGCCGATCTGACGGTGGTCTACGGCGTGAACCACGACAAGCTGACGCGCGAGCACCTCGTGGTCTCGAACGCCTCCTGCACCACCAACTGCCTCGCCCCCGTGGCGAAGGTGCTGGACGAGGCCGTGGGCATCGAGCGCGGCTTCATGACCACGATCCACTCCTACACCAACGACCAGCCGTCGCTGGACCAGATGCACAAGGATCTCTACCGGGCCCGCGCCGCGGCGCTCTCGATGATCCCGACCTCGACGGGCGCCGCCAAGGCGGTCGGCCTCGTCCTGCCGGAACTGAAGGGCAAGCTCGACGGGACCGCGATCCGCGTGCCGACCCCGAACGTCTCGGCGGTGGACCTCGTGTTCACGGCCAAGCGGTCGACCTCGGTTCAGGAGATCAACGACGCCATCAAGGCCGCCGCCTCCGGTCCGCTCAAGGGCGTGCTCGGCGTGACCGACCGGCCGAACGTCTCGATCGACTTCAACCACGACCCGCACTCGTCGACCTTCCACCTCGACCAGACCAAGGTCATGGACGGCACCTTCGTGCGCATCCTGTCCTGGTACGACAACGAGTGGGGCTTCTCGAACCGCATGGCCGACACCGCCGTGGCGATGGCCAAACTCATCTGAACCGGCTTGCGAACGGCCGTCGTCCCGTGACAGGACGGCGGTCGTTCGCCCGATCGGGCGGCCTCACCTCGAACCAGGATTGGGCCAGGGATGACCGACGCTTCGCAGGCCGGATCGGCCGTACCGAACGCGACCGCATCGCAGGCGGCCACGCCGAATGCCGTGCAGCCCGTTCCGCAATCGGCCCCGCCGCCGGCCGGCGGCTCTCCGTCCCACGCGCTGCCCGCCAATCAGCTGTTCGACCAGCTGGCGCGGATCGAGGACAAGTGTTCTCGGATCGAGGACAAGTATGCCCGCTCCGAGGCACTGCTGTCGCGCGTCGAGGACAAGGTCGAGAACGCCACCAGCCGGATGAACGAATCCGCGCGGCAGACCGATCTCGCGGCTTTGCGGGCGGAGATGCGCGGGATTTCCGAGCGGACGCGGCGTCTGCCCGGGACCGGCGCCCTGGTCCTGACGGCCGTCATCACCGCCATCCTGACCGTCGTGCTGATGGTCGCCGTCGAGCGTCTGAACCTCGGCCGGCTCCTGCCGCAGCCGGGCGCGATCGGCACCACCGCCCAGTAATTCAAGGACCGATACAGGACCCCATGAGCGCCTTCCGCACCCTCGACGATGCCGGCTCCCTCAAGGGCAAGCGGGTTCTGATGCGCGTCGATCTCAACGTGCCCATGGAGAACGGGCGGGTCACCGACGCGACCCGCATCGAGCGCGTGGCGCCGACGATCCGCGAGGTCGCCGAGCAGGGGGCGAAGGTGATCCTGCTCGCCCATTTCGGCCGGCCGAAGGGCAAGCGCGAGCCGAAGGATTCCCTGGAGCCGGTGGTTCCGGCCCTCGGGCAGGCCCTCGGGCGCACGGTCGCCTTCGCGCCCGACTGCGTCGGCGAGGAGGCCGCAAAGGCGGTGGCGGCCCTCAAGGACGGCGACGTGCTGCTCCTCGAGAACACCCGCTACCATGCCGGCGAGGAGAAGAACGAGGCGGCCTTCGCCGACGCGCTTGCCGCGAACGGCGACGTCTACGTCAACGAGGCCTTCTCGGCGGCGCACCGCGCCCATGCCTCGACGGAGGGGCTGGCGCATCGCCTGCCGGCCTATGCCGGCCGCGAGATGCAGGCCGAGCTCGACGCCCTGACCAAGGGCCTGGAATCGCCCCAGCGCCCCGTGATCGCGCTGGTCGGCGGCGCCAAGGTCTCGTCCAAGATCGACCTTCTCGAGAACCTCGTCGCCAAGGTCGACATGCTGGTGATCGGCGGCGGCATGGCCAACACCTTCCTGCACGCGCAGGGCAAGGCGGTCGGCAAGTCCCTGTGCGAGAAGGATCTTGCCGAGACCGCCACCCGCATCCTGGCCGCCGCCGAGAAGGCCGGTTGCCGGATCATCCTCCCGGTCGACGCGGTGGCGGCGACGGAGTTCAAGGCCCAGGCGCCGCACGAGACCGTCGCCGTGGATGCCGTGCCGGAGACCAGCATGATTCTCGATGCCGGCCCGCACTCGGTCGCCGAGATCAACGCCGCCATCGACGATGCCAAGACGCTGGTCTGGAACGGCCCGCTGGGGGCCTTCGAACTCAGCCCCTTCGACGCCGCCACGGTGGCGGCCGCCAAGCACGCGGCGTCGCGCACAAAGGCGGGGCAGCTGGTCTCGGTGGCGGGCGGCGGCGACACGGTCGCGGCCCTCAACCACGCCGGCGTCGCCGGGGACTTCACCTACGTCTCCACCGCGGGCGGCGCCTTCCTCGAGTGGCTGGAAGGCAAGGAACTTCCGGGCGTCGAAGCCCTGCGGGCGAAGGGCTGAGCGCGGCGCTCTACTCTCCTCCCCACGCGCCGCGACCCCATCTATACTCCCGGCCCTCATCAGCCGGGGGGCCGAGTCGATGGGTGACAATGTGGAGAACGCGACGTTCGAAATTCTGAAGGGCATTCAGGCGAGTATCGCGAGCCTGCGGGACGAGACAGTCTTGCGCTTCGACAGGCTTGAGGCGCGCATCGATCGCCTCGACCTCGGGATGCGCAAGGATCGGCGCAACGCCGCCGGCATGCTCGTGATGATGCGCGCCACGGCGGGCGATTTCGATGCGCGGGTCAGCGAGGTCGACGAACGTGTCGCGGCCCTGGAAAGCAGGACCGGTTGACATTTTTCCGGTGTGAAATGCTCAGTTTTGCCTCGGAGATTGACCCAACGCGAAGCTCTCGGCAGACCGGCACGATAAAGCCCAGCTGAGTGCTCGCATCGCGACCGGCGAGCGGCCAGACGATCACACGCCGAACAGGAAGACAGTCACGATGGCACGCATCACCCTCCGACAGCTCCTGGATCACGCCGCCGAGCACGAGTACGGCGTACCCGCCTTCAACCTGAACAACATGGAACAGGGGCTCGCCATCATGGCGGCCGCCGACGCCACCGATTCCCCGGTGATCCTCCAGGCGAGCCGCGGCGCCCGCGCCTATGCCAACGACGTCGTGCTCGCCAAGCTGATCGATGGCCTCGTCGAGATCTACCCGCACATCCCGGTCTGCATGCACCTCGACCACGGCAACAACGAAGCCACCTGCGCCACCGCGATCCAGTACGGCTTCACCTCGGTGATGATGGACGGCTCGCTGAAGGCCGACGGCAAGACCCCGGCGGACTACAACTACAACGTTGAGATCACCCGCAACGTCACCAAGATGGCCCACTGGGCCGGCGTCTCGGTCGAGGGCGAGCTCGGCGTGCTCGGCTCCCTGGAAAGCGGCCAGGGCGAGGCCGAGGACGGCCACGGCGCCGAGGGCACGCTGAGCCACGACCAGCTCCTGACCGATCCGGACGAGGCGGTGAAGTTCGTCGAGGCCACTAAGGTGGATGCGCTCGCGGTTGCGATGGGCACCAGCCACGGCGCCTACAAATTCACGCGCCAGCCCGATGGCGATGTGCTGGCGATGAACGTGATCGAGGAGATCCATCGTCGTCTGCCGACGACCCACCTCGTCATGCACGGCTCCTCGTCGGTGCCGCAGGATCTGCAGGATATCATCAACCAGTATGGCGGCCAGATGAAGCCGACCTGGGGCGTGCCGGTCGAGGAGATCCAGCGCGGCATCAAGCACGGCGTGCGCAAGATCAACATCGACACCGACAACCGGATGGCGATGACCGGTCAGATCCGGAAGGTGCTGACCGAGAACCCCTCGGAGTTCGATCCGCGCAAGTATCTGAAGCCCGCCATGGAGGCGATGACCAAGCTGTGCAAGCAGCGCTTCGAGGAGTTCAATACGGCGGGCCAGGGCTCGAAGATCCGGCCGATCTCGGTGGCCGATATGGCCAAGCGCTATGCCAGCGGCGAACTCGATCCGAAGATTGGCGCGCGCTGAGAGCATCCGGGCCGTTGCGATGAGTCACGATACGCGTCTCGCCCTGCTCGGGCCGCACGGCCTCGACGCGGCCGGCACGGAGGCTTTCGCGTCGGCCCTCCGGGCCGCCTGCGGCGCCGGCGATGTCGCGGCCGTGATCCTGCGGCTGGCCGCCACCGACGAGCGCGGGCTCACCGCCCAGGTCAAGCAGGTGGCGCCGGTAGCGCAGGAGCACGGGGCGGCCCTTGTGGTCGCCTGCCCGGGCTTCACCGGCGATCTCGCCGCGGTGGCGATCCGCGGCGGCGCCGACGGCGTCCATGTCGACAAGCCGCGTGACCTGAAGGACCTCCGGGACCGCCTGCGGGATGGGCGGATCCTGGGTGTCGGCGGCACGGAGACCAAGCACGCCGCCATGGAGGCCGGCGAGGCGGGTGTCGATTACGTGATGTTCGGCGGGCTGTATCCGGATGGCGCGGCCCCCGATGCCGAAACCGTGCTGGCGCGCGTCTCGTGGTGGGCGGAGATCTTCGAGACACCCTGCATCGCCGTCGCGACCAGCGCCGACGCGATCGGTCCGCTCGCCGCGACGGGCGCCGAGTTCGTCGGGCTGGAGAGCGGGCTCTGGCTGTCCGATCCCGCCGCCGTCGCGCAGGCGCAGGGCGCGCTCGCGCAGGTGCCGACGCGATGAGGCGGGCGATCTGCGGAGCTCTGGCCGTCGTCGGGGCCGTATGGGTGGTGCCGGCTTGGGCCGCGGGTCCGAGCGATCCGGCGAAGAGCGCGGCCCAGCCGATCGGCGCGCAAGGCCCAGGGCTCGGCAAGAAACCGTTGCCGGAACTGCCGAGCCCCTACACGCCGAACTACACGCGGGGCGCCGTCCCGCCCGCTGGCGGCCAGCCGGCCGATCTCGCGTATGGCGCGTATCAGCGCGGGCAGTACGTCACTGCCTTCCGGGAGGCGACCAAGCGCATCGAGGCCAATCCCAAGGATGCGCCCGCGATGACGCTGCTGGGCGAATTGTACAATCAGGGCCTCGGGGTGAAGCAGGATCCCGTCAAGGCCGCCGATTGGTATCGCCTCGCCGCGGCCCAGAACGATGCCGCCGCCATGTCGTCCCTCGGCCTGATGGCCCTCGACGGCCGCGGCATGCCGAAGGATCCGAAGGCCGGCCGCCGCTGGCTCGAACAGGCCACGGCGCACGGCTCACCCACGGCGGCCTACAATCTCGGCTTGATCCTGATCGGGACGGGCAAGCCGTCGGATGAGGCGGCGGCCGCCGCGCAGTTCCGCAAGGCGGCGGACGCCGAGATCGGCCCGGCCCAGCACGATCTCGGCGTGCTCTACCTTCAGGGTCGCGGCGTCCCCAAGGATGCCAGCATGGCGGCGTCCCTGTTCCGGCGCGGTGCCGACAATGGCGATCTGGCCAGCGAGATCGAGTACGCCATCCTGTTGTTCAACGGGAACGGCGTCACGAAGGACGAGCGTTCGGCCGCCCGCTACTTCCTGCATGCGGCTTCGCGGGGGAACGCGATCGGGCAGAACCGCATCGCGCGGCTCTACGCAGTCGGCCGCGGGGTGGCCAAGAATCCCGTCGAGGCCGCGGCCTGGAACCTCGCCGCGGCGGGCCAGGGCCTGTCCGACGCGTGGCTGGACCAGACCCTGTCTGGCCTTTCGTCCGAGGAGCGGGCCCGCGCCGAGCGGCTCGCCAACGAGCGGATCGAGCAGCGCTGAGGCTCTACGCCTCGGCCTTCGACCAATCCACGCCGCCCTCCAGTTCCGGCAGCAGCACGACGCTTTCCTGCTCGTTCGGATCGGTCCGGGCGATCACGGCCGTCACCGGTTCCGCCTGGCTCCGGTTGTAGGGCAGGTGCGGGACGTCCGCGGCGATGTAGACGAACTCGCCGGCCCCCGCGATCGCGTGGTGCTCCAAGCGCTCGCCCCAGAAGCAGCCCGATACGCCCGACAGGACGTAGATCGCGGTCTCATGCGATTCGTGCTTGTGCGCGTGGGCGCGCTCGCCGGGGGGAATCTCCAGGAGCTGCATATGCAGCGCCTTCGAACCGACCGCCTCTGCCGATATGGCCGGCCGGTAGAGATGCCCCTGCTTGCCCCGGAACGGCGCACTCTCGTGCACGACGCGGAGGCCCTTCTTCGACGTATCGGAACCGGAATTCATGACGCCTCCCCGACCTTGAAGGCGGCATCGACGGGGATCTGCATCCCGTTGACCAGCGCGTTGGTCTGGTTCGCCATGCCGACCACCGCCAGGAATTCGCCATGCTGCTCGGGCGTCAAGCCCTTCGCCTGCGCCGCAGCGGTGTGCGAATGGATGCAGTAGGGACAGCCATTGGCGATCGAGACCGCGATATAGACCAGCTCCTTGGTCAGGGGATCGAGCGTCCCGGGGCCCATGACGGCCTTGAGACCGGTCCAGGTCCGCTCGAGCAGCGCGGGATCGTTGGCGAGCCCGCGCCAGAAATTGTTGATGAACGCGGAGCCGCGCGTCGCCCGGATATCCGCGAAGACCGCCCGCACCCGTGGATCCGCCTCGGCTTCGGCATCGGTCCAGAGCGTCACGGTCGCCATGGCGGCATGGTCCTCAGAGCTTGCAGGCGCCTTCCAGGGCACGATTCTCGGCGTCCGAGAACAGGCGGGAGCGGATATGGAAGCGCTTCTCGCGCCCATTCTCAAGCGAGAACATGCCGCCGCGCCCGGGCACCACGTCGAGGATCAGGTGGGTGTGCTTCCAGACATCGAACTGCGACCGGCTGATGAAGAAATCCGCGCCGCCGACCTGGCCGAGATGCACGTCGCCGTCGCCGACGAGGAAGTCGCCCACCGGGTAGCACATCGGCGAGGAGCCGTCGCAGCAGCCGCCCGACTGGTGGAACATCACGGGGCCGTACTCGGCGCGGAGTTCGTCGATCAGGTGCAGGGCCTTCGGAGTCGCGGTGACCCGCAGCGGCGTGCCGTCGGCGCCGACCTGCTCCGCGGTCGTGGCTTCAATCGTCGCGTCCAGGCTCATGCTGTCCTCCCCGGTGTCGGTGTTGATATGCGTGCGCGGCTTTCAAGTTCCACATTTGCGTCAACGGACCGGTCAAGCTGGTGCCAGACCGATCGCTGCCGCGTTGCCCGCCGAGAACGCCCCCACCGGGGGCTCCGGAGAGCCCTGCGGGCTGATCGAGACCATGACCCGACGCAAAGCCGTTTCCTGCCTCACCCTGATCGTGGCCATCGCGTCGGCGGGCCCGGCCGGCGCCGATCCGCTGACGCTGCGGGTCCAGCCCCGGACCCAGCCGCTGTTCCTCCAGCATGCCTGGCACGTCGCCGGGAACCCGAACGTCACCTCCGACAACCCGATGGGCGTCGTCGGCTGGGATGGTCCGCCCGACGATGTCCCGAGCGTCAGTGCCGATGCCGGGCCCATGCCGCCCGGCTCCATCGCCAATGTGCCCTACGAGGGCTTCGGGTACGGCGTCTATTGAGCCGCCTGCTCGTCATCCCGCTTTCCGTTGCCCTGGCGATTGGGCCCGCCCTGGCGCGCGAGGATGTCAACGCCCCCGCGCGGGAGGCGGAACTGCGCACGTGCCTCAATCACCCGGATTGGGTCGCGCCGCCCGATGCCGTGATCGCCGACCGGGCGTCGTTCTGCGCCTGCTACGCCGATGGCGCGGTGACAGCGCGGCTCTGGGAACTCGAGAAGGCCGAGGCCAATCAGGGCGAGGAGGTCCGTCAGCCGGTGGCGGACCGCACCATCAGCCTGCATGACCGCACCTCCGCCGCGATCGCCGCATCCTGCCTGAAGCGCTGACCGCCGCCTTTGAAAAAGCCCCGGCCTTGCGGCCGGGGCTGAAGTTGTCTCGGGGGGTTAACCCGGGCAGAAGCTCAGAAGAAACCGAGCTTCTTGGCCGAGTAGCTGACCAGCATGTTCTTGGTCTGCTGGTAGTGATCGAGCATCATCTTGTGCGTCTCGCGGCCGATGCCGGACTGCTTGTAGCCACCGAAGGCCGCATGGGCCGGATAGGCGTGATAGCAGTTCGTCCAGACGCGGCCGGCCTGGATCGCCCGGCCGAAGCGGTAGGCGCGGGTCCCGTCGCGGGTCCAGATGCCGGCGCCGAGGCCGTAGAGCGTGTCGTTGGCGATGGAGAGCGCCTCGGCATCGTCCTTGAAGGTCGTGACCGACAGGACCGGCCCGAAGATCTCCTCCTGGAAGATGCGCATCTTGTTGTGGCCGCGGAACACCGTCGGCTTCACGTAGAAGCCCTCGGCGAACTCGCCGTCCTTCACGTTGCGCTCGCCGCCGGTGAGCAGCTGCGCCCCCTCCTGCTTGCCGATGTCGATGTAGGAGAGAATCTTCTCCATCTGCTCGCCCGAGGCCTGGGCGCCGATCATCGTGGCCGGATCCAGCGGCGAGCCCTGGGTGATCGCCTCGACGCGCTTCACCGCCCGCTCCATGAAGCGATCGTAGATCGACTCGTGGACGAGCGCGCGGCTCGGGCAGGTGCAGACCTCGCCCTGGTTCAGGGCGAACATCGTGAAGCCTTCGAGGGCCTTGTCGAAGAAGTCGTCGTCCTCGTTCGCCACGTCCGAGAAGAAGATGTTCGGCGACTTGCCGCCCAGCTCCAGCGTCACCGGGATCAGGTTCTGCGAAGCGTACTGCATGATGAGGCGGCCGGTGGTCGTCTCACCCGTGAAGGCGATCTTGGCGATCCGCGGCGAGGAGGCCAGCGGCTTGCCGGCCTCGAGGCCGAAGCCGTTGATCACGTTGAGGACGCCCGGCGGCAGCAGGTCGCCGATGATCTCCATCAGCACCAGCACGGAGGCCGGGGTCTGCTCGGCGGGCTTCAGGACCACGCAGTTGCCGGCGGCGAGCGCCGGGGCGAGCTTCCACACCGCCATCAGGATCGGGAAGTTCCACGGGATGATCTGGCCGACGACGCCCAGCGGCTCGTGGAAGTGGTAGGCGACCGTGTCGTGGTCGATCTCGGAGATCGAACCCTCCTGCGCCCGCACGCAGCCGGCGAAGTAGCGGAAATGGTCGATCGCCAGCGGGATGTCGGCGTGGGTCGTCTCGCGGATCGGCTTGCCGTTGTCCCAGGTCTCGGCGAGCGCGAGGAGATCGAGGTTCTCCTCCATCCGGTCGGCCATCTTCAGAAGGATCCGGGCACGCTCGGCCGGTGCGGTGCGGCCCCAGGTCTCCTTGGCGGCGTGGGCGGCGTCCAGCGCCTTCTCGACGTCCTGCGCGTCGGAGCGGGCGACCTCGCAGATCACCTTGCCGGTGATCGGCGAGGTGTTCTCGAAGTAGCGGCCGGCCGCGGGGGCGACCCACTGGCCACCGATGAAGTTCTCGTAGCGGGCCGAGAAGGGCGACTTCACCTTGGAGTCGCCGAGAAATTCCGGCTTGTTCATCGCTTTGTTCCCTCCACTGGCCCCGGCCTCGCGAACCGCGGCTCTTGGGCTTTAGCGCGTGCTCGGGCGGCCGTTTCGTCCGGCCAGGTCCGGTTCCGCTATGGTCACAGCCAATGGCTTTTGGCCTGTCGAATCAAGGTGGACTTTTGGCCAGTGCGCGAGTGCGGAGATCCTACGCCGATCCGGACAGGACCGCGAGGGGACACTGGTGCCCGTGTTTCGAACGGTCGAAACCCGCGATGTCTCAACGCTGAACCTACGTTGTCTCTGCAGAAGGCGCTGCGCCTTCCGTCCGTTGGCGGACCGTCGACGGCCTGCCCTGGGCGCGGCCTGCCGGTCACCGCATGAGGGCGAGCGGCAGCGTCAGGGCGGCGAGCGGAAGCGCCGCCAGGGCGGCGGCCCGAAGCGATGTCGGCCGATAGGCGATCAAGGCGACGACGGCGAGGGCCGCGCCGGTCAGCGCGCCGATCCACTGGACCGGTCCGAAACTCCACCCCGCGAAGGTGACTGCCGCCGCGAAGGACAAGCCGAGGCCCGACCAGCCGGCCGCGCGCAGGCTTCCGATCCGCGCCTGGGATACCGGCGATCGGAACACCGCGCGGTGATGCCGATCGAGGCTCAGGGCCAGGGCGGAGAAGCCCGAAAAGGCCAGCAACAGGCTCAGGATGAGCGCCGGCACGGTCACGCTTCAGCCGTCCCGTGCAGGCGGGTCCGGACCGGATAACGCGCCAGGGCGCGCCGGCCCGCAAGCCGCGCCGCGCCGAGCAGCAGCAGGCCGACAGCCGCCATCGCGAGATCGAAGCCGACGAAACGGACCTCACCCACCGTCAGGGCATCGACCCCCGGGATCGCAAGGAACGCGAGGCCCGGCACCGCCAGGGCCATTGGCCACGCGAGCGGTCTCGGGTAGAGCGCTGAGGCCAGGGCCGCCAGCACCCAGACCGCGAAGAAGGCGCCAATCTCCCACTCCGCCCGTGCGTCCAGCGGGACCGGAAGCAGCCGGTTGGCGAGGAAATAGGCCGCAAGGCCCGCGGGGAGCCCGGCGATGGTGCCGAGATTGAGGATGCGGACGAGGTGCAGGCCGAGCCCCTCCGGCGCGGCGTTCTTCGGCGCCCGGGCGACGCTCCAGAGCACGAGTCCCGTCGCCACCGTGGCGGCCCCCATGAGCCCGCAAAGGAAGAACAGGAACCGCAAGGGGGCGGCCGCGAAATGCGCCTCGTGGAGACCCACCATGACGGCACCGGTTCGCGTGGCCGCGCCGGCCTCGCCGACACGTCCGAGTTCCGCGCCCGTCGCTGCGTCGTAGGCGATCTGGGGATGAAGATGGGCGAGGCCGGGGGGCTCCTCGAAATAGGCGGTCACGCTCGCGGCCGCGTCGCCCGGATTCGAGACCATGACGAGTTCGGGCGTCTCGCCGGTGGCGGCCATCGCCCGCGCCACGATCTCGCCGAGGGGCATCGCCGGGCCCGGGTGGCCGGCCGGCGGGCGACCCGCGACCATGATGCCGGCATCGGCGTAATACCGCAGGAGATCGCCGTGATAGGCCGCCTTCACCGCCCAGGGCATCAGCATCGCCGAGAGCGTCACGAGGCCCGTATAGACGATCATCAGGTGAAACGGCAGCGCCAGAACCCCCATGACGTTGTGGGCGTCGAGCCAGCCGCGCTGCGCCGACCGGTCCCGGCGGAAGGTGAAGAAATCGACGAAGATCCGCCGATGGGTCACGATGCCGGAGATGAGCGCGATCAACAGGATCATCGCACAGGCGGAAACGATCCAGCGTCCCCACATCGGCGGCAGGTTCAATTCGTAATGGAAGCGATAGAGGAAGTCGCCGCCCTGCGTATCGCGGACCGCCGCGCGCTCACCCGTCACAGGATCGAGCAACGCGTGATGGAAGGGACCGGCAAAGCTTCGCCACCAGTAGACGGTAACGGCCGGGCTGCCGGCACTCGGCAGCATGACGGACCATCCTGCGGCGTCGGGCATCGTTCGTTGGAGGAAGGCACCCGCGCGGGTCGCTGCGGCGACCGGATCAGCCTGCGCGTCCGTCAGTTCCGGCCGCATCCAGTGTGAGACCTCGGTTCGGTAGTAGCTAGCCGTGCCGGTCACGAAGATCGCGAACAGCACCCAGCCGACCACGAGGCCGGACCACGTGTGCAGCCACGCCATCGACTGGCGGAAGCTCCTGGGTCGGCTCATGCCGCCCCCCCGGGCTGGAAGGCTCCCGCCAACCACAGGGCGGCAATCAGCACGGCGGTAGCGAACCCGAGTCCCAGGGCGGCGCGCCCGAGCGTCGGTGCGGCAAAGACCCAGACCACCGCCGCGGCCATGATGGCGAAGCTCGCCACCAGGGCGGCCGAAACGGCCTCGGCCCTGGCGCCGGGCAGGATCAGGGCCAGCAAAGCACTCGCCAGCGCGGCCACGGCATAGCCGCCGATGCCGGCCATGAGCACACGTCCGGCCACTGCTAGACGGTACGCGCGCATCGAGCCCGTCCGCGCGCCAACCGGACCGGCGCTCATGGCGCCCCCTCGCGTATCCGTGAACCCATGGCGCGACCTAACCGCGGCCTGCGGGGTGACGCAACGGCTATGTTCGAGAACGATTCCAGTGAGGCGAGAACGACTTAGAACGGTTTTGAACTGGCCGGATCGCAAGTCGTGTGGGCCTGCCGGGGCGGTGTCATCGGCTGACCCCAAACCTCCCCCTCATCTTGAGGTGCCGGAGCGCAGCGGAGGCCTCGAAGGAGCCCTTCGGAAGTCACCGCGATCCCTGGAGCCCTCCTCCGAGGCCCGCTGACGAGGCCGCCTCAACATGAGCGGGGTTGGGCAGGCGATTCGTGCGTGAGGGGTTCGGGGCCGCTTAAGAGCGCTGAAGCGTCGTTTTCCGCAGGCGGCAACACTCGTCAGCGCCCGGATGGCGAGGCAGGGCGGGCCGCCTCGGATCGGCGCAGGGCCAGGGCCGCGTCCCGCGCGCTGGGCGGCAGATCGGATCCGGCCTCAATCCCGAGGGGCCGCGACTCGTGCGTGATCCGGTCGCGCTCGTGTCCCCGGGCGTAGCCGGCGTTGATCCCGGCGTAGAAGCCGGTGAAGTCCCCGGCCTGTGCCTCGCTGGCGAAGGCGAGCAGAAGCATCAGGAGCAGTTTGCGGCGCATGGCGGACTCGAAGGGCGAACCCGGAAACGAAGCGAGCGGCGGCTCCGATCGGAACCACCGCTCTCCTCTCACGAAGTAGATCGCGGCGGCAGAGCCGCCGCGACACTCTCAGTCTTCGACGTTGATGCTCGAAGCCTCGCGGCCCTTCTGGCCCTCGACGACGCCGAGGGTGACCTGCTGACCTTCGGCCAGCGAGTCGAGGCCGGCGCGGGACAGGGCCGAGCGGTGGACGAACACGTCCTTTCCACCGTCATTCACCGAGACGAAGCCGAAACCCTTGGCCGGGTCGTACCACTTCACGGTGCCGGTCATCTCCACGGAGGGACCGCTGGCGAAGCGGCCACCGCCGCCGCCGCCGCCGGCACCACCGTAACCACCGCCACCGCCGCCACCAAAGCCGCCGCCGCCGCTGGCCCCGCCGTAGCCGCCGGTGCGCGGACGGAACTCGCGGCGCGGTGCCGGTGCTTCAGCCGTGGACGTATCGACGCTCGTGACGCTGGTGACCTGCGGGCCCTTCTGACCCTGTGCCGTGGTCACCGTCAGGCGGGTTCCCGGCATGAGATCAGCGTGGCCCGCCGCTTCGACGGCCCGGATGTGAAGGAAGGCGTCGCCCCCACCATCACCCAGCTCGACGAAGCCGAAGCCCTTCTCCTTGTTGAACCACTTGACCGTGGCATCCCGCTCGGGCCCGGTTGCAACCGGTGCCGCACCGCGGGACGGGCCGCGGTCGAAACCGCCGCCGCCGCCACCGTAGCCGCCACCGCCGCCACCGAACCCGCCGCCGCCACCGCCACCGCCGTACCCGCCGCCGTATCCGCCGCTGGGGGGAGCCTGGTCAGGCCATCTCGGCTCGCCACTCTCGTCGAAGCCGCGCTTCTGCGGCCCTCTGAAATCACGACCACGTCCCATAGAAAGCTCGCAAAAACCGTCCGCCGCCCTTGTCTCGAATACCGCGTGCGCGCCATCCCAGACAGCCCACGCCCCGCACTATCATTACCCCAGGTCGCGGTAACCAAGAATAACGCCCCAGTCCTGACGCAATCGGGCCTTGACCGCAAGGACCTTGTTGGCTCAAAGGCGCCCGTTTCGTTACTTTCTTGCGGTAAACAACGCAGGCGACGGTAGCGGCCCTGCATAATCTTTCACATGCGCGAGAACGCGTTAGCGAAGCGCAAACGGTACCCGGCTAGGAGGGGTGTCGCGTCCCGCACTGCGACCGGCCATGATCGCGACCCCGACCTTCCCCGACCTCTCGGCCCTCGTCGTCGACGAGAGCCTCTACATCCGCCGAATCGTGCGCGACATGCTGATGCGCGTCGGCATCAAGCGCGTGCTGGAGGCGCCGGATGGCGCGGAGGCGCTCGGCGTCCTCGCGGAGAGCAAGCCGGATATCAGTATCATCGACTGGGATCTCTCGATCCTTTCGGGTGAAGAGTTCATCCGGCTGGCGCGCACACCGACGACCTCGCCCTGCCCGACCATCCCGATCATCCTGATGCTGGCCCAGCCCCGCCGGAACGTGGTGGATCGCGCGGTGGCGCTCGGCGTCAACGAGATCATCGCCAAGCCGTTCTCGCCCAAGACCCTGTGGTCGCGCCTGGATGAAGTCATCAACCGTCCCCGCCCTTACTCGCAGGTGAAAAGTCTCTTGCGCCCTATTCCGCGCCGGGCCGGAATGATGAAAGCGGTCGCCTGAGCATGGCTGCGATCGGACGTTGCAGTTCCCTGCCGAGCCTGTAGGGTCACATTTCCATTCAGGCCGAGCGCAGCGCTCCCGGCCGACCCGAAGGATCGACGGCCGCGCCGATGAGGGACGAGACCGCCGCGGCCGCGCCGTCCCGAATCCAGATCGGCGCAGGGCCGCACCAAACGCCGGGTTCCCTGACGGGCCGCGAGCGCCGTCGCCCCGCCTACGGGGCACTGGACCTCGGCACCAACAATTGCCGCCTGCTGATCGCCGAGCCGACCTTCAGTGGCTTTCGGGTGATCGACGCGTTCTCGCGGATCGTCCGGCTCGGCGAGGGCCTCGGCACCTCCGACCGGCTGAACGATGCGGCGATCGAGCGAACCGTCGAGGCCCTGCGCATCTGCCGGTCGAAGATGCAGGCCCGCGGCGTTCAGCGGGCCAAGGTGATCGCCACCGAGGCATGCCGGCTCGCCGTGAACGGGGCGGCCTTCGTCGAGCGGGTCCGGCGGGGGGTAGGCCTCGATCTCGAGATCGTCGATCGCCAGACCGAAGCCTATCTCGCGGTCACCGGCTGCGCCGCGCTCGCCGACCCGCTCGCCGAATCGGTCGTGATCTTCGATATCGGAGGCGGGTCGACGGAGATCGCGTGGCTCGACGGCGAGGCCGCCAACCCATCGACCGACCCGACGCTGCGGATCCGGGCCTGGGATTCGCTTCCCGTGGGCGTGGTGACCCTCGCCGAGCGCCATGGCGGCGCTGAGGTCACGCGGCGCATGTTCGAGGGGATGGTCGAGGAAGTGGCCGAGAAGCTGTCGCCCTTCGCGATCCGTGCGGCTTCGGCCGCGACGGCACCGCATTTCCATCTGCTCGGCACCTCCGGCACCGTCACGACCATCGCGGCGATGCATCTGCGCCTTGCGCGCTACGAGCGGCGGCGCGTCGACGGCCTGTGGATGAGCGATGAGTCCGTCACGACCGCCATCGACGACCTGCTCGATACGCGCCTTGAGCAGCGGGCCGACAACCCCTGCATCGGCCGCGACCGGGCCGACCTCGTGCTCGCCGGCTGCGCGATCCTTGAGGCGATCCGCCGGGCCTTCCCGTCCGATCGCTTGCGGATCGCCGACCGGGGCCTGCGCGAGGGTCTGCTGATGAACATGATGCGGGAGGACGGGGTCTGGAACCGGAAGGCGGTCCGATGAGGGTATCGCCGTTGGAGGCGACGCGATGAGCGACCGGCGCGGCGGCGCGAGTTCCGGCGGTGGCGTGCGTGGGGAGCTGAAGCAGCGGGTCAAGACCGGCCGCGGACGAACCCTGTCGCAGAAGCGCTGGCTGGAGCGCCAGCTCAATGATCCCTACGTGGCCCGGGCCAAGCGCGAGGGCTACCGGTCCCGCGCGGCCTACAAGCTCATCGAGATCGACGAGCGCTACAAGCTGCTGCGGCCCGGCCAGCGGATCGTCGACCTCGGCGCCGCACCGGGCGGCTGGTCGCAGGTCGCGGCGCGCATCGTAGGGCCCTCCGGCAAGGTCGTCGGCATCGACCTGCTGGAGATCGAGCCGATGGTCGGCGTCGAGTTCATCACGCTGGACTTCCTGGATCCGGAAGCACCCGCCAAGCTCGTCGCGCTGCTCGGCGGCCCGGCCGATCTCGTGATGTCCGACATGGCGGCCAACGCCACCGGCCACAAGAAGACCGATCATCTGCGCATCATCGGCCTCGCCGAGACGGCTGCGGAATTCGCGCGCGAGGTACTGGGGCCGGGCGGCGCCTACCTCGCCAAGGTGCTGCAGGGCGGCACCGAAGGGGCGCTGCTGACCGATCTGAAGCGCGACTTCGCCACCGTCCGCCACGTGAAACCCGCGGCGAGCCGCGCCGATTCCAGCGAACTCTACGTGCTGGCGACCGGGTATCGCGGGTTATCCGCCGGCACGACCAGCCCGGACGAGGACTGAGCGCGACCGCGATGCCGGTCGCCTGGGCGCCGTTGCTGATCGACCTCGTACGGCGCGACGAGATCGCATTCTCCGGTGAGATCGACCGGCGCCGTCGGTTGATTCAGCGGGGCCATTCCTGGCCAGATTGGCGCGCCGCTTGAGATTGACGATCAAAACCGAAAAGACCGCCCCGGTTGCCCGGGACGGTCCTTGAAGCGCTGATTGCGCGTCTCGTCAGATCACTCGGTGGATGCGTCGTCCGAAGACGTGCGCGCCTCACCCTCTTCGGCCACGCTCTCGAAGCGCGGGCGGCGCCGGCGGCGCGGCTTGGCGGCCGGGGCCTCCTCGGCAGCGGTCGCTTCCGGCTCCGGGGCCGCCGGCGGCTCGGCCGCCGGAACGGGACGGGCGGGGGCCATCAGGAAGGCCGGCAGGCCGGTCGGATCCTCGGCGGCAACCGGCGTGGCTTCGCGGCGGCGTTCGCGGCGGGGCGCGGCTTCCGACCGGGTCGACTCGCTGCGGGGCGCGCGCTCCGGACGGGCCTCCGAACGCGGCTCCTGCCGGGTCTCGGGACGCGGCTCGGCGCGCATCGGCTCACCGCGGCCGTTGTCGTAGCGGCCCTGATCGACGCGCGTGTCCTGGCGGCTCTCCGGACGGTTTTCCTGGAACCCCTCGTTCCGGTTGTCCGTGCGCTCCTGTCGATAGTCCTGCCGGCTATCCGGGCGGTTCTCTGGCCGGGTCTCCTGCCGGTTTTCCTGGCGCGCGTCCTGCCGGCCGTAATCCTGCCGGTCCTGACGGTTGGCCTGTCGCTCCTGCCGGTAGTCCGGGCGCTGGTAATCCTGCCGCTGGTAGTCCTGGCGCGGCTGATCCTGCCGGCGGTAATCCTGGCGGCCGTTGTTGTCGAAGCGGCGCTGGTCGCGGTTCTGGAACCGGTCCCGGTTCTGGCGCCCGTCCTGATTCAGGTCGCCGCGGTTATCGTAGGGCTGCGGCTGCTGGGCCGGATCGCCGTCGTCGTAACCGTTGTAGCCATGGCCGTTCGGCGACGCGCCGTTGCCCTGACCGTCCTCGTCGCCCTCGTCCATCTCGTCGTCGTAGGGACGGCTCGCGTAACCGCCGGTATTGGCCGGACGCGTCTGTTCCTGGGCGCCCGAAACGATCCGGAAGTAGTGCTCGCCGTGCTGGAAATAGTTCTCGGCCGCGACCGGATCACCCGCCGCCAACGCGTCGCGCGCGAGCTGGGCGTACTTGTCGGCGATGTGCTGAGCGGTGCCGCGGATTTTGACGTCGGGACCGTTGGATTCGTACGAACGCGTCAGCGGGTTCGGACCTTTCGGCCGATTCCGGCCGCGCATCCGTCGATTCTGGTTTGGTCTCATCGGTCTGTAATGACCCTCGTTCACGCAAACGACTGTCTTCGGAAGCGCCCGATCGGCATTTCAAGACGCGAACCGGTCAAGCGCACCCGGTGGCGCCGCGCGTGCGGCCGCTCAGCGACCTTCGCGTCTGTCTGACCATCCCTCGCCTCGCGCGCCCAAGCCGGGCGCCGGAAACCGGCTGATTGTCAGGTTCGAGTGCTGTCAAACCGCCGCGCCGTCACGCGCGCTCTGGTCCAACGGTTTGGGGATCGGCGAACCCATCGGCGACCTGTGGTCGTCACCGACCATAGCGATGTCCGTCTTAACGAACCGTTCGCGATCTTCAAGCCAACACTAGCGTTCCCCGGCTCGCGCAACAAGCATTTTTTCGATGCGATCACCCTCTGCCGAGATGGGCTGCGTTGCGGCCAAAGAGTCCGTCCAGGAGAGCCAGCCAATAGGAGCGCCGGGCCGCGCCCGAATGCGACGCGCTCGACCCGGCGTCTAGTGGCGATCGATCCTCAGGTGGGGATCACCATGGCCTTTGGGAAGACCGAAGGACAGCACGCGGTCATGGCCCGCCAGATCGCGGGTCAGGCCACGATCCACGAAGCCCGCTGCGGCGGCCAGGCTGCGCACCGACGCCGCCTGATCGTAACCGATCTCGACTGCGAGCACGCCGGCGTGCGCCAGCAGGTTCCCCGTTCGGACCCCGTCGAGGATGCGCCTGTAGGCGTCGAGGCCGTCGGCCCCGCCGTCGAGGGCCGCCAGCGGATCGTGCATTCGCACCTCCCGGTGCAACGTCGGGATGACGTCGCGCACGATGTAGGGCGGGTTCGACACCACGAGATCGAAGGTCTGGTCAGCGGTCCCGCGCATCGCGTCGCACCAGTCTCCCACCGCGAAGGCCGATCGCCCGCCGAAACCGTTCGCCGCGAGATTGTGACGGGCCATCGCGAGGGCGGCGGCTGAACGGTCGAGCCCGATCCCATAGGCCCGGGGCAACTCGCTGAGGAGGGCCGCCAGGATACAGCCCGAACCCGTGCCCAGATCCAAGCACCGCAGCGGTGCACTGCGGTCGGAGACGCTGGCGAGCGCAGCCTCGACCAGGATCTCGGTATCCGGCCGCGGGACCAGAGTCTCGGGCGCGAGCCGGATCGGCAGGCCCCAGAACTCCCAGGCGCCCAGGATGCGGGCCACCGGCTCGCCGGCAAGACGCCGCGCCAGGGCGGCATCCAGGGCGACCGCTTCGCCGTCATCCAAGGGGCGATCGCCCTCGACGAGCAGATCGCGATTCTCGAGCCCCAAGACCCCCAGCAGCAGGAAACGGGCATCGCCCGCCGCGTCGCCGGGATCGGCGGTCTCCAACGCGGTCCTGCAGTGCCGCAGGGCCGCGCGGCGGGTCAGGCCCCGGCTCGATCCGGTCATCGCGGTGCCGCTCAGGCCATGCCCTCGGCGGCCAGGAGTTCGGCCTGATGCTCGGTGATGAGGGCGTCCACCACCTCGTCGAGGGCGGTGCCGGCCATCACCTCCTCCAGCTTGTAGAGGGTCAGGTTGATCCGGTGGTCGGTCACGCGGCCCTGTGGGAAGTTGTAGGTCCGGATCCGCTCGCTGCGATCGCCCGACCCGACCTGCGCCTTGCGGTCGGCCGCCCGGGCGGAATCCTTGGCATTCCGCTCCGCCTCGTAGAGCCGGGCGCGCAGCAGCGCCATGGCGCGGGCCCGATTCTTGTGCTGCGAGCGCTCTTCCTGGACGAACACCACGATGCCGGTCGGCAGGTGCGTGATGCGGATCGCCGATTCCGTCTTGTTCACGTGCTGGCCGCCCGCGCCCTGGGCGCGCATCGTGTCGATCTTCAGATCCGCGTCGTTGACGTGGATGTCGACCTCCTCGGCCTCGGGCAGCACCGCCACGGTGGCGGCCGACGTGTGGATCCGCCCCTGTGTCTCGGTGTCGGGTACGCGCTGCACCCGGTGGGCGCCGCTCTCGAATTTCAGACGCGCGAACACGCCCCGGCCCTTCACCTCGGCCACGACTTCGCGGAAGCCGCCGACCGTGCCCTCGCTCTCCGAGATCACTTCGACCCGCCAGCCCTTCGACTCGGCGTACTTGGCGTACATCCGGAACAGGTCGCCGGCGAAGAGCGCCGCCTCGTCGCCGCCGGTGCCGGCGCGGACTTCCAGGATGGCGCTCTTCTCGTCGGCCGCATCCTTGGGCAACAGCAGGAGCTGCAGGTCGCGATGCGCCGCCTCCAACGCCGCCTGCGCCTCCGGCTTCTCCTCGGCGGCGAGTGCCCGCATCTCGGAGTCCGTGCCCGGCTCGTCGATCAGGGCCTCGACGCCCGCGAGGTTCTCCAGGGACGCCCGATAGTGGCGGATCGACGCCACGACCGGATCGAGGTCCGACAGCTCCCGCGAGAGCTGGACCACGGTGTCCGGATCGCCCTCGCCCGAGGCGAGCTGCGCGGTGACGATATCGTGCCGCGCCAGGATGGCGTCGAGGCGCTCGGTGGGAAAGGGAATCATCGCCCGTGTTTCTGGAGCTCTGTGCGCGGCGTCCCGGCGGGGGCGCGAATCCCGTCTCGGACGCGGAAGGGGTGTGGTCCGCAGGTTCGAGACCCGGCGTCCGGTCCTCCCCCGCGCGTCTCCCGTTCGAGAACGGACATCGCGGCGCGCCGCCCGAGAGCGTCGTAGCGTTGCCGTACAACCCCGGCCGGATATCCGGCAAGGGTTGAGACTCTAGATAGGAACACCGTGGGCCTGCGCGAAGGCGGTGAGCGCCGGGCGCAGCGAATCGCCATCGTGCATCCGCGCCATCTCGGTGTCGATGAGGTCGGCGACCGCGCGAGCGTTGAGGCTCAGCACCATCGCCTTGACCGGGCCGATCGCGGCCGGCGACATCGACAGGTCCCGGTAGCCCAAGCCGATCAGCGCCATCGCGTCGAGGGGCCGCCCGCCGATCTCGCCGCAGACTGTCACCGGGCAGCCGGCGGCGTTCGATCGCTCGGCGATCAGCCGGAAAGCCCGGAGCGCCGCAACGCTGAGCGGATCGAACCGGTTGGCCACCCGGCGATTCTCGCGGTCGACCGCGAACAGGAACTGCATCAGGTCGTTCGAGCCGACCGACAGGAAGTCCGCCTCCCGGGCGATCTCGTCGATCTGGAACAGGAGCGAGGGTACCTCGATCATCGCGCCGAGCCGGCACTCAGTCGGAAGCGCGTAGCCGTGACGCTTGAGATAGGTCTTCTCGCGCTCGACGATGCCGCGGGCGCGGACGAACTCGTCCACGGTGGCGACCATCGGGAACATGATCTTCAACGGGTCGCCGTTGGCGGCCTTGAGGAGCGCACGGAGCTGCATGCGCAGCAGCGCCGGCCGGTCGAGGCCGATCCGGATCGCCCGCCAGCCCAGAGCCGGGTTCTCCTCCTCGAGCTTGGCCATGTAGGGCAGGATCTTGTCCCCGCCGATATCGAGGGTGCGCACCGTCACGGGCTTGCCCTTCGAGGCGGCGAATACCTTCCGGTAGAGTTCCTGCTGCTCGTCCGCCGACGGCATGCGCTGCGCCACCATGAACTGCAGCTCGGTGCGGAACAGCCCGACGCCCTCGGCACCGGTCTCCTGCAGGTGGCTGAAATCGACCAGCAGCCCGGCATTCAGATGCAGGCCGACCCGCACCCCGTCGCGGGTCCGGGCGGGCACGTCGCGCAGAGCCCGGTACTGCTCCTGACGGCGGGCGCGCAGCCGCACCATCTCGGCATAGGCGGCCTCGACCTCGGGGCCGGGGCGGACATGGATCTCGCCGGCCACGCCGTCGACGATGATGGCATCGCCCGCATCGCACAGCGCGGTGGCGTTCTCGACTTCGCCCACCGCCGGGATCCCCAGCGCCCGGGCCACGATCGCCACGTGGCTGGTCGGGCCGCCCTCCTCCAGCACGATGCCGCGCAGGGTCGAAGCCTCGTAGTCGAGCAGCGCCGCCGGCCCCATGGTCCGGGCCACCAGGATGGCGTTCTCGGGCAGCACCAGCACGCCGGCCGCCTCGGGGCCGATCAGCGCGCGCAGCAGCCGGTTGGCGAGGTCGTCGAGATCGTGCAGCCGCTCGCGCAGATACGGATCGGACTGGCGCATCATCTTGGCGCGGTTGTCCGACTGGACCCGCTCGACGGCCGCCTCGGCGGTGAGGCCGGAGGCCACGGCCTCGCGCATGCGCCGGAGCCAGCCCTTGTCGTGGGCGAACATCCGGACGGTCTCCAGCACCTCGCGGGATTCCGCCGTCCCGATCCGGTCGCCGCGCTCCACCAGGGCGTCGATCGCCGAGCGCACCTCCTCGATCGCCTCGTCGAGGCGGGCGACCTCGCGCTCGACGTTCTCGGCGATCAGCGTCTTCACGACGACGCGGGGCTCGTGCAGCACGACGTAGCCGAGGCCGATGCCGTCCGCGAGGGCGATGCCCCGCGACAGGACCGGGCGACGGGCGGCCGTGCCGGCATCCGGGGCCAAGCCCTCCAGCTCGCCCGACGCGATCATCTCCGAGAGCACCATGGCGGTGGTCTGGAGCGCCTCGATCTCCTCCTCGGAATAGACCCGGTAGGTCTTGTTCTGAACGGTCAGCACGCCGAGCGTGTTGCCGGCGCGCAGCAGCGGCACGCCCAGGAAGGCGTGATAGGCCTCTTCGCCCGTCTCCGGGCGGTACGAGAAGGCCGGGTGGTTCTGGGCGTCGGAGAGGGAGAGCGGTTCGGCCGTGCGGGCGATAAGGCCGACGAGGCCCTCGTCGGCGCGCATGCGGGTCTGGTGGACCGCCTCGCGGTTCAGGCCCTCGGTGGCGAACAACTCCAACGTGTTGTCATCGCGCAGCACGTAGACCGAGCAGACCTCCGCCACCACGTTGGCGGCGATCAGGACGACGATGCGGTCGAGGCGTGCCTGGGGGCTGACCGGCTCCGCCATCGCTTCGCGGAGGCGGCGCAGCAGCAGGCGCGGGCCTCCGGGCGCAGCGGGCATCGGTTCGTCGTTCCAGTGTCGGTGAGCGGCCTTGGCGTCGACCACCCTGCAACCTTGGCGCCAAGATCGGGACGGTCTGCGCCGGATGGACCGTGCCGCACGCTCCAGACACGCGCTGGGATCGGCGAAACGGTCCGCGTCTGTTCAGGTCACACCACGCGCCCTGATCGAAACGGCGTCGTCCCAGGCTCAGGCCTGATCCAGGCCGTATAGCGAGTGGAGCGTGCGCACGGCAAGCTCCGTGTAGGCGGCCTCGATCAGCACGGAGAACTTGATCTCCGACGTGGTGATCGCGCGGATGTTGATTCCCTTCTCGGCGAGCGCCCGGAACGCCTTGGCGGCGACGCCCGCGTGGCTGCGCATGCCGACGCCGATCGCCGAAACCTTCACCACGTCGGTGGCACCCTCGATCTGCGCGTAGCCGATCTGCGTGCGGGCCTCGTCGAGGATCTTTCGGGCGCGCTCGTACTCGGCGGACGGCACCGTGAAGGTCATGTCGGTGGTCGACTGGTCGCCCGATACGGTCTGGATGATCATATCGACGTTGATGTTGGCATCCGCCAGCGGCCCGAAGATCGCGGCGGCGACGCCGGGGCTGTCCTTGACCTGACGCAGGGTGATCTGCGCCTCGTCCCGGGAGAAGGCGATCCCGGTGATGATCTGCTGTTCCACGATGTCGTCCTCGTCGCAGATGAGGGTGCCCGGTCGCGCGGCGTCCGGCGGATCGAAGGAGGAGCGCACCGTCGTCGGCACCCGGTGAACCATGGCGAGCTCCACCGAGCGCACCTGCAGCACCTTGGCCCCGAGCGAGGCCATCTCCAGCATCTCCTCGAAGGTGACCCGCTCCATGCGGCGGGCCTTCGGCACGATGCGCGGATCCGTGGTGTAGACCCCGTCCACGTCCGTATAGATGTCGCAGCGCTCGGCGCCGATCGCGGCCGCCACAGCCACCGCCGAGGTGTCGGAGCCGCCGCGGCCCAGCGTCGTCACCCGGCCGGTCTCGGCGTGAACGCCCTGGAAGCCCGCGATCACCGCGACCTCGCCCTTGGCGAAGCCGGCTTCGAGATTCTTCGGGTCGATCTCGGCGATGCGGGCCGAGCCATGCGCGTCCGAGGTCACGACCGGGATCTGCCAGCCCTGCCAGGAGCGGGCCTTCAGCCCGTCCTTCTGGAGCGCGATCGCCAGGAGGCCGGCGGTGACGAGCTCACCCGAGGCGACGACTGCGTCGTATTCCTTCGGGTCGTAGAGCGGGTTGGCGTCCTTGACCCAGTCGACCAGCTCGTTGGTCTTGCCCGACATGGCCGAGACGATCACGGCGACGTCGTAGCCGGCCGCCACCTCGCGGGCGACGTGGCGCGCGACGTTGCGGATGCGATCGACGTTGGCGACGGAGGTGCCGCCGAATTTCATCACCAGACGGGGCATGGTCTCTCGGTCGCGGGTTCCCGATGGCGACGGGGATGGGACCGGAGCGGCCGGTCCGAAGGGTGTGGGGCGGGTACAAGCGGCTCGGTAAGGTGTCAACAACCGGCCAAGCATGGCGTCCCGATGGCGCCTGCACGCCGCGGCGACTTCGACGACCCCGTCGTGCTAAGGCGCGACCCGTACTTCGAGGACGGGACGCGCATGGACAGGGCAGCCACGGAGAGCGGCAGCGGGGGCTTCGTCGACCGCGGCGAGGTCGCCCGGTTCGACGCGCTCGCCGCGACGTGGTGGGACGAGGCCGGGCCGATGCGGGTGCTGCACCGATTCAATCCGGTGCGGCTCGCCTATATCCGCGACGCCCTCTGCCGCCATTACGGGCGCGATCCGCGTACGCCCTTCCCGCTCGACGGCCTCACGATCTGCGATGTCGGCTGCGGCGGCGGCGTGCTGTCGGAGCCGCTCGCGCGCCTCGGCGCGACCGTGACGGGGCTTGACCCGGCCGAGCAGAACATCGCCGTGGCGCGCGCCCACGCCGCGTCCGCGGGCGTGCCGGTCACCTATCGCGGCGAGACCATCGAGGCGGTCGTGGCCGCGGGCGAGCGCTTCGACGCGGTGCTGATCATGGAGGTGGTGGAGCACGTTTCCGACATGCCGGCCTTTGTGCGCACGGCCTGCGCGGCGGTGAAGCCCGGCGGGATGCTGTTTGGCGCGACCCTCAACCGGACGATGCGCTCCTTCGCGCTCGCGATCGTGGGCGCCGAGTACGTGCTCGGCTGGCTGCCGCGTGGCACCCACGACTGGGACAAGTTCGTGACGCCGGACGCGTTCGGCGGCGCGATCCGGGCGGGCGGCCTATCGGTGACCGACACGGTCGGCGTCGTGTACAACCCACTCACCGACGGCTGGCGCACCGGACGGGATACGGCGGTGAACTACATGGTCGCAGCCGAACGACGGAACTGAACCCCGCGCGCCCTTCGCCGTTGGCAACGCGGCGGAGACGACGGCGATGCTCGAGAAGATTCCCAGCGTTGTGGGCGAGGCCCTGTCGGGTCTGAAGGCCGGCACCGAGAAAACGGCCTTCCACGAGGTGTTTGCCGATGTCCCGGTCACGCTCGCGTTGAGCAGTCCCGCCTTCGCCGACGGCGCCGCGATGCCGGCCCGCTTCACCGCGGATGGTGCGGGCATGTCGCCGCCGCTCGCCTGGACCGGCCTGCCACCGGACACCGCCTGCGTGGTTCTGCTGGTCGAGGATGCCGGCAGCCCGACGCCGCATCCGCTGGTCCATCTGATCGCCTGGAACATCCCCGCCGACCGGACCGGGCTCGGCGAAGGCGACGTTTCGCGGCCCGACGCGGACGTGTCGCTCGGCCGGAACAGCTTCCTGCGTACGGCTTGGCTTCCGCCGGATCCGCCGAGCGGTCACGGCCAGCACGCGTACCTGTTTCAGATCTACGCCCTGCGTCGGACGCTCGATCTGGCGAAAGATCCCGGCCGCGGCGCACTCCTGAGCGCGATGAAGGGCCTCGTCGCAGCCAAGGGCATGCTGACCGGAACCTACGCCCGTGCCTGAAGGGCGATGATCGTGGCCCGATGCATGCGAAGTTCGCGTACGCTGCGTTGTGTCACGTTTTGAAACCTCTAGTATTTCCGCCGGAAACCCTGGGTTCGGGCAGTACCTTCGAAGCGTGATGGGAGAGCGAGCCTGTGGGGGTCGACGCACGGCCGAAGCGACGGGGCAGTGACAGCTTGGCGCGCGCGCTCGCTGCGTCGGATGTCGGCACTTGGGAATGGCATCTCGACGACGAGGTTCTGCGTTGCGACGCGGTCGCGGCGGCGATGCTCGGGGTGCCCCGGGCCCGGGGGGACAGGGGCGGTACCTTCGCGGCACTGCTCGATCGGATCCATCCGGGGGATCGGCTGAGGATCGGCTCGCTGATCGAGGACCTTCGTCGGCAGGGCGGCCTCTTCGCGGCGCAATTTCGGACTGTCCTCGAGACGGACGATGTGCGGTGGGTGCTGGCCCGCGGGCGCTTCAATCGGGGCGCCGGGGATCGTGTCGGCGAGGCGCGCGGGATCGTCATCGACGTCACGGCGAGCCACGAAGATGGCATGTTCGATGAGGCCGCCTTCTTGGCCACCGACACCGCGAACGACGGCATCGATCGGGTCGCCGAACTCGCGCTGATGCTGTTCGAATCAGCGGCCGCGAACCTGCGCCAGCAGGAGTTCGATCGACTCAAGCCCGTGCTGGATGTCCTGCTGCACGAGATCGGACGGCAGCTCGTAGGGACACCGTCAACGGCACAGATCGATCTCATTCACTGAGCGGCGCGCCGGGCTGCGCCTTGCCTTCCCGGTGGGAATCCTGATAAGGCGACGCCATTCCGCGATGCGTGTGCCGTGATCGCTGGGCGCCAGCGCGCGTCCTGCCCCGCGACGACGTTCCCGACACCCAATCCATGGACGGCCCTCCGGGCTCGAGAGACCGATGAAGATCCGCAACTCCCTCAAGTCCCTGCGCGGCCGTCACCGCGACAACCAGCTCGTGCGCCGCAAGGGCCGGGTCTATGTGATCAACAAGACCCAGAAGCGCTTCAAGGCCCGCCAGGGCTGACGCCAATCGGATAGACCGGCTTCGACCGGGATACAGCAGCCGTACCCGCCCGGGTGCGGCTGCTTTCGCATGCGCGGCACCGCGGCACGTTGACGGGTCGGCTGACGACGCACACTCTGGCTCCATGATGCCGGCCCGCCTCCTCATCGCCCTGGTCTGCCTCTCGGCGCTGACAGCCGCGCCGCCCGCGGCCAAGGCGGCTCCGGAGCCGAATCGCCCCGGCCGGATGGCATCGGAGGCGAAGCCCGCGCCGAAGCCGCCGAGCCTCGACGATCTGTTCGCCCGCCTGCGCGCCAGCGAGGATCCGGCAGAGGCCAAGGGCATCGCGCGGCTCATCGAACGGCGTCTGGCCGGTTCCGGGAGTCCGACCGTCGATCTTCTGACCGATCGCGCCCGGCAGGCCGTCACGGCCCACGACTTTCCCCTCGCCGCCGAGCTGATGGACCGGGTGACCGCCCTCGAACCCAACTGGTCGGAGGGCTGGAACCGACGCGCCACGGTGTTCTGGCTCCTGACCGACAAGGACGACGCGATCGGCGACCTGAAGCGTGCGCTGGTCCTGGAGCCGCGCCACTTCGAGGCCTGGGCGGCCCTGGGGCGGATCTACGAATCACAGGACGACAAGGCACGGGCGCTGGCGGCCTTCCGCCGGGCCAAGGCGCTCTACCCGCAGATGGACAAGATCGGCGAGGCGATCGACCGCCTCGCGCCGGAGGTCGACGGCCGCGACCTGTGACCCGGGTGCTCGGCGTCCTCCTCACGCTCGCGGCCCTGCCCTTCGCGGTTCTGGGTCTCGTCCTGATCGTCGGCGCGCTGGCGACCCTCGCGATCACCGCGCGGGTGAGCGCCGCCTACCCGCCGGCCGGCCCGTTCGTCGCGGTGACCGGCGGCCGCCTGGCCACGATTCAGGACGGTCCGGCGGATGGCCCTCCGATCGTCCTCCTGCACGGCGCCTCGGCCAACGCCTCGGACCCGATGGAGGGCGTCGGTCGCCGTCTCGCCGCCCGGGGCTTCCGCGTCATCGCCTTCGATCGTCCGGGCTTCGGCTGGAGCGACCGGATCGCCGGCGCCGACGCCGCCGCGCCCGCCGTGCAGGCCCGCCTGATCGCGGAGGCACTCGCCACGATGGGCGTCGGTCCGGCGATCGTGTTCGGACATTCCTGGGCGGGTTCACTCGCTCTGGCGCTCGCCCTCGATCACCCGGAGCGGGTCTCGGCCCTCGTCCTGGCGGCCCCCGTCGCCATGCCGATGGCGGACCGGCTGCCCGATCTGCCCTGGTACTGGCGGCTTGCCGTGCAGCCGCCGGTGGCGTGGCTGCTCAGCCGCACGGTCGGGCCGCCCCTGGCGCAGCGCTTCCTGCCGGAGGCGGCCCGCCGGGTGTTCACCCCTCAAGCGGAGAGCCCGGATTACCCGGAACTCTCCCGGGCGGCGCTGGTCCTGCGGCCCGGAACGTTGCTCGCCAACGTGCAGGACCTGCTCGGCCTGACGAAGGCGTTGGCCGCCCAGGCCCCGCGCTACGGCGAGATCCGGATGCCCACCCTGGTCATCGCCGGCGAGGCCGATCCGATCGTGCGCAGCGCCGAGCAGGCGGTGCCGCTCGCGCGGGCGATCCCGGGGGCTCGGCTCATCCTGCTGCCGGGGATCGGCCACATGCTCCAGTACGTGGCATCTGAGCGCGTGACGGAGGAGATCGCCAAGCTGTCGGCCGGCGCGGCCAGCGCGGCGACAGCGACCCCCGCGGCCCACTGAGGCGCTCTGATTCGAGTCAACTCCTCGGGGAAGCAAAGTCGGGCAGGACGTTTATGACGGAGCGCGCCGGCCACCCTCTCCCCGCGCGCTGGGAGAGGGCCGCACGGACCTCGCCAACCGTGCGGGAAGCGGAGTCGAAGCCGGAGCGGCGGTGAAAGGTCGATTCCGGGCGAGTCTCCTCCGGCACCTCCCCCTCACCTTCGGCTGCCGCCTCGCTTCACGCCCCGACAAGGGGGCAGGAAGCGCTCTCCCCGCCCGCGGGCAGAGGGGAATCTCCGACCCTGCAAAGTGTTCGGCGCGTTCGCTGCAACCTCACGCCTTCTCGGCGTGCTCGCGGGTGATGAAGGTGAGGCGCACGAGGTTCGTCGCCCCGGGCGTGCCGAAGGGCAGGCCAGCCACCACGATCACCCGATCCCCCACCGCCGCAAAGCGCTCGCGGACCGCGAACTTGGCGGCGCGGAACGACATGTCGTCCACGTCGCTGGCGTCCTTGGTGACGATCGGATGGGTTCCCCAGGCGAGCGCGAGGCGGCGCGCGGTCTCGCGCCGGGGCGTCAGGGCGATCACCGTGGCGTTCGGGCGCTCGCGCGACAGGCGCAGGGCCGTCGAGCCGGAACTCGTCCAGGCCATGATGGCGTCGAGGTCGAGGGCGTCCACCATCTGGTGCGCGGCCGCCGCGATCGCGTCGTTGGCGGTATGATCCGGCGTCGCGCTCTGGGCGCGGATGATCGACCAGTAGAGCGCGTCCCGCTCCACCTGCTCGGCGATGCGGCTCATGGTTTCCACCGCGGCGATCGGGTGCGCCCCCGAGGCGCTTTCGGCCGAGAGCATCACGGCGTCCGCACCCTCGTAGACGGCGGTCGCCACGTCCGAGACCTCGGCGCGGGTCGGGACCGGCGCCGTGATCATCGATTCGAGCATCTGGGTCGCGACCACGACCGGCTTGCCGTGGCGCCGGGCTCCCCGGGTGATGCGCTTCTGAACGCCCGGGACCTGCTCCAGCGGCATCTCCACGCCGAGGTCGCCGCGAGCGACCATCAGGCCATCCGAGATCTCGATGATCTCGTCGAGCCGGGTCAGCGCCTGCGGCTTCTCGATCTTGGCCATCACCAGGGCGCGGCCGGCGCAGACCTTCTTGACCTCGGCGACGTCCTCGGGCCGCTGGACGAAGGACACCGCGATCCAGTCGGCGCCGGCATTGAGGCCGGCATCGAGATCGGCGCGGTCCTTGTCGGTCATGGCCGGCACCGGGATCACCGTATGCGGCAGCGACACGCCCTTGCGGTTGGAGATGCGCCCGCCGACCTCGACCCGGGTCACCGCCCGGTTCTCCGACGTCTCGACCACCGACAGCCGCAGCTTGCCGTCGTCGAGCAGGATCGCGTGGCCGGGCTCCAGGGCCTGCAGAATCTCCGGGTGCGGCAGGTGGCAGCGCGCGGCGTCGCCGGGTGTCGGATCGCCGTCGAGCACGAAGCTGGCGCCGCCCTCGATCATCACGGCGCCGTCCGCGAAGGTGCCGAGCCTCAGCTTCGGCCCCTGCAGATCGACCAGGATCCCGATCGGGCGCTTGGCCTCCCGCTCGATGGTGCGGATCGCCTCGACCTTCTCGGGCAGCTTCTCCCGGGGGAGATGGCTCATGTTGAGCCGGAACACGTCCACCCCCGCGCGGAACAGCCGCTCGATCATCTCGGGCGAATCGGAGGCGGGCCCGAGGGTGGCGACGATCTTCGTGCGACGCGAGCGTTTCAAGCGTATTCCTCCGGTGTCGGGACCGCGCGCCTCGCGGCGTCGTCGGATGTCGGGCTGGGCGGCGCTTACGGTTTCGCGGGGGCGTCCGCGCGATTCGGATCGGTGAGCTGGATGGTCCAGCTCTTCTGCTCGCCGGTATCGACCTCGAAGAAGCCGTTCCGGTCGTAACCCCGCGCCAGGCAATCCTCGATCCCGCGGATCGTGAATTCCGAGTCGCGGGTGCACATCAGCGAGCGCCCGTTCCACTCGCCGCCGCGCGTGTAGTCCACGGCGAAGACGTAGTAGAACCGTGCCGCCAGCGCGCCCTTGAGCAGCGTCTCGCAGGCCTTCGGCGCGAGATCCCACCAGCCCTCCGTGACCCAGCCCTGCGGGTCGCGGTAGCCCAGCGAAATCCCGACCTTGCTCCCGGTCTGATTGCAGAGGCGCAGATCGGCCTTCGCGGGGCCCGCGCCGAGGAGCGCGAACCCGAGGGCTACGAGGACGGGACGGAGCCGAGCCGCCGGAACGCGAACCTTAATTGACGAGGATGATGCGGCAGTCGTTGACATTGGTACAGGTCGGACCGGGGTTCACGAGGTCGCCGAGGGCCGCGAAGAACGCGGTGGAGTCGTTCTGGTCCAGCATCGCGGCCGGGTCGAGGCCGGCGGCGCGGGCGCGCTCCAGCGTGGTGGGATCGACGATGCCGCCCGCAGGGTCCGTGGCGTGCCCGCGGCCGCCATCGGTGCCGTCCGTGTCGGCGCTGATGCCCGAGATGCCCGGCTCCCCCGCCAACGCCACCGCGAGGGCCATCGCGTATTCCTGGTTCGGGCCGCCATTGCCCTCGCCCCGGATGGTCACGGTGAGCTCGCCGCCCGAGATCAGCGCGACGCGCCGGCCGGAATCCTTGTGGCGCTTGGCCGCGACGGCGTGCTCGGCGGCAACCTCGCGGGCCTCGCCCTCCAGATCAGCCCCCAGCATCACCGGCTCGTAGCCGGCCGCCCGGGCCGCCTCGGCCGCCGCGTTGAGGGCGTCGATCGGGCGGGCGATGATGCGATATTCCGCCCGGGCGAAGGCCGGATCGCCCGCCTTCGGCGTCTCGTTGTTGGCGTCGTTGAGCAGGCGCACCGCCTCTTCCGGCAGCGGAATCCCGCGGCGCTCGCAGATCGCGCGGGCGTCGGCCAGGGTCGACGGATCGGGCACGGTCGGCCCCGAAGCGATCACCGCGGGGTCATCGAACGGCACGTCCGAGATCGCCAGCGTGAGGATCCGCCGCGCGTTGCGGGCGGCGAGCGCGAGGCGCCCGCCCTTGATCCGGGAAATGTGCTTGCGCACCGTGTTGATCTCGCCGATCGGCGCGCCGGAGCGCAGCATCGCGCGGGTGATCGCCTGCTTCTCGATGAGCGTCAGCTCGCCGGCCGGGGCGATCCAGTTGGCCGAGCCGCCACCGGAGAGCAGAACCAGGACCTCGTCGTCCGGCCCGGCCTCGGTGGCGAGCCGCAGGGCTTCCTTGGTCGCCGCGATCCCGGCCTCGTCGGGGACGGGATGGCCCGCCTCGACCATGTGGATCCCCGGCGCGTCCTGCCCGTAGCCGTGCCGCGCCACCGCGAGGCCCACGATCCGGTCGTCGCCGAGCCCGTGCTGCTGCCGGTAGAACCGGCTGGCCACCGCGCTCATGCTGCCCGCGGCCTTGCCGGCGGCCAGGATGATCAGCCGGCCCGGGCTCGGCTCGGGCAGGTGCGGCGGCAGGGCGAGATCGGGATGGGCGGCCCGGATCGCCGCCGTGAGCAGGCTGTCGAGCAGCGCGCGCTGCGCCTGGATGGCCGGATCGGCGGCGGGCGGGACGGTCTCGGTCATGGCGTCGGACGGGCTCCTCTCTCGACCCGATCGCACGATCCCCGCCCGTTTCTTGCCTGGGCGGCGGGCCCGTTTCTTGCCGTGAGCGCACGATCCTTGGTAGGTGATCTGCCCGAGCCTTCGCGCCACGGCAAGCGCCTTCGGCGTGCCCGCACAGATTGGAAGACTTCGGAGCCCCGTGACCTGTCCGGACGTTGAAGCTGCGGCCGCTCCGCATCCCTGTGAGATCATCCCGGGCGACCCTGCCTGCGGCCTCGTCATCGCCTGCGACCACGCCTCGAACTATGTCCCGCCGGATATCGAGCTCGGCCTGCCGGCCTCCGAATTCGGCCGGCATATCGCGTACGACATCGGCGCGGCGGCGGTGACCCGCAGCCTGGCGGCGGCGCTCGGGGCGCCCGCGATCCTGACGAACTTTTCCCGCCTGATCATCGATCCGAATCGGGGCCGCGCCGATCCAACCCTGGTGATGCGGCTCTCCGACGGGGCCGTGGTGCCGGGCAACGCCCGGATCGACGAGGCCGGCAAGCAGGCGCGGATCGCCCGCTTCTACGCGCCGTTCGATGCCGCCCTCGACGCGGCGGTCAACGCCGCCGAGGCGGCGGGCCGGCCGCCCGCGATCCTCACCATGCACAGTTTCACGCCGTACTGGCGCGGTATTCCGCGGCCCTGGCAGGTCGGCATCCTGTACGATCGGGACGCGCGATTCGCCCGCCCGCTGATCGAGGCCCTGGCGGCCGATCCGGCCGGGCTGAACGTCGGCGACAACCAGCCCTACGGCGGTGGCCTGCCGGGCGATACGATCGACCGCCACGCCACGGTGCGGGGCCTGCCAAACGCCCTTGTGGAGATCCGCCAGGATCTGATCACCGGCGAAGCAGGTCAGGCGGAATGGGCGGATCGCTTCGCCCGGATCCTCCGGCCGCTGATGGCAGCTTGATCCGGACGCGTCCGGTTCCGAGATCTGGGTCGTTGCCCGAACCGGAAGGTCACGACCCGATGAGCGAAATCGACCCCCGCACGCAGACCGAACTCGAAGCAGCCGTGTTTCGGCGACTGGTGGCGCATCTGCGCACCCGCACCGACGTGCAGAACATCGACCTGATGAACCTGGCGGGCTTCTGCCGGAACTGCCTGTCCAACTGGCTGAAGGACGCCGCCGACGAGACGGGCGTTGCGCTCTCCAAGGACGAGAGCCGCGAGGCGGTCTACGGCATGCCGTATGAGGAATGGAAGGCGAAGCATCAGACCGAAGCCAGCGCCGCGCAGCAGGCCGGTTTCGCGGCGAATCAGGCCAAGGGGCATTGAGGCGCCGCGAATCGGTTCAGCTTCCGGTAAGTTCGCCCCGTTAACCACGGGTCCAGGGCGCAACTGCGCCGTGTCATCCGGAGAGCCCCATGAACGCCCATTCGATGCCCACCGCCGCGCAGCGGCCCGGCGGCGACGTCTCGTCGGCCGAAGGCGTGGCCGCCGACGAACTCAAGCAGTTCATCGAGCGCCTGGAGCGGCTTGAGGAAGAGAAGGCCGGCATCATGGGCGACATCAAGGAGGTCTTCGCCGAGCTGAAGGGCCGGGGCTTCGACGCCAAGGCGGTGCGGACCATCCTGCGGATCCGCAAGCAGGACCACAGCGAGCGCCAGGAGCAGGAGGCCATCCTCGAGCTCTACCTGCAGGCGCTCGGTATGGCGTAGGCGGCCTGACCCGTGCCGGATATCGCATCCGGCACGGAACCGGGCTTCGTGAGGGTCGTCAGTGATGGGCCGCGGACGATGCCGGCGGAGCGTCGTCGATCAGACCCAGCGTCCGCCCCGGATACCCGGCGGCATCGAAATAGCGGGTCTCGCCCACCGTCTGATACCGCAGGATCGTCGTCAGCCCGGCCGCGTCCGGCTGCGAGCGCAGGACATGCGGCTCGGCCTTCGAGGTCGCGCCGTTCGCCAGCGCCTCCGTGAGCACGCGGCCGACCAGCGTGCCCTTGGCGGGAATCGTCAGGTCGAGGATCCGCGCGATGGTCTTGCCGAGATCGGCGTTGCTCGCCGGCACGGGGCTTTCGAAGCCGGTGCGGAAACTCGGGCCTGCGGCGCCCATCACGTTGCGCGTGTCGGCCCGCGAGAAGCTGCCGTGCATGCCTTGGCCCTGCTGCAGCGCCGTGTCGGACACCTCGACGCCGCAGGTCGTCGGATCCGCGCAGCCGGTCGAGAAACTGCGGAAGTTGACCACGATGGCGGGCATCGGCGTCAGCGCCGAGCCGTCCAGCGCGATGGCCGAGAGCGGCAACGCCCCCGGGATCGGTCCGAGCGCGGCGCTCACGAACAGGCCGCTGACGTAATCCTGCTGCGACAGGGCCTCGACCACGCGCTGCGCCAGGGCCCGGTCGCCGGTCGGGATGTTGACGAGGTCCGAGCCGCCATTGGCCGCCACCACCACGTCCGGCTTGCCTGCATCCGCGCCGATCAGGCCGTTCGCCCGGCTCGGGAATTGATTTGCCTCAAGCTTGGCGCCCTTGGCGTCCGGATCGAACAGGGTCAGCCCCAGCGCGTGCGCGATGTCGATGGCCACGAAGCCCGGCGGGAGCTGACGGCTCGGCACGCCCTTGTAGCTCTGGGTCGCGGCGAAACTCGTGGCGCTCTCCTTGGAGATGGTCGAGAAGCCGTGATCCGAGGTCAGGATCACGTCGGTCGTCTCGGCAAGCCCCTGATCCTTGAGGGCGGCCAGCAGCGTGGCGAGGTTGGTGTCGGCGTTGCGGATCGCAGCCAGGCTGGTCGGGCCGTTGATGCCGGGGACCAGCCGGCCGAGACTGTCACCTTGGTTGTGCTGGGACCCGTCTGGATCGCGTGACCAGAAGACCAGCACGAACGGATGCCTGCGCGCATTGAACAGCGGCAGCACCGCCTTGGTGGCGACATCGGCGAAATAGGCCTGCTGCTCGACATTGGCGGACAGCGTGCCGGGCGTCTCGGCATTGCCCGCCGGACCGTTGGCGCCGCGGGTTGGCGCCTGGACCGGCAGGCCCAGGGCGCCGAGGCGCGTCTTGAGATCGTCGTTCAGCGGAATGCCGCCGGCGCGGCCGGTGCTGTCGTCGATCAGGATCGTGTCCTGGCCCGAGCGGGCGGTGTGATCGAAGACCAGGGACGGCCCGAGCTTGCCGATGCTGGCGGTCGACATCCCCTTGGCGTGGGCCGCCCGCAGGATCGTCTCCTCATTCAGGTAGTTGCCGGCGAAATGCTCGTCGACATCACCCAGCACCGGGTCGTTCTCGAGGAAGGGCGTGAGGCTCTCGCCCGCCCCGGGCACCGGGAAGGCGGTGTAGATCGTATTCCCGTATTGGCCGGTATCGCCGAGCATGTGCCCGGTCGCCATCGCGGTGGCGTTGGGCATCGTGAAGGTCGGGAACAGGGAATGGGTGTTGGTGAAGCGTACACCGGACTTCATGAGCCGGTCCATGGTCGGCGCGTTCGCGGCATTCACCATGCCGTAGCGCAACCCGTCGGCGATGAAGAGCACGACGTTGGGGGGCTCGGCCCGGGCTCCGGACGCCGCCAGGAGCCCCAATCCGATCAGGCAGGATGAGAGTGCGCGCCGCACGACGAATCTCCGATGGTTTCAGAGAGCGGCGTGAGCGGAGACCGTGACAGGCGCGTGACAGGGGGGTGTGGAGTGGTACCGCTTCTCCCCCCTCCCCCGCAGAGGGGGGAGGGAGGGAGCGTCGCGGGTTCCGATCATTCGGTCGGAGATGCGGGCCGAAGCCCGCATCCCTGTCGCGCCTGCCCTCAGGCGGCGCGCTTGGCGCGGTTCAACAGCTTCCGGTTTACCAGCACCTCGGCGATCTGAACGGTGTTCAGCGCCGCGCCCTTGCGCAGGTTGTCCGAGACGCACCAGAAGTTCAGGCCGTTCTCGATGGTCGCGTCCTCGCGGATGCGCGAGATGTAGGTCGCGTCCTCGCCGGCCGCCTCGTGGGGCGTCATGTAGCCGCCGTTCTCGCGCTTATCGATCACCAGCACGCCGGGGGCGGCGCGCAGGATCTCGGTGGCCTTCTCGGGGGAGAGCGGACGCTCGAACTCGACGTTCACCGCCTCGGCATGCCCGATGAAGACCGGGACGCGGACGGCGGTCGCCGTCAGCTTGATCTTCGGATCGAGCATCTTCTTGGTCTCGGCGACCATCTTCCACTCTTCCTTCGTGTAGCCATCCTCCATGAACACATCGATGTGGGGGATGACGTTGAAGGCGATGCGCTTGGTGAACTTGCCGCCCTCCTTGATCTCGCCGGCGGTGAAGACGGCGCGGGTCTGGTTGAACAGCTCGTCCATCGCCTCCTTGCCGGCGCCGGACACCGACTGGTAGGTCGAGACCACGACGCGCTTGATCGTCGCCGCCTCGTGCAGGGGCTTCAGCGCGACGACCAGCTGCGCGGTCGAGCAGTTCGGGTTGGCGATGATGTTGCGCTTGGTGAAGCCTACGATCGCATCGGCGTTCACCTCAGGGACGATCAGCGGCACGTCGGCGTCGTAGCGGAACGCCGAGGAGTTATCGATCACCACGCAGCCCTGCTGGCCGATCCGGGGCGACCACTCCTTCGAAGTCTCGCCGCCGGCCGACATCAGGCAGATGTCCGTGTCGGAGAAATCGTAAGAATCGAGCGTTTTGACCTTGAGCGTCTTGTCGCCGAAGGAGACCTCCTGGCCCTGGCTGCGGCGCGAGGCCAGCGCCACGACCTCGTCGGCGGGGAAAGCCCGCTCGGCCAGGATATCGAGCATCTCGCGGCCCACGTTGCCCGTGGCGCCGACGATGGCGACCTTGTAACCCATCTCTCGTCTCCGCGCGGAAAACCCCGACCGATCCGGGTGCCGCGCCCCTGCCAGACATATCGGCCGAAGGATCGTTCGGGCCGGATGGCGCCCGCCAAACGGGCGCGACCGCAGACCCCGTCCTCGCCCGAGGTGGGATCGACGGTCTGTCGGAGCAAGGCGCCCATGGGCGAACGCTGTCAAGACTCGGAGCCGGGCAACGATCGATTCACCCTGAGGCGGGGAAACCGGTGACGGTCTTGAGACCGCCAGGGGAAATCAATCCTTCCCCCCGACGATCGCGGCCGATCACAGGGTTCGCTGTTCGCGGGATATCATGCTGGCTGGATCGGGGGAGGCACGGGAGCGGCGCGGGTCTGCCGGTCGGACGGCGCGTCTCACGGGTCGGGGGGCGCTGTCGCCCGGCGCCCTCGGGCTGCGCCTCGTCGTGGCGTCGGCGCTGATCGCCTTGCTGTGCATCTGCGCGTGGCGACCGGGTGGCGCGCCGGCCGCATCCAATGCTGCCCGGGCGGCGACGCTGCCGCCCGAGTCGGCCTTCAGGCCTGCGATGCCGGCGACCATGCCCCCGCCCCCGGTTCCCGCCGTGCTGTTCGAGCTCGCGGAGCCCGGGATCGAGCCCGTGCGCGTGACCGCCGGGATCGATCCGCGCACGGGCTTGCGGGAGGATGTGCTGAGCCGCGGGGATGTGGCGGCGATCGAGGCCCCGGCGCTGCGCGTGACGCTCACCCGCGGGAAGGATCTGGGCGCTGCCCCGACGCTGTTCGTCCTGATGGCGCGCCGGGCGGCATCCGGCCCGGCCTTCGACCGGCCGGCACTTCCGGTGGTTCGAACGGGTGCGCGCGGGCAGATTCAGACCAAGTTCGGTGCGGTCGATACCCTGGAGGTCACCTTCGGCAGTCCCGCGCCGCGGACCTGCCTGGGCTTCGTCACACGGGAAGGCGGGTTTCGGCTCGACGGATGGTCCTGCGCCCCCCTCGGGCAACCGCCCGAGCCGCACGGACTGGCCTGCACGCTCGACGCGCTCAGCCTGCTCGACCTCGGTGACTCAGAGGCGACGGCCGCCTTCTCGGCCGCGTCGCCGGCATCGCGCGCCTGCCCCTTGATGAAGGTCGCGGAGATTTCGAGCCCGGCCGGACCGCCACCGAAACGATCGCGCAATAAAAAATGAGGCATGAGTGTGGCAAATCGCACAAGCTCAGCCATAAGAGCGGAACAACAGCTTCGCCCAAGCGTCTTATCGTGAAAGGCGTCGAACTGTTAAGCTTCGGTCGCCATACTGGTGGCACTCAAACGCAAGGTTAGCCATGCGCTCGCTCAGGATCGCACTTCTCGGCGTCATCGCCGCTGCCGGTTTCGGCGCCGCTGCGCCGGCCCAGGCGCAGGATGGTTACGTGCCCGGCCCGATTTACCGGGTCAGCCGCCCGCTTCCGATCCGGGTGCGTCCCCGCAGCTGGCTCGACGCCGGCAACGTGCCGCTGACCTCCAACGTTCCGGGTGCGGGCGGTTCGCGCAACCCGGCCCTGAATCCCTACCTGATCGCGGCCGGTAATTCGCTGCTCCCGCCCTACGGCCCGTCCGACCGCTACGGCCGCGGCGTGCTGCCGGATCCGATCACCAACGGCCCGTTCATCGGCGCCCGTTCGTCGGCGATCCGCAATGTCGACCTCTCCTTCGTCGACCGCCTGGATCCGACCTCGCCGCTCTACGGCCGGCCCTACTAAGCACGTCCATTCGATTTGATCGACCAGCGCGGGCCCTCGGGTCCGCGCTTTTCGTTTGCGCTCCGATTGCTTCGGGCCTTCACCGGCGTTGGTTATGCTGTATGCCAAGCGGCGCCGGGGCCGAGAGGCTGCCGAAGCGGAGGCCGAGCCATGAAGCCGTTCGATTGGGCGACCGGGTATCCGTCGCTGCGCATGCCGATGTTCGGGCGCAACTGCGTGGCGACCTCGCACGCGCTCGCCGCACAGGCCGGCATTCAAATGCTCCAGGCGGGCGGTAACGCCGTGGACGCCGCCATCGCCACGGCCGCCGCCAAGACCGTGACCGAGCCGTGCAGCAACGGGCTCGGCTCAGACGCCTTCTGCATCCTGTGGGACGGGAAGCAACTGCACGGCCTCAACGCCTCGGGCGGGGCGCCGGCCGCCTGGACCCCGGACTACTTCCGGAACACGTATGGGCCGGCCGACCGGCCGCCGATGCGCGGCTGGGATTCCGTCACCGTCCCGGGGGCGGTCGGCGCCTGGGCCGCGCTCAGCGAGCGCTTCGGCCGCCTGCCCTTCGCAGACCTGATGCAGCCTGCGATCCGCATCGCCGAGCGGGGCTACCTCGCCCCCGTGGTCGTGCAGCAGAAATGGGCGGCCGCCGCCGGGGTCGAGGCCATCACCCGCCAGCCTGGGTTCGCGGAGTTCTTCCTGCCGCGCGGCCGGGCGCCGGATGTCGGCGAGCTGGTCACGTTCCCGGGCGCCGAGAGGACCCTGCGGCTGATCGGCGAGACCAAGGGCGAAGCCTTCTACCGGGGCGAGATCGCCGCGGCGATCGCCGCGCATGCCAAGGCCCATGGCGGCGCCATGACGGAAGCCGACCTCGCCGCCTACAGACCCGAATGGGTGACGCCGACGGCCCAGGACTATCGCGGCTACACGCTCCACGAGATCCCGCCCAACGGCCAGGGCATCGCGGCGCAGATCGCCCTCGGCATCCTGCAGCATTTCGACCTCGCCGTCTTGGCCGTCGACGGGCCGGAGGCGCAGCATCTCCAGATCGAGGCGATGAAGCTCGCCTTCAGCGACACCTACCGCTACGTCGCCGATCCGCGCGGGATGGAGCTGACGCCCGAGGCGATGCTCGATCCCGCCTATCTGGCAGGCCGCGCCAAGCTGATCGACCGCAACCGCGCCGAGGTGTTCGGCCCCGGCAAGCCGCCCTCCGGCGGCACGATCTACCTCACCGCCGCCGACGAATCCGGCATGATGGTGAGCTTCATCCAGTCGAACTACATGGGGTTCGGCTCCGGCGTGGTGGTGCCGGGCTGGGGCATCTCGCTGCAGAACCGCGGCTACGGTTTCGTGCTCGATCCGGCGAGCCCCAACGTCGTCGCGCCCGGCAAGCGGCCGTTCCACACCATCATCCCGGGCTTCCTCACGCAGGACGGCGCACCGGTGATGAGTTTCGGCGTGATGGGCGGCAACATGCAGCCGCAGGGCCACGTTCAGACCCTGGTGCGGATGATCGACCACGGCCAGAACCCGCAGGCCGCCTGCGACGCGCCGCGCTGGCGCGTGAGCGAGGGCCTCGACATTAATGTCGAATCGGCGATGCCGGCCGCGACCGTGGATCGGCTGAAGGCCCTGGGCCACCGGCTGGAGGTGATCGAGGACAGCTACCAGGATTTCGGCGCCGGCCAGTTCATCTGGCGAATGGGCGATCCGGCGGTCGAGGGCTACGTGGCGGCGAGCGACCCGCGCCGGGACGGGCAGGCCGCGGTCTGGTGAGGCGCTACTTCACCTGCACGCTGTCGACCAGTTGGCGGAACTTCGCCAGCACCCCGGCCCGCTGATCCTCGCGGACGACGCCCAGCGCCCGCAGGTAGCCATCCGGACTGAAGCGGATCGTCTGCGACACCACCACGGGGAGTTTCGTCGGCTGATCGACGGCGCGGGCCACGATCTCGTGCCAGTCCACCCCGTTCGAGCGGTAGCTCTGCGCCCGCTCGATCACGAAATCCTTCAGCGTCTGGTTCGACGCCAGCGCCGCGCGGGCGAAGCTGTCGCGCTGCTCGGCCGTGGGCGGCTGCTGCACCGCCTGGGCGAGCACGAGGATCGGCTGCTCCAGATTCTGCATCTGGTCCTTCGGCCCCTGCGTCAGCAGGACGGAGTTGCCGGCCAGCACCCGGACCGGGCGGAAACCCGCCATGTCGCCGATCCGGAATGGTAGCGCCTCGACCTGCTCGGTCAGCGACAGCGCGGGGCGCAGGGTGACGCCGGTCACCATCTTGCGCATGGTCTCCTCGGTCTCGGCATCAGGCAGCGCCTGGGCGATGACCAACCCCGTCACGCTCGGCGCGCCGATCACGAGGATCCACTTCCGGATCGCCGGCGCGGAGGCGCTGGGATCGGCGGGCTGCTCGCCGGTGTAGAGCATGCCCTCGTTGTCGCCGATCTTGACCTCCTCGCGCTTCTCGACCGCAAAACCCTGGCTCAACAGGTTGGCGTCGGTGAATCCGCTGACCATCTCGGCGAAGGCGTTCGGCGGCAATTCGACGACCGAGACGGTGGCGCCACCCTCCTTGCGCTCGAAGCCGGTGAAGCGCCGGGAGAGCGTCATGTCGGCGGGCGGCTCGAAGCCGAAGCGGGAGCCCGGCGGGAAGACCGCCTCCCCGGCCTGCGCCGCAGTGCCGAAGACCAGACACGCGAGGACAAGGGTCCACCCGAGACGCAGCGACAGGGTACGCACCAGCATCGGCCTTCGTGTCTCCCAGGCAGCGCCCGTCGGGCGACACCGCGCGCGATGCGTCCGATGCCGCGCCGCCGCTGTCAAGCGCCTGACGGATCAGGAAGTTGGGAGACCGGGCTCGCAATGTGCGGTGGCTTAGGCGCTCACCCGTCGCAGCGTCAGATTGCAGCGGCCACCGGCCGGCAAAAACCCGGGAAGCGGATCCTCCGCCAGCAGATCGGCAGCCGGATAGAGGCGGTCGACCCCGTGGAAGATCAGCCGCGAGGCACCTCCGATCACCAGGGCGTCCCCGGCGAGCAGGCGGATCGAGCGGGTCGGATCGGTGCGCCGAAGGCCGCCGTAGCGGAACAGGGCGGGCGCTCCGAGCGACAGCGAGACGACCGGTGCGGACAGATCCGCCTCGTCCCGGTCCTGGTGCAGGCCCATGCGGGCGGCCGGATCGTAGAGGTTGATCAGGCAGGCCTCCGGCGGCGCGGGGTATTGCGCCACAGCGTCCCAGGCGGCCAGGGCGGTCGGTGGGATCGCGGGCCAGGGCCGGCCAGATTCGGGATGCGCCGCCTGATAGCGGTAACCGTCGCGGTCCGAGACCCAGCCGAGCGGCCCGGCATTCGACATCCGCACCGAGAAGGGTTTGTCGGTGCGTGGCATCCGCGGGACGAAGGGCGGCGCCGCAGCGAGCACCGTCGCGACCTCGTCGGCGAGGCGGATGCGCGCCGCCGCATCGAGGAATCCTGGATGGTGGATCAGGCCCGGCGCAAGTTCCGTCGCCACTCAGCCGCCCGCGTCGTCCCGGGGGAGAACGCGCTTCTCCGCGACGGTCGTGTCCGCGGCGAGCCGGTAGACCAGCGGTTCGCCGGTCCTGATCTCCAGGGTGGCGACGGCGTCGCTGTCGAGCCGGTCGAGCACCATCACGAGGGCACGCAGCGAATTGCCGTGAGCCGCCATGAGCACCCGCTCCCCGCGCATCACCCGCGGCAGGATCGCCGCGATATAGTAGGGCAACACCCGCGCGGCCGTGTCCTTCAGGCTCTCGCCGCCGGGCGGACGCACATCATAGGACCGGCGCCATCGATGGACCTGCTCGTCACCCCACCGCGTGCGGGCCTCATCCTTGTCGAGGCCGGCGAGGTCGCCGTAGTCGCGCTCGTTCAGCGCCCTGTCCCGCATCACCGGGATACCGGCGAGCCCCATCGCGTCGAGCATGAGCGCGCAGGTGCGCTGGGCCCGCACCAGACCGGAGGTGAATGCGACGTCGAACGAGAAGCCCTCCCGTTTCAGCCTGCGGCCGGCCGCCTCGGCCTCCGCGATGCCGCGCTCGGTCAGGTCCGGATCGCGCCAGCCGGTGAACAGGTTCCTGCGGTTGAACTCGCTCTGGCCATGCCGGGTGAGGACCAGGAGGCGTTCCATGGGATCTCCGTCTAAAGGCCGAGGACATCCGTCATGGTGTAGAGACCGGGCGGCTTCGGATGGGCCCAGAGCGCGGCCTTGACGGCCCCCGTGGCGAAGAGACCGCGATCGGCGGCGTGGTGGCTGATCGTCAGGCTCTCGCCCGCCCCCGCGAAGATCACGCTGTGATCCCCGACCACCGTGCCGCCCCGCAGGGTCGCGAAGCCGATATCGCCGGGCTTGCGCGCGCCGGTATGACCGTCCCGCGTCGAGACGCGGACCGCCTTCAGATCCACCCCGCGGCCCTCGGCGGCGGCCTCGCCCAGCATCAGCGCGGTGCCCGAGGGGGCATCCACCTTCATGCGGTGGTGCATCTCGCAGATCTCGATGTCGAACTCGTCGCCGAGCGATTGCGCGACGCGCCGGACGAGCTCGGCCATCAGGTTGATGCCGAGCGACATGTTGCCCGACTGGACGATGCGGGCGTGATACGAGGCTGCCTTCAGCTTCTCGTGATCCTCGTCCGACAGGCCCGTCGTGCCGACCACGTGGACGATGCGGGCCTGCGCGGCCAGCTCGGCAAACTGGATGGTGGCCGCGGGCGAGGTGAAATCGAGCACGCCATCGGCGGCGGCAAAGGCTTCGAGGGGGTTGTCGGTCACGGGCACGTTCAGCGGCGACAGGCCGGCGAGGCTTCCCGCATCCTGGCCGAGGGCGGGTGAGCCCGGTCGCTCAATCGCCGCGGAGAGGGTGCAGCCTTCGGCTTCGGCAACCGCCCGCACCAGCATCCGCCCCATGCGCCCATCGGCGCCCACCACAACGAGCCGCATCCCGGTTATCGCCTCATATCCCGACAGACGGGGAGCCGGCTTCGGGCCCCCTTCCCTCACGCCTAGCGGATCCAGACGTGCCGGTCTAATACCAACGTCCTGAGAAAAGAGCGCTTTTCCCTTCACTCTTGTGGGGAAGGGCCAGGGGTGCGGGTGGTGCAGACAGCACCTCAACGCCCCGTCCTGCTCCACCCCCGCCTCCGACTCCTCCCCACAAGGGGGATGAGAGAGTGCCTCGGCTCACAAAAGAGAACGATTAGAGCCGAGCGCTGGCAGAGCCGGAGCCCGCCTGGGATCAATCCTTCTCGGGCGCGATCGGCTCAAGCCCGCCGATGTGGCGCTGGGCGTAGAGCGGCAGGCCGATCTGCTTGATCAGGTCGAGCTGCGTCTCGAGGAAGTCGATATGACCCTCCTCGTCCTCGGCCAGCTCCTCGAACAGGCGCATGGACACGCGATCGTTGATCGAATCGCAGTACTGGGCGGCTTCGAGGTACAGGCTGCGCGCGCCGTGCTCGGCCGCGAGATCGCATTCGATCACCTCCTGGACGTTCTGGCCGATCCGCAGGGGCTCGAGCTCCTGCAGGTTCGGAAAGCCTTCGAGGAACAGGATCCGATCAATGAACCGATCGGCGTGATTCATCTCCTCGATCGATTCCTTGCGCCAGAACTTGGCGAGATCGATGTAACCCCAGTTATTCAGCATGCGGAAATGCAGCCAGTACTGGCTAACCGCCGTCAGCTCGCTGCGGAGGCCACGGTTGAGATACTCGATGACCTTAGTGTCGCCCTTCATGACCCCCGAACTCCTTGACGTTTTCTTGAGCGGGGGTAGTCACGTCAGGCAGCGACTCCCTCATCCGCAGTTTGGAATAAAACCAAACTGCAAGCTTGAGCGCAAGCCGTTGAGCAGGAATGGCCGCTTTCCGGTGCGTCGTCCTGGCCCAGCGCGCTGCGCATGATATCGCGGATGGTCCGCGCGCAGCGCCCGCATTTCGGGCTGCACCCGAGGCAGGCATAGACCTGTGCGGGCGTCCGCGGACAGCTGGGCCCGGGTGCCAGACAGGCCCGAACGGCGCCGTCGGAGAGGACGTTACAAGAACAGACGATCATGCGTCGCGCAGATCCCGTCGTTTCCCGGCGCAACCCGTCGTGCGGGCCTCGCCACTCAGGTTCGGCCAGTTTAGAAAAATTAAAAAGTGGCGACTTTTCAATATCTTACCGGTCTCCATCCGAGATGGCACCCGGCTCGCGCCGGGTCAAGGGACAGGACTTGCCGTGTGGAGCGGTCCGGGCCCGCGGGCGGGCGCGGCGGGTCGCGTCAGCGGGCGAGTTCGCGTAAGCCCAGGCGGATCAGCACCTTCGCTTCCGCGTCGGGGCCGGCCTCTTTCAGGGCGGCGGCGATCGCGGTCGCGGCCTGGGCCTGCGGGTAGCCGAGATTGACGAGCGCCGACACCGCGTCGGCCACCGGGCGGGCGGTCGTGCCAGTCTCGACGGCGTCGGTCAGGGCGACCAGGGCCGGATCGATCGGGGCAAAGGCGGGCGCCTTGTCTTTCAGCTCTGCCGCCAGACGTGCGGCGAGCCGGGGGCCGACGCCGGGCGCGCGGCTGATCGCGCCCTTGTCGCCGGTCGCGATGGCGCCGGCCAGCGCCTCGGGCTCCAGCACCGAGAGGACCCCGAGGGCCACGCGGGCGCCGACGCCCTGCACGGTCTGCAGCAGGCGGAACCACTCGCGCTCCGCGTCGGAGCGGAAGCCGTACAGGCGGATCATGTCTTCGCGGACATGGGTTTCGATCGAGAGATCTGCCGCCTCGCCGACCTTCGGCATGCGCTGGAGGGTCCGTGCGGAGCAATGCACGACGTAGCCGACCCCCGAGACGTCGAGGATCACGAAATCCTCGCCGAACGAATCCACGATGCCCTTGAGTTTTCCGATCATTTTCACGCCTGCCCGCTGGTGCGGATTGCCTACAGAAGCGCGCGTGGCTCCGCCAGACACGCTTGAGCCCGCCTGGACTTCGTGAAATCAGGGGCGCCGCGTCGGCCGAGCTTGTCCGGCCGCGAGGGCCTCAGTCCGGGGGACGACCATGCGCGCGCCTTTTCTCGCCCTGCTGGGCCTTCTGTCCCTCGCCCCGGCGCAGGCGGCGGACGATCCCGCCCCGGTCGTTCCGGTGGCGCCCAGCGCCGATCCGACCCAGGTGCGACCGGGGGCCTACGTGCTCGATCCCGATCACGGGAAGATCACGTGGTCGGTCTCGCATCTCGGCTATTCGACCTATTACGGCCAGTTCGCCGGCGTGACGGGCACCCTCACCCTCGATCCGAAGGCTCCGGAGAAGAGCCAGCTCACAGTCAGCGTGCCGCTCGGCGGCGTGATCACCGGCAGCACCCATTTGAATGAGCGGCTCGCGACCCCGGACTTCTTCGACACGGCCAAGTTCCCGGCCGCCAGCTTCACCGCCACCAAGGTGGAGCCGACCAGCCCGACCACGGCGCGCATCACCGGCGATCTGAATCTGCGCGGCACCGTCCGGCCGTTCGCGATCGACGCCACGTTCAACCAAGCCGGTATCCACCCGGTGGATCAGCGCTACACCGTCGGGTTCGACGGGCGCGCGGTGATCAAGCGCTCGGAATTCGGCATCAACGCCTATCTGCCACAACTGGGCGACGAGGTGACGCTGCGCATCGAGGGCGAGTTCAAGGCGGCTCCGTAGCGCCACGATCGTCGGCTTCTCTCCGGAGCGACCACGCGCGGCCGGTTCGGGCCGTCGGACCTCGCGACCGGACGCGGAACGCAAACCCGACAGCGGAGACTCGCACGATGCGGACAGCCTCGATTCTTCTGGCTCTTCTCCTCGCCGGCCCGGCCGTCGCGCAGGTGCCCGCTGCGCCTGCCCCAGCGGCGCCGGCGCCGGCGGCACCCGCTTCACCCCTCGACAACTACGCCGATGCCGCGACCACGACGATCATCGCGGAGCAATCCTGCCCCGGCGTGCAGATGAAGGCCGGCCAGCTCACGAATCTGCGGCTGGCGGCCCGGGTGAATACCGGACAGGAGCCGATGCTCCAGGAGAAACTGCGCACGCGCGCCACGCAGGTCCGCCAGCAGCTCGCCGCCGTCGGCCGGGATGCGTGGTGCGCGAACGCGCTGGCGGCCTTCGGGCCGCAGGGCAGCGTCGCCAAGGGCGTCCTGGTGCCGGGCGCGTCCTACCGCTGAGGCGGACGGCCCAGGATTGACACGCGGCCCGCCCGCCCCTACTGACCCGGCATGGCGCGCGGCCTCTAAAGGGGTCCGCGCGTTTCGCGTTGTCCGGGCCAAGCCCGTTCAATGACTTCAAACAAGAAGCCGGTCCAGGGGCAGCCGCCCCGGAGGCCGTTCGAGAACACGAGAGAACGATGTTCGCAGTCATCAAGACGGGCGGTAAGCAGTACCGCGTCGCCGCCAACGACACCATCACCATCGCGTCGCTCGCGGGCGAGGCCGGCGAGGCCGTGACCTTCGGCGAGGTCCTCCTGTTCGCCGACGGCGCCGGCGCCACCCAGGTCGGCGCCCCGACCCTGTCGGGCATCAGCGTCACCGGCGAGATCGTCCGCCATGGCCGCGACAAGAAGGTGATCGCCTTCAAGAAGCGCCGCCGGCAGAACTCGCGCCGCAAGCGCGGCCACCGGCAGGACCACACGGTGGTGCGCATCACCGGCATCTCGGCCTGAAGCCGGCTCATCGCTGGGCGCGTCAGGGTCCCTGAGGATCCGATCCGCGACCGCATCGCAGCAGATCAGAATTCGGAGCTCATCCCATGGCACACAAAAAGGCTGGCGGCTCGTCCCGCAACGGTCGCGACTCGGAAGGCCGGCGCCTCGGCGTCAAGAAGTTCGGCTCGGAGGCCGTCATTCCGGGCAACATCATCGTGCGTCAGCGCGGCACCAAATGGCATCCCGGCGCCAATGTCGGCATGGGCAAGGACCACACGATCTTCGCGCTGGTCCCGGGCCATGTCCGCTTCGAGACGCGCCGCGGGCGCGCTTTCGTAGGTGTAACCCCGCTGGCCGAGGCTGCGGAATAAGAGGCGGGCGCCCGGAGTGGCGAAGCTGGCGTCCCGCCCGGTGTCCCACACCGGACCGGAGACGTCGTTGCCGAGCCCCTGACGGGCCGGATCGGACGGAACCCCGGGGAGGATGGGACACCATCCTCCCCTTCGTCGTCTTGAGGCGGTGTCCCGGAGCCGGGCGCATCGCCCTGCGAGGACACGATGTTCCCCGATCTGACCCGTGACGATGTCTTCCGGATCGAGACGCGGCGGCTGTGGCTGCGCTGGCCGACCGCGAAGGATGTGCCGGCCATCGTGGCGCTGGCGGGCGAGCGGTCCGTGGCCGAGATGACGGCCCACATCCCGCACCCGCTGGATCGGCGCGAAGTGGATGCGTTCCTCATCAAGGCCCGGGGCGCCAACAGCGCCGGAACGGGCCTGACCCTCGCCCTGGCGCGGCGCGAGAGCCCCGGCAGCCTGATCGGCCTGATCGGCATCGCGTGGGACGAGACGGGGCCGCATCTCGGCTACTGGCTCGGCCGGCCCTGGTGGGGTAACGGGCTGATGAGCGAGGCGGCCGAGGCCCTGGTCCATGCCTTCTTCGCCTATACGGGCGGGGAACGGCTGACGGTCGGTGCCCTGCCGGAGAATCGTGCTTCGCAGCGGGTGATCGCGAAGTCCGGCTTCCGCTGGACCGAACGACGGCCGACGCCGAGCCCGGCCCGGGGCTGCGACCGGCAGCTGGACTGGTTCGCGCTGGAGCGTGCCGACTGGGCCTGACGCCAGTCGGCGGCCGAACCGGTGCCGGATCTCGCGCTGGCCTCCTGATCGTCCGGATCGACGCAGGGCGGCCCCGCATCCCATATATTGCGCGGGGCCGCTTCCGGGCGGCCCCTATGCCATGAGAGACGCACCGTGAAATTCCTCGACGAAGCCAAGGTTTATGTCCGCTCCGGCGACGGCGGCCCCGGCTGCGTCTCGTTCCGCCGGGAGAAATTCATCGAGTTCGGCGGCCCGAACGGCGGTGATGGCGGCCGCGGCGGCGACGTCTGGGTGGAATGCGTCGAGGGGCTCAACACCCTGATCGACTACCGCTACCAGCAGCACTTCAAGGCCAAGAAGGGCGAGCACGGCATGGGCTCGAACTGCCACGGCGCCAACGGGTCCGATACGGTCCTGAAGGTACCGGCCGGCACGCAGATTTTCTCCGAAGACGGTGAGACCCTTCTGGCCGACCTGACCGAGGTGGGCCAGCGCATCCGGCTGGCCAAGGGCGGCAACGGCGGCTTCGGCAACGCCTACTTCACCACCTCCACCAACAGGGCCCCGAAGCACGCCAATCCCGGCCAGGAAGGCCAGGAGATGTGGATCTGGCTGCGCCTCAAGCTCATCGCCGATGCCGGGCTGGTGGGCCTGCCGAATGCCGGCAAATCGACCTTCCTGGCGAGCGTCACGGCCGCCAAGCCGAAGATCGCCGACTACCCGTTCACGACCCTGCATCCCGGCCTCGGCGTCGTCCGCTCGGACGGGCGCGAATTCGTGCTCGCCGACATTCCCGGCCTGATCGAGGGGGCGCACGAGGGAGTGGGTTTGGGCGACAAGTTCCTGGCCCATGTCGAGCGCTGCCGGGTGCTGCTGCACCTCGTGGATGGCACCACCGAGCATGCCGGTAAGACCTACAAGCTCGTCCGCGGCGAGATCGAGGCCTACGGCAACGGCTTGGCCGAGAAGCCCGAGATCGTGGCGCTGTCCAAGGCCGACGCGCTCGACGCCGAGACGCTGAAGAGCCAAGTGGCGAAGCTGAAGCGCGCCGCCGGACGGGCGCCGCTGGTCCTGTCCTCGGCGAGCCGCAAGGGGGTGCCGGAGGCGCTCCGGGCGCTCCAGGCCGAAATCGACGCCAGCGCCGAGGCGGACAAGGCGCCTGTGGCGGCTTGGCAGCCGTGAGTGACGGGCTAGGGCGATTCGTTTAGGCTCCGAGCAGCCGATCTGCACGAGGGTGTGGGTATGACGGATGTGCTGGTCGTCGAAAGCGACGAAGCGATGCACCTCGCTCGTCAGATCGCGCGGCGGCGCGGCGTCACGGTCGATGCCGCGGTGGTCGATTCGCTTCGCTTCGCGCGGGATGCGTTGGCCGCGGAACAGTTTGCTGCAACCGAGCCGTCTGCACCGCTCACGCAGGAGCAGCAGAAGCGCTACGACGAGTTGCTGGCGCTTGCCCATGAGCTGGCACCATTCCGGACGTCGGGCATGACGGCCGATCACCGCGACATGTACGATGAGAATGGCCTTCCCATCTGAACGATGGCCATGATCGCGCTCGACACATCGGCAATCGTCGCGATCTTTCTGATGGAAGCAGAGGCTCCCGCATTTCGCCGGATTGTGGCCCGCGGACCCGTATGCGTCGGAGCGCCCACGCTGGTCGAAGCCCAGATCGTTCTCGAACGGCGCTTCGGTGAGCGCGCGATCGGAGCCATCCATCGTTTCCTGACCATCGGGACAGTCTCGGTCGTACCCTTCGATCATGTCGTGTTCGAGGCCGCAGGGGTTGCTTTTTCACGCTATGGGAAGGGGCGCCGCAATGCGGCGCAACTGAATTTCGGCGACTGTCTTGCCTACGCGGTGGCGAAATGCCGGTCTCTATCGCTGCTCTACAATGGCAACGACTTCATCCACACGGACATCGAAGCCGCTTGCGATCCACTCGTCTGACGATGCGCCCGCGGATCCATACGTCGCGAGACGCACTGATGCGCGTCAACGCAAACCCTGCCGTAGCGACAATCCTGTAGCGCCGATCAGCCCTGGTGCGAGCTGGGGCGCGACTCCGGCAGCACGCAGGAACAGTTATCTACCACGCGATCGTTCAGACTGGCCTTCGTTCACGCGTCCAGATCGATTTTTCCGTCATGGTTGATCCCGGGGCCAAGACTTGTTGGGACGTAAGCCGATTCATCGGAGCGCAAATCCCGCCGCGGCTGTTCAAACCACCGCGCTTCGTTCAAACCGCGCAGACCTATCCGGTTTCGCCAGACTCATGATCCCCGCCCTCGAAGATTTTCGCCGCATCGTCATCAAGGTCGGCTCGGCGCTCCTCGTCGATCGCAAGGCCGGCCGGCTGCGGCATGCCTGGCTCGCCGCCCTGGCCGAGGATATCGCGGAACTGCACGCCCGCGGAGTCGACGTGCTCGTCGTGTCCTCCGGCAGCATCGCGCTGGGGCGGACGGTGCTGGGCTTAGCCCCCGGTCCGCTGCGGCTGGAGGAGAGCCAGGGGGCCGCCTCGGTGGGGCAGATCACCCTGGCGCGGCATTGGGCCGAAGCGCTCGGCCATCACGGCATCGTGGCGGGTCAGATCCTCGTGACGCCGCAGGATACGGAGGAGCGCCGCCGCTACCTCAACGCCCGGGCGACCGTGCTGAAGCTCCTCGAGATGCGTGCCGTGCCGGTGGTCAACGAGAACGATACGGTCGCGACCTCGGAGATCCGTTACGGCGACAACGACCGTCTGGCTGCCCGCGTCGCCACGATGATCGACGCCGACGTGCTGGTCCTGTTCTCCGACATCGACGGCCTCTACACCGCGCCGCCGAACAGCGATCCCGATGCGCGCCATCTGCCCGTAATCGAGCGCATCACCCCCGAGATCGAGGCGATGGCGGGTGGGCCGGCCTCCGAGCTGTCACGGGGCGGCATGCGCACCAAGGTCGAGGCGGCCAAGATCGCCGCATCCGGCGGTACCCATCTGGTGATCGCGGACGGCCGCGGGAAGAACCCGTTGAAGGCGGTGCGGGAGGGGGCGCGCTGCACGTGGTTCCTGTCCGGCTCCACGCCGACGGCAGCACGCAAGACCTGGATCGCCGGCTCCCTCGAACCGCGCGGAACGCTCACGATCGATTCCGGCGCGCTGAAGGCCCTGCGGGGCGGCGCCAGCCTCCTGCCGGTCGGAGTCCGGGCGATCGAGGGCAACTTCTCCCGCGGCGACGCCGTGGAGATCCGCGACCCGGAGGGCCAAGCGCTCGGGCGCGGCCTCGTCGCCTATGACAGCGCCGAGGCTGCGCTGATCATCGGTCATCCGAGTGCGCGGATCCCGGACTTGCTCAATTATCCCGGGCGCGCCTGGATGGTGCATCGCGACGACTTGGCCTTGTTCTAAGACTGTTTGGATCGACCTGCATTCAGCCCGTGCGGGTGCCGACAAATAGTATTGTCTTGCGTGCTGCGGCACACTTGTCGGCGCGCTGCACGGTGTGCGAAGACGGCCGCCCTATCCTGCCGAGCCGATGAGCGGCCGTCGCGAACTGAGGACGCCAGCGTGCCCGTCCTGAACCTGAGATCGGACTTCGCCGAGGCCGATGGCCTGCCGGAGCAGATGGCGGCGATCGGCCGGCGTGCCCGCGCCTCCGCCCGGCTGATGGCGCTGGCCTCGGCGCAGACCAAGGACAACGCCCTCAAGGCGATCGCCGAACGCCTGCGGGCGAACCGGGCCGAGATCCTGGCCGAGAATGCCCGCGACGTGGCCTCCGCGCGCAGTGCCGGCCAGAGCGCCGCCCTGATCGACCGGCTGACGCTGGATCCCGGCCGCCTCGCCGCCATGGCGGACGCGGTGGAGAAGATCGGATCGCTGGCCGATCCGGTCGGGCGCCAGCTCGCCGCCATCGAGCGGCCGAACGGCCTGTTGATCGAGCGGATCGCGGTGCCGCTCGGGGTGATCGGCGTGATCTTCGAGAGCCGACCCAACGTCACGGCGGATGCGGGGGCGCTCTGCCTGAAGGCCGGAAACGCCGCGATCCTGCGTGCCGGCTCCGATTCGCACTGGAGCGCCATGGCCATCGCCCGGGCGATGAGCCTGGGCTTGGCCGATGCCGGCCTGCCCGCCGACGCGATCCAGCTCGTGCCGACCCGCGACCGGACGGCGGTGGGCCTGATGCTCGCCGGTCTCGACGGCTGCGTCGACGTGATCGTGCCCCGGGGCGGGCGCGGCCTCGTGGCCCGCGTCCAGCAGGAAGCGCGGGTGCCGGTCTTCGCCCATCTCGACGGGATCAACCACGTCTACGTCGCGGCCGGGGCCGACCTCGGCATGGCGCGGACCGTATTGCTTAACAGCAAGATGCGCCGCACCAGCGTCTGCGGCGCCGCCGAGACCCTGCTGGTCGATCGCGCCTGCGCGGACACGCATCTCGCGCCCCTCGTGACCGCCCTGCTCGATGCGGGCTGTGCCGTGCGCGGCGACGCGGCCGTCCAGGCTGTCGATCCCCGAGTGACGGAAGCCTCGGAGGAGGATTGGCACACCGAGTACCTCGACGCGGTGATTGCGGTCCGGGTGGTCGATGGGATCGGCGCGGCGATCGAGCATATCGAGACCTACGGCTCGCACCACACCGACGCGATCATCACCCAGGACGACGCCGAAGCGGCCCGGTTCCTGGCCGAAGTCGATTCGGCGATCGTGACCCACAACGCCTCGACCCAATTCGCCGATGGCGGCGAATTCGGCTTCGGCGCCGAGATCGGCATTGCCACCGGGCGGATGCATGCCCGCGGTCCGGTGGGCGTCGAGCAACTCACGACCTTCAAGTACCGGGTCCACGGCAGCGGCCAGATCCGTCCGTGACGGCGGCGCAAGGCCCGGCGTGCGGCTGAATCTGCCGCCGAGCGCCCCCGGCATGCGGATCGGCCTCTACGGCGGATCCTTCAACCCCGCCCATCTCGGTCACCGCCACGTGACCCTGATGGCGATGCGCCGGCTGGGGTTGGACCGGGTCTGGTGGCTCGTGAGCCCGGGCAACCCGTTGAAGAGCCGCAACGCGCTCCCGACCGTCGCGGAGCGTTGCGCCCAGGCGCGCCGGATCGCCCGGCATCCCCGGATCGCGGTGACCGGCGTCGAGGCCGCGCTCGGCGTGCGCTTCACCGTGCAGACGCTCCGCTTTCTCACCCGGCGCTGCCCCGGAATCCACTTCGTCTGGATCATGGGCGCCGATTCGCTCGGCACCTTCCATCGCTGGAAGGGCTTCCCGGAGATCGCGCGGCTCGTGCCGATCGCGGTGATCGACCGGCCCGGCTCGACCATGACACCGCTCAGCGCCCGGGCCGCGCGGCGCCTCGCGCCCGCGCGCATCCCCGAAGAGTCCGCCCGGACGCTCGCACTGCGCCACCCGCCCGCCTGGACCTTCCTGCACGGACCCCGCTCAGGCCTGTCGTCGACAGAGATCCGTAACGGTATGCGGGGACGTGGACAGGACGTGGCGCCGGCGCGGTTGCAATCGCAGCCCGAAGCCGCCAATTTCAGAGGATCCCGTGAGGCGTAATGGCTTTGCGGCACCACGAGGAATCAGGACGCTGCCCGAAACCACGCACACGGAGACGATCCGCACCCCCGCCCCGGTCCCGGCTGAGCCCGGCCAGGCGCGCTCCGACGACCTCAAGGCTCTGGCCCTCGAATGCCTCGACGAGATGAAGGCCGAGGAGACGATCGCCATCGATCTGGCCGGCAAGACGTCGCTCGCCGACACGATGATCATCACGTCGGGCCGGTCGCAGCGGCACGTTGGCTCGATCGCCGACAAGTTCATCCAGGAGATGAAGAACCGGGGCTTCGGCAATGCCCGGGTCGAGGGCATGCCAGCCTGCGACTGGGTGCTGATCGACGCGGGCGACGTGCTGGTGCATATCTTCCGGCCCGAGGTGCGCGGCTTTTATAATCTTGAGAAGATGTGGGGCGCGGACCGGCCGGTCGGCGTCGCGGTCGGTTAGGCCGGCTTTTGCGCCTCCTGCTGGCGGCGGTCGGGCGGTTGAAGGCCGGACCCGAGCGCGAGTTGGCGTCACGATATCGCGACCGCGCCGCGCAAGTGGGCCGCGGGCTTGGCTTCCCCGCCTGCGACAGCCTCGAGATTCCGGAATCGCGCGCCCGGCGCGCCGTCGATCGCTGCGCTGAGGAGGCGGCCGCGCTGGGCACCCTCCTCCCGCCCGGCGGCGTTCTCATCGCCTATGACGAGCGCGGACGCGCCGATCTTCCGAGCGAGGCTCTGGCTGAACGGATCGCCGGCTGGCGCGATGCGTCGCGGCCGGCACTCATGGTGGCGATCGGCGGCCCGGACGGTCTCGACGCCTCAATTCGGACGAAGGCGGAGCTGATCCTGTCGTTCGGGGCGGCGACCTTGCCCCATGGACTCGTGCGCGTGCTCGCCCTCGAACAGATCTACCGCAGCCTGACCATCCTGGCCGGCCACCCCTATCACCGGGGCGAGGCGGGCTGACGGGTCGTGGCGCGGATCGATCTCTTCCGGAGCTCTGTGGCACGGCGGACGAAGGCCGTCCGGCGGCTGAGGACAGGCAATCCCACCCCACCGCCTCATCCTGAGGTGACCACGTCAGCGGGCCTCGAAGGAGGGTTCCAGGGATCGCTGCGTGTTCCGGAGGGCTCCTTCGAGGCCTTCGCTGCGCTCCGGCACCTCAGGATAAAGGGGTTGGGCGGGAGTCCGTGTGCGCTGGCCGCGCTCGTCCTGCTGGCTGGCGCCTGCCTCACCACGCCACTGCACGCCGAGCCCCCCTCCCCCGCGGATGCCGAGGCGACTCAGAAGGCCGACGCGGAACGCGACCGCCGCGCCGAGAATCTCAAGCGCGTCCAGGATGCCCTGGCGGCCAGCACCAATCAGCGCACGCAGTTCGAGGCCGAGATCGCCGCGATCGGTTCCGACCGGTCCAAGCTGGATTCGGCCCTCCTCGATGCCGGCCGGCAGGCGCAAGCGACCGAGGAGCGGCTGAGCCGCCTCGAAGAGCGCCTGAAGGCCATGAGCGAGAGCGAGTCCGCGATCCGGCGCTCGCTCCAGGCCCGGCGCAGCGTCGTCGCCGAGATCCTGGCCGCGCTCCAGCGCATGGGCCGGCGGCCGCCGCCCGCCGTTCTGGTGAGCCCCGAGGACATGCTGGCGGCGATCCGCACCTCGATGCTGCTCGGCGCCGTGGTGCCAGAGCTGCGCGGCGAGGTCGATACGCTGGCGGCCGATCTCGCGGAAATGATCCGTCTGCGCGGCCTGATCGCCCAGGACAAGGAAGGCCTGAGCAACGACCTCGCCGGCTGGGCGCGGGAGAAGCAGCGACTCGAAGCCCTGGTAGCGGCACGGCGCGCCCGCCAAGCCGAGGTCGAGAGCGGCCTCAACGCCGAGCGGCGCCGCGCAGCCGAACTCGGTGCCCAAGCCAAGAGTCTCAAAGATTTGATGGACCGGACGGAAGCTGCCGACGCCGCAGCCAAGCGCTCCGCCGAGGAAGCCAAGGCGGCGGCCGAGCGCGAGGTGAAGGCGACGCAGGAGCGATTTGCCGCGGCCGGCTTCCGCGACCCCGCGCGGCTGGCACCAAAGGTGCATTTCGCGGAGGCGCGGGGCGAAGTGCCGCGGCCGGTGAGCGGAAAGTTGGCGCGGGGCTTCAACCAGCCCGATGGCAATGGCGGGACCACCCGCGGCGTGTCGTTTGCGACCCGTCCGAAGGCGACGGTCTCCTCACCAGCCGACGGTTGGGTGCAGTTTGCGGGTCCGTTCCGGTCCTACGGCCAACTCTTGATCATCAACGCGGGCGACGGCTACTATCTCCTGCTCGCGGGGATGGAACAGATCAGCGTCGAGGTCGGCCAGTTCGTGCTCGCGGGCGAGCCGGTCGGCAGCATGGGCGAGAAGGGCGCGGGCTCCAGCGGGTCCGAGAGCGATCCCTCCCTGTACGTCGAGTTCAAGAAGGACGGCGGCTCCATCGACCCGGAGCCGTGGTGGGCGAAGAGCCCGAATAATACGGTACTTGGCGAGAAGGTTCGCGGCTGATGCGCAAGACTTCCCTGATCATGCTGGGCGCCTTCCTGGGCGCCGGCACCTCCATGGTGGCGACCCAGACCGACTTCCTGTCGGGGCCGCGCGCCATCGCTGCCTCGGCCGAGACCTATCGCCAGCTGAGCCTGTTCGGCGACGTGTTCGAGAAGGTCCGCACCGACTACGTCGAGAAGCCCGACGAGTCGAAGATGATCGAGGCGGCCGTTAACGGCATGCTGTCCTCGCTCGATCCGCATTCGAGCTACATGGACGCCAAGGCGTTCCGCGACATGCAGACCACGACCCGCGGCGAGTTCGGCGGGCTCGGCATCGAGGTCACCATGGAGGACGGCCTGATCAAGGTCGTCACGCCGATCGACGATACCCCGGCCGCCAAGGCCGGCCTGCTCGCCAACGACGTCATCACCCAGATCGACGACGATCAGGTCCAGGGCCTTACCCTGAACCAGGCGGTCGACAAGATGCGCGGCCCGGTGAACTCGAGCGTCAAGCTCAAGATCAGCCGCAAGGAGTCGAAGGACCCGATCGACGTCACGCTCACCCGCGACGTGATCAAGATCAAGCCGGTGCGCTCCAAGGTCGAGGGCGGCGACGTCGCCTATATCCGCCTGACGCAGTTCAACGAGCAGACCTTCGACGGCATGCGCGCCGCGATCGACAAGCTCACGAGCGAGATCGGGGCCGACAAGATCAAGGGCTACGTCATCGACCTGCGCAACAACCCGGGCGGCCTGCTCGATCAGGCCGTGATGGTGTCGGACGCGTTCCTCGATCGCGGCGAGATCGTCTCGACCCGCGGGCGCAACCCGGACGAGACGCAGCGCTTCTCGGCCAAGGCCGGCGACCTGACCAAGGGCAAGCCCGTCGTGGTGCTGGTGAACGGCGGCTCGGCCTCGGCCTCCGAGATCGTGGCCGGCGCCCTGCAGGATCACAAGCGCGCGACCATCATGGGCACGCGCTCCTTCGGCAAGGGCTCGGTGCAGTCGATCATCCCGCTCGGCGGCTCCGGCGCCCTGCGGCTGACCACGGCGCGCTACTACACGCCGTCGGGCCGCTCGATCCAGGCGAAGGGCATCGAGCCCGACGTCGAGGTGCTGCAGGACGTGCCGGACGAGCTGAAGGGCAAGGACGAGACGAAGGGCGAGGCCGGCCTCAAGGGCCACCTGAAGCAGAAGGATACCGACGAGCGGGGCGGTTCCTCCGCCTACGTCCCGCCGGATCCGGCCAAGGATAAGCAGCTGATCTCGGCCGTCGACTTCCTGCATGGCATCCAGAAGGGCGCCAACAACGGCACGCCGACCACGCAGCAGCCGAAGCCGATGCCGAACTGAGAACGAGAGGCTGAAACAGCCCTCTACGGACCCGCCTGGATCGTATCCGGGCGGGTTTTTCGTGTCCGGACGCAAACCTTAGCGGATCGTTAACCATACCGGTCCGCAATGGCGGCCAGGATCCGCGTCGTCCCGGCGCGGCAGGTATCGCGACCCGCATCGAGCGCCGCTTGACCGAACCCACCGACGATATCCTCACGCGCCCCCTCGGGGTGCCGGAGGCCGGAGCGCCGGACCAGCCCGGCGGGCGGTTCGGCCGGATCGTCGCGGCTATGCGCCGTCCCAAGGTTGCGGCGAGCGCGATCGCGGCCGCCCTCGTGGCGGCGCTCGGCCTCATCGTCGCGCTGGGCGATCCCCAGGGCGGCGAGCCGCACGCCGAAGCCATGATCGTGATCCGCGACGCCCCGGCGCGGCCCGCCGCGACCGTTCCGACGGTCGCCGCCGCGGAGCCGGCGGTCTCCAATACGGCACCCGGGCAGGGACAGCTCCAGCGCAGCGCCGAGGAGCTTGAAACCGCATCGGGCGTCACGGTGGTGCGTCCGCTGGGCTCCGGCCCGACCGACGCCGTCGTCATTCGTGTCCCGCCTCCGAGCGCACCCCGTCTGGCCGCCGCCCCGGATCCACGCATCAGCGAGACAAGCCGGCACGGGATCATGCCGAAGCTCGGTGAGGGCCGAGTGCGCGCCCTGGACGTCTACGCCCGCACGGAGGAACCCGGCACGGGCCCGCGCATCGCCATCGTGGTGACCGGCCTGGGGGTCGGCCAAGCCGCCACAGCCGGCGCCACGGTCCGCCTGCCGGCCTCCGTCAGCCTCGCCTTCCTTCCCTACGGCAGCGAGGCCGAGCGCGCCGCGGCCCGGGCCCGCGATGCCGGGCACGAGGTCTTCCTCCAATTGCCGATGGAGCCGTTCGACTACCCGGACAGCGACCCCGGACCGCAGAGCCTGCTCACCGCCCTGAAGGGCCCCGAGAATGCCGACCGCCTCGCCTGGGCGCTAGCCCGCTTTCCCGGCTATGTCGGCGTGGTGAACTTCATGGGCTCGAAGCTGATGGCGGACGCAGCCTTCGAGCCGATCCTGCGTGAGATCGGCGCCCGCGGCCTCGGCTTCCTCGACGACGGCACGGGCCCGAAGCCGGCGAACGCGCCCGCCAACAAGACCCGGACGCCCATCGCCCGGGCCGAGATCGTCCTCGACGCGACGCCCCGGGCCGACGCGATCGACGCGGCCCTGGCGCAGGCCGAGGCGCGGGCGCGCGCCAACGGCTTCGCCCTCGTCTCGGCCAGCGGCACCGCGCTGACGGTCGATCGAATCGCGCGCTGGGCGCGGGACCTCGATGCCCGCGGCTTGCGCCTCGTCCCGGCGAGCGTCGCGCTGCGCGGGGCGCGCGACAAGCGCGTTTCAACGGCCGATTGAGTGCGGACGTATCGCACGCGGGCCGCACTCGATTTCGCACCGGTATGGCGTCTTCAGGACCATGGCGGCGTTGCCGCGGCCCGCGGGGCTGACCTATGGTCGGGCCAATGACGACACATCCGGATCCGGGCAGCCTGCCCTACCGCCCCTGCGTGGGTATCGCGCTGATCGCGCGATCGGGCGGCGTCTTCGTCGGCCGCCGGACCAAGGACGCGGGCCCCGAACACGTCGCCGGACCGCACATGTGGCAGATGCCGCAGGGTGGGGTCGATCCAGGCGAGGATCCCGAGGCCGCGGCCCTCCGGGAACTCTACGAGGAGACCAACGTCCCGGCGGAGGCGATCCGCAAGCTCGCGGAGATCCCGGATTGGCTCCCCTATGACCTGCCGCCCGACGTGATGAAGCAGGCCTGGAAGGGGCGCTATCGCGGCCAGACCCAGAAATGGTTCGCCTTCGGCTTCGAGGGCCGGGAGGATCAGATCGACGTGCTCCATCCGGGCGGGGGCGCCCATAAGGCGGAGTTCGATGCGTGGCGCTGGGCGCGCTTCGCCGAGCTGCCGGAGCTGATCATCCCGTTCAAGCGCCCGGTCTACGAGCGGGTGGTGGCGGCGTTCTCGGGCCTCGAACGCTGGGCGGACGCGCGTTGACGCGTCGTCGGCCGGAATCCTGAGTCATGCGCTGGCTGGCGATCCCGCTCGCGCTCGCCCTCGCGTGGCTCGCCTACACGATGAGTCCGCTCTGGTCGCTCTACGAATTCGCGCAGGCGGTGCGCCGGCACGATACCGCCTACATCGACAACCACGTCAACTTCCGGACGCTCCGCCTGTCCCTGGTCCGACAGATCACGGCGGCGATGCGCACCGCATCGGAGGGCGATCCGGATATCGAGCCGCGCGACCGCCAGCGCCTCGGCGACGCCGCTTACGGGCTCGCGCTGGCCCTGTCGGAGACCATGATCACCCCCGACACGGTGATCGACCTGCTCGCCAACGGCTGGCCCGACAAGCTCGATCTTGAGCGGCCGGTCGGGACGCGCCCGGAGGGGCTCGCGATCCGCGGTTTCGGGCGGCTCCTGCCCTACTACATGGCGATGGAGATGCGTGGCTTTCGCGCCGTGGTGATCCCGATCCCGCCCGAAGCCCCCCGCGGTGCGCGGACCCGCATCCGGTTGCGGCTGCGCGGACTCACGTGGCGTCTGGTCGACATCGAGATGGCCGACATGCTGCGCGACCAGATCGCCGCCAAGCTCGGAAAGGCCCTCGCGCGGGCGAAGATCGGGGCGAGCGCCGGCGAGGAGCGCTGAGGGGTCTGAAGACCAGCCTTTCAAAGGGGCTGGATAGGCGCGCGACGCGGAATCGGCGCCTCCATGCCATCACGCGCGCCCTCTCCCGGACGGGTGGAGCGGCAGCGGAACCTGATCCGGGACTCAGAAGACAAGCGCCGCGACAGCGGCACGGGTCGATTTAGACGGACGCTTCGCGACGTCGCGCCCCGAAGCGCCGCGCAATCCGAGCGCCGATCACTTCACCTTCGGAGCGGCGGATTCCTTGGGCTCGCGCGCCTCGCTCAGGCTCTCGGCCTTGTCCTCGTCGGTGTCGCCACCCTGCTCGATCGTCTTCGCCGGGTCTGCGATCAGCGACTTGGCGACCCCGAGCAGCACCTCGCACTCGCCGGGAAACTTGTAGGTCTCCAGGACGATCGCGGCGTCGCGCAGCGTCCGCAAATCGCGCACGAGCTGGGCGTTGGCCTCTGACTTCAGCGTGCTCTTGGCCGCGATGGCCTCTTCGATCTGGGCCCCCTTCACATCGCAGGCCGCGCCGGCTGGCCCTGCCGAGAGCACCAGGACGAAACCGAAGGCGGGAAGGAAGCGCCACATGGCGAAGGTCCTCGGAGATCCGTTCAGGCGTGAAGGAACGCGGCGTTCAGGGCGTCGCGGGTGAGCGCCACGAGCTGGCTCGGGCGATAGGGTTTCGGCACGAAGACCGAGCCGGAGACGGAGTCGCGGGTCGGAAGACCGTCGCGGCCCCCGGATGTGTAGACCACCGGCAGATCCGGGCAGATCTGGCGCGCCCGGCGGGCGAGCGCGAGGCCATTCGTGTTGCGGGCCAGATCGATATCGGTGAAGAGCAGATCGACGCTCTCGTTGGCCAGGATCGCCTCGGCCTGCCACGCATCCGCGGCGGTGAGCACGCGATAGCCGGCATCGAGAAGCGTTTCGGCAGCCAGCTCGCAGACGGTCGGCTCATCCTCGACGATCAGGATCGTGGCTGCGGCCGAGTCCGGAACAGGCAGCGACGGGCAGACAAAAGCGGCGGCGAACGGAACCATGACGCTACTCCCACTCACCCGACGAGGTCCTGCTGTCCCTCGACCGGATCGCAGGGGCAACGGCCCCTCCCGACACGGCGTTCACCCTGTTTCGATCGAATTGCACGGGTTTGGTGAGCGTCCCGTTAACTGCCCCTCGAAGCGGGTGAACGAGGCCGGCCAATTGGTTAACGGAAGCTTACCGAAGTCGGAGCAGGAGGCGGGATCGTGAGCCGGAGATTTCAGCTCGGGCTAGGCCTCCTCCTGACGGGCTTGGCCGGATACGTGGACGCCCTCGGCTTCGTGCGGCTCGGCGGGCTCTACACCTCGTTCATGAGCGGCAACACCACGCAGCTCGCGGTCTTCGGGGCGGGAGCCGAGCTGCACCGGATGGTGCTGCCGGCGATCCTGCTGTTTGCGTTCCTCACGGGCTCGGTGCTCGGCAGCGGGCTCGCGATCCTCGTGCCGCCCCCTTGGACCACGCCTGCGGTGCTCGGCTACGAATCGCTCCTGATCCTCGGCGGCCTCGGGCTCGGCCTCGAATCGCCGGAACTCGGGCTCGCCGCCTTCTTCGTCGCCGTGGCGATGGGCTCCCAGAACGCGGTGCTGGCGCAGGTCAAGGGATTCCGCGCCGGCACCACCTTCGTCACCGGCGCGCTGTTCAGCCTCGGCCAGAAGATCGCCCAGGCGCTGACCCGTACCGGCGATCCGCTCGGCTGGGTCGGCGACGGGCTGGTCTGGCTGTCCCTGTTGCTGGGGGCGTATCTCGGGGCGCACGGCTACGCGCTGTTCTCCCTGTACGCGCTGATCGCGCCGGCGGCGCTTTCGGGCGGCCTGGCGCTGATCACGGCTGTCCTGGTCTTGCGCGCGAGGCCGCCTGCCGCGAAGGTCCCCGCCCCATGAGCAGCACCTTGAGCCACCCCTCCCTCACCCAGCACGTCGCCGCGCTCGATCCCGGCGCCCACGTGATCGCGGCCCATTTCCTCAAGGACGTGCCGGCGCTGGCGCTGAGCGACGGCACGGTCGCGTTGGCGCGGGACGGTGGCCTGACGCGGTTGGCCGCACATCCCGAAGCCGGCATCCTCGTGGCGGCCGGCAGCGGCGCGCGCCTGCTCACCGGCGGCGATGACGGCCGCGTGGTCGAGATCCGGGCCGACGGAACCCTGGAACAGCTCGGCGCCGCCAAGAACGGGGCGTGGATCGACGCCCTTGCGCTCCATCCGGACGGCGCCGTGGCGTGGTCGGCCGGGCGCACCGTCGTGGCGCGGGATGCCAAGGGCCGCGAACGCACCTTCCAGGGGCCCTCGACGGGGCGCGGGCTCGTCTTCGCGCCGAAGGGCTACCGCCTCGGGATCGCCCACTACAACGGCGTCAGCCTCTGGTACCCCAATCTCGAAACACCCGCCGAGGTGATCGAATGGAAGGGTTCGCATATCGACGTGACGTGGTCGCCGGACGGGCGCTTCGTCGTGACCACCATGCAGGAGAATGCCCTGCACGGCTGGCGGCTCCAGCCGGATCGCGGCCACATGCGGATGTCGGGCTATCCCGGCAAGGTCCGCTCGGTGGCGTGGTCGTCGGACGGGCACTGGCTCGCCACCGGCGGCGCCGAGGCGGCGATCGTCTGGCCGTTCGATTCGAAGGAGGGGCCGACCGGCAAGCCCCCGCGGGAATGCGGCGTCCGCCCCGCCCGGGTGTCGCGGGTCGCGTTCCACCCCAAGGCGCCGGTGCTGGCGATCGGCTACGAGGACGGCTGCATCCTGCTGGTCCGGTTCACCGATGCCGCGGAATTGCTCGTGCGCCCGTCCGTTCCCGGCAGCGCGGTCACGGCGCTCACCTGGGATGGCCGCGGCGGCCGGTTGCTGTTCGGCTGCGGTGACGGTCAGGCCGGCCTGCTGACGCTTCCCGCGTGAGGGCGGTAGGAATCGCCGCGCCCGGCGTGCTCAGTGTTCGAAGCCCAATCCGCCTCAGGGAGGCCTGACGTGTTTCGCGTGTTCCGTACCCTCGGGCTCGCCCTCGGCCTCCTCGGCGGCGCGATCGCCGCGCAGGCGCCCGAGTTTGCGCAGCAATATGCCCAGCGCCTCGGCGGCGCCGCCGATGAGCTGCGCCGTCAGGTGGCGGTGCTCGAATCCGACGCGCAGGCCTCTGGCACGACCCGGGACGGCGCCGTCGACCGCCTGCGCAGCAACCCCGATCAGCTCGTGGCCCGCCGTGGGGCTGCGGCGCAGGCCAATATCGCGCGCCTCGCCCGCCTGAGCGCGCAGCAGCAGGCCCTGGCCACCGCGACGAGCCCGCTGGGCCGCGTCGTCGCGATGCTGCGCGATCCCGACGTCCCGGTCGCCGAGGCGGCGTATCGGGATTTCAGCCCGGCCATCCCGACCACGGCTGACGGTTTGGCGGCCGGCCTGATCGGATTCTTCGCCGCCTGGGGCGGCTGGCGGATCGTTTCGGATCTCGGGCGGCGGACGCTGCGGCGGCGCCCGCGCGAGACCGCCACCGTCGCTTGACGGCGCAAGCCCGGCGCCGGGTGTGGCGCCGCGTCTACAGCGACTTGCGCAAGCCTTGCGTATCGAGCACAGAACCGGCCGTTCCGGTCCGGTAGAAGGCGCAGGATGCCGCGCGCGTCGAACTCTGCCATCGCCGATCCGGCGCTCGACGCCGCAGCCCTGCTGCGGCGCCTGGGCTTCTTCGGGCTGTTCGTGGTGCTCCCCGTCCTCGCGCAGGTCGCCCGGCGCGCCTCCGTGATCCTCGCGCCGATCGCCGTCATCCTGCTGATCATCGCCAGCGTGATCGACCGGCGGCAGCGGCCGGTCCGTCCGTCCGTCCACCGCCTTCTCACCGCCCCCGCCTTCCTGGCCGGCATGCTGGTGGTGCTGTGGTCGGCCCTGTCGCTGACCTGGACGCCGTTCCTCGGGCCGGCCCTGGAGCGGCTTGTCAACCTCGCGGCCACGATCGGGCTCGCGCTGCTGGGCTACCTCGCCCTGCCCGACCGGATGCGCTCGGCCAACCTCTACCTGCTGCCGCTGGGGGTCGTGGCGGGCGCGATCGTGGCGATCGTGCTCGGTCTGTTCGGTGCCCACATGGCGCCCCCCGGCACCGAGGATGACGGCGCCCTGGATCGCGGGCTGGTGCTGCTGATCCTGCTGGTCTGGCCGGCCCTGGCGTGGCTGCGGTCCCGCCGCCGCGACCGCGAGGCGCTGGCGCTCGCTCTCCTCGTCGCCCTGGCGCTCACCGTGCAGCCGGACGCGACGCAGATCGCCGCCCTGGCGGTCGGGGCCGTCGCCTTCGCGGTGACGAGCTACCGGCAGAAGCTCGGTGTCCAGCTGACCGCGATCGTGTCGGCCGCCCTGCTCGCCGCGGCACCGCTGCTGCCGTTCCTCGCGCGGCCTGTCGCATCCGCCGTGCTGGGGCCGCTCGCGCCGACCGTGCTGTCCCTCAAGAGCTGGCAGAAGGTGGTGACCACCGATCCGGTACGCCTCATCACCGGCCACGGCTTCGAGACCGCCCTGCGCGGCCGATTGGTCGGTCTCCTGCCGTTGAACGCGCCGACGACCGCCCTGTTCGAGTTCTGGTATGAGCTCGGGATCGTGGGGGCGCTGGCGGCCGCCTTCGCGCTCTACGCCTCGGTCCGGCGGACCGGGCGCGACGGGCCGGCCCTGGTCCCCGGCGCGATGGGCTGCTTCGCGGCCGCGTTCACGGTGGCATGCCTCAGCGTCGGGCTGACCGCCATCTGGTGGCTCACGACCCTCGCCATCGCGGCGGTGGTGTTCGTGTCGGTCGAGCGGGGCCAGTTCCGCACCAGCCGCCCGAAGGTCGCCAAGCTGCACCGGGTGATCGCCAGCGGCGGCTGAGGCGTCAGCGCTGCAGGAAGCCGTGGAGACGGATCCAGGCCAGGAACAATCCGGGCCAGGCCGCCGCCGGCGTGCCGGGCGCGCCCAACCCGAATCCATGGCCGCCGCGCTCGAATAGGTGCAGCTCGGCCGGGACCCGGGCCTTGCGCAGGGCGGCGAACATCAGCAGCGGATGGTCGGCCACCGCGACCGGATCGTCGATCGCTTGGGCCAGGAAGGTCGGCGGCGTCTCCGGCCCGACCTGGAGATCGACCGAGTAGGTCTTCATCTCGAGCGCCGTCACGTCATCGCCGACGAGGATCCGCCGGGTATGCGTCTTGTCGAACGGCTTGCGCATGGTGATGACCGGGTAGATCAACCCGGCGAGCGTCGGTCTCACCGGCATGGCATCGACGGGGTTTTCGGCCGGGTAGAGATTCTGCGCGCTGCCGACCGCAGTCTCCCCCATCAGATGACCTCCGGCCGAGAAGCCCAGAACGCCGACGCGGTCTGGATCGATGCCGAATTCCGTGCCCCGGGACCGGACCAGCCGTAGGGCGCGCTGGGCGTCCTGGCGCGGCGCATCAGGACCCGAGCCCCAACCCTCGGCCGGCAGGCGGTAGATCAACAGGAAGACCGTGATGCCGGCGGCGTTGAGCACGCGCCCCACCGGGACACCCTCGTTGCCGATCGCGATGAACTCGTAACCGCCGCCGGCCGCTACGATCATCGCGGCGCCGTTCGCGTTGGCCGGCCGCATCACCAGCAGGCAGGGCCGCGCCACGCGGGTGATGTCGCCCATCGGGCCTTCGACGTAGCGATAGCCCTGCGCATCCGGTCCCCGGCCGCCGCCCGGCGGATCCCCGGTCCACAGGTCGATCACCTGAAGGTCGGCCCCCGGCAAGGTGCGCGGCAGAGCCTTGATCGCCTCGTGCGGCGCGGGTTCCGGCGGTCCGTCCGTCGCGGCTTCGGTGGGCCGCAGGCCGACGAGGCTTCCGAGGCCGGCGAGCAGGAGGCGACGGTCCAGGCGCAAGGACGACTCCTGGGATGGGGATCGATCGGGACAGCGGGTGCAACGCGGCCGGGGGCGATGGGGTCCCGAAAGCGCCCGTCTCAGCCGTTCGCGGCGATCACCGCGACGTAGAAGCCATCCGTGCCGGTCCGGTGCGGGCTCATCTGGATCCCGTGGGTGGTCGTTCGGACCGCTTCGCCCAGCGAGACAGGCCCCGTCGACAGGACATCGTTGGCCGGCACCACCGTGAACCGCCCGCGCCAGCGCGAGAGGAGGCCCGCCACCGCCGCGTCGTTCTCGGCCTTCAGCAGCGAGCAGGTGACGTAGACGATGCGGCCGCCCGGCCGGACCAGCCGCGCCGCCCGGTCGAGCACCTGGGCCTGCTCGGCGGTCCGCAACGCGAGGCTGCCGGGGCGTAGCCGCCACTTGGCGTCGGGGTTGCGCCGCCACGTCCCGGAGCCGGTGCAGGGGGCGTCGACCAGCACCCGGTCGACGGTGCCGTCGAGATCCTCCAGCACGTCGGCCCGGGCCTTGCCGCTGCGCGGGGTCCGCACCTCAGCCGCGGCGCCCGATCGGCGCAGGCGCTCGTGGATCGGTGCGAGGCGGCGCGGATCGCCGTCGGTGGCGATCAGGCGGGCGCCGTTCCCGGTCTCGGCCGCGAGCGCCAGGGTCTTGCCGCCGCCGCCCGCGCAGAGATCGACGATGGTCTCGCCGTGCCGCGGCGCGGCGAGCAAAGCCGCGAGCTGCGAGCCCTCGTCCTGAATCTCGTACCAGCCCTCCAGGAACTCGGCCTCCACATGGAGCGCGGGGCCGCGCCCATCCGCTCCGATCGGGATCCGCAGACCGTGGGGCGCATGCGGCGTCGACTCCGCGCCGTATGCTGCGAGCGCCGGCAGGATCTCCCCGCGCGGGCCGCGCAGGGTGTTGACGCGGATGTCGAGGGGCGCGCGGCGGGCGAGCGCCTTCAATTCCGGAATGAGATCGTCGCCCAGCGTGGCTGCGAGGTCCGGCAGAACGAAGGCGGGGGCATCGCCCGCCACCTCGGGCGGCGCATCCTCAAGCGTCGCGGTGTCGAGCCGCGCGCGCTCGTCGGCGGTCAGGGGCTCCGGTGCGAAGCGCTCGCCCGAGAACAGGGCCGCAACGGAATGCGCCGCGAGTCCCTGTTGCAGTCGCAGCGCCCCGATCAGCACGGCGCGCGGCGCGTCGGACCCCATGATCCAGGCCGCCGACGACCGGCGCCGCAGGGCGTCATAGACCAGACTGGCGATGCCGGCCCGGTCGCCCGATCCGGCGAACCGGTGCGCCAGCCCCCAATCCTTGAGGGCGTCGGCGGCCGGGCGACGGCGCTCGGCGATATCGGCGAGCACCTCGATGGCGGCGGAGCAGCGAGCGGCGGGTGTCAGGGGTCTGTTCCTTTGGAATGAGTCGACGCCGTCGCGAAACGGCCACGCTTGGCGCGCGATGCCGCCATCTTACGGCCGAGCTTCGGGCGCGATCCCGGCTCAGAACCTGCGACGGGCGGCCCGCTCGGTGAGCCGCTACGTGTCGTATGGCATCCAGCGGCGCCGGGCCAGGGCGGTTCGACGCCGGCTGCGTTCCGAAAGGCCTTTCGCCCATGACGTCGTCTGTTTCGTCAACCGTTCGCGTCGCCCTCGCGGCCCTGGTCGCGGCCTCGCTGGCCGCCTGTGCCAGCGCCCCGGCTGCCCAACCGGATTTCTCCCCGCCGCCGCGCCGGCCCGTCGATGCCAAGACGCAGCTGGAATACGGCAATCCGCCCGCGCCGCCGCCCGGCCGGTACTAGGATCGGCGGCTCAGGCCGTCTCCCGCGCCCGCCGCGCCTCGTAGGCCTTGAGGCCGGTATAGACCAGCGTGAGCAACGGGAACCCCGCCTCCGGCGCGAGCCGGCGGCCGCGGGCGATCAGGTCTCCGATCACGTGATCGGCCTCGATGCGCCCGCCGTTCTCGATGTCGCGCAGCATCGAGGCCGTGAAGGTCGAGCCGGCGGCCGTGAGCTGCCCCCGCGCCCGCTCGGCCACCATACCCCGCGGCACGTACCCGCTCGCCGAGGCCACCGCGGTACATTCGCCGTGGAGCGCCGCCATCAGCTCCGGGCCGCCCGGCGCCGCCACGATGTCGCCGACCGCAGCGCGCATCAGGGTCGTGGCCCCCGCGAGCGTCGCGAGGAAGACCCACTTCTCCCACATCTCCAGCAGGATCGACTCGCTCAGCCGCGGCTGGAACTTCAGCCCGCGCATCAGGGCGTCGACCGCCTCGATCCGGGCCGAGCGCGATCCGTCCCGCTCACCGTAGGTGATGCTGCACAATTCACTCATGTGACGGATCGTGCCGTCCGGCGCGAGGGTCGCCGCGATGGCGCAGGAGCCGCCGAGGACCCGCTCGGCGCCGAACCGGGCATCGAGGGCGTCGAGGTGAGCGAGACCGTTCAGCACGGGCAGGATCGCCGTCTTAGCGCCGACAGCGGGGCTGAGATCCGCGATGGCGCTGTCGAGGTCGTAGGCCTTGCACGACAGGAGGATGAGGTCGAACCGGCCGGCCTCCGCCAGCCGGTCGGCCGTGACGGTGGGCGGATTGGGGATGTGCAGGTCGCCGAGCGGCGAGCGGACATTCAGCCCGTCCGCCGCCAGCTTGGCCGCCCGCGCCGGCCTGACCAGGAAGGTCACGTCGGCGCCGGATTCGGTGAGCCGCGCGCCATAATACCCGCCGGTCGCGCCGGCTCCGACGATCAGCGTGCGCATCGAATATCTCCTGGCCGGTCCGATATCAGCGATCGGCGGGTAGCCTTGTCGAGCACGGACGGCTCAGCTCTCGAGGAGACGGAGATCTCCGCTCCAGCCCGCCATGCGAAGTTGCCGCGCCAGCTTGGCGTCAGCGGTGACCAGGGCCGCACCCCAACGCTCGCTGGCCGCCACGTAGAGCGCCTCATAGTTCGTACATCCGACGGCGTTGGCGCGTTGCAGAGCAGCATCCGCGATTTCCCGGACGGGGCGAAGTTGTATCAGCCTGCTCAAGGCCGCAACCGCATCCCGTGCGTGATCCAGGGTGATTGCATGGGCCCGATGGGCTTTCAGCAACGTGTTTCCGACCTCCACCAGAATGTGCTCCGGGGCGATCCGAACCTCGTCTTCCAGCAGAATTCGGTCCGCGATGTCGCTGAGCGGTTCCGGGAGGAACCACTTCACTGCCACGCAGGCATCGACGACGATCATCGTCCGTCGCGATCGGCGCGGATCATCGCAGTACTATCGGGAGACGGGTTTTGCAGCGCCTGAGCCCGGATGCTCCGTACGAGCGACAGGGCATCCATACCCGACAGATCGTTCGTCTCCCGAACCTCATCCTCGCGCCGATGCCGTGCGCTGGCCTCGGCCCGCGCGCCGGCGTCCTCGCGCGGTGCGTCGAAGACGGCTGCATGGCGACTCAAAGGCCAAGGTGCGACCATCACCGCCTCCCAAAGCTCAGGTCCGCGACGGATAGTTCGGGCTCTCCCGCGTGATCGTCACGTCGTGGACGTGGCTCTCGCGCAGGCCGGCATTGGTGATGCGGATGAAGCGCGCGCGCTCCTGGAAATCCGGGATCGTCGCCCCGCCGACATAGCCCATGGCGGCGCGCAGGCCGCCGGCGAGCTGGTGCAGGACGTTGCCCACGGGGCCCTTGTAGGGCACCTGACCCTCGATGCCCTCCGGCACGAGCTTGTGGGTGTCGCTGACCTCGGCCTGGAAGTAGCGGTCCGCCGATCCGCGCGCCATCGCGCCCACCGAGCCCATGCCCCGGTACGACTTGTAAGAGCGGCCTTGGTAGAGGAACACCTCGCCCGGCGCCTCGTCGGTGCCGGCGAGCAGCGAGCCGAGCATCGCCACCGAGGCACCGGCTGCGATCGCCTTGGCGAGGTCGCCGGAATACTTGATGCCGCCATCGGCGATCACCGGGATATCGGCATCGGCGGCGGCCTCGACCGCCTCCATCAGCGCGGTGAGCTGCGGCACGCCGACGCCCGCCACGATGCGGGTCGTGCAGATCGAGCCCGGGCCGATACCGACCTTGATGGCGTCCGCGCCAGCATCGATCAGCGCCTGAGCGCCCTCGCGGGTGGCGACGTTGCCGGCCACCACCTGCACGGCGTTCGAGAGCTGCTTCACCCGGGCGACGGCATCGAGCACCTTGATCGAGTGGCCATGCGCGGTGTCGACCACGATCACGTCGCAGCCGGCATCGATGAGGCGCTCGGCCCGCTCGAAGCCGCTGTCGCCCGTGGTGGTGGCGGCCGCGACCCGCAGGCGGCCCTGCTCGTCCTTCACGGCGAAGGGGTAGGTGACGCGCTTCTCGATGTCCTTGACGGTGATCAGGCCGATGCAGCGGTAATGGTCGTCGACGACCAGAAGCTTCTCGATCCGGAACTGGTGCAGCAGCCGCTTGGCCTCGTCCTGCGTCACGCCCTCGCGGACCGTGATCAGGCGGTCCCGGGTCATCAGCTCGGCGACCGGCTGGGCGGAATTGGTGGCGAACCGCACGTCCCGGTTGGTCAGGATGCCGACGAGCTTGCCCCGCGAGCCGTTCGGCCCGCGCTCGACCACCGGGATGCCGGAGATCCGGTTCCGCTTCATCACCTCGAAGGCATCGGCCAGGGTCTCGTCCGGGTGGATGGTGATCGGGTTCATCACCATGCCGGACTCGTACTTCTTGACGAGGCGGACCTGCTCGGCCTGCTCCGGCGGCTCGAGATTGCGGTGAATGACGCCCATGCCGCCATTGGCCGCCATGGCGATGGCCATCGGCGCCTCGGTCACCGTGTCCATCGCGGAGGCGAGGATCGGCAGGTTCAGCGGAATGGTGCGGGTCAGCCGGGAGGCGACGCTCACCTCGGTCGGCATCACCGAGGAGGCGGCTGGCCGCAGGAGCACGTCGTCGAAGGTCAGGCCCTCGATGATCGATGCGGTTTCTACTCGGGCCATGTGCCAACTTTCCTCGGACGGCGGCGCGTTTTGGGGGCGCGCAGCGGGATCGGGTTGGCAAGTGCCAGTATCACGGTGCCCACGATGGCGCCAATGCGCGCATGCCGCGGCGCAACGCGAAAACACGCATGGCTCACGGGTTTTTTCCGATCGGCGGCTCAGTGCACCGCGGGGGCGCCCGGTCCCTTGTCGGTGTATTCGGGCGGCAGGCCGATATAATCGCCGAGGATGCCGTCGATCCCCGGTGCCCGGCCGAACGCCTCGCAATCCGGGTCGAGGGGGGCCTCTCCGAGGGTCGTGATGCGGATGCGATCCCAGGTCGGCAGCGTGTTGGGCGCCGTGAACGGGTCGTCGCCGGTGGCCAGCATGTAGCCGAAATCCTGCCCGAACTCGCCCGCGAGGTCGTAGGCGTCGCTGGCGCGGGAGAAGCGCGGCTGGCTGGTGAAGGAATTGGCCGCCCCGCCCCACACCATGGCGGCGCGCTGCTCGCGGCGGCGATCCAGCGCCTCGGCCTCCACGGTGAGGCTGCCGAGCCCGATCGGGATGCGCGGGATCGGGATGCGCCCGATCCCCTCGGCCGCGCTCAGCCCGAACTGCGACGCGACCGTGACGCCGGCCGAGCCCGCGATGGTCGCGCCCGCCCCGAGCAGATCCGTCGGATCGACCCGCGTCACCTGCGCCCGGACGGTGAGATCCGCGTCGCGCCCCGACACGATGTCGTACTTCAGAGACAGATCGTAGCAGAGCGCCCGGTCGGCCGCGTTGGCGATCAGACGCCGCTCGACGGGCGTGAGCGGACCGGCGCCCGCCACGTCGGCGTGGAACGCCGTCGGGATGATGCGTACCGTGTGGGCCCGGGCCAGCGCGGGCCGGTCCACGTAGATCCGGGATGCGGAGGCGACCTGATCGCTCGCCTTCAGGCGGTCGTAGCGCGTCAGCGAACCGCGATCGTTGAGCAGAACGGTGCCGCAGGCGGCCACCATCGAGAACAGGGCGACGCCGGCGGCGATCCGCGGCAGGAAGCGGGCCTTGCTGGGGCTGGACGGCATCGAACTCCTCGCGGCCCGTCCCAGGGACGAAACCTCTTCACAGACCGATCTCACGGCCGCGTGAAGCAAACGTAGCCATTGGGTCTCGCTTGCAAAAGGTGCCAACGCCTACCTGCGCACCTTCTGTTGCAAGATAGATACATTCGCGAAACACGCGGATGCGAGTTCGGCGCTTCCGCCGTGCAACCGGCACGGCGCGACGCGCGTCTGTCCCGTGATGTCCTCCGCCGCTCAAAGACCGTTCTGGATCGTCCCCCTGACGGTCGCCACAGCGCTGTTCATGGAGAACACCGATTCGACGGTGATCGCCACGGCGTTGCCGAGCATCGCGGCGAGCCTCCACGAGGATCCGATCGCGCTGAAGCTCGCCCTGACCTCCTATCTGGTCAGCCTCGCGATCTTCATTCCCGCCAGCGGCTGGATGGCCGACCGTTACGGCGCGCGTACGGTGTTCCGGGCGGCGCTCGTGGTGTTCATGGCGGGCTCGCTCGCCTGCGCGGCCGCGAACGGGCTGGCATGGTTCGTCGCCGCGCGGTTCCTGCAGGGCATGGGCGGGGCCATGATGGTGCCGGTCGGGCGGCTCGTCGTTCTGCGCAGCGTGCCGAAATCGCAGCTCGTCACGGCTTTGTCCTACCTCACCTTCCCCGCACTGGTGGGCCCGGTGCTCGGGCCGCCGGTGGGCGGTCTGATCACCACGTGGTTCGACTGGCGCTGGATCTTCTTCATCAACCTGCCGATCGGCTGCGCCGGGATCGTGCTGGCGACGCTGTACTTCGAGGATGTCCGCGAGCCGGAGCGACCGCCGCTGGATATCCTGGGCTTCCTGCTGCTCGGGACGGGCCTCGCCGCCCTGATGCTCGGCCTCGCCTCCCTGGGGCGCCATCTGCTGCCGTCGGTGGTGTCCTGGGGATGCCTGGCCGGCGGCGCGATCCTGCTGCCGCTCTACTGGGCGCATGCCAGGCGGGTGGCCCACCCGATCGTGCGGCTCGACCTGATGGAGCGCCCGACCTTCCGGGTTGCGGTGCTCGGCGGGAGCCTGTTCCGGATCGGCACCGGGGCGATCCCGTTCCTGCTGCCGCTGATGCTGCAGGTCGGGTTCGGCCTCGACGCCCTGCATTCCGGCCTGATCACCTTCGCGGCGGCCGCTGGCGCGATGTTCGTGAAGACCCTGGCGCCGCGGATCCTGCGTCGCATGGGATTTCGGACGCTGATGACGTGGAACGCCCTGCTCGCCTCGGCCTTCCTGGCGGTGAACGGCTTCTACACGGCAGAGACCTCCCACTGGATCATGGTGGCGCTGCTCTTCGTCGGCGGCTGCTCGCGCTCGATCCAGTTCACCTGCGTCAACGCCATCGCGTATGCCGACCTCGAATCCCGCGAGATGAGCGCGGCGACGAGTTTCGCGAGCGTCTGCCAGCAGCTCTCGTTGAGCCTCGGCGTAACGCTGGGTGCCCTGGCCCTCGAGGGGACCGCCGGCCTGCATGGCCGGACGCAGATCGCGGCGGGCGATTTCGGGCCGGCCTTCTTCGCGGTGGCGGTGATCTCGGCGGCCTCCGTGCTGGCCTTCCGCAACCTGTCGCCGGATGCCGGGGCCGAGATCTCCGGGCGGCGGATCGTCGCCCAGACGCCGCCGGCCGCCACGGAGATGCGACCGCGGCACGGTTGACGGGCGTTGCGGCGATCAGGCCGCCGCGCGGGCGGGTGCACGGCCAGCAGATCGCTTACCGCCGCCGCGCGCCGCCGAAGCCTTGGGGGCGGCCTTTCCGGCAGGCTTGGCTTTCGGCGCCTCTGCCGCCAAGCCGGCCCGCCAACCCTGCCAGCTCCACGCGCCGGGCCCCGCCAGGGCATACATGAGGAAACCGCCCGCGAGGCCGAGATCGGCCAGCAGCAGCGTGCGCTCGGCGACCGCCGCCGGGCCGACATAGTGCCAGAACGCGTGGAGCACGAAGGCCGTCAGCGTCGCGAAGACGGCGAGCGCCAGCCCGGTGAGACGCGGCAGCACGCCGAGGAGCAGCGCCAGCGGCCCGAACACCTGCACCACCACCGCGCCCGTCGCCACGGCGTTCGGGAACGGCACGCCGCCGCCCGCGAGCGTCAGCGCGAAGCCCGAGACGTTGAGCGCCCGCGCGATCCCCGTGGGCAGGAGCGCGGCGGCGAGCAGCAGCCGCGCGGCGAGAAGCGTTCCGTTCTGGGCGCGGTCGATCATCGGGAATCCGGTCGCTGGGGAGACCCCGGGAGCTTGGACCCCGCCGCTGAAGACCCGGTTAAGCCTGCGGCTCAGCCGGCAACGCCGCCCCGGAACAGCCGCCCGCGCTCGGTCCAGGCGACGACCAGAAGCGCCAGCCCGCCGAGTACGGCGTATCCGATCCCCACCGGCAGCACCGTCCCGTCGAAGGACTGGCCGATCAGGAAGCCGCAGAGCGCGCCGAGGATCGTGGTGTAGAAGCCCAGGAACGACGAGGCCGTGCCGGCGATCGCGCCGAGCGGCTCCAGCGCCAGCGCGTTGAAGTTCGGCATCGCGAAGCTGATCAGGAACTGGTTCAGCGCCAGGATCGCCAGGAACAGGGCCAGCGGCGGGTGCCCGCCATACGCCAGCCCGACGGCGACCTGGAGGACGCCCACCAGCGTGAAGGCGATCACGCCGCCATGCGACATCGTCCGCATCCCGAGCCGCCGCACAAGCCGGGCGTTGATCAGCGTCGCCGTGCCCATCGCGCCCGCCACCAATCCGAACGCCAGGGGGAAGAGCGGGCCGAGATGGTACAGGCCGGTGTCGAACATCTGCTGGGCCGAGCCGACATAACCCATGATGCAGCCGGTCAGCAGGCCGAGCGCGGTCGTGTAGCCGATGGCGACGCGGGTCTTCAGCGTCAGTCGGATCGCCGCCCAGGTGGCGGCCGGCGAGAGCGGCCGGCGGTATTCCGGATGCAGCGTCTCCGGCATGCGCCAGGAGAACCAGACGGTCAGCCAGAAGGCCAGGACGAGCATCGAGACGAAGACGTAGATCCAGGATCCGAGCGCCAGCATCATGCCGCCGATCGCCGGCGCGATCATCGGGACAATCAGGAAGACCATCATGGTGAGCGACATCACGCTCGCCATCTCGCGGCCGGAGAAGCGGTCGCGCACGATCGCCACCGAAAGCACCCGTCCGCCGGCCGCGCCGATGCCCTGGATGATCCGGGCGGCGAGCAGCCAGGAGAAGCTCGGCGCCACCATGGCGAGGCCGCAGCCGACCACGTAGATTGCGAGGCTCCCCAGCAGCACCGGCCGGCGCCCGATCGTATCCGAGACCGGCCCGTACACGATCTGCGCGAAGCCGAAGCCGATCATATAGACGTAGACGAGGAGTTGCAGCCGGTTCGGATCGGCGACGGCGAAGCGCGCCTCGATCGCCGGAAAGGCCGGCAGCAGGTTGTCGATCGAGATCGCCGTCACCGCCATCATCAGCGCGATGATGGCGACGAACTCGGCGAAGCCCGGACCGGTCCAGGGACGCGGGGCGCGGGTCTCCGGGGCCGGCGGGGGCCGGACTGCGACGGTCAAAACGGGCTCTCGGGCTGCGATGGGAGGACCCGTTCAGGGCGCTCCCATCGCGGCACGCTTATGGCAGCCGAGCCCGACCGACGCGATTCAGGCCGGCAGCGGGCGCAGGGCTGGTTCCTGCGGCCTGCGTCCCACGAAGGTCGCCATCAGGGCGGCCACGAGGCACAGCAGGCCCGCCGAGACGAAGGCGCCGAAGTAAGTGCCGGTGTCGGTCCGGACCATGCCGGCGAGCCAGGCCGCCGACGCCGCGCCGATCTGGTGCGCGGCCGCGATCCAGCCGAACATCAGCGCGGCATTCTCCTCGCCGAAGGACTTACCGGCGAGCTGGACGGTCGGTGGCACCGTGGCGATCCAGTCGAGCCCGTAGAACACCGCGAAGAGCGACAGGCCGTAGAAGCTGAGATCGAAGGAATAGGGCAGGAAGATCAGCGAGAGGCCGCGCAGCCCGTAGTACCACATCAGGAGCTTGCGCGAATCGAACCGATCGGTGAGCCAGCCCGAGGCCGTGGTGCCGATCAGGTCGCAGATCCCCATCAGCGCGAGCAGCCCGGCGGCCGTCACCTCGGCGATACCGTGGTCGATGCAGGCGGGGATCAGGTGGGTGCCGACCAGCCCGTTGGTCGAGGCGCCGCAGATGAAGAAGGTGCCGGCGAGCAACCAGAAATCCTTCGAGCGGAGCCCCGTCCGCAGGCCGCGGAGCGCCCGGGCGGCCGGGTTCTCGGTCAGGACCGGATTCGGCGTCACCGCCGTCTCGCCGTAGCGGGGCAGGCCCAGATCGGCCGGCCGGTCGCGCAGCAGCAGGGCGACGAGCGGAATCAGCGCCAGGGTCGCGGCCGCGACCACCAGCGAGACCGAGCGCCAGCCCTGCCCCACCGCGAGGGACGCCAGCATCGGCAGGAAGACGAGCTGTCCGGTGGCGCTGCTTGCGGTCAGCATTCCGAGCACCAGCCCGCGCCGCTTGGCGAACCAGCGCCCGGCCACCGTGGCGCCGAGCACGTTGGCGACCATGCCGGAGCCCGAGCCGACCACGATGCCCCAGAGCAGCACCATCTGCCACGGCGCGGTCATCAGGCTGGTCGCGGCCGTGCCGATCGCGAGGATCACGAGCGCCGTGCAGACGGACCGCCGCAGGCCGAACCGCTCGATGATCGCCACCGCGAAGGGTCCGATCATCCCGTACAGGAAGATGTTGAGCGCGATCCCGACCCCGATCATCGCGGCGGTCCAGCCGAACTCGCGCTCCCAGGGGACGATCAGCACGCTCGGCGTGGCGCGCACCCCCGCGCCGACCAGCAGGACCAGGAAGGTCACCGCCGCGACGATCCAGGCATAGTGCAGGCGGGGCGCGGGATTGTTCGCGGTGGGGGCTGACATGAGCGGGCTCCGGGGGCGGAAACGGGTCGGTCAGGCGGCGGAGATCAAGGCCTCCGCCACGGCGGAGACCGTCGCGGGATCGACCCGGGCGTTGATGCGGGCCTGCGCCTCCCGCCAATAGGGCGTGGCCGCCACGATGGCGTCGCGGCCGGCATCGGTCAGCGTCACGATACGCGCCCGCGGATCCTCCACACCGGGCGTGATCGCCACGAGGCCGCGCCGCTTGAGCGGGTCAAGGTTCCGGCCCATCGTGGTCCGCTCCAGCGCCGCTTCGGCGGCGAGTCGGGAGACCGGGATCGGGCCGAGGCGATCGAGGTATCGCAGGAGCGCGAACTGCGTCACCCGCAGGCCGACCGGCTTCAGCGCCGCGTCGTAGGACGCGGTCAGCGCCCGCGTCGCGCGGCGCAGGGCGGAACAGGTACAGGGCTCGGTCGGGCCGTCGCTCATCGGATAGGTGTATATGCACCTATGCCGCAGCCGGCAAGCGGAACCTGACGGTTCGCGCGGATCGATACGCCTGGGCCGGCAAACCCGGGGGGCGTGTCATCGACATGGCAGATCACGCTGCTATCGCTTGGGGATGACCCGGTTCGGGAGGAGCGCGCGATGACACTCGAGACCGCGACGGCTTTATCGTCCTCCGAGCAGAAGACCGCCCGCACGGGACTGATCGAGGCGGCCGCCGAGATCGTCGGACAGCAGGGCGGCCCCGGCGGCTTCGTGCGCGACCTGTTCGGGCGGGTCACCCCGGAGGATCTGGCCCCCTACCCCGCCGACGCCCTGGCCGACCTCGCCGCCAAAGCCCGGGCGTTCCTGGCGGATCCACGCCGGCCGGGCGACCCTGCCCGGATGCGACTGAGCGATGCCGAGCTCGTCCGGGACGGTCGCCGCCGCGAGGTGACGATCCTGGAGGTCGTCAACGACAACCGCGCGTTCCTGCTCGATTCGACCCTGGCCGAACTCACCGAGCGGGGCCTGTCGCCCGATCTCGTCGCGCACCCGATCCTGGGCGTCGAGCGGGATGCCGGCGGCGCCCTGATTCGCGTGGTCGGCGAGACCACCGCGGATGCCCATGGCAGCCTCGCCCGCGAGAGCTTCATTCACCTCCATCTCGACCGTTTGGACGCGGAGGCCGGGACCCGGCTGCTGGAGGCCCTGGCGGCGGTCTATCGCGACGTCGCCCTGGCGAGCGACGACCACGACGCCATGCTGGCGCGCCTGACCGACCTCGCCGGGCAGCTCGGCCGTTCGCCCACCCCGATGCCGGAGGGCGAGACCGCGGAGGCGCGCGCCTTCCTCGAATGGCTGATCGACGGCCAGTTCCTCCTGCTCGGCATGCAGGAGCACGGAATCGACGGCGAGTCTCATCCCCTTATCGAAGGATCGAGCCTCGGCGTCCTGCGCGATCCCGGGGCCACCCCCCTGCGCCGGGGCCGGACGCCGGTGGACTACACGCCGGAGATCCTCGCCTTCCTGGAAGAGCCGCAGCCGCTCATCATCACCAAGGCGAGCGTGAAAGCCCGCGTCCTCCGCGCCGCCTATCTCGACTATGTCGGCGTCAAGCTGTTCTCGGGGGCGGGCAAGCTCTCCGGTGAAGTGCGTATCGTCGGCCTGTTCACGGCCTCGGCCTATGCCAGCCCCGCCCGCGAGGTGCCGGTCCTGCGCCGCAAGGTCGAAGCCGTCGTCGCCCGCGCCGGGCTCGATCCGACCAGCCATGCCGGCCGCAGCCTCCTGGCGGTGCTGGAAAGCTATCCCCGCGACGAGCTGTTCCAGATCGACGGCGAGCGTCTCTACCGGTTCACATTGGCCATCGCCAATTTGGCCGACCGGCCGCGGATCCGCGTGCTGTCGCGGCCGGATAGGTTCGGCCGCTTCGTCTCGCTCCTCGTCTATGTCCCGAAGGATCGCTACGATTCGACCGTGCGGGCCCGGATCGGCGCCTATCTCGCCGAGGCCTATGGCGGACGGCTGAGCGCGGCCTATCCGGACTTCCCGGAGGGTCCCCTCGCCCGGACGCACTACATCGTCGGCCTGCCCGACGAGGGCGCGCCGGAGATCGACCCGGCGAGCCTCGAAGCCGGCATCGGTGCCCTGATCCGCACCTGGGGCGATGCCCTGCGGGCTGCCCTCGCGGCACGCCAGGGCGGCGACCGGGCGCGGCAGCTCGCGGCCCGCTACGCGGAGGCGTTCTCGGCCGCCTACCGGGACAACTTCCAGCCGGAGGTCGCCGTCGATGACGTGGCGATTCTGGAGAATCTGAGCGCGGCGCAGCCGCGGGCCGTACATCTCGGTCGGCGCAGCACGGATGCGGCCGCACAGGTCCGCCTCAAGGTGTTCTCGCGCGGAACCGCCATCGCCCTCTCGGACCGCGTGCCGGCCCTGGAGAATTTCGGTTTCCGCGTCATCAACGAGCGCACCTACCGGATCGAGCCGTCGGGCGCCGCCGAGGCCGACCGGGTCTGGTTGCACGACATGCTGCTCGAACGCGCCAGCGGCGCTGCGATCGAGCTGGCCGATCTGGAACAGCCCCTGGAAGCCGCCCTGCTCGCCATCGCGGAGGGCTTGGCCGAATCCGACGGCTATAACCGGCTGATCCTCGAAGCCGGTCTCGATTGGCGCGAAGCCGCGCTCCTGCGCGCCTTCGGGCGCTACCTGCGTCAGCTGCGCATCCGCTACGGCCAGGATTACCTCGCCGGAACCCTGAGCCGGCACCCCGGCATCGCCCGGGCGCTCGTGACCCTGTTCCGGATCCGATTCGACCCGGCCGGCAACGAAGATCGCGTCGCTCGCTCCGCGGAGGTGCGCGCCGGCATCGAGGATGCGCTCGCGGACGTCACGAGCCTCGACGACGACCGGATCCTGCGCCGCTTCGTGAACCTCGTCGAGGCGGCGTTGCGGACCAACTTCTTCCAGAAAGGCGCTGACGGGAAGCCGCGCGAGACGATCAGCTTCAAGTTCGCCTGCGCGAAGGTGGCGGGCATGCCGCCGCCGCGGCCGCTGTTCGAGATCTTCGTCTATTCGCCCCGGGTCGAGGGGGTGCATCTGCGCTTCGGCTACGTCGCCCGCGGCGGATTGCGCTGGTCCGACCGGCCGGAGGATTTCCGCACCGAAATCCTGGGCCTCGTGAAGGCCCAGCAGGTGAAGAACGCCGTGATCGTGCCGGTGGGCGCCAAGGGCGGCTTCTTCCCGAAGCGCCTGCCCCCGCCCGCGGACCGCGCCGCCTGGATGCAGGAGGGCACCGAGAGCTACCGGATCTTCATCCGCACGCTTCTCGAACTCACCGACAACATCGTCGACAACGCCATCGTGCCCCCGCCCGACACGGTGCGGCACGACCCGGACGACGCCTATCTCGTGGTCGCCGCCGACAAGGGCACCGCGACTTTCTCGGACATCGCCAACGCCCTCTCGCTGGAGAAGGGGCACTGGCTGGGCGACGCCTTCGCGTCCGGCGGCAGCCAGGGCTACGACCACAAGGGCATGGGCATCACGGCCCGCGGCGCCTGGGAGGCCGTGCGCCGCCACTTCCGCGAGATCGACGTCGACGTGCAGGCCGATCCGATCACCACGGTCGGCGTCGGCGACATGTCGGGGGACGTGTTCGGCAACGGCATGCTGCTCTCGCAGAGCATCCGGCTGATCGCGGCCTTCGACCACCGGGACATCTTCCTCGATCCGAACCCGGATGCGGCGCGGAGCTTCGTCGAGCGGCGGCGGCTGTTCGATCTCGGCCGCTCCTCCTGGGCGGATTACGACAAGGGCCTGATCTCGCAGGGCGGCGGCGTGTTCCCGCGCAGCCTGAAGACCATCCCGCTCTCCGGTGAGATCCGCGCGGCCCTGGGCTTCGACCGGGCCGAGGCCACGCCGACCGAGCTGATGCAGGCGATCCTGAAGGCGCCGGCCGATCTGCTCTGGTTCGGCGGCATCGGCACCTATGTCCGCGCCACCACCGAGACCGACGACGATGCCGGCGACCGGGCGAACGACGCCGTGCGCATCACCGGGCCGGAGCTGCGGGTGAAGGTGATCGGCGAGGGCGCCAATCTCGGCCTGACCCAGCGCGGGCGCATCGAGGCGGCGCGGGCCGGCGTCCGGCTCAACACCGACGCGATCGACAACTCGGCCGGCGTCAACACCTCGGACGTCGAGGTCAACATCAAGATCGCCCTGATGACGCCCGAGCGCGACGGGCGCCTCAGCGATGAGGCCCGCAACACGCTGCTGGCTGCCATGACCGAGGAGGTCGGCCACCTCGTCCTGCGCAACAATGAACTGCAGACGCTCGCCCTTTCGCTCGCCCAGCGGGGTGGTCTCGGCGAGACCGGCTTCGCCATGCGGACCATGCAGGCGCTGGAGGCCGAAGGCCGCCTCGACCGGGCGGTGGAGTTCCTGCCCGACGACGCCGCGCTGAACGAGCGCCTGCGCCGCAACGAGGGGCTGACCCGGCCGGAATACGCGGTGCTGCTGGCCTACGCGAAGCTCTCCCTGCACGACGCGATCCTCGACAGCGCCGTGCCGAACGACCCGTATTTCGAGCGGGAGTTGCAGCGCTACTTCCCGAAGGCCCTGCGCGAGCAGTTCCCGGACGCCGTGAAGGGCCATCGGCTGCGCCGCGAGATCATCGCGACCGCGCTCGCCAACATCATCGTCAACCGGGGCGGCCCATCCCTGGTGACGCGCCTCGTCGATGGGACCGGCGCGGACGCCGCCATGATCGCCAAGGCCTACGCGGTCACCCGCGACGCGTTCGGCCTGATGGAGCTGAACGGCGCCATCGACGGCTTGGCGGGCCGGATCTCCGGCGAGGGCCAGCTCGGCCTCTATGCCGAGGTGCAGGAACTGCTGATGAACCGGATCGTCTGGTTCATCCGCAACCTCGATCTCACCGGCGGGCTCGCCCCGGTGGTCGCGCGCTACCGGGACGGCATCGCGGCGGTCGAGGCGGCGCTGCCGAAGGCCCTCGACGCGACCGCGCTGGCGGCGATCGAGGGGCGCGCCTCGGAACTCGGCGGCCTCGGCATGGCGCCGGCCCAGGCCCGGCGGCTGGCCTCCCTCACCGCCCTGGTCTCGGCGCCCGACATCGTGCGCGTCGCGGAACTGAGCGGCCGGCCGGTGGAGGAGGTCGCGGCGACGCATTTCGCCCTGGAGCACGCCTTCCGCCTCGACGATCTCGCGGCTGCCGCGCGGGATGTCCCGGTGGCCGACACGTTCGACCGCGTCGCCCTGGAGCGCGCCGTGGCGGGCATCGCCAGCGCCCATCGCAAGCTGACCGCCGAGGTCGTGGCCGATCTGGGTGCGGGTCCGGACGCGGTCGAGGCCTGGGCGAAGGCCAGGGGTGCGTCGCTCACGCGGATCCGCGACGCGGTCGACGCGATTCGCGCCTCCGGCCTCACGGTCTCCAAGGCGACGGTGGCGGCCAGCCTGCTCGGCGATCTCGCGCGCGCCGATTGAGACGCAGACCGGGCGATGGGGCCTTCGCCCCGCAACCCGTCAGGCCGAGGGCGACGGGTGGGAGCGCCCGAAGGCCCGCGCCGAGCGGCTCACCGCCGTCAGGGTGAGCCCGAGACCGATCAGCGACACGACGGCCGCCATCACGGACAACTCGCCGTAGCCGGCCCCCAGTGTCAGGGCCGTGCCACCGATCCACGCGCCGGTGGCGTTGCCGAGGTTGAAGGCACCCTGATTCAGCGTCGAGGCAAGATTCGGCGCGTCGCTCGCCGCCTCGACCACCCAGATCTGGAGCGGTGAGACCAGCGCGAAGGCCAGCCCCGACCACAGGACCAGCGCCGCGACGGTCGCGATCGGATGATAGGCCACCATCGCCAGGATCAACAGCACCGCCACGATGCCCAGGATGCTGCAGATGATCGTCGCCATCTGGCCCCGGTCGGCGAAATGCCCGCCCGCGAGGTTGCCGAGGGTGAGCCCCACCCCGGCGGCGAACAGCACACCCGTCACCCCCTGCGGCGTGAACCCGCTGATCGTGGTCAGGAACGGCGTGATGTAGGTGAACACCGTGAAGAAGCTGACCGACGAGAGGATCGAGATCAGCATCGGCCGCAGCACGGGCCAGCGGCCGAGGGCCCGGAACTCGCTGACCAGGCGTCCGCGGGTGCCGGGCAGCCCGGCGGGCACGCAAACCTGGATGGCGCAGGCGGCTGCGAGGCCGATCGCCACCACGGCCCAGAAGGTCGAGCGCCAGCCCGCTTCCTGCCCGAGCGCCGTGCCGAGCGGGACCCCGAGGACATTGGCGAGGGTGAGGCCGGTGAACATCAGCGCAACGGCCTGCGTGCGCCGCTCGCGGGGCACGAGATCGCGCGCCACCACGGCGCCGATGCCGAAGAAGGCCCCGTGCGCGAAGGCCGTGACGATCCGGGCCGCCATCAGCAGCCCGTAGCTGGGCGCCAGCGCGCAGCCGAGATTGCCGACGATAAAGACCGCCATCAGGGCGAGCAGCGCCGTCTTGCGCGGAAGGCGGGCCGTCGCGATCGCCACCAGCGGCGCGCCGATCACCACCCCCATGGCATAGCCCGAGACGAGATAGCCGGCCTGCGGAATGGTGACGCCGAAGCTCTGTGCCACTTCGGGCAGCAGGCCCATGATCACGAATTCCGTGGTGCCGATCCCGAAGGACGCGACCGCGAGGGCAAGGATCGGCAAAGGCAGCACGGCCAGTCTCTCCAGCGCACGAAGGTCGCATGATGGTGCGACGCAACATGCCCAAGATGGCAGCCCTGACCTGCCTGACCAGCCGCGGACACGCGGCGCACGGTTGCACGACGTGCAACTGCACCGGGCCACGATCGCCGACGAGGCCGCTCCCGGACGAGACGCCGGGCCGGTCGCGTTTCGGATGGTGGAGCGTTCGCTATTCGGCCAGGGACTTCTTGCGGCCGCGCACCTTTGCCGGCGCCGCCGACGGCGTTTCCTCTTCGGATGTCTCCGCTGATACCCGCGCCGCCCCTTTGTACTTGCGGCGTTGCTGTCCCAGACCGAGCGCGCGTGCCAGCTCGGACCGTTGCTCCGAGTAACTCGCCGCCGTCATCGGATAGTCGCGCGGCAGGCCCCATTTGGCCCGGTAGGCTTCGGGCGTCAGGCCGCGCAGGGTCAGATGCCGCCGCAGCGTCTTGTAGGGCTTCCCATCCTCTAAGCTGACGAGATGATCTTTCGTGATCGACTTCCGGATCTGCGCCGGTGTCACCTTCTCGGCCGGGCCGCTCATCGTCTGGCCCGCCCCTACAAGACGGCTCAGAGCTGAATGAATGACCTCGATGAGGCCGGGAAGTTCGGATGAGGGCACCGAATTGTTCGACACGTAGGCCGCGACGATATCGACCGCGAGCTCGATGTGCCCCGACTGTTCGCTTTCGACGTTCCCCAGCATGATCGACCCCCGCCCTGCCAAATATCCAATCCGTACAAACCCAATTGTACGCGATCGAATTCTATCGGATCCTAGCGGATTGAGCCACGAATCTCAATCGGACTGTCGTTAACTCCCAAACAGTGGCCGGTACCCATCGAATGCTGACCCAGCCCCCCGTTGACGGCACATTAACCACGCCGCGCTAGCCTCGATTAACCATGCTGATGACCCGTCAAGCTGCGGTGTCGTCGGGGAATCTCGGTCCGCAAGGGCAGAGATATTTGTGGAGATCGAAATCAAGTGCGGACGGCGCGGGCTGATCGGCGGGAACGGCACGAGAAGCGGCTCGCCTTCGCCGCGCTGTCGCTGGCGCTCGCCGCGTCGCCGACCGCGGCCCAGCGCTTCGACGCGATCAGTCCCGTTACCGGGCAGCCCGACAATCCGGGGGTCGGCCTCGATACGGCGCCGAACGGGCTGCCGTCGCTGCGGCGGCGCCTGCCGGACGGTCTTGCGCGGGACGACGGGCGCGGCTCGCCGGGTGGCGATGCCCTCGGCGGTGACCAGACTGGCGGCGACAGCCTGCGGTCGCCGCTCTCGCCCCCGATTCCGGCGCAGGGTCAGTCGCAGCCGGGCGCTTCGCAGCTCGGAACACGCCTGAACAGCGGCGGCCAGCGCACCGGCGGCAGCGCCCTCGGGTCGAGCAACCTCGCACCCTCGGCCCTGCTGCGGTCCCGGGCGGCGCCGCCGCGACGGCTCGGCGCGGCGACGCGCGGCATCACCCAGAACGTCACGCAGGTGCCGAGCCCGGCGAGCAGGCTCACCCCGATCATCCAGCAACCGGTGGTCGGCGTGCCGCTGCCGCTCCCGCAGGCACCGACCCAGCTCCGGCCGATCCTGCCGCTGATTGCGAACTCGGCCACCCTGGGCCTGCTGACCCCGGGCTTCATCCTCGGGACGGATCTCGCGCGGCCGATCCCCACGGATCCCGCCTACGCGCCGATCGGCTATCAGGTCGGCACGTTCACGGTGCTGCCGAGCTTCGCGCAGAGCCTTGGCTACGATTCGAACCCCGACCAGACGTCACGGCAATTCGCCCGGGGCTCGGTGGCGCTGCGTACCGACGCGGCGGTCGACTTCCAGAGCAACTGGGCTTCCAGCTCGCTGCAGGGCTCCCTGCGCGGCGCCTATCTCGAAACGCCGCAGAACGAGGCCGCGAGCCGGCCTGCGGCGGACGGCGTCGTGCGCTGGCGGCTCGACGCGAATCGTGATCTGCACATCGACGCGGAGGGGCGCTTCCTGGTCGACACGCAGCGGACCGGGAACCCCAACCTCCAGATCGCCGCCGGCAACCTCCAGGCCGCATCGGCGACCACGCGGCCGCTGCTCGCCGTCTATGGCGCGTCGCTCGGCGCCACCGAAACGTTCAACCGCCTGTCGGTCACCCTCCGCGGCTCGATCGACCGCTCGGAGTTCGACAACGCCCGCCTGTCGGACGGGACGATCATCAATCAGGCCGACCGCAACCTCAACCAATACAGCCTGCAGCTGCGCACCGCCTACGAGGTCAATCCGGACTTCAGCCCGTTCATCGATATCCTCGGCGACACGCGCGTCTACGACCTGCGGCGGGACCTGAACGGGGTTCGGCGCGATTCCGACGGCATCTCTTTCCTGGTCGGCGCGAGCTTCGGCCTGCTCCGCACGCTGACCGGCGAGATCTCGGCCGGCATCCAGCACCGCGAATACGTCGATCCGACCCTGCGCGCCATCGATGCGCCGCTCGTCAACGCCGCGCTGGTCTGGTCGATGAGCCCGCTGACCACGGTCCGCCTCACCGCCGCGACCGGCATCACTGAGACGACGATCCCGGGTTCGAGCGGCATCCTGACGGATGTCGCGACGCTCGAAGTCCAGCACGACCTGTTCCGGAACTTGTCGATCGTGCTGGGCGGATCGTTCCTGAAGAACACCTACCAGGGCAGCACGATCCGCGAGAACGGCGTCTCGGCGACCGCGCGGCTCGACTACCACCTGACCCGCTGGCTCACCCTGCGTGGCACCTACATCTACCAGCAGATCAACAGCTCGGTGGCGGGATCGAGCTTCAACGACAACACCTTCCTGGTCGGTCTCCGGGTGAACCCGTAGAGCGCTCTGCGCCGACGGGAACACGGGTTCGGCGCACGAGAGCGCGTCGAAACGATCGCTGAGCGCGGTTCAGAACCGCTCGGTCCAGGGTCGCAATTCGAGCTCCGACGTCCAGGCGCTGCGATCCTGCCGCAGCAGGTCGCGATAGGCCCGCGCGATGGCATCGGGATCGAGATGAGAGTCGGGCGCATCCGCCGGCTCGCCACCCCGGGCCGGATTCCGGATGGCCCCGTCGATGACGATGTGCGCCACGTGAATGCCCTGCGGCTGCAACTCGCGGGCGAGGCTCTGGCCGAGGCCACGCAGGGCGAACTTGCCCATGGCGAAGGGCGCCGAACCGGCGAAACCCTTCACGCTCGCCGAGGCGCCGGTCAGGAGGATCGCCCCGTGGCGATGGGGCAGCATGTGCCGCGCCGCAGCCTGCGCCACGAGGAAGCCGCCATACGCGCTGACCATCAGGGCCTGCGCGACCGCGGCCGGATCGAGATCCGACACGGGCCCGCGCAACCGGCCGCTGGCATTGTAGACCACCACGTCGGGCGCTCCCCCGAGGGCCGGCTCCAGGCGCGCGAACAGCGCCTCGACCTGCTCGGGCCGGCTCGCGTCGCAGGCGTGAACTGTCGCTCCGGTCTCGGCGGCCAGATCGGCGAGTTTCTCGACATTGCGGGCAGCGAGGCCGACCCGCATGCCATCCGCCGCGAGTAGCCGGGCCAGGGAGGCGCTGAGACCGGAGCCGGCCCCGACGATCAGGGCGCGGGAATAAGCTGGCGTCATGGCGCTGTCCTCCGGCTTGGCGCTATCTCGAGCGTGTCGGCCCGGATCATAGCCGCTTCGCCGCGAAGAAGTCCCGCAGGAGGGCGCCGGCCTCCCTCTCCCGGAAGCCGCTATAGACCTCCGGCGCGTGGTGGCAGGTCGACTGGTTGAAGACCCGCGGCCCGTGCTCGACCCCCCCGCCCTTCGGATCCGATGCCGCGTAGTAGAGCCGCCGGATCCGCGCGAACGAGATCGCCCCGGCGCACATCGGGCAGGGTTCGAGGGTCACGTAGAGGTCGCAGCCGGTCAGCCGCTCATCGCCGATCGCCAGGCAGGCGGCCCGAATGGCCAGAATCTCGGCGTGGGCGGTCGGATCCCGCAGGGCCCGGGGCCGGTTGTGGGCGACGGCCAGGACGACCCCGTCCCGGACAACGACCGCCCCCACCGGCACCTCGCCGGCGGCGGCCGCCCGCCGTGCCGCCGCGAAGGCGCGATCCAGGGCATCAGTCGTCATGGCGCGGGCGCCCAGGACAGTACGAGCGCTCGGATACAGCCGGCGTCTTGATCCAAAGCAATGTGAAGACTCGGAACATTCGCCGGACCGTGACCGTTCTTAGCGTCTCGTGCGGCGCCGCCGCAGGCCTACGAAAAGGATAACGCCATGAGCAGCACCACCGACAAGATCAAGGGCGCCGCCAACGAGGCTCTCGGCAAGGCCAAGCAGGGCATCGGCGACGTGACCGGCAGCGAGAAGCTGAAGGCCGAAGGTGCGGCTCAGGAGCTCAAGGGCAAGACCCAGAGCACGGTCGGCGACGCGAAGGACACCGTGAAGTCCGCGACCGACAAGCTCTGATCACCGCGGGATGATCGGAACGGGACCCGCCGGTGGCGGGTTCCCACCATGGACCGGCTCGAACAACGCGAGGATGCCATGATCGGTTGGGCTGTCACGTTTCTCGTCGTCGCGCTCGTCGCGGCTCTGCTGGGCTTCGGCGGCATTGCCGGCACCGCCATGGAAGCGGCCAAGATCGTCTTCTTCGTGGCCATCGCCCTGTTCCTGATCTCCGCCGTCTTCGGCGTGATGCGCGGGCGCTCGCCCAGACTGTGAGACGCGGATGGTGAGCGCCGCGAGGCGCGGTTCCGCGAGATTGTTTGATGATGCACGTAAGGGGCGTTCCGTAGGGGACGCCCCTTCGCGTTTCGCCACCCTGGCGCGACCGTCTGAAAGAGCCGTCTCGCCTGTCGGTTTCGGCTCTGGTAAGGGCCGGTCATGAGCGACACGCCGAACGACGACACACCGGAGGTCTCCGACCGCCCGGAGCCCGCCACTTCGCGAGCGGGAGCCTGGAGCCCGGCAACCGACGCCAATCGCCCCGCCGATCCGGCGGAGGCGGCGCCCAAGCCCGCCCGGGCGAAGCCGCGCCCCGAGCCGGCCCAACCGAGCACCGACGATACATCCCACGAGGCCACCCCTGAGACGACGCTCCCCGGGGAGCGGATCGCCAAGGCGATGGCGCGGGCCGGGATTGCCTCGCGGCGCGAAGCCGAGACGATGATCCTGGCCGGCCGGGTGAGCGTCAACGGCGAGACACTGACCTCGCCCGCCCGAAACGTCACCGACGACGACCAGATCCTGATCGACGGCGAGCCCATGCCGCTGCGCGAGCGCAGCCGCCTTTGGATCTTCCACAAGCCGCGCGGCGTCGTGACGACCGCCCGCGATCCGGAAGGCCGGCAGACGGTCTTCGATGTCCTGCCCGAGGATCTGCCCCGGGTGGTCGCGGTCGGCCGCCTCGATATCAACACCGAGGGCCTGCTGCTTCTCACCAACGATGGCGGCCTCGCCAAGGTCATCGCGCATCCCGAGACCGGCTGGCTCCGCCGCTACCGAGTCCGGGCCCATGGCGATGTCGATCAGGCGCAACTCGACCGGCTGTCGAAGGGCGTCACCATCGACGAGATGGAGTACGGTCCCGTGGAGGCCACGCTGGACCGGGTCCAGGGCGACAACGTGTGGCTGACGCTGGGGCTGCGCGAGGGCAAGAACCGCGAGGTCAAGCGCATCCTCGAGCATCTCGGGCTGTCGGTGAACCGGTTGATCCGGTTGTCCTTCGGGCCGTTCCAGCTCGGCGATCTGGAGGTCGGCCTCGTCGAGGAGATCCGGACCCGCGTGCTGAAGGATCAGCTGGGCAAGTCGCTGGCCGAACAGGCGGGCGTGGATTTCGACAGCCCGGTGCGGGAAGCGATCACGCCGTTCGGCGGGTCCAAGCCGGCCGATCGAGGCGCAAGATCGGCCCCGGCTGGCAGCGACACGCCCCGGCGCAACGCCGCCCGCCCCGCGCCCGCCCCGCGCGTCCCGACCGGCGGGTCCGGACCGGGGCCGCGCAAGGCCGCGTGGCGGGACGACGATGCCACCAAGCCGCGGGGGACACACGTCCCGCGCCGCGGCGCCGATCCGCGCGCCGCACAGGCCGCCGCAGCCGAGCGCGGACGCGAGCGCGTCGGCTCGATCCGGGCGGGGGACCGCCGCGTCGTCGTGGAGCGCCTCGCCGCCACCCCGGCCGAGCCGGAACAGCCGGTGAAGGCCCGTCGCCGGTACGCCGATGACGGCCCGCCGGGCGCACAGCGTGGCGCGGGCGGCCGTCCGGGCCGTACCGGTGGTGGCGACGCGCGCGCGTCCGCCCCGCGCGGCGACCGCTCTGCGGCACCGCGCGGTCAGGATGGCCCGGGCGAGCGGCCACGGCGCCCGGCGCCCCGCGGCGCCGAGGGCGGCCGGGGCGATGCGCGACGGGATGCACGTCCGCCCTTCGAGGCGGGGCCTCGGCGGGAGCGATCGTTTGACGGAGCTGCACCGGCCGGAGCGCCGCGCGGCAAGGCCGGTTTCAGCGCGCAGGACCGCAGACCAGGTGGCGGCAAGCCGGCTTTCGGCGGGGCGAAGGCGGGCGGCGCGCGGCCCGGCGGCAAAAGCGGCGGCTTCGCCGGCAAAAGCGGCGGCTTTGCCGACAGGGGCGGCGGCTTCGCCGGCAAGGGGCCTGGCCGGGGCGGCCCCGGCGGTGGCGGCGGGGGCGGTCGTCCTGGCGGGCGTCCCGGCGGCGCACAGGGTGGGGGCAAGCCCGGTGGCGGGCGTCCGCCCCGCGGTTCGCGATGAGGATCGTCGGCGGCGCCTGGCGCGGCCGCCGGCTTTCAGCCCCGCGCAGCGACTCCATCCGGCCGACTTCGGATCGCCTCCGCGAGTCGCTGTTCAACGTCCTGACGCACGCCTACGACGAGGCCTTGCCCGGGGCACGGGTGCTCGACCTGTTCGCCGGAACCGGTGCCCTCGGCTTCGAGGCGCTGTCGCGGGGTGCGGCCTACGCGCTCCTGGTCGACGAGGGGGCGGAGGCCCGGGCCGTGATCCGGTCGAATATCGAAGCCCTCGGCGCGGAGGGCGTGACACGCCTCTTCCGGCGCGATGCGACCCGGCTCGGCCCCGCCGGGACGGCGGGACAGTTCTCGCTGATCTTCTGCGATCCGCCCTATGGCCGCGATCTCGCGCCCCGGGCCTTGGCCAGCGCGGCCGCCGGTGCCTGGCTCGCGCCCGGTGCTTTGGTGGTGGTCGAGGAGGCCGAGACCGTGCATCTGGCCTGGCCGGAGGGCTTCGCCGAACTCGAGCGCCGGGCTTACGGCGAGACGGCGATCACCCTGGCGCGCTACGACGCCTGAGGTCGCCTCACGCTGCGCCGGGCGGCGCGAGGTCGGGACCGAAATGGATCGCCAGCCAGACGGTCGGCGAGTCCGTCCGCTCGACGCGATGGCGTCGGTGGGGCGCGATCAGGACCGCGTCGCCCGCTTCGAGGCGCCGGGGCTGCGCTTCGTCGGCGAAGCGCAGGTCGGCCGAGCCCGCCAGCACCGCCACCCATTCGGCGTGCGGTTGATCGTAATAGAAGCCAGGCGGGCTCGCCTGGCCGGTCGAGACGATCCGCTCCACCCGCAAGCCCGGTGCCGACAGCAGCACCGATACAAGTTCCTCCGGCCCGCTCGACGGCAGGTCGGCGAACAAGCGGATGATGTGGGTGGGCTGCACGTGAGGGCTCTTCCTTCGCCAACGCCCGTCTCGAACGCTGGCCGGCTCAACCCTACGTGGGAAGAGGCCGCTGGTCTCAGGCGTTCGGCGCCGCGTCGCGCACCGCGTCCTGCTCCGCAGGGGCGCCCGCAGCACGGCTCTGGCCGATGCGCGCCGCCGACTTCACGAGGCTCAGCACGTCCCGGCGCATCTGATCGTCGGCGATCTGGTTATAGGCGCGCAGCAGCTCGACCGCCCCGCTCACGCGCAGGAGCGACGGGCCGTTCTCGGTGGTGCTCTCGGGCTCGGGCTCGAAGAAGCTCGACACCGGCACGCCGAGCCGCTCGGCGATCGCCTGCAGTCGGCCCGCGCCGACGCGGTTCTTGCCGGTCTCGTACTTCTGGACCTGCTGGAAGCTCACCCCGAGGGCGCTGGCCAGGGCCGATTGGCTCAGCCCGTTCGCCGCACGCAGGAACGCGATGCGGCTGCCAACACCATGATCGATCGCCGTGGTCTGCTTTGGCTTGGGGCTTGGCTTGGCCATGTTGGATGTCCGAACGTCGTCTCTGTTGGCGGGTCTGCGCGGCCGCAACCCGAGCCGCCGACTACAACCCAGTGCCACTTCATTGCGTAGCACAGATTCGAGTCTGCGCGCAGTAGATGCCACAGCCAAGCCCGGTGTGCAACGAAAGGTCACGATCGCCAGATCTAAGATACCAAAAATGGTCATCCGACCCGGATGCTGCCGACGCGCCAACCTGCAGACCTCGAGCGTCCGACTTATTTCGAGGCTCCGAGTCTACGTGGAACCTGCGTATGGAATATTTACGTCGCTGAGGGATCCAAGCGTTCATCACGAGCGTGTGCAGGAAATCGACTGCATTTCGCGCCACGGTGTCTTCGCCACCCTGCAGCCGTGCACGCGTGGCACTCATGCGCTCTGCGCAGGGCCGAGCCAGCGAGTTACAATCGAAAGTTGTTGCTCGTCGAGGAGTGCGGGGGCGTGCCCGCAATCCGGAATCTCGACGCGCTCGGTCGGCGGCCCGCGGCGTGTCATCTCGTCGGCCGTAGAGGCGAGGAGCAGTTCCGAATGCTCCCCGCGCAGCAGCAGGACCGGGCAGCGGATCGCGTCCCAGTCGCGCCACATGCTGACGCTGTAGACCCGGCCCGGCCGGAAGGCGTCGCCGATGCCGGGATCGTAGTGGGGCCGCCAGCCGCCATTCGGCTCCGGGAAGAAGCTGTGCTTGGCGATGTGCCGCCACTGCTCGTCGGTCAGCGGGCCGAAGGCGCCGAGCACCGTGCGCAGGCGCGACTCGCCCGAGGCGAGGTTGTGGTGCAGCCGGGGCGCATCGCGCAGGCGCGAACCGATATGGCGGATCGGCGCCCAGGGCAGGAACGGGCCGATATCGTTGATGACCATCCGGCGGATCGGCGTGTTGGCGGCGGCGGCGAGCACCATGCCGGTCAGGCCGCCGAGCGAGGTGCCGACCCAGTCGATCTTCCCGGGAAGCCGCAGATGCGCGATCAGCGCCGCCATGTCGGCGGCGTATTGCGGCAGGCCGTAGAGTTCGGGATCCTTGAGCCAGCCGCTCAGGCCGCGGCCCGGCAGATCCGGGCAGACGACGCGGTAGCCCATCTTGGCCAGGAGATAGCCCAGCGGATCGAAATCCCGCCCCTGGCGGCTCAGCCCGTGGACGCAGACGACGACGTGCGGCGAATCCGGATCGCCCCATTCGACATAGGCGATGCGGTGAAAATCGTGCGGCGCGTAGGCGAGGAAGTCGCCGGTCCGGAACGGTACGTCCGCCCGGGTGAGATCGTCGAGCCGCGGCAACGGGGCCACGGGCGCGGCCGTTTCGACGGGCACCGCGAGGCTCACGGCGTTTCGGTGCGGGCGGCGGCCTCGCGGGCAAGCCGGCTCGTGGTCTGGTGGAGATCGACCATCTGGTCGGTGAGCCGGCGCGCCTGCTCCTGGAGGAAGGTGACGTTGAGGGCCGCGACCTCGCGGGCATCCGCGGCCTTCGCCACGCGCTCGGCAAAATCCAGGTTGGCGCGGATGTTCGTATCCGACGCCACGAGCATGCGGTGGCCGATCTCGCGCATCGCCGCCATTGCGTGGGCGGCGTTGTCCTCGAAGGCGTTGTAGAGCCGCGCGCCGGCGGCCTCCCACTGCTCGCGCGTCCGGCGCACGCCGGCGACGTTGCTCTCGGTGAGCTGGTGGGCGGTCTCGCGGCTGGAGCCCATCACGGAACGCCAGCCCTCGAAGGTCTGGGCCATCGATGCCTCGAAGGCGTTGAGCGCCATCTCGCCGGCTTCGGCGAAGCGCTCGTAGGCCTCGCGCGCCCGCGCCACCCCGCCCTCGGCCAGGGCCTGTCCCGCCTGCGCGGGCACCATCGGCAGGTTGTCGTTCCTCACGGTCACCGTCCCTCCGCCGGCCCGGATCGGCCAAGCCCGGGAATGGGCATCCGCCAGGGGCGTCGCGCCGTCAACCTTGCGTCGTGACAGATGGGGACGCGGGCCCTGTTGCAGGACAGTCCGGCGATTGACAGCGGCGCCGGGCCGGAAATCATCGGCCGGCGGAGCGAACGCCACGCCCGCCGCCCGATCAGAAGGCAGACCCATGACGGAGCTTCATCCTTTCGAGCGCGATCTCGACCGGACGCCCGCCAATTCCGTTCCGTTGACACCGGTGAGCCTGCTGGCGCGTGCCGCCGCCGCGGTCGGCGCCCGGACCGCGGTGATCGATGGCGACCGGCGCCTCACCTATACCGATCTGTACGCGCGCTGCCGCCGCCTCGCCTCCGGCCTCGCGGCCAGGGGGATCGGTCGGCTCGATACCGTGGCGATCCTGGCGCCCAACGTCCCCGAGATGATCGAGGCCCACTTCGCCGTGCCGATGCTCGGCGCCGTCCTCAATCCGCTGAACACGCGCCTCGACCCCGCGACGATCGCGTTCTCGCTGGCGCATGGCGGCGCCAAGGCCTTGATCGTCGAGGCCGAGTTGGCGCCCCTCGCCGCGCGGGCGCTGGCGGAGCTGGGGCGGCCTCTGCTGATCGTGGCGATCGGCGACACGGAGATCGCCGAGGCCGTCCCCTACGAAACCCTGCTCGCCGCGGGCGATCCGGATTACGCCTGGACCGGCCCCGCGGATGAGTGGCAGTCGCTCTGCCTGCTCTACACCTCCGGCACCACCGGCGATCCGAAGGGCGCGGTCTACAGCCATCGTGGCGCCTACCTCCAGGCGCTCGGCAACGCCGTCACCTTCGGGCTGACCGCCGAGAGCGTGTATCTCTGGACGCTGCCGATGTTCCATTGCAGCGGCTGGTCCTACCCCTGGGCGAGCGTCGCCGCCTGCGCGACCCAGATCTGCCTGCGCAAGGTCGAGCCGGCGGCGATTTTCCGGCTGATCGCGGAGCACGGCGTCACGCATCTGTGCGGCGCGCCGATCGTGCTCTCGATGATCGCGCACGCGCCGGAATCCGACCGTACGGCCTTCCCGCAGCGGGTGCGCTGCGCGGTCGGCGGGGCGGCGCCGTCTTCCACGATCATCCGCACCATGGAGGAGCTGGGCTTTCAGGTCCTCCATCTCTACGGCGCGACCGAAAGCTACGGGCCCGCCACCGTCTGCCTGGCGCAGCCGGACTGGGCCGACCTCAACGAGGCCGACCGCTACGCCCGTATGGCGCGGCAGGGCGTGCCGCTCGCAACGCTGGAAGCCGCGCAGGTTGTCGATCCAGAGACCGGTCGGACCGTGCCGCGGGACGGCCTCACGGTCGGGGAGATCTGCCTGCGCGGGAACACCGTGATGAAGGGCTATCTCGACAATCCAGACGCCACCGCCCGGGCGCTCGCCGGGGGCTGGTACCGGACCGGCGACCTCGCGGTCTGGCATGCGGACGGGTCCGTGGAGATCAAGGACCGGGCGAAGGACATCATCATCTCGGGGGGCGAGAACATCTCCAGCCTGGAGGTGGAGGAGGTGCTGATGCGCCACCCGACGGTGATGCTGGCGGCCGTGGTGGCGCGGCCGGATGCAACCTGGGGCGAGAGCCCCTGCGCCTTCCTGGAGGTGAAGCCCGGCGCGGAGCCGCCGGCTGATCAGGAGATCATCGCCTTCTGCCGCGCGCGGATGGCGCGCTTCAAGGTGCCGAAGACCGTGGTGTTCGGCGCGTTGCCGAAGACCTCGACGGGGAAGATTCAGAAGTTCGTGCTGCGGGATCGCGCCCGGGGGCTGTGAAGGACAGCTCGAGCTTTACCTCGAGTTGAACACTCACCCGCCCCGAGAAGCCGGCTTCCACACCTGCCCAGCCGCAGCCGCGGCCGTCTCCAGGGCCGCGTATAGGTTCGGATCGGCATCGCGGGCGCCGGCGCGGATCGCGGCGACCAGGCCCTCGACCGGCTCGCCGGCCAGGACGCCCGCTTGGGCCCCCGACAGACGCTCCGCCTCGGTGATCTCACGCGCTGCGATGCCGATGGCGTTGGCCACCATCAGCGCGACGTAGCGCGGGCGACCGGTGAGGCCGGGCACCACCTCCTCGGTCAGCGCCCGGCGGGCGGCGTCCAGCAGGGCGGCGCCGGAGGGTTCGTCCTGCATGGTCAGCTCCACGAAGCGGGTGCCGTCGCCCGCAGGATCGCCCGTTCGAGGTCCGGCACCATCCGACCGGTGAGCGCCAGTTCGAGGGAGAATTCACGGCCGGAGACGTGGCGCGCGCCCTGCTCCAGGGCGATCACCGCCCAGCGCAGGTGCGCCATCACCTCCCAATAGGCGACGCTCTCGGGATCGATCGGTCGCCCGCCCGCTTCCACGTAGCCCCGATAGAAGGCCGCGCGGGAGCCGATGCCGCCGGCCTCCAGATCGGGCCGCCCGAAACGCCAGCAGGCGGCGCAGAACCACCCGAGATCCTGCGCGGGATCGCCCCAGCCGGCGAATTCCCAGTCCAGCACAGCCGTGAGACCGTTCGCGTCGACCATGTAGTTCCCGGTGCGGAAATCCCGGTGAACGAGGTTCGGGGCCGGGCATGCGGGCGCGCGGATCTCGCCCCAGCGCAGGCCCCACTCGATCGCCGGGCGCTTGGCGCCGATCCCGTCGAGGCTGGCCCGCAGCCGCGCGATCTCGGCCCGCGCCGGGTCCGGTTCGGGCGCACCCAGGAAGGCGAGCGAGGCGGGAGGCGTTGCCGGGTCGAGGGCCGCGTGGATCTTGGCGAGTTCGCGGCCCAGGGCTTCCGCCAGACGCTCACGGTCGCCGCCCAGGCTCAGGTCCTTGGCGATGCGCGGCCCCAGCCCGACGCCCTCGACGAGCCCCATCAGCGCGAAGGGCGCGCCGATCACCGCGGGATCGTCGCAGAAGCCCACGGGCTCGGGCACGCGCACGCCGGCTTTCCAGACAGCCTCCAGGATGCGGAACTCCTCGGCGCGCGACCGGCTCGACGCGATCGTGGCGGAGGCATCCATGCGCAGCACGAAGTCGCGCGATTCGCCCGCGATCTGGCAGCGGACGAGGCGGTTCTCCTGGATCGAGCCGCCGCCGAGCGGGCGGATCTCCGCGATGGCGAGATCCGGTCGGCCGAGATGCGCGGCGATCCAGGCGCGCAGCCGTTCCTGGTCCATCCGCTACAGGCCCGAGACGAGGTGGCCGCCGTCGACCGCGACGACGCTGCCGGTCATGTAGGCGCCGGCCCTGGAGGCGAGAAGCAGGAGCGGCCCGTCGAGCTCGGCCGCCTCGCCGAGCCGGCGCTGCGGCACGCGCTTGATCAGGGCCCTCCCGGGTTCGGACTCGAAGAACGCGTCGTTGAGTTCGGTCTTGATGTAGCCAGGTGCCAGAGCGTTGACGCGGATCCCGTGGCGCGCCCATTCGAGGGCGAGGCTCTTGGTGAGCTGGACGACCCCGGCCTTCGAGGCGGCGTAGGGCGCGAGCCCGCCGGTGACGCGCAAGCCCAGGATCGACGCGATGTTGACGATGCTACCGCCCGCGCCGTGCTGAACCATCCGCTTTCCGGTGGCCTGAGCCACCAGCCAAACCCCCTTCAGGTTCGTGTCGAGCACCGCATCCCAATCCGCCTCGTCGAGGTCGAGGGCCGGCTTGGTGGCGGTCACGCCGGCATTGTTGATGAGGACCTGAACGGGCCCGAACCGCGCCTCGGCCTCATCCAGCGCCCGCGCGATGCTGCTCGTCTCGGTCACGTCCATCACGACCGCGTGGGCCTGCCCGCCTGCCGCGATAACGCTGTCGACGGTCTCGGCGAGGGCATCGGCCCGGCGCGCGCACAGGGTCAGCCGCGCCCCGGCCCAAGCCAGCGTCCCGGCGAAGTGCCGGCCGAGCCCGCTGGAGGCACCGGTCACCAGCACGTGCTGACCGGTGAGGTCGAACAGATCCGCCATCTCAGTGCAGCCGCTCGAAGGCCACCGCGATACCCTGGCCGCCGCCGATGCACATGGTCGCCAGCCCGTAGCGTCCGCCGGTGCGGGCCAGCTCGTAGAGCGTCTTCACCGCGATGATCGCCCCCGAGGCGCCGATCGGATGCCCGAGCGCGATAGCGCCGCCGTTCGGGTTCACCCGGGCGGGGTCGAGGTCGAGTTCGCGGGAGACCGCGCAGGCCTGGGCCGCGAAGGCCTCGTTCGACTCGATCACGTCGAAATCCCCCGCGCGCAGCCCGGTCCGTTCGAGCAGGCGGCGCACGGCGGGGACCGGGCCCATGCCCATCTCGGACGGGTCGACGCCCGCATGGGCATAGCCGACGATCCGGGCGAGGGGCTTCGCCCCCGAACGCTCCGCTTGCGCCGCGCTCGACAGGACGAGGGCGGCGGCGCCGTCGTTCAGGCCGGAGGCGTTGCCGGCGGTAACGCTGCCGGTCTTGGAGAAGGCCGGGCGCAGCTTGGCCAGATCCTCGACGCTGGTCGCCTTCGGGTGCTCGTCCGTGTCGAACGCCACCGTCTCGCGCTTGCGCTGGACCGCCACCGGCAGGATCTGATCACGGAAATAGCCTTCGCGGATCGCCCGGGCGGCGCGGGCCTGACTCTCGGCCGCGAAGGCATCCTGCGCGTCACGGGAGACGCCGTAGCGCTCCGCGATGTTCTCGGCGGTGACGCCCATATGGCCGTTGCCGAACGGATCGCTCAGCACGCCGATCATGTAGTCGACGAGGGCGATATCGCCCATGCGCTGGCCGGTGCGGGCCGCCTTCACGATGTGGGGCGACCGGCTCATGTTCTCGGCGCCGCCCGCCACCGCGATCTCGGCATCGCCGAGCAGGATTGATTGCGCCGCCGAGACGATCGCCTGCAATCCGCTGCCGCAGAGCCGGTTGACGGTCATCGCCGGCACTTCTTTCGGCACCCCGCCCTCGATGGCGGCGACGCGGGCGATGTAGGCGTCCCGCGGCTCGGTCGGGATCACGTTGCCGAACACCACATGGCCGACCCGCTCGGGCGCCGTGCCGGCCCGCTTCAGCGCCTCCGCCACGCACAGCGCCCCCAACTCGGAGGGCGGCGTGCCCGCGAGCGCGCCGCCGAAGGTGCCGATCGCGGTCCGCACCGCGCCTGTGATCACGACATCGGTCATCGTCATACGCTCCGATTCACGCGCCCACCGGCCAGGACCAGAAGGCGTCGCCCTCGGCCTCCAGGTTGCGGTTGAGCACCATCTTGTGGACCTCGTCGGCCCCGTCCACCAGCCGCGCCTGACGGGCGTAGCGGTAGATCCATTCGAGCGGCGTATCGGTGGAGTAGCCCCGGGCGCCGTTGATCTGGATCGCCACGTCGGCGGCGGCGTGGAGCAGGTTGGCCACGTGGACCTTGGCCATCGACACTTCCTTGCGGGCGAAGCTCCCCTGATCGAGGGCCCAGGCGGCCTTCATCACCAGCAGGCGGCCGATCTCGATCCGCATGGCGAGATCGCCCAGCATGAGCTGGATGCTCTCGCGGTCGGCCAAGCGGATGCCGAAGCCGTGGCGCTCGGCGGCGTAGGCGCGGGCGATCTCGACGCAGCGCTTCGACAGGCCGAGCCAGCGCATGCAGTGGGTCAGCCGCGCCGGGCCGAGGCGGATCTGCGTGAGCTTCAGCCCATCGCCCTCGTTCATCAAGACGTTCTCGGCCGGGATCTCGAGACCGTCGAACAGCAATTCGCAATGCCCGCCATGTTCCTCCGGCCCCATGATCGGGATGCGCCGCAGGATCTCCCAGCCGGGCTGATCCTTGTGGAACAGGAAGGCGGTCAGGCCTTTGCGCGCGTCGTCGGAGGTGCGGGCCATCAGGATGAAATGCGCGGCCTCCTCGGCGCCGGTGATGTACCATTTGCGGCCGGTGACCACGTAGGTGTCGCCGCGCCGCTCAGCCCGGGTCTGGATCATGCCGGGATCGGAGCCGCCGCCGGGATGGGGCTCGGTCATGGCGAAGGCCGAGCGGACCTCGCCGCGCACGATCGGATCGAGCCAGCGCTCCTTCTGGGCCGGGGTGGCGACCTTCTCCAGCACCATCATGTTGCCGTCGTCGGGCGCGGCCGAGTTGAACACGACCGGCCCGAAGATCGAACGGTTCATCGCCTCGTAGCAGACCGCCATGCCGACCTTGTCGAGCCCGGCCCCGCCGGTCTCAGGCTTCAGCTGGAGGCACCAGAGCCCCTGCTCCCGCGCGAGGCCGCGCAGACGGGCGAGTTCCGGCAGGGCGATGTTGCCGTGGCCGTCATAGGCCGCCGGGTCGGATTCGAGCGGAATGACATGCGCCTCGACGAAGGCCGCGATCCGCGCGCGATAATTCTCGACGCGGGGCGAGATGGTGAAATCCATGGATCGCGGGCTCCGGCGAAGGCCTGTGCGCGGTCAGGATATGTCTGCGCGCCTGTTCTCTCCACGATCTAGGCCCGTGGGGGCAATCGCAAGGCGAAACGAAGTGCGGCGGCTGTTCGGCGCGCCCGGCCGCCGCAGCGTGCCTTTCACCGCCGGCCGAACAGCCGCTCGATGTCGGAGAGCTTCAGCTCGATCGAGGTCGGGCGGCCGTGGTTGCACTGGCCGGAATTCGGGGTCGCCTCCATCTCGCGCAGGAGGGCGTTCATCTCCTCGGGCCGCAGGCGCCGTCCGGCGCGGACCGAACCGTGGCAGCTCATGCGCGAGAGCACGGCGTCGAGGCGCCGGCCCAGCGGACCGCCCTCGGTGGCCGAAGCACCGCCCTCCTCGTCGCCGCTCGATTCCAGGGCGTCGAGGATGTCGGTCACGAGGTCGCGGGTCGACGCGCCGAGCAGGGCGGCCGGCACTTCGCGCACCAGAACGGCGCCGGGCCCGAACGCCTCGATGGTCAGGCCGAGCCGGTCGAGGTCCGGCGCGGCGGCGACCAGACGGTCGGCCTCCTCGGAGCTCATCTCGACCACGTCGGGGATCAGGAGCCCCTGCCGGGCGATGCCGCCCGCCGCCCGCTCGGCTTTCATCCGCTCGTAGACGAGGCGCTCGTGGGCGGCGTGCTGATCGACGATCACGAGGCCGTCACGGGTCTGGGCGAGGATGTAGGTCTCGTGGATCTGGGCGCGCGCCGCGCCGAGGGGATGGTCGATCGCCTCCGGCGCCTCGGCGAGCGGCCGGACATCCGCCTGGGGCGGAGCCGCGACGTCCGCAACGAAGGCGGCCTGTGCGGCCTCCGCGAATCCGCCCTCCTCCGCCAGGGCGTAAGCCGGCTCCGCGGGGCGCGGCATCGGGGCGGGCCGCCATGTCGGTGAACTCCGGTAGCCCGCCGGTGCCGCCACCGAGGGGGCGCCGGCCGGGAACGGGCCCGGTCGCGTGGGCTGGAACAGGCTCGGTGCCGCAACCCCGGTATGGAGCGCGAGGGCCGGGCCGGCCGGGCGCAGGGCGTCGAGGGTGCGGGCGGCGCCGGTCGTGGCCGAGCGGGCGCCGCCGCGGCGCAGGGCGTCGTGGATGGCGCTGACGATCAGCGCCCGCACGAGGCCCGGCTCGCGGAAGCGCACCTCGGTCTTTGCGGGGTGAACGTTGACGTCGACCAACTCGGGATCGCACGCGACCGCCAGTCCCAGCACCGGGTGACGGTCCGAGGCCAGGGTGTCGGCATAGGCGCCGCGCACGGCCCCGAGAAGGAGGCGGTCGCGCACCGGGCGGCCATTGACGGCGAGGTGGATGTGCGTCGCCGCGCCCCGGTGAAAGGTCGGCAGGCCGACATGGCCGGTGACCGCAAAACCCTCCCGGGCGAGCGAGACCGGCAGGGCATTGGCGGAAAAGTCGGGTCCCAGCACCGCGGTGAGCCGGCGCAGATCCCCTTCCGGCCCGGTCTCGGCCGGCAACACCAGGGGCTGGCCGGCATCGGTGCGGAGGGTGAAGCGGATCCCGGCCTGCGTGACCGCGAGCCGGCGCAGGGTCTCGGCGATGGCCGCGTTCTCGGCCCGGTCGGATTTCAGGAACTTGAGCCGGGCCGGGGTCGCGGCGAACAGCTCGGTCACCTCGATCCGCGTGCCGCGCTGGGCCGGTGCCGGGCGGACCGGCCCCTTCAGACCCGCTTCCACGGTCAGGCTGGCCCCAGCCTCGGCGGCGGGCGTGCGGGTCACGAGGGCGAGGCGCGACACCGCCCCGATCGAGGGCAGCGCCTCGCCGCGGAAGCCCAGCGTGTCGATCGCGGTCAGGTCACCCCCGGGGAGCTTGGAGGTGGCATGACGCTCGACGGCGAGTTCGAGGTCCTCGGGCGTCATCCCACGCCCGTCATCGACCACGCGGATCAGCCGGCGGCCGCCCGCCTCGACGGTGACCTCGATGGACCGCGCCCCGGCATCGATGGCGTTCTCGACCAGTTCCTTCACGGCGGAGGCCGGGCGCTCCACCACCTCGCCCGCGGCGATGCGGTCGACGAGAATGGGGTCGAGGCGGCGGACGGCGGGTGCGGACATCGGCCGCGACGATAGACCCTCGTCGTTCCCGATCCAATCACCGACGGTGTTGATCACTGGGTCGTCTGGCGCCGAAACCAACGACAAAGCGTGCCGCGCGCCCTATCCCAAGCGGGCTCCGGTATTCCCGCATCTGAATCGCGCAACAACGTTCATGACGGAGCGCGACCAGTCCCCTCTCCCGTGCGGGAGAGGGTTGGGGTGACGGGCGCGAAGTGCCAGGATCGAGCGCACCCTCGATGCACCGACAGGGCGCCGCATTCTGCGCGTTCTCATCCCTCACCCTGTCCCTCTCCCGCACGGGAGAGGGGACCCGCGCTCAATCCTGCAGCCAGATTGTCGCTCTCAGGACGGGAAACCGATCGATTCGGCCGGCTCTGGTCAGGCGCGCCGCTTGGACCCGCCGAGGGAGATGCGGTTCGCGCCGGCGCGTGTCCCATGGCTCGGTGCCGCGTAGGGGCGGCGGGACAGGTCGTACAGGACGTTGCCGACGATCCCGGCGGCCCGGCGCAGGGTCGTCCCGTCACAGGTCGCCGCCACCCGGACGCCGATCTCATGCGTGTGGCTGCGGCCGTAGAGCCAGACCGCGAGACGCGCCCGGGTCGCCTCCGGGATCCCGTCCAGGAGGTAGGCGGCGCCCTCCGGGTCGGCCTTGATCAGACGGCCGACCGTCTCCGGCGGGACCGGGCAGTCGACCGCGGGGTCGTCGATGCTGAGCGAACCGGCGTTCATCATGGCGAACCTGAAGTCTGTGGAACTCCAAGTTGAGACGGTTTGGTTAACGGCGCCTTACCATCAATTGCCTGTGATCCGATTGGCGGCCCGATTCACAGGGGCCGGCGCACCAGCCGGGCGACGAGCCCGACGATCCCCTCCCGGAACAGCAGCACGCACAGCACGAATACGCAGCCCTGGATGATCGTCACCCAGGCGCCGAACTGCGCGAGGTAGGTCTCCATGGTGACGATCACGAGCGCGCCCACGATCGGCCCGAACACGGTTCCCATGCCGCCCACCAGGGTCATCAGCACCACCTCGCCCGACATCGACCAGTGGACGTCGGTGAGCGAGGCGAGCTGGAAAACGATCGCCTTGGTGGAGCCGGCGAGCCCCGCCAGCGTCGCCGAGAGCACGAACACCGCGAGCTTGTACTGGCTCGCCCGGTAGCCCAGCGAGATCGCCCTCGGCTCGTTGTCGCGGATCGCCTTCAGCACCTGCCCGAAGGGCGAGTGGATGATCCGGTAGATCAGCAGCATCCCGGCCATGAAGATCACGCAGACGAGGCCGTACATCGCCCGGTCGTCCGCGAGGCTGATCACCCCGAATAGGTTGCCGCGGGGCACCGCCTGGATACCGTCCTCGCCGCCGGTGAACTTCGCCTGGAGCGAGAAGAAGAACGCCATCTGGGCGAGCGCCAGGGTGATCATCGAGAAGTAGATGCCCTGGCGACGGATCGCCAGCGCGCCGAAGACGAGGCCCAGCAGCGCCGCGGTGCCGGTGCCGGTGAGGATTGCGAGTTCCGGCGTGAAGCCGAGCTGCTTGGCCGTGTAGGCGCAGAGGTAGCTCGCCATGCCGAAATAGGCGGCGTGGCCGAAGGAGAGCAGGCCGCCGTAGCCGAGCAGCAGGTTGAAGGCGAGCGCGAACAGCGCGAAGCACAGCACCTTCATCAGGTAGACGGGATAGAGCACCAGCGGCGCCACGATCAGCAGCACGGCGATGCCGACGAAGATCAGGCGATGGAGCGCCTTGTCGTCGCGGCCGGTCGCCGGAACGGCGGCGATCGGGGCGGCGTCGATGGTTGCGGTGTCGGCCATAGGTGTCGAGCCTCTTCGCGGTCAGGCCGTGCGCCCGAACAGGCCAGCGGGTTTGACGAGCAGCACCAGCACCATGATCACGAAGATCACGGTTGCGGACGCCTCCGGATAGAACACCTTGGTCAGCCCCTCGACGAGGCCGAGGGTGAAGCCCGTGATCACCGAGCCGATGATCGAGCCCATGCCGCCGATCACCACCACGGCGAAGACCACGATGATGATGTCGGCGCCCATATTGGGGTTCACCGAGTAGATCGGTGCGGCCAGCACTCCCGCGAAGCCCGCGAGCGCGACGCCGAACCCGTAAGTCAGCGTCAGGAACAGCGGCACGTTGACCCCGAAGGCTTGGACGAGGGTCGGATTCTCGGTGGCGGCCCGGAGATAGGCGCCGAGCTTGGTCTTCTCGATCACGAGCCAGGTGGCGATGCAGACGGTCAGCGACGCCACGACCACCCAGGCCCGGTAGTTCGGCAGGAACATGAAGGGCAGGCGCTGGCCGCCCGACAGCTCGGCCGGGATCGCGTAAGGGAGCCCCGAGACGCCGTACTGGTTGCGGAACAGGCCCTGGATGATCAGCGCCAGCCCGAAGGTCAGCAGCAGGCCGTAGAGGTGGTCGAGCTTGTAGAGCCGGGCGATCAGCACCCGCTCCAGCACGATGCCGAAGGCGCCGACCACGAGCGGCGCGAGCCCCAGGGCCCACCAGTAGCCGAGGCCGACATAGGTGAGCAGCATCCAGGCCACGAACGCGCCCATCATGTAGAGCGCGCCGTGGGCGAAGTTGATGATGTTGAGGAGCCCGAAGATGATCGCGAGCCCCAGCGACAGGATCGCGTAGAACGAGCCGTTGATCAGGCCGAGCAGCAACTGCCCGAACAGGGCCTGCATCGGCACTCCGAAGATCGTGGTCATGGCCGGTCTCCGCGCCCCGCTCCCCTGCTCAGCCCTTCACGAGGGGGCAATTGCCCTCGTTGAGCGGGCGGAAGACCTGATCGCCCGGGATCGTCTCCAGCTTCTTGTAGAGGTCCCACTCGCCCTTCGACTCCGCGGGCTTCTTGACCTCGAACAGGTACATGTCGTGGATCTTGCGGCCGTCGGCGCGGATCACGCCCTTGCCGAACAGCGGATCGTCGGTCGGCATCGCCTTCATCTTGGCGACGGTCGCGGCGCCATCCGCCGTGGACTTCAGCTCCGCCACCGCCTTCAGGTAGTGCAGCACGTCCGAGTAGACGCCGGCATGGTTGGCGGTGGGCTTGGAGCCACCCTTCATCTGCTTGGCGAACCGGTCCGAGAAGGCCCGGGTCTGGTCGTTCAGGTCCCAGTAGAACGGCTCGGTCAGCACCAGCCCCTGGGCGACCTTGGTGCCGAGGGAATGCACGTCCGAGGAGAAGACCAGGAGGCCGGCCAAGGCCTGCCCGCCCTCGGTGATGCCGAACTCGCCGGCCTGCTTGATCGAGTTGATCGTGTCGGTCCCGGCATTGGCGAGCCCGATCACCTTGGCGCCCGACCCTTGAGCCTGCAGCAGGAAGGACGAGAAATCCGAGGTCGGGAACGGCGTCTTCACCGAGCCCAGCACCTTGCCGCCGTTCTTGGTGATGACCGCGGAGGTGTCGCGCTGCAGCGTCTGGCCGAACACGTAGTCGGCGGTGAGGAAGAACCACGTGTTGCCGCCGCGCTTGACCATGGCGCCGCCGGTGCCGTTGGCCAGCGCCACCGTGTCGTAAACCCAGTGGATCGTGTTCGGCGTGCATTGCGGCCCGGTGAGGTCGGCCGTGCCGGCGCCGGTGTCGATGAAGACCTTGTTCTTCTCCTTGGTAACCTGGCTGATCGCCAGCGCCACCGAGGAGGTCACCCCGTCGGTGATCATGTCGACATTGTCGCGGTCGTACCATTGCCGGGCGATGGCGGCGCCGACATCCGGCTTGTTCTGGTGATCGGCCGAGAGGATCTCGACCTTCAGCCCATGCTGCTCCGGCTTGAAATCCTCGACCGCGAGCTTGGCGGCCACCACCGAGCCCTCGCCGCTGATGTCCGAATAGGCGCCCGAGCGGTCGCCGAGGATGCCGATCTTGACGTTGGTCTGCGCCGCGGCGGTGCCCATCATCAGGGCGCCCGCGAGGGCGGCGAGGGTCACGGGCCGGGCGATACGTCCGAACATACGCGTTTCCATCCACTGGCGGCGCGGCGTTCTTCCGCCGGCCGGAACTCGGGACGCCGATTTGGGCGCTTCGACAGTATTCTTGGACAGGATCTAGACGCCGAGATAGGCGTGCAGCTTGTCGATATTGGCATCTAGCTCGGCGTTGGGGATCATGTCGACCACCCGACCCTGCTCGATCACGAAATGCCGGTCCGCCAGGGTCTGCGCGAAGCGGAAGTTCTGTTCCACCAGGATGATGGTGTATCCTTGAGCCTTCAACTGCTGGATGGTCCGGCCGATCTGCTGGACGATGACCGGCGCGAGGCCTTCCGTCGGCTCATCGAGCAGGATCAGCTTGGCGCCGGTGCGCAGGATCCGGCCGATGGCCAGCATCTGCTGCTCGCCGCCCGAGAGCTTGGTGCCCTGGCTGCCGGCGCGCTCCTTCAGGTTCGGGAACAGCGTGTGGATCTCGTCCACCGACATGCCGCCGGGCTTCACCCGCGGCGGCAGCATCAGGTTCTCGTGGACCGTGAGGCTCGCGAAGATGCCGCGCTCCTCCGGGACGTAGCCGATGCCGAGCCGGGCGATGTTGCGCGAGGCAATCCGGATCGTCTCGACGCCGTCGTAGACGATCGATCCGGCGCGCTTGCCGAGGATGCCGATGATCGCCCGCAGCGTCGTGGTCTTGCCGGCGCCGTTGCGGCCGAGCAGCGTGATCACCTCGCCGGTCCGGACGTCGATGTCGATGCCGTGGAGCACGTGGCTCTCGCCGTACCACCCCTCTAGCCCGCGGACGGTGAGGAGCGCGTCGGTCGCCGCCGCGGGGGTTGCTGTCTTCAGGGCCGCCTCAGGCATGTCCCGCCCCGATATAAGCCTCGACCACGCGCGGATCCTTGGAAACGGTGGCGTAATCGCCCTCGGCCAAAACCTGCCCGCGGGCCAGCACGGTGATCCGGTCCGACAGGGACGCCACCACCGACAGGTTGTGCTCCACCATCAGGATGGTCCGGCTTTTCGAAACACGGCGGATGAGCTGTGCCGTGCGCTCGACATCCTCGTGGCCCATCCCGGCCATCGGCTCGTCGAGGAGCAGCATCTCGGGATCGAGGGCGAGGGTGGTGGCGATCTCGAGGGCCCGCTTGCGGCCGTAGGACAGTTCCACCGCCGGCACGTCGGCGAATTCGGTGAGGCCGACATCGTCCACGAGCGCGAGCGCCTCGCCGTTCAGCGCGCGCAGCACACGCTCGGCGCGCCAGAAATCGAAGGAATCGCCGCGGCGCCGCCGCTGCAGGGCGATGCGGACGTTCTCCATGACCGTCAGGTGCGGGAACACCGCCGAGATCTGGAACGAGCGCACGAGACCGAGCCGGGCGACGTCGGCCGCCTTCAATCCGGTGATGTCGCGGTCCTTGTAGCGGATCGTGCCCGCCGTCGGGATCAGGAACTTGGTCAGCAGGTTGAAGCAGGTTGTCTTGCCGGCTCCGTTGGGCCCGATGAGCGCGTGGATCGTGCCACGCTCGACCTGCAGCGCCACGCCGTTCACGGCGCGGAACCCGCGGAACTCCATCGTCAGGCCATCGGTCGCCAGGATCACGTCCCGTGCCAAGCACTGTCCTCCCGAGTGTCGATTCTTGTTTTGAATCTTGCGGCCATATCGCCGAACCACCGCGGGTCCGTCCATCGCAAACGCGCGATGCGACGCGACAATCCCCGGCTGGTATATTCGCACCCGACGGCGCGTGCGGACAAACCGATGCTTGACCGCATCCCAGCGCCCTTATAACTCAGACAAATTCACCGTTCGGCGCGGAGGGGAACGCATGGCCGGTCGCGCGGCCTACATCGCGGTCGACTGGGGTACGACCAACCGGCGTGCCTATGCGGTGGCGTCGGACGGCACGGTGGTCGACACCCTGACGGACGGCCGCGGCGTGCTGAGCATCGCGCGGGATGCCTATCCGGCCGAGATCTCGGCGTTGCGCACGCGTTTCGGCGCGGAACCCGTCATCGCGGTCGGAATGGTGGGATCGAGCCGGGGCTGGTGCGAGGCGCCCTATGTGGACGCGCCCGCGACCTTGGAGCGCCTCGCCGGATCCTGCCGGGAGGCCGCGCCCGATGTGCGCATCGTCCCCGGCGTCGCCCTGCGGGACGGCCGTCGGCCCGACGTGATGCGCGGCGAGGAGATCCAGATCCTGGGCGCGATCCATGCGGGCACGGCGCCCGCAACCGCCCTGTTCTGCCAGCCCGGAACACACAACAAATGGGTCGAGACCGTCGACGGGGCGATCACGACGTTCACCACGGTGATGACCGGCGAATTCTTTTCCCTGCTCCGCACCCACGGCATTCTCGCGGGCATGCTCGACGGGCCGGTGTCCGACGGCGCTGCGTTCCGCCGCGGCCTTCGCCGGGGGATCGCGTCGGGCAATCTCGCCGCAACCCTGTTCGAGGTGCGGGCCGGGTTGCTGCTCGACCGGCTGGAACCCGCCGCGGCTGCCGCCTATGCCAGCGGGGTGCTGATCGGGGCGGATGTCGCGACGCGGGACGACCTGGGCGGCCGGCCGGTCCATCTGCTGGGCGGCGGCGCCCTGAGCGCGCTCTACGCCGTCGCGGTGACGGAAATGGGCGGGACCCCGGTCATCGTGCCGGATGGGGCGACGACCGCCGGCATCCACGCCCTCTGGAGTCTGAACGCATGACCCTGCTCGATCGGTTCGAAGCCGCCTTCGCCGCCTGCCCGCTGGTGGCGATCCTGCGTGGCCTGACGCCCGGGGAGGCGCCCGCCGTGGGCGATGCCCTCGCGGAGGCCGGCTTCACGCTGATCGAAGTGCCGCTCAACTCCCCCGATCCGCTGCGCAGCATCGCGATCCTCTCCGAACGCCTCGCAGGGCGCGCTCTGGTGGGGGCCGGCACGGTCCTCGAACCTGCACAGGTCGAGGCGGTCCGGGAGGCCGGCGGCAGCCTGATCGTCTCGCCCAACACCGATGCGGCGGTGATCCGTGCGACCCGTGCGCTCGGCCTCATCGCCCTGCCCGGCTATCAGACCCCGACAGAGGCCTTCGCAGCCCTGGCGGCCGGCGCGACCGCGCTCAAGCTGTTTCCCGCGGATGTCGCCTCCACGGCGGCCCTGCGGGCCCACAGGGCCGTCCTCCCGCCCGGGACGCGGGTGCTCGCCGTCGGCGGCGTGACACCGGACGGGATCGCCGCTTGGCGCGCCGCGAGCGCCGACGGGTTCGGCCTCGGCTCGAATCTGTACCGCCCCGGCAAGGCGGCGGCCGAGGTCGCGCGCGACGCGGCGGCCTACGTGGACGCGCTTCGGCGCGCCGCTTAGCCACTGGCGCATCTTGGACCGGCGCCGTGGAACGCCTATCAGACAGCCATCCCTGACGAGGCAGGAGCGGCGTGATGGCAGACGAGATCACGGGGGCGGATGACGAAGACGGGCTCGATCTCATCGAGACGCCCTGCCTCCTGCTCGACGCCGACCGGGTGAAGGCCAACGTCGCCGCCCTGCGGGCGCGGCTCGACGGGCTCGGCGTCGTCCTGCGTCCGCATCTCAAGACCGCCAAATCCCGCGACGTCGCCCGGATCGCCATGGCGAATGAGGCCGGCCCCGCGACCGTCTCGACCCTGCGCGAGGCCGAGTACTTCGCCGAGGGCGGGGTCCGCGACATGATCTACGCGGTCGGAATCGCGCCGCAGAAGCTGGAACGCGTCGGCTGGATCCGGCGGCATTGGCAGACGGATCTGGCGATCGTCCTCGACTCGGCCGAGCAGGCCGAGGCCGTCGCGGCCTGGAGCCGCCGCCACGGCGACCGGCTGCCGGTGCTGATCGAGGTCGACGCGGACGGCCACCGCTCGGGCGTGAAGCCGCAGGATGCCGACAAGCTCGTCGCGATCGGCCGTGTCCTGGACGGAGGGGCCAGCCTGCGCGGCGTGCTCCTGCATGCCGGCGACAGTTACGGGCTGTGCGATCCGGACGCGCTGCGCGCCGCCGCCGAGGCCGAACGCGTCGCCGCGGTGACGGCGGCCTCGGCGCTCTGCGAGGCCGGTCTGCCCTGCCCGGTGGTCAGCGTCGGCTCGACGCCGACCGCACGCTATGCGGAGAGGCTGGACGGCATCACCGAAGTCCGCGCCGGCGTCTTCATGATCGGCGACCTATTCCAGGCCGGCGTCGGCTCCTGCGCGGTGGCGGACATCGCGCTCACCGTCCTGGCCACGGTGATCGGCCATCAGCGCGAGAAGGGCTGGATCATCACCGATGCCGGCTGGATGGCGCTCTCGCGCGACCGGGGCACCGCCCGGCAGGCGGTCGATCAGGGCTATGGGCTCGCGTGCGACCGCGCCGGCCGGCCCTATCCCGACCTGATCGTCGCCGACGCCAATCAGGAGCACGGCATCCTGGCGTTGCGGAAGGGCTCGGCGGCGACCCTGCCTGACCTTCCGGTGGGAGCGCGCCTGCGCATCCTGCCGAACCACGCCTGCGCCACGGGGGCGCAACATGACCGCTACCATGTGGTGGCGGGGAGCCGCCTGATCGGCGCTGTCTGGCCGCGGATCAACGGTTGGTGAGACCAAGCTCCCGGACCAGCGTCGGACGGGCGCAGCCGGCCTCGTTCAGGGGCGCGTCGCCGGCCCGATGGCGCCCGTGATGACGGGTTCGCCCGCGACGACGCCGACTGCCGGCTGAGCCCGCTGCCTGTCGAGCTTGTCGGCCGAAACCAACGCTGCCGCGATCAGGGCCGCCACCGCCAGGGTCGCCTTCAGCACGTCCCAGACCCGCGCGAGCATGGACTCAACCTCACCTGCGACCGCGTGCGATGTGCGAGGCTTCGCCGACGCGATCCGCAGTCCTCGCAACCTGTGCCCTCAGGCTTGCGCAAACCTTACCAAGTCACGGACTCGGGACGCTCCGCTCGACACTGATGCGGCGGCGCATCAGATCCGGCGATGGATTCGTCCCCTCACAGCCCCGATGGGTTCGCGGCCTCTGCGGCCAGCGCCTCGAAGACCAGCGCGTGGCGCTGCGCCAGAGCGTCCACATCGTTCGCATAACCGCCACCGATGACCGCCACGAGGGGGATCCCGCGCGCCCGGGCCTGCCCGACGACGAAGCGGTCCCGCGCCAGCAAACCGTCATCCGTCAGGCAGAGGCGGCCCAGGCGGTCGTCCCGGTGCGGGTCGACGCCGGCATTGTAGAACACGAGATCCGGCGCCAACGCGTCGAGCAGCGCTGGCAGGCGGGCGCGCAGCACCGCGAGGTAGCCGTCGTCCCCCAGGCGGTCCGGCAGGCCGATATCCAGGTCACCGGCGATCTTCTGCGCCGGGTAATTGTTCTCGCAATGGATGGAGAGGGTGAACAGGTCGGGGCATAGGGCGAGGCAATCGGCGGTCCCGTCGCCCTGATGGACATCGAGGTCGACCACGAGCGCACGCCGGATCAGGCCATCGGCCTGAAGGGTGCGGGCCGCCACCGCCACGTCGTTGAGCACGCAGAACCCCGCCCCCTGCTGCCGCCGGGCATGATGGCTGCCGCCGGCCGCGCTGCCCGCGAGCCCCTCGGCGAGGGCCAGACGCGCCGCCAGCAGGGTCCCGCCCACGGAACTGCGCGAGCGGCGGACCACCGCTTCGTCGACCGGCAGCCCGATCGCCCGCTCGACCTCCCGGGACACGGTACCGGTGAGGACAGCCGCCACGTAGGCGGGATCGTGAGCGCGGACGAGGATGTCGGCGCTCGCGAGTTCGGGTGTGACGAAGCCCAGCGGCGCGAGCCCCTTGGCGACCAGCGTCTCTGCGAGCAGCCCGTATTTCCGCATCGGGAAGCGATGGCCGGCGGGCAGGCTCGCCTCGTAGGCCGGATGGAAGGCGATCGGCGGGATCATGCCGGGGCGCCGAGATCCGCCAGGAGGGCAGCGGCCAGCGCCGACCCGCTGTCGTAGGCGGCCTCGATCCGTGCCCCGAGGCACCAGTCGCCGCCCGCGCCGAGGCGCAGGGCCGGATCGTACAGGCAGGGCATCCCTAGGGAGCATTCCACCTGGGCGTAGCGCCAGCGGTGAGCCGCCGCGTAGGTCGGCTTCAAGGCGATGCCGAGATGATGCTCGGCGGCGGGAAGCAGGGCGGCGATGATCGCGTCGTGCGGCTCTTCGAGATGTCGGCGCGACCACTCTTCCGTGGCGTGAACCGTCAGCCGGTTGCCCCCGGGGCGACCCGGCTTCGACGAATCGCCGGCGATGAGCCCGATCGGATCCGTCCGCGGTTCGACCAGGGCTTCCGCCACCGCGGCGTCGGTCGCGATCATCAGCGACCAGCACGGGGCGTAGCTGGCGCGCGCGATGCCGGAGAGCGCGAAACCGGATCCATCGAGCAGGGCTATCACCTGCGGGGCCGGAAACGTGATTGCCACGGCATCGAACGGGCCATGAACCGCATCCGGCGCGGTTTCGACCTGCCACACCGCGCCCGTCCGCCGGATCCGGGTGACCGTGACGGCGCTGGCGACGGGGAGCCCGGCCAGGAGATCGCGTACCGGCGCCTTCATGTCGGGCATTCCGACCCGACGCCCGCCCCCCGCCCAGGGGGCGACGACGCCGCGCCGCTCCCAATCCGCCAGCTGTGCCGCGAAGGCGGGGCCGTGCGCCCGCATGAACTGGGCACCGTGGTCGAACTGCAGCCCGTCGTGCCGCCGGGTCGCCATCCGTCCGCCGACGGCCCGCCCCTTGTCGAACACCTGCGCGGTCAGCCCGGCTTCAGCGAGCTTCCGGGCCGCCGCGGCGCCGGCCATGCCGCCACCCAGGATCGCCACGCTCTGACGGTCGCTCAACACCCTACCCTGTCCGAGGTGCGGCCCGGCGGGCCGCGCTTCAGCCCAGATAGGCGTGAGCCCGGGCGCCGACAGCGCGACGCTCCGTCCTCAATGCGCGCGCGATGTCAGGTTGCGGCAGCCGGCCCACGCGAAGAGAAGATTGGTCTGGAATGCGCGCTGGTGCGGGTAGAGGGAATCGAACCCCCACGCCTTGCGGCTGGCGATTTTGAGTCGCCCGCGTCTACCAGTTCCGCCATACCCGCCTGCCGGGCGCTCTTCGCACAGGTCCCCTGCGCCGGCCAAGCGTAATTTTCGCGGGGGCCGGCGATCTGGCCAAGCCGCGGCACCTATGCTCAAAGGGCGGCCGATTACCAATGCGGGAGATCGAATGCTCCGCCGGCTCTATGCGTGGATCCTGGCCCTCAGCGTCAGGCCCTCCGCGCCCTACGCGCTCGGCGCCGTGGCTTTCGCCGAAAGTTCGTTCTTCCCGGTGCCGCCGGACGCGATGCTGGTGCCGATGGCGGTCAGCCGCCCGGACCGGGTCTGGCTCTACGCCACCATCGCGACCGTCGCGTCGGTCCTCGGCGGCCTCGTCGGTTATGCGATCGGGGCCCTGCTGTTCGATTCCGTCGGCGAATGGCTGATCCGGCTCTACGGCCTGCAGAACTCGGCCGCGACCTTCCAGGAGTCCTACGCCCGGTACGGCCATTGGGTCATCCTGCTGAAGGGGCTGACGCCGATCCCCTACAAGCTCGTCACCATCACGTCGGGCTTCGCCCACTACTCGCTGTTCTGGTTCACGGTCCTGTCGATCATCACCCGCGGCGCTCGGTTCTTCATCCTAGCCGGGCTGCTCGGCCGCTACGGCGTCCAGATCCGCGGCGTCCTCGATCGCCATCTCAACGTGGTGGCGGCGATCTCGGTGGCGGTAATCGTTCTCGGCTTCGTGCTGTTCAAGGTGATCCTGTAGCGATGAATACGGCGGCCGCGCTTCGTCTCAAAACCGCCGGCCTGTGGCTGGCGATCCTCTCTGCGGCGATCCTCGCCGCCGTGCTGGTGATGCAGTACGGCTACGGTTACGCGCCCTGCAAGCTGTGCCTGACGGAGCGCCTGCCCTACTACGCAGCCGTGCCACTCGGCCTGATCGCGCTGTTCGCCCCGGAGCGCCTGGCCCGGCTTGCCCTCGGCCTCGCGGCCCTCGGCCTGCTCTACGGCGCCGGCATCGGGATCTATCACGCGGGGGCCGAATGGGGCTTCTGGCCCGGGCCGACCGATTGCGGCGGGGGCACCGGCGCCAATCCAGGCCAGATCGGCGACTTCCTCAATGCCCTCCAGTCGACGAAGGTGGTGGATTGCTCCGTGGCCGCCTTGCGCGTGCTCGGAGTCTCACTCGCCGGCTGGAACGCCGTGCTGGCCTTCGCGCTGGCGTCGCTGGCGGGCACCGCGGCGGTGCGGCGCTAAGGCCCCCGCGAGCCCGGCGCCCTCCCCTGAAAGCAGCGTCTAATTCCGATCGTCCGGCAGGATCGGGATCGCGGCGACGTCGATCCCCTCCTCGATCAGGGCGCGGGCCTCGGTCGGGCTGGCCTCCCCGTAGATCGCGCGGCCTTCCGCCTCCCCGTAGTGGATCCTCCGTGCTTCCTCGGGGAAGCGGTCGCCGACATGCTCGGAATTCGCCACGACGTGCTCCCGCAAGGCCTTGAGCATCGCCCGGAGCTGCCGCTCGGGCTCGGCGATCAGGGCCACCGGAGCCTCGGCCTGCGGCGGCGGCGCGGCAGGCGTCCGGTCGCGATCCGTCCGCGCGATGCTCGGCACCATCAGCGCCTTGCTGACGGACGCGCTCTCGCAGACGGGGCACGTGACGAGCCCGCGCGCCACTTGCGTGTCGAAGGAATCGGAGGACGGGAACCAGCTCTCGAAGCCGTGCCCGGCCTCGCAAACGAGACTGTACCGGATCATTGTTCTGCGTGAGGTGTCTACTGTGCCGGCTCGACCTGTCGGCCGACCCGCTCGACGGTGAAGGCGCGCCCGTGCTTCAGCGACGGGATCCGCGCCCGGGCATCGGCGACCTGCGCCAAGTCGATCTCCGCCAGGATGAGTCCGGGCTCGTCCCCGCCCGCGTCGGCGAGCACGCGCCCCCAGGGATCGACGATGATCGAGTGCCCGTAGGTCTCGCGGCCGTCCTCATGGACGCCGCCCTGCGCCGCCGAGATGACGAAGGCGCCGGTCTCGATCGCCCGCGCCCGCTGCAGCACATGCCAATGGGCCGCGCCCGTCTGGCGTGTGAAGCAGGCCGGCGCCGTCAGCACATCGGCACCCGCCTCCGCGAGGGCGCGGTACAGGCCGGGGAAGCGGATATCGTAGCAGATCGTCAGCCCGATCGTGGCCAGGGCCGTTTCGGCGACGATCGCGCAGGCACCGCCGGTATAGGTCGCCGATTCGCGCCAGCGCTCGCCGCTCGGCAGATCGACATCGAACAGGTGCAGCTTGTCGTAGGACGAAACGATCGTGCCCCCGGCGTCGATCAGGTAGGCCCGATTGGCGATCTTCTCACCGGTGCGCACCGCGATGGAGCCGACCTGCACCACCGTGCCGGTCTCGCGCGCGGTTTCACGCAGGGCTGCCAGCATGGGATCCCGATCCTCGGTGGTGACGTGCGCGAACAGTTGCTGCCGGTTGCGCTCGACCAGGGACGTCATCTCCGGCGTCTGTACGTAGGCCGCGCCCCGGGACGCCGCCGCGCGCACGCCCGCCACGGCCGCATCGCGGTTCGCGCCCGGGTCGCGGCCCGAGCGCATCTGCACGCAGGCGGCCGTGAAGCGTGCCTCAGGCATCGGCCGTGTCTTTCAGGAGCGGGTCGAGCTTGCCGGCCCGGTCGAGGGCGTACAGGTCGTCGCAGCCGCCGACATGCCGGCCACCCACGAAGATCTGCGGCACGCTGGTACGGCCACCGGCCTTCTCGACCATGGTGGCGCGGGCGCCCTGCACCCGTTCCACGTCGATTTCCTGGAAGGACACGCCCTTCTCCTTCAGCAGGCTCTTGGCCGCCGAGCAGTAGGGGCACCACGCCGTGGTGTAGATGGTAACCGGCTGCATGGCGTTCGATGTCCCGCGCGTGACGACCCGTCATATAGGGGCGCGCAGGCCGACTTGCCTATGTCCGCGTGGTCACAGCCTTAATCCTCCCCGACCGGATCCCCGGCCGATCGGGATTCCCGTCAGGCGGCGAGCAGCTTCTCGACCTCGTTGACGAGGTCGCGCAGGTGGAACGGCTTCGACAGGACCTTCGCGTCCTTCGGTGCCTTGGAATCCGGGTTGAGCGCCACGGCCGCGAAGCCGGTGATGAACATGACCTTGATGTCGGGGTCGAGCTCGGTGGCGCGGCGCGCCAGTTCGATGCCGTCCATCTCCGGCATCACGATATCGGTCAGGAGCAGCTCGAACGGTTCCTCCCGCAGGCGGTTATACGCCGAGAGGCCGTTGTCGAAGGACAGGACGTCGTAGCCCGCGTTCTGCAGCGCCTTGGCCAGAAATCGGCGCATGTCGTTGTCGTCTTCCGCCAGCAGGATTTTCATCGGCCGGATCCGAGCCTTCGTGTCGTGGTGTTGATCCCATAAAGGGACGGGATGGTAAACAAGGTGTTAGGATTGCCGGCGCACCGCAGGCTGCGTTTGTCGCCGACGGCACGATCGACCCGCGGTGTGGAGTGGACAGGCGGGCGAACGCACACCACAGTGCGGGCCTGCCGTGCTCCTTCCAACGCCGGGTTGTCCACGCATCGATGAGCGCTCCCGAATCGGTCAAGCCAGACGCCTTCGGATTCGCCCCGCCCTATGAAGTGGACGAACCCGCGGCGCATACCCTGCCCTTCGTCTTCAATACCGGCCATTCCGGGGCCGTCTACCCCCCGCACTTCATCGCCGCCTCGCGTCTCGACGCCCTCGCCCTGCGCCGGTCGGAGGATGCCCATGTCGAGCGCCTGTTCGCGCCCGTGGTCGAACTCGGCGCACCGCTGTTGCGGGCGAACTTTCCGCGCGCTTTCCTGGATGTGAACCGCGAGCCCTTCGAACTCGACCCGCGGATGTTCGACGGGCGGCTCCCGCCCTTCGCCAACACGCGCTCGATGCGGGTGGCCGGCGGCCTCGGGACGGTGCCGCGCGTGGTCGCCGACGGACAGGAGATCTACGCCCGGCGCCTGCCGGTCGAGGAGGCGACCGCACGGATCGATGGGCTGTACAAGCCGTATCACCGGATGTTGCGCAGCCTGATCCAGCGGACGGCCAAGCTGCACGGGCATTGCGTGCTGATCGATTGTCACTCGATGCCGTCATCGAGCCTGGGACGCGACGCGGAGGTCAAGGCCGACGTCATCCTGGGGGACCGGTTCGGGACCGCCTGTGCGCCCGCGCTGATCGATGCGTTCGAGGCCGCGTTCCGCGCGCGGGGCTTTCGCGTCGTGCGCAACAAGCCCTACGCGGGCGGCTTCATCACGGAGCATTACGGCGAGCCGAACCTCAGCCGGCACGCGCTGCAGATCGAGGTCAATCGCGCGCTCTACATGAACGAGAGCAGCCTCGCGATCCATGCCGGATTTGACGGGCTGGTCGACGCGCTCCGATCCGTCATCACCGACGTCGCATCCGACCTGGGTGATCTAGCGCCGCGCCGCATGGCGGCCGAATAGGGCGCACCGCGTCCGGCCAAGAAAAAAGGCCACTCCCGAAGGAGCGGCCCGAAGTCTAGGGAGGAAACGCCCAAGAAGGGCTACGGGACCGCGACGCCATCGCGATCTCGCAACGCACAAAATAAAGTGCGCCGCACAAGACGCAAGGGCAAAATCGCCGATCGTGCCGCAGCGAGCGCATACCTGCCTCGCGTCGCGGGGCACGCGCATGGCGCCCACGACGCGAGCCGTGGCCCTCGATCAGCCGTGGTCCTTCAGGAGCTTGGCGATCTCCGCCTTCAACGGGCCGGCCAGATCCTTCCGCTCCAGGGCGTAGGCGAGGTTCGCCACGAGGAAGCCGAGCTTGGATCCGGTATCGTAGGTCCGGCCCTCGTAACGCATGCCGAAGAAGTCCTGGGTCTCCATCAGGTCGATCATGGCATCGGTGAGCTGGATCTCACCGCCCGCGCCCTTCTTGCCGTGCTCGAGAATGCCGAAGATCTCCGGCTGCAGGATGTAGCGGCCGGAGATGATGAAGTTCGACGGGGCGGTGCCCTGCTTCGGCTTCTCGACCATGCCGGTGATCTGGAACGATTGCCCGAAGGTCTCGCCGACGCTGACGATCCCGTACTGGTGGGTCTCCTCCGGCGGCACTTCCTCGACCGCGATGACATTGCCGCCGTGGCGCTCGTAGGTCGCCAGCATCTGCTGCATGCAGCCGCGGCTCAGCATATCGGGGAGCAGCACCGCGAAGGGCTCGTCGCCGATGATCTCGCGGGCGCACCACACCGCGTGGCCGAGCCCCAGGGGCGCCTGCTGGCGGGTGAAACTCGTCTGCCCGGCCTTCGGCAGATCCTTCTTCAGCTCCTCGTACGCCGCGGTCTTGTTGCGCTCCTGCAGGGTGCGATCAAGCTCGTACGCGATGTCGAAGTGGTCCTCGATCACCGCCTTGCCGCGTCCGGTCACGAACACGAAGTGCTCGATGCCCGCCTCCCGGGCCTCGTCGACGACGTGCTGGACAACAGGCCGGTCGACGACCGTGAGCATTTCCTTCGGGACCGCCTTGGTCGCCGGCAGGAAGCGCGTGCCCAGGCCCGCGACGGGCAGGACGGCCTTGCGGATCGGTTTCATCGATCGGTAACCCCAAGGACTGAAAGACAAGACGTGAGCAACGGTTCAAACGACTGGCCCGATGCGCTTCGTGCCGGAGCGGCCCCGACATTCGGGCGCCGCAGTGAGACAGGTTCAGGCGGCACGTCGCAAGAGCCGGATGTGGATAGTATGAGGGCGTATGCCTCAAATATAGCGCCGGCAACCACGTAAGAAGGCTTAATGCGCTCTCCGCGAAGTGGACGCCGGTTCGGCGTAGCAGAGCGCTTCAGAACAATGGTTTAGAACCGGGTGCGATTGCAATGCGATCGCGCGGCGTTCAAATGGCGGCCGCATCGAGGGGGACGACATGGCGGTGCTCGTAACAGGCGGTGCCGGGTATATCGGCAGCCACATGGTCCTGGCGCTGCTCGATGCCGGCCACGAAGAGGTCGTCGTCCTCGACGATCTCTCGACCGGCTTCGATTGGGCTGTGCCCGAGGGCGTCAAGCTCGTGGTCGGCGACGTCGCCGATCAGGCCCTCGTGACCCAGACGATCCTGCAGCACCGGATCGACGCGCTGGCCCATTTCGCGGCCAAGATCGTGGTGCCCGAATCCGTGTCGGACCCGCTCGGCTACTATCTCGCCAACACGGTGAAGACCCGCTCGCTGATCGAGGCCGCGGTCCGGGCCGGGGTGCGGCACGTGATCTTTTCATCCACGGCCGCGGTCTACGGCGAGCCGGAGGTGGTGCCGGTCCCCGAGGATCTGCCGCTGAAGCCGATCAACCCCTACGGCCGCTCGAAGCTCATGAGCGAGTGGATGATCGCCGACGCGGCGGCGGCGCACGACTTCACCTACGTGATCCTGCGCTACTTCAACGTGGCGGGCGCCGATCCCGAAGGACGCTCCGGCCAGTCGACGCCGAACGCCACCCATCTGATCAAGGTGGCCACGCAGGCGGCCCTGGGCCAGCGCGAGCGCCTCGACGTCTACGGGACCGACTATCCGACGCCGGACGGCTCGTGCCTGCGCGACTACATCCAGGTCTCCGACCTCGCCGAGGCGCACCGGGTCGCGCTCGATCACCTGCGGGCGGGCGGTGAGAGCCTGACGCTGAACTGCGGTTACGGGCGGGGCTACTCGGTGCTCGACGTCATCGAGGTGGTGAAGCGGATCTCCGGCCGCGACTTCACGGTGCGGCTGTGTCCCCGGCGGGCGGGCGACCCGGCCCAGATCGTGGCCGAGGCGGGGCTCATCCGGGAGCGGCTGGGCTGGCAGCCGCGGCACGACGACCTCGACGCGATCGTGCGTCAGGCGCTCGCCTGGGAGGACCATCTCACCAAGCGCAACCGGATCTGACCGGGGTGCTGTCGCGGAGGGCAGTGCTGGCGGCCGGCCTGTGTTGTCCCGGAGCAGGGCACGCCAAGGAGGCCGCACGCGCTGACGACCGCTTCCGGGCTTTCATCGCGGCGCTGCGCCCCGACGCCGCCGCCCGGGGCGTATCACCACAGACCTTCGACGCCGCCTTCCGCGGGATCGTCGCGCCGGATGCCGCGGTCCTGGCCCGGACGCGCCGCCAGAGTGAGTTCGTCCGCCCGGTCTGGGATTATCTGGTCGGTGCGGCCTCTGCCGGCCGGATCACCCGGGGCCGCGCGCGCGCCGCGGCGCTGGCGCAGACCATCCAGGCGATCGAGGGCCGATACGCTGTGCCGGGTCCGGTGATCCTGGCGATCTGGGGCGTCGAATCCGATTTCGGGGCCAGCGCGGGCGATGTGCCGACCATCCGCGCCCTCGCGACCCTGGCGGAAGCGGGTCATCGGGGCACCCTGTTCCGTGACGAACTGCTCGCAGCCTTGACCATCCTGCAGCGAGGCGATGTCGCGCCGGAACGGATGAGCGGAAGCTGGGCCGGGGCCATGGGACAGGTCCAGTTCCTGCCTTCCACCTATCTGGCCCACGCCGTCGATTTCGATGGTGACGGCCATCGCGACATCTGGACCAGCGCGCCGGATTCGCTGGCCTCGATCGCGGCCTACCTCAAGGATCTCGGTTGGGATCCGGCCCTGTCCTGGGGTTACGAGGTGCGCCTGCCGGAGGGCTTCGATCTGGCACGCTACACGGGCGACCTTGCAAGCTTCTCCGAACGGGGCGTCCGGCGTACGGATGGCGGCTCGTTGCCGACGCGGGGACGCGCCAGCCTGTTCCTGCCCGGCGGGCGCACCGCGCCGGCCTTCCTGATCACCGGCAATTTCGAGGTGATCCGGGGCTACAACACCTCCGATTCCTACGCGTTGGCGGTCGGCCATCTCGCCGACCGGCTCGGCGGCGGGCCACCCCTGGCGACGTCCTGGCCGACGGCGTCCGGCCTCGACGGTCCCGGCCTGCGGAAGCTCCAGGCCGGTCTGGCATCGGCCGGCTTTTACGATGGGCCGACGGATGGGCGCGCGGGCCCCAAGCTGCGCGAGGCGGTGCGACGCTACCAGATCAGCGCAGGCCTGCCGGCCGACGGCTACGCCACATCGGGTCTTCTGGCCCATGTCGAGGGTCGCCCTGCGCCCAAGCCGTAAGGCGGCGCCCGGACTTAGACCTCCGAAGAACTTCGCCCTATAATGTTGCGGTTTTCGGGGGCACCGTTCGCCGTGAAGAATGCGGGATTTGCATGAAAGTCGCTTGCGGACGCGGCCTCGGTCGGTCGGCGTATCTGGGTGCGACCGCCACGCTCTGGCTCGTTGGCCTGCCGCTGCTCGGCGGCGCGCCCGCCGTCGCGCAATGGGGCGATGGCTACCAGCAGCCCGGTGGCGGCGGCTACTACGAAGCGCCGCCACGGCGCCGGTCCCGGGATGCCTATTACCGGGATGACGGGAGTTACGGGCGCCAGCCCCGCTACGCGCCGCCGCAGGAGGCGCCGCGCCAGTTCTACTGGCCCTGGGAGGATCGGCCGCAACCCGTCGCGCCCCCGCCCGAGCGAACCTATCGGGCGCCCCGCCCCCGGAACAGCTACGGCCCGACCGAAGCGCAGCGGCCGGCCCCCGCGATCAAGCGCCGGGTGCGTCCCGCCCGGGCGCCGACGCCGCCCAAGCCCGCGATCGCCAAAACCGAACCGCACGTGCAGATCGCGGTGTTCGGCGATTCCCTGGCGGATCACCTCGCCAAGGGCCTCGACGACGTCTTCGAGGACAATGCCGACGTCGCCGTGATCGACCGCGCCAAGGGCGACAGCGGGCTCGTGCGCAAGGACGTGGTCGACTGGCCCAAGGTGGCGCAGGATTACCTCCAGGCGAACCCGAAGATCCGCTACGCCCTGGTCATGCTCGGCGCCAACGACCGGCAGCCGATTCGCGAAGGCGACGAGACGGTCGAGCCCCTGACCGATCGTTGGCGCGCCCTGTACCGTGCCCGGGTCGACGCGCTCATCAAGGTGTTCACCGATCGGAAGCTGCCGCTGGTCTGGGTCGGGCTGCCGCCCGTGCAGAGCGAGTCCTTGAGCAGCGACCTCGCCGCGATGAACGACATCGTGCGCGACAGCGTGACCAAGGCCGGGGCGACCTATGTCGACATCTGGCCGGGCTTCGTCGACGACCGCGATCGCTACGCCGCCTCGGGCCCCGATCCGGAGGGGCAGATCGCGAGACTCCGCACCGCCGATGGCGTTCATTTCACGAAGGCCGGCGACCGTAAGCTGGCGCACTTCGCCGATGTCGAGCTGAAGCGCCTGATGGGCACGGCGCCGGCGCAGGCCGATCAGCCGTCCGCCGCCGTGACGCCGGGCGGGGCACCCGCTGCCGCGGCTCCGAGCCTCGACGGCACCGGGCAACCGACCGACACGGCGGCGATCGACCGCCAGATCACCGCCATGCTGCCGAGCCTGCCGGAGCCCCCCGGCGTCCCAGCCTTGCCGGTGAAGCCCGCGGCCGGTCCCGTGCTGCCGCTGAGCCGAACCGAGGTCTCGCCCGGCGGTGCCTTGTTGAACGGGCGCCCCCGGGACGCCGACAATTTCGGGACCGTGGAGCGGACCCTGGTGCGCGGGAACGCGCCGATGCCGCAGCCCGGGCGGGCCGACGACTTCCGCTGGCCCCCCGGCTGACACCGGGGCGCCACGGGGTCGCGCGCCTATCGCGGGAGGACGCTCGACCCCATCAGCATCTCGTCGATGGCCCGTGCGGCCTGCCGGCCCTCGCGGATCGCCCAGACGACCAGCGACTGCCCGCGCCGCATGTCGCCGGCCGCCCAGATCTTCTCGTCCGAGGTCCGGTAATCGTCCTCGTTCGCCGCCACGTTGCCGCGCTTGTCGACGCCGATCCCGGACTGCTCCAGCAGGCCCTTCTGCACCGAGCCGGCGAAGCCGATCGCCATGAAGACGAGATCGGCCGGCAGCACGAACTCGCTGCCAGGGATCGGTTGGCGCTTGGCATCGACCCGGGCGCAGACCACGCCGGTGAGCTGCCCCTTCTTGTTACCCTCCAGCCGCAGGGTCGCGGCCTGGAACTCGCGCTCGGCGCCCTCGGCCTGGCTGGACGAGGTCCGCATCTTCGTCGGCCAGTAGGGCCACACGGTGAGCTTGTCCTCGCGCTCCGGCGGCCGCGGGCGGATGTCGAGCTGCGTCACCGACAGGGCGCCCTGCCGGAAGGCGGTGCCGACGCAGTCGGAGGCCGTGTCGCCGCCGCCGATGACCACGACGTTCTTGCCCGAGGCCAGGATCGGCGCCTCCCCGTTGCCGCGCATCGGCTCGGCGCTCACCCGCCGGTTCGACTGCACGAGGTAGGGCATCGCGTAGTGCACGCCGTCGAGCTCCTGCCCGGGCAGCTGCGGGTTGCGCGGATCCTCGGCGCCGCCGCAGAACATGACGGCGTCGAACTCGGCCTTCAGTTCCTCGACCGGCTTCGTGACGCCGATGTTCTGGTTGTAGTGGAAGACGACGCCCTCGGCCTCCATCTGGCGGACGCGCCGGTCGATATGGCGCTTCTCCATCTTGAAGTCTGGGATGCCGTAACGCAGCAGGCCGCCGGCCTTCGGCTCGCGCTCGAACACGTGGACGTCGTGGCCGACGCGGGCGAGCTGCTGGGCCGCCGCCATGCCGGCGGGCCCCGCACCCACGACCGCGACGCGCTTGCCGGTGCGCACCTGCGCCGGCTCGGGCTTGACCCAGCCCATGTTCCAGGCCCGGTCGGCGATCGCCTGCTCGATCGTCTTGATGGCGACCGGCTGGTTCTCGAGGTTCAGCGTGCAGGCCTCCTCGCAGGGCGCGGGGCAGATGCGGCCGGTGAACTCGGGGAAGTTGTTGGTGGAATGGAGGTTGCGGGATGCCTCCTCCCAATCCGACTGGAACACGAGGTCGTTCCAATCGGGGATCTGGTTGTGGACCGGGCAGCCGGTCGGCCCGTGGCAGAACGGGATGCCGCAATCCATGCAGCGGGCAGCCTGTTTGGTCAGGTCGTGCTCGTCGAGCGGCAGCGTGAACTCACGGAAATGCCGGACCCGGTCGGCGGCGAGCTGATACTTCTGCTCCTGCCGGTCGAATTCGAGGAAGCCTGTGATCTTGCCCATCGATCAGTCCAATCGCGCCGCTATGTCTTTCGCCGGAAGGCTTTGCCGCATCAAGCCGAACGGTACGGTCAAGGCCGCAACCAGTTCTCGATCGTCAGCCCGCTGATCCGCGCGAACTCCCTCGTGTTGTCGGTCACCAGGACGCTCGCGTCCGCGAGCGCCTGCGTTGCGATGAGCAGGTCGTTGGCCCCGATCGGCGTCCCGGCCTGCTCGAGCCCGAGACGCAGCTCCGCGTAGATCCCGTCGTTCGGTGGCTGCCAGGATGTGATCGGGATGGTGTCCAGCACCGCCTCGATCTGCCGCGACAGCCGCTCCGATCCTTTTCGGAGCGCACCGTAGCGGAGTTCAGCCGCAACGATGACACTCGTATAGATGCCCGCTTCACCGATCTCCCGAATTCGCTCCGCCACCGATCCCCGCGGCGACCGGATAAGGGCCGAAAGGATGTTTGTGTCGAGCCAGTAGCGCATTCAGAGCCGGACATCCTCCGGCCTCGGATCCGCGATGTCTGGCCACGTCTCGTCGAGATCCGTCAGCCCATCGAGAACCGACAGGAGGGACGGACGGCAGACTGGCTCGAGGACGAGCCGGTCCCCTTCCTGCCGCAGCAGCGCCTCGTCGCCGCCGAGCACGAAGCCCGGCGGAATATCGAGGCGCTGCCCGGCCTCGGTCCTGACGAGGCGGACCCGTGCCACCTGCCCGTCCATCCGTCTCCCCTACTCCGCCGCCACCGGCATCCGCGCCATCTCCATCTCGCGCAGCGCCCGGCGGTACTCCACCGGCATGACCTTCACGAACTTGGTGCGGTAGCGGCTCCAATCGTCGAGGATCGCCTTGGCGCGGGGGCTGCCCGTGTACTTGAGATGGTTGGTGATGAGCTGCGTCAGCCGCTCCTCGTCGTGCCCGGACATGTCGGCCAGGATGTCGACCCGCCCCTTGGTCTCCAGGTCGCCGTCCTGGTGGAAGCGACGCATCAGGTCGTCCTCCTCCTCGACGGGCTCCAGATCGACCATCGACAGATTGCAGCGCGCCGAGAACGAGCCGTCCTCGTCGAGCACGTAGGCGATACCGCCCGACATGCCGGCCGCGAAATTGCGCCCGGTCTCGCCGATCGACACGACCACGCCGCCGGTCATGTACTCGCAGCCATGGTCGCCCATGCCCTCGACCACCGTGATGGCGCCGGAGTTGCGCACTGCGAAGCGCTCGCCGGCAGAGCCGCGGATGTAGCACTCGCCCGCGATCGCTCCGTACAGCACAGTGTTGCCGACCATGATGGTCCGGTCCGGGGGCGATTTCAGCGCGTCGCTCGGCCGGATGATCAGCTTGCCGCCCGACAGGCCCTTGCCGACATAGTCGTTGCCGTGGCCGGTGAGCTCGATCGTCACGCCCGCCGCCGCCCAGGCGCCGAAGCTCTGGCCCGCGGTGCCGGCGAGCTTCACCACGATCGTGTCGTCGGGCAGGCCCTCGTGGCCATGGGCCTTGGCGACCATGCCGGAGAGCATCGCCCCCGCGGCCCGGTCCGAGTTCCGGATCGTCTCGGTGATGACCACCGGCTCGCCGGTCTCGATGGCGCGCTGCGCCTTCTCGATCAGCCGCCGGTCGAGGACCGTATCGATCGGGTGGTGCTGCACGTCCACGTGGCGGATCGCCGTGCCCTCGGCCACCTTCGGCCGGTGGAACAGCTTGGTGAAGTCGAGTCCCCGCGCCTTCCAGTGGGCGATGGCCTCGACCTTGTCGAGCACGTCGGAGCGGCCGACCGCCTCCTCCAGCTTGGTGAAGCCCAGCGACGCCAAGATTTCCCGCACCTCCTCGGCCACGAAGAAGAAGTAGTTCACCACGTGCTCGGGCGTGCCCTTGAAGCGCTTGCGCAGCACCGGATCCTGGGTGGCGACGCCCACCGGGCAGGTGTTCAGGTGGCACTTGCGCATCATGATGCAGCCAGCCGCGATCAGCGGGGCCGTCGAGAAGCCCATCTGATCGGCACCGAGCAGCGCCGCGATGATCACGTCGCGCCCGGTGCGGATGCCGCCATCGGCCTGCAGGGCGACGCGGCCGCGCAGGTTGTTGAGCACCAGGGTCTGCTGGGTCTCGGCCAGCCCGGTCTCCCAGGGGCCGCCCGCGTGCTTGAGCGAGGTCAGCGGCGCCGCGCCGGTGCCGCCGTCATAGCCCGAGATCGTGATGTGGTCGGCCCGCGCCTTGGCGACGCCCGCCGCGACGGTGCCGACGCCGACCTCGGAGACGAGCTTCACCGACACGTCCGCCGACGGGTTCACGTTCTTCAGGTCGAAGATCAGCTGGGCCAGATCCTCAATCGAGTAGATGTCGTGGTGCGGCGGCGGCGAGATCAGGCCGACGCCCGGGGTGGCGTAGCGGACCTTGGCGATCTTGGCGTCGACCTTGTGGCCGGGCAGCTGACCGCCCTCGCCGGGCTTGGCACCCTGCGCGACCTTGATCTGCATCATGTCGGAATTGACGAGGTATTCCGTCGTGACGCCGAACCGGCCGGACGCGACCTGCTTGATCGCGGACCGGCGCGAACGCCCGTCAGGCAGGGGCTTGAACCGCTCGACCTCCTCGCCGCCTTCGCCCGAGTTCGAGCGTCCGCCGAAGGAGTTCAGCGCGATGGCGAGCGTCTCGTGCGCCTCCTTGGAGATGGAGCCGTACGACATGGCGCCCGTGGCGAAACGCTTGACGATCTCGGAGGCCGGCTCGACCGCCTCCAGCGGCACCGGCGTGCGGCCGATCTCGGAGGCCGCCTTGATCCGGAACAGCCCGCGCAGGGTCTTGAGCTGGTTCTCCTGCCGGTTCACCAGCTGCGCGTATTCCCGGTAGCGCTCGGGCACGTTGAGGCGCACCGCGTGCTGCAGGGTCGCCACGGTGTCGGGCGTCCAGGTGTGGGTCTCGCCTCGCAGGCGGTAGGCGTACTCGCCGCCGACATCCAGCGCGTTCCGGTAGACCGGCGCGTCGCCAAAGGCGTCGCGGTGACGGCGGACCGTCTCCTCGGCGACCTCGGCCATGCCGACGCCCTCGATGGTCGTCGCCGTGCCGAAGAAGTCGCGGCCCACGAAGGTCGAGTTCAGGCCGACCGCATCGAAGATCTGGGCGCCGCAATAGGACTGGTAGGTCGAGATGCCCATCTTGGACATCACCTTCAGCAGGCCCTTATCGATCGCCTTGATGTAGCGGTAGATGATCTCGTCGTCGGTGAGGTCCGGCGGGAACTCGTCCTTCATCTCGAGCAGCGTCTCGAAGGCGAGATACGGGTTGATCGCCTCGGCGCCGTAGCCGGCCAGGCACGCAAAGTGGTGCACCTCGCGCGGCTCGCCCGACTCGACCACGAGGCCGACCGAGGTCCGCAGGCCCTTCCGGATCAGGTAATTGTGCACCGAGGCCGTGGCGAGCAGAGCCGGGATCGGGATCCGGTCCGGCCCGACCGCCCGGTCGGTCAGCACGATGATGTTGTAGCCGCCGCGCACCGCCGCCTCGGCGCGGTCGCAGAGCCGGTCCAGCGCCCCGTCCATGGCCTGCGCGCCGGTATCGGCCGGGTAGGTCATGTCGAGGGTCTTGGTGTCGAACCGGTCCTCGAAATGGCCGATCGAGCGGATCTTCTCCAGATCCGCGTTGGTCAGGATCGGCTGGCGGACCTCCAGGCGCTTGCGCCGGGACGCACCCTCCATGTCGAGCAGGTTCGGCCGCGGCCCGATGAACGAGACGAGGCTCATCACGGCCTCCTCGCGGATCGGGTCGATCGGCGGGTTCGTCACCTGCGCGAAGTTCTGCTTGAAGTAGGTGTAGAGCAGCTTCGACTTCTCGGAGAGGGCCGAGAGCGGCGTGTCCGTGCCCATGGAGCCGACCGCCTCCTGGCCGGTCACCGCCATGGGCTGCATCAGCAGCTTGAGGTCTTCCTGGGTGTAACCGAAGGCCTGCTGGCGATCGAGCAGGCTGACATCGCCGCGGGATTCGCGCGGCTGGACCGGGCGCAGGTCCTCCAGCACGATCTGGGTGTTCTTCACCCAGTCGGCGTAGGGGTGCGCGGCAGCGAGCTCGCCCTTGATCTCCTCGTCCGAGACGATGCGGCCCTTCTGCAGGTCGATCAGCAGCATCCGGCCCGGCTGGAGCCGCCAGGACTGCACGATCTTCTCGTCCGGGATCGGCAGGGTGCCCATCTCGGAGGCGAGCACCACGAGCCCGTCATCGGTGACGATGTAGCGGGCCGGACGCAGGCCGTTCCGGTCGAGGGTCGCGCCGATCTGGCGGCCGTCCGTGAACGCCACGGCGGCGGGGCCGTCCCACGGCTCCATCAGGGCGGCGTGGTACTCGTAGAAGGCGCGCCGCTCCTCGCTCATCAGCGGGTTGCCGGCCCAGGCCTCCGGGATGAGCATCATCATCGCGTGGGCGAGCGGGTAGCCGCCCTGCACGAGGAACTCGAGGGCGTTGTCGAAGCACGCCGTGTCGGACTGGCCCTCGTAGGAGATCGGCCACAGCTTCGAGATGTCGTTGCCGAACAGGTCGGAATCGACGCTCGCCTGACGGGCCGCCATCCAGTTGACGTTGCCGCGCAGCGTGTTGATCTCGCCGTTATGCGCGACCATCCGGTACGGGTGCGACAGGCGCCAGGTCGGGAAGGTGTTGGTGGCGAAGCGCTGGTGCACGAGAGCGATCGCCGAGACGAAGCGCTCGTCCTTCAGGTCGAGGAAGTAGTTCCCGAGCTGCGTGACCAGCACCATGCCCTTGTAGACGATGGTCCGGGTCGACACGGAGACCGGGTAGAACTCCTTCACCCGCGGGTCGTCGAGACCGTACACCTTGTTGGAGATCACCTTGCGGGCGACGTAGACCCGGCGCTCGAACGTCTCCTGGTCGGTCACCGACGCGGGGCGCCCGATGAAGACCTGCCGGTGATGCGGCTCGGTCGCCTTCACGGCGACACCCAGATCCTCCGGATCGACCGGCACGTCGCGCCAGCCGAGCAGGGGCAGACCCTCGGCGGCCAGCGCCGATTCGACGATCTCCTGGATGATCGCCCGGGGCTCCTCGGCCTTCGGCATGAACAGCTGGCCGATCGCGTAGGACCCCGCCGGCGGCAGCTCGAAGCCCAGCCGCGAGCATTCCTCGGCGAAGAAGCCGTGCGGAATCTGCGTGAGGATGCCGCAGCCGTCGCCCATCTTCGGGTCGGCCCCGACGGCGCCCCGGTGATCGAGGTTCTCCAGGATCTTCAGACCCTGCTCGACGATGGCGTGGGTGCGGCGGTCGTGCATGTCGGCGATGAAGCCGACGCCGCAGGCGTCCCGCTCCCGGGCCGGATCATAGGCCCCCTGCTGTTTCGGCAGCGCCGGATCACGGACGATGAGCGGCATCGTGCCGCCGCGGGGAGCGGCAGTTTGGAGCGTGGAAGCGGCAAACGCGTCGGCGGGTCTGCGCTGTGACATGCTTCGATTCGTCCTTCCCTCGACACCGTCCGCCCATGAGCGCCCCGCCCATGGACTTGCGAGCATGTTTCGTGCCCGCGAGCCGTCGGCGCCAGCCGCTCCGACCTCATGCCGCAGGCCATCCGGCCGGTCCGCGGGGACACGTCCTTCGGCTTGCGTTCGTCGAGGACCCGGACCGCTCGGGGAGCGGTGCGCTGGCGCGCCCGTATCCGTCTGCCGAAATTCTCGCCCGCGCGCGAGACGGCGACGGCCGGTGCACGGCCGATGGGACAGTTGTGCTGTCCTATGTCGCGAAATTGCCAGATTGAAATGCTTTCAGCAAGTGACTGCCGCCGAGCCGTGCGCGGCCCGCCGCGTCGAACTTTCCGGTCGCCCTTCGAACCGTCGGATCCGGCCTCCGTAATCTCGCCAGAATCGGACGGTCTACCTCGAGGGCCGAGCACAAGCGGCATGCGGGGCAACGACCCTGCCGGCATGGTCGAGGTCCGGGTCCCACCGGCCCGGACCATGCCGGAACCGGATACTCTGCCGGGTCTCCAACGGGAACGCATCAGAGTGATGACCACGAGCACGATGCCCGCGCGGCTGCGGACCGCGACAGCCCGGGCCCTTTGCGCCGCCCTCCTGTCCGGCGGCGCTCTCCTGGGACTCTGCCGCGGGGTCAGCGCGCAATTCGCCTTCGAGGAGGAGGTGATGCCGCCGCGCGTGGTCGCGTGGCGCCTCGCCGATCAGGGATTCACCGGCGTGAGCCGTCCCCGCTTCAACGGCCGCGTCTACGTGGTCGAGGCCGTGAGCCCGGCCGGCATGCCGATGCGCCTCTTCGTCGATCCGGGATCCGGGGGAATCGTGGGGCGCCAGCGTCTCGGCGCGCCCGACACCTATGCCCGGCTGGAGCGACCCGCCCCCGGCTTCGGCTGGACCGAGGAGGATACCGGTCCCCGCCGCGTCCTGCGCCCCGTCCCCGGGGAGGAAGCACCGGCCCTGCGGCTCGATCGCCGGCCGGCCGGCACCGCCGCACGGCCCCAGGCCAACCCTGACGGCATCAATCCCGACGGCGTCGGCAGAAGCGCCGCGCCGCGTAAGGTCGCGCGGACCTCTCCGGGGCGAAATCCGGACTCGCGCGCGCCCCACCGCACGTCCCCCGAAGCGCCCGCTCCGAAGATCGCCCCCGCCGAAGCGGCCAAGTCCGAGCCGAAGACAGAGACGGCACCCGAGACCAAGTCGGCGGCGATCGAGAAGGCGCCATCCGCGAATCTAGCCCCGCGCCCGGAGGAAGCGGCCAAGCCCGCGGCCCCCGCCGTCGCGGAGGCGGCCAAGCCCGCCGTCAAGGAGTGGAAGGATCCGCCCGCCGACAGGAAGCCCGTGCGGGTGATCGGCGGCGCGACCATCGTTCCGGGGCCCTCCGAGAAAGACCCGGCAGCGGCACAATAGTGCTCCGGCGCTTCGGCCCCGATTTCGGGGCCGGTTCGCTCCACCTCGCTCTCGTGCCTTTTACGGCCCCACCGCGACGAGCCGTTCCGCGCCAGTGAACACCGTGACCGAGTCGGCGCGCGCGATGGCGCAGAGCGTGAGCCCGTGCGCCCGGGCGCGGTCCAGCGCCAGGGAGGTCGGAGCGGAGATCGCCACGATCACGGCGGCGCCGAGCCGCGCCGCCTTCTCGACCATCTCGAACGAGCAGCGGCTGGTGATCACCAGGAATCCCTGATCAGCCGGGGTTCCGGCGCGCATCAGGGCGCCGATCAGCTTGTCGAGGGCGTTGTGGCGCCCGACATCTTCGCGCACGGCCAGGAGGGTCCCGTCGAGCCCCGCCCAAGCGGCGGCGTGGACGGCCCGGGTCTCGGCCCCGAGACGCTGCGCACCGTCGAGCCCCGCAAGTGCCCGGGCGATCGCCGGAAGCGGGACCCGCAGATCTGCCACGATCCCCATCTCGGCCCGCGGCAGCTCCGCGATATCCTCGATGCCGCAAACGCCGCATCCGGTGCGTCCGCTGATCGCGCGCTTGCGGGCGAGATGCTCGCGCAACCGTCCCGGCGCCAGTTCGACGTGGAGACGCATGCCGTCCGGACCGGCTTCAATGCGCGTGTCGCGAATCTCGCCGGCGTCCTCGACGATCCCCTCCGTGAGGCTGAAGCCGTAAGCAAAATCCTCAAGATCGGCCGGCGTCGCCATCATGACTGCGTGCGGCACACTGCCGTAGATCAGGTTGACCGGCGTCTCGACCGCGAGCGCCCGCTCGCCGGATCGCGTCCCGTCGCCCGTATAGGCCACGACCTGCATCGGGACGTTCACAGAGCAGGGCGGCAGCCCGGTGGATTGAGTGCCGGCATCCGTCGACATGGTCGCCTCCGATGGTGTGGCGTCTGCGTATCGATCGCGCCCCGCGCAGCACAAGGGGGGCCAATCAACCTGCTCGCGACGTTCTCGCGCATGAGGTGGGCCGCTCACAGACGACCGGAAAGCGCGCGATGCGACGCTTGTGCGGTTGCGCCTTGGCGGCCCTTGTGGTCTGAAGCCCCGGTCGGATAATGCCGGGTGACACAACCGGTACTCCGTCACGTCGGTTCAATCTCGCCTTCGCGAGGACAGGCCGGCGGAGGCCTACAGCAGCCAGGGGAGCCACGAGAGGCAGATGCGGACGGTGCGGACGATCAACCGGTCACTCTGGAGCCTCGCCACGCTCGGCGCCCTGCTCTTCCCGACAGCGCACGCACAGGCCGGCGGCTTCGGCCAGCCGATTCCCTGGGAGATGAGCCGGCAGATCCCGGTCACCGAGAACGCCCGGGATATCCTCAGCTTCGAGATCGGGCTGCACTGGCTGTCGCTGGCGATCTCGGTCTTCGTGCTGGGCCTGATCCTGTGGTGCGTCTTCCGCTTCGGCGAGACGCGCAACCCCACGCCCTCACGGACCACCCACAACACCGCCATCGAGGTCGCCTGGACGATCGTGCCGGTGCTGATTCTCGTCGCCGTGGCGATCCCGTCCTTCCGCCTGCTGCGCACGCAGCTGTCGGATCCCAAGGCCGACATGATCGTCAAGGTCATCGGCCACGCGTGGTACTGGTCCTACGAGTACCCGCAGACCGAGGCCGGCGGCGGCTTCACGTTCGACGCCAATATCGACGAGGACAAGCAGCCGCGCCTGCTGCAGACCGACAACGAGATGGTCGTCCCGGTCGGCAAGATCGTGAAGATCCAGGTCACCGCCGCGGATGTGCTGCATTCCTGGGCGATGCCGTCCTTCGGCTTCAAGATCGACGCCGTTCCCGGCCGCCTGAACCAGATGTGGTTCAAGGCCGACAAGGAAGGCACCTTCCACGGCCAGTGCTCCGAGCTGTGCGGCCAGCGCCACGCCTACATGCCGATCGTGGTCCGCGTGGTCAGCGAGCAGGCCTATGCCGACTGGCTGAAGGAAGCGAAGACCAAGTACGCCCGCATCGATAACGGCACGAGCTTCGCCGAAGCGCGCTGAGCCCCGGCCGACCGAACCGCACCCATCCGATTCACAAGGCACCCGAATCCATGGCTACAGCCGCAGCCCATGCCGAGGCCCACGAGGTCCACGACCACAAGCCGTCGTTCTTCGCCCGGTGGTTCCTGTCGACGAACCACAAGGACATCGGCACCCTCTATCTGCTCTTCGCCTTCTGCGCCGGCATGATCGGCGCGTTCCTCTCCTTCGGCATCCGGATGGAGATGGAGCAGCCCGGCCTGCAGTATTTCTCGAATCCCGCGACCTACAACGTGTTCGTCACGGGCCACGGCCTCATCATGGTGTTCTTCATGGTGATGCCGGCGCTGATCGGCGGCTTCGGCAACTGGTTCGTGCCCCTCATGATCGGCGCGCCCGACATGGCGTTCCCGCGCATGAACAACATCTCGTTCTGGCTGACGGTGGCGGGCTTCTGCTCCCTGCTGTGCTCGCTGTTCGTCGAAGGCGCGCCCGGCGCGTCCGGCGCCGGCACCGGCTGGACCGTCTACCCGCCGCTCTCGACCGCGGGCCATCCCGGCCCGGCCGTCGACTTCGCGATCTTCGCCCTGCACCTGTCGGGCGCGGGCTCGATCCTCGGCGCGATCAACTTCATCACCACGATCCTGAACATGCGCGCCCCGGGCATGACGCTGCACAAGATGCCGCTCTTCGCCTGGGCCGAGCTGGTCACCGCCTTCCTGCTGCTGCTCTCGCTGCCGGTTCTGGCGGGCGCCATCACGATGCTGCTGACCGACCGCAACTTCGGCACGACCTTCTTCGACCCGGCCGGCGGCGGTGATCCGATCCTGTACCAGCACCTGTTCTGGTTCTTCGGTCACCCCGAAGTGTACATCATGATCCTGCCGGCCTTCGGCATCGTGTCGCACATCATCGCCACGTTCTCGCGCAAGCCCGTCTTCGGCTACCTCGCGATGGCCTACGCCATGGTGGCGATCGGCGTGGTCGGCTTCGTCGTGTGGGCGCACCACATGTACACGGTCGGCCTGTCGCTGCAGACGCAGTCCTACTTCGTGTTCGCCACGATGGTGATCGCGGTGCCGACCGGCGTGAAGATCTTCTCGTGGATCGCCACGATGTGGGGCGGCTCCATCCGCTTCACCGCCGCGATGCACTGGGCGGTGGGCTTCATCTTCCTGTTCACGGTCGGCGGCGTCACCGGCGTCGTGCTCGCGAATTCGGCGGTCGATAAGTACCTGCACGACACCTACTACGTGGTCGCGCACTTCCACTACGTGCTGTCGCTCGGCGCGGTGTTCATCATCTTCGCCGGTGTCTACTACTGGTTCCCGAAGATGACCGGCCGCATCATCCCGGAATGGGCTGGCAAGCTGCACTTCTGGCTGGCCTTCATCGGCGCGAACATCCTGTTCTTCCCGATGCACTTCCTCGGCCTTGCCGGTATGCCGCGTCGCTACGCCGACTATCCGGACGCCTTCGCGGGCTGGCACAAGGTGTCGACCTACGGCGGTCACATCTTCGGCCTCGGCATGTTCGTGTTCGTGATCGGCGTGGTCCTGGCCTTCCGGTCGAAGGAGCGGGCCGCAGACAATCCGTGGGGCGAAGGCGCCACCACCCTCGAGTGGACGCTGCCCTCCCCGCCGCCCTTCCACCAGTTCGAGACGCTGCCCCGCATCGTCGACGAGCCGGGCGCGCACTGATAGACACCCCCGCGAGGGCCGCATCAGCGGCCCTCGCCCTTCCCCGGAGGCCGGTTCACCCGACCTCCCGGCAAGGGCGAGCGTCGAGGGCGATCCGCACGGGCCGAGGGAACAGTCCCGGGCCCCGCTCACGCCGGCACTTGGAACACGTCGAATTCGAAACACGACTCGGCCGTGACGCGCGTGGCCGGGCGCCGGCACAGCAGCGGCAGACGCGATGACGAGCCTGACGAACAGCATCGGACGCGATGGTCCGGCCCCCGCCCTCTCGGCGGCCGGCGGGGACGTCCCGGACTACTTCGCGCTCCTCAAGCCGCGGGTGATGGTCCTCGTGATCTTCACCGCGCTTGTCGGCATGGTCGTGTCGCAGGGCCACGTGCAGCCGATGATCGGTGCGATCTCGCTCCTCGCCATCGCGGTGGGTGCGGGCGCCTCTGGTTGCCTCAACATGTGGTGGGATGCCGACATCGACGCCGTGATGAGCCGCACCGCCACGCGTCCGATCCCCTCGGGCCGGATCACCTCCGAGGAAGCTCTCGGCTTCGGGCTGTTCCTCTCGGTGGCCTCCGTGGTGGTGCTCGGCCTCGCCGCCAATGTCCTCGCCGCTGCGCTGCTGGCCTTCACCATCGTGTTCTACGCGGTGGTCTACTCGATGTGGCTGAAGCGGGCGACGGCCCAGAACATCGTGATCGGCGGTGCCGCCGGCGCCCTGCCCCCGGTGATCGGCCAAGCGGTCGTCACCGGCTCGGTCGGGATCGAGTCGCTGGTCCTGTTCGCGATCATCTTCATCTGGACGCCGCCGCACTTCTGGGCGCTGGCCCTGATCAAGGCCGACGAATACGCCCGCGCCGGCATCCCGATGATGCCGAACGTCGCCGGTCCGGCCTCCACCCGCCGCCAGATCGTCTGGTACTCCCTGCTGCTCGCCCCCCTCGGGCTGGCACCCGTGGCCCTGGGCTTCGGCGGCCTGCTCTACGCGGTGATCGGCCTCGTCGGCGGCCTCGGCATGGTGGCGTTCAGCATCCGGGTCCTGCGTAACCACGAGGGCGAGGCGGAGCGCCGCGCCGCGATGGGCATGTTCGGCTTCTCGATCCTCTACCTGTTCGCGCTGTTCTCCGCGCTGTTGGCCGAGCAGAGCTTCGGCCTGTTCCGGCCGGTCCTGGGCTGAGCACCATGCCCGAGCCCGAGATCCAGTATCGTCCGCTCACCCCCGAGCAGGAGGCACGCCGCCGGAAGCGCTCGATCGCGATCGCCCTGGCGCTCGGGGCATGGGTCCTGCTGTTCTTCGTGCTGACGATCGTCAAGCTCGGGCCGCAGATCCTGAGCCGGCCGCTCTAAGGAGATCCGCCATGGCCTCACCCCAACCGAGTCCGGGCCGCGGCGCCAACCGCACCGCCCTGGCCTGCGCGGGTCTCGCGGTCGGCATGGTCGGCCTCGCCTTCGCGTCGGTCCCGCTCTACGACGCCTTCTGCAAGGCGACCGGCTACGACGGCACGCCGCGCCAGGGCCCGGCGCTCGCGGCCTCCGCGGCGCGCGCCAACGACAGCATGGTGGTCCATTTCGACACCAACGTCGCGCCCGGCCTGCCCTGGAAGTTCGCCCCCGAGACCAACAGCGTCGAGGCCAGGCTCGGCGAGACCAAGACGGTCTTCTTCCGGGTTCAGAACGCCGGGACGAAGCCCTCGACGGGGGTCGCCACCTTCAACGTCCAGCCCGGGCTGATGGGCGGCTACTTCGTGAAGATCGCCTGCTTCTGCTTCAACGCGCAGACCTTGCAGCCGGGCGAGACCCTCGACGTGCCGGTGGTGTTCTATGTCGACCCGGCCGTGCGCGATGATTCGAACACGGCCCATCTCTCCGAGATGACGTTGTCCTACACCTACTTCGCCAGCAAGAACGGCGAACCGGTCACCGCCGCCGCGGCCGACACGGCAACCGTCGGGCAGAAGCGGGAATTCTGATCGCGGGCGCGTGACAATACGGGCCTGCTCGGACTACACGTGCAGACAAGCTTGGGCGTGGTCTGTGCCACGCCCGGCCAAGAGCAAACAGCCAGCAGCGTCAGGCCGGATGCCGGGAACGGTACAGGGCGGCGGGTGAGGAGCGACGGGACGATGGCCGAGGCGCACGCCAAGAATCACGACTTTCACATCCTGAGCCCAAGTCCGTGGCCGCTGATCGGCGCCTTTTCGGGCTTCCTGATGGCGTTCGGCGCCGTCTTCTGGATGAAGAGCCTGCAGATCGGCACCCTGTCGCCGGGCCCGTACATCTTCGGCGCCGGTACGATCGGCGTCCTCTACACGATGTTCTCGTGGTGGAAGGATGTGGCGCACGAGGCCAATTCCGGCGACCACACGCGCGTCGTCCAGCTCCATCACCGCTACGGCATGATGATGTTCATCGCCTCGGAGGTGATGTTCTTCGTGGCGTGGTTCTGGGCCTACTTCGAGGCTGCCCTCTACACCGCCGATCCGATCCAGATCTCCCGGGTGGAGTTCACCGGCGGCGTCTGGCCGCCGAAGGGCATCGAGGCGTTCGACCCCTGGCACCTGCCGCTCCTCAACACCCTGATCCTGCTGACCTCGGGCACCACCGTGACCTGGGCGCACCATGCGATGCTCGAGGGCGACCGCAAGGGCCTGAAATACGGCCTGTGGCTGACCATCATCCTCGGCGTGCTGTTCACCGCCTGCCAGGCCTACGAGTACAGCCACGCGGAGTTCGGCTTCTCGGGTAGCATCTACTCCTCGACCTTCTTCATGGCGACGGGCTTCCATGGCGCCCACGTGATCATCGGCACGATCTTCCTGGCCGTATGCCTGTTCCGGGCCTATGCGGGCCAGTTCACCCCGCGCCAGCACCTCGGCTTCGAGTTCGCCGCCTGGTACTGGCACTTCGTCGATGTCGTGTGGCTGTTCCTGTTCGCCGCCATCTACGTGTGGGGCTCGGGCGTCTTCCACGGCGCCGCCCACTGAGATCCATCCCGCCTCTGCATGGCGGGCCTGCGAAGGGCGGCTCCGGCCGCCCTTTTTCGTGTGCGAGACCGGCGAATCCCCATATCGAGATCGACGACCTGGAGGCGGCGCGGTCGCGATCGCCCCGGATCGGTCTGGAGTGACCCCGTGGACCAACGCACCTTCTCGCCGCCGCCCCCGATCCCGACAGGTCTGCAGGGCCGCTGCCCGCGCTGCGGAGAGGGCCACCTGTTCAAGGGGTTCCTGGCCCTGCGCCCATCCTGCGAGGCCTGCGGCCTCGACTATTCGCATTTCGATTCGGCCGACGGCCCGGCCTTCTTCGTCATGTCGATCGTCGGCTTGATCGTCGTCGGTCTCGCCCTCTGGCTCGAGATCACCTACGAACCGCCGATCTGGGTCCACGCCCTCGTGGCGACGACGCTGTCGATCGGCCTCAGCCTGATGCTCGTCCGGCCGCTGAAGGGCATGCTGATCGCGCTTCAATTCAGCAACAAGGCCGAGCAGGGACGCTTCGAATCGTGAGTGAAACGGCTGCCCGGGGTGCGTGGCGCGATCTCGTTGCACCGGGACTGGCCGCGCTGATTGCGCTGGCGATCCTCCTCGGCCTCGGAACCTGGCAGGTCGAGCGCCGGGCCTGGAAAGAGGATCTGATCGCCCGCCTCATCCGGCAGACCAAGGCGGAGCCGGTGGCGCCGCCGAAGGCTGCGGAGTGGGTTCCCGTCCGGGACGAGTTCCGGCACGTGCGCGTGTCCGGCCGCTTCCTGAACGACAAGGAAACCCTCGTGCACGGTCTCGCCCCCGGCGAGACGCCGGGCCGGGCCCTGCAGGGGTACTACGTGCTGACGCCGCTCGTGCGCGACGACGGCAGCGTGGTGATGGTCAATCGCGGCTTCGTCCCCACGGAGCTGAAGGCTCAGGCCGATCGGCGGGACGGCCTGATCGAGGGGCCCACCACGGTCACCGGCATCCTGCGGGCGAGCGAGGCGCGCGGCTTGTTCGTGCCGGAGCCGGATCCGGCGCGGGGCGAATGGTTCAACCGGGATATCGCCGGCATTGCCGCCGCCCGCGGCCTCTCGGTCGTGGCGCCCTACCTGATCGAAGCCGATTCGACGCCGGGCCAGACCACATGGCCCCGGGGCGGTCAGTTGCGGGTCGATCTGCCCAACAACCACCTGCAATACGCGTTCACGTGGTTCGGGCTCGCCGGCTGCCTCATCGCGGTCTTCTCCGCCTTCGCGTGGCGCCGCCTCCACGAGACGGATCCGAGCAGCGCAGCCTAGGACGAAACCGCTTCGCAGAGGCTTCAGAGAAGGAAAGCCTCATTCCGGACGGACTGAAAAAAGCAACCCGTTCCTTTGACCCGCGACCTGCAAGTCGGAATACTTCCGTTCGTCTTCAGTGATCGGTCACGTTCTGGATCTTGTATTCAGTTCGAGCCGATCCATCGAAGGGAACGCGGCGCTGTGCGCCGTGCGCTTCAGGGAGTGCCGGATGACCAGCCAATACAGCGCGACGGAGGAGCGGGAGCCGATCCGCTTCGCCTACTGGGTCCCCAACGTCTCGGGCGGCCTCGTGATCAGCAAGATCCCGCAGCGCACGAGCTGGGATGCTGAGTACAACCGAAAGCTGGCGCAGATCGCCGAGGCTTCCGGCTTCGACTACGCGTTGACGCAGATCCGCTTCACGGCCGGCTACGGCGCCGAATACCAGCACGAATCGGTGGCGTTCAGCCACGCCCTGCTGGCCGCCACCACCAAGCTCAAGGTGATCGCCGCGATCCTGCCCGGGCCCTGGAACCCGACGCTCGCCGCGAAGCAGATCGCCACGATCGCGCAACTGACGGAGAACCGCGTTGCGGTGAACATCGTGTCGGGCTGGTTCTCGGGCGAGTTCCGGGCGATCGGCGAGCCCTGGCTGGATCACGACGAGCGCTACCGCCGCTCGGAGGAATTCATCCGCAGCCTGCGGGGGATCTGGACCCAGGACAGCTTCACCTTCCGCGGCGATTTCTACCGATACAGCGACTACACGCTGAAGCCGAAGCCGGGGCAGCCGCTGCCCGAGATCTTCCAGGGTGGTTCGTCCCGCGCGGCCCGCGACATGGCGGCCCGGGTCTCCGACTGGTACTTCACCAACGGCAACACCCCCGAGAACATCCGCGCCCAGGTCGACGATATCCGCGCCAAGGCGGCGCAGAGCGGCAACAACCCGCGCATCGGCGTCAATGCCTTCGTGATCGCCCGCGATACCGAGGAAGAAGCCCGCGCGGTCCTGCAGGAGATCATCGACCACGCCGACGGCGATGCCGTGAAGGCGTTCGGCCATGAGGTGAAGAACGCCGGCAAGGCCTCACCCGAAGGCGAAGGCAACTGGGCGAAATCCACCTTCGCGGATCTGGTCCAGTACAACGACGGCTTCCGGAGCAACCTGATCGGCACGCCGGACCAGATCGCCGCGCGGATTCTCGATCTCAAGGATGCCGGCGCGGACCTCGCGCTGCTCGCCTTCCTGCACTTCCAGGAGGAGGTCGCGTATTTCGGCACCCACGTGATCCCGCGGGTGCGTGCCCTGGAGGCCGCCCGCGCTCAGCGCGCCGAAGCGGCCTGATCGTCCCGTTCCCCTGCCCTTTCGGAGCGTCCCATGAACATCGCCGTCGATGCGAAGACCATCACACCCCAGGGCGTGCCGGGTCCGGAACGACCGCCGACCCAGGCCCACGTCATCGGCAGCGATTCGGAGGCGCTCGACATCGCCCGCCGGCTCGCATCCGCGTTCCGCGCCGGCGCCTCGGAGCGTGACCGCCACGCCGTGCGGCCCCTCGCCGAGCTCGATACCTTCTCGCAGAGCGGTCTGTGGTCGATCAACGTGCCGCGGGCCTATGGCGGGCCCGAGGTGTCCTATCGGACCCTGGTACAAGTTATCGCCATCATCGCGGCGGCGGACCCCGCCATCGCGCAGATCGCGCAGAATCATCTCGGCATCGTCGCGGCGATCCGGACCGTGTCGGACGATGCCCAGAGGCGGCTGCTGTTCGAGGAGGTTCTGCGCGGCACCCGCTTCGGCAACGCCTTCTCGGAGCGGGGCACCCAGCGGGCGGGCGATTTCAGGACGCGCTTTACCGACGAGGGCGATCACGTGGTGGTGCGCGGGGAAAAATTCTACGCGACCGGTGCGCTCTTGGCGCATCGCGTGCCGATCGTCGCCGTCGATGACGAGGGCCGGGCGTGGTACGCCATCGCCGAGCGGGACGCGCCGGGTCTGACGGTCATCGACGACTGGTCGAGCTTCGGACAGCGCGGCACCGCGAGCGGAACCGTTCTGATCGCGGATGTCCGGGTGCCCAAGACGCACCTCGTTCCGGCCTGGAAGGGCTACGAAGCCCCCTCCGCGAACGGCGCCGTGTTCCAGATCATCCAGGCGGCGATCGATGCCGGGATCGGCCGGGAAGCGTTGGACGACACGATCCGGTTCGTGCGCGAGAAGGCCCGCCCCTGGATCGACAGCGGGCAGGAGCACGCCAGTGACGATCCCTACACGATCCAGGCGATCGGCGATCTGACCATCCGCCAGCACGCCGCCGAGGCGCTGCTCGATCGTGCGGGGCTCGTCCTCGACGCGGCGGTGGCCCGCCCGGACGCCGACAGCGTTGCGGCCGCGCAGCTCGCCGTGGCCGAGGCGAAGGTGCTGACCACCGAGGTCGCCCTCGCGGCCGCCAACAAGCTGTTCGAACTGTCGGGCACCCGCTCGACCCTGGGGGCCGAGAATCTGGACCGGCATTGGCGCAACGCCCGGACCCACACGCTGCACGACCCGGTCCGGTGGAAATACGCCATCATCGGCAACCACGCACTGAACGGTGTCAACCCGCCGCGCCATGCCTGGAGCTGACCCCGGGCGGTGATCGCCGGATCAGAGCACCGGTACGCCGCGGGCCTTGGCCTGCTCGCCGGGCTCGACATGGATCGTGACTACCGCCCCGGGGATGGTGGTCTCCAGGGCGTTCTCCAGACGGTCGCAGATCGCGTGAGACTCCGCGACGCTCATGATGCCGGGAACGACGAGATGGAAGTCGATGAACGTCGCCTGCCCGGCCGCCCGGGTGCGCACGTCGTGGGCCTCCAGGGCCCCCTCGCCGTGCTCCGAGATCAGGGTGCGGATCTGCGCCACCATCTCGTGCGGCGCGGCGCGGTCCATGAGGCCGTCGACCGATTCGCGCACCATCCGGAAGCCGGACCAGAGGATGTTGAGCGCCACCAGCCCGGCCACGATCGGATCGAGGATCGGATAGCCCGTCACCAGCACGGCACCGACCCCGATCAGGACGCCGCAGGACGTGACGACGTCGGCGAAGACGTGCCGCGCGTCGGCGACCAGGGCCGGCGAGCGCCACCGCTGGCCCCAGCGCATCAGGGCCATGGCCCAGGCCGCGTTGATGACGCCGGCCCCGAAATTGATCGCCACACCGATGGCCGGAGCGTCGAGGGGCTTGGGATCGAACAGGCCGTGATAGGATTCGCGCAGGATCATGAGCGCCGCCACGATGATCAAGGCGCCCTCGATCACCGCGGAGAAGAACTCGGCCTTGTGGTGCCCGTAGGGGTGTTCGTCGTCGGCGGGCCGGGCTGCCACGCGCAGGGCGATGAAGGCGCCGATCGCCGCCACGACGTTGATGATGCTCTCGAGGGCATCCGAATAGAGCGCGAGGCTGCCGGTGAGCCACGCGGCGTAGAATTTCAGGGCCGTGACGGCGAGGCCGATGGCGGCGCTGAACAGAGCGGCTTTCTGGGTGCGGTCCATGGTCTGCGCCGAACGGGAGTCGGCGCGGTCATACGGCATGAACCTTGGCCCAGGCCACGGCAAAGGTTCGAGGCTCCCGAAAAGGTCTTGGCCGCGGCTAAGTCTCAACCGATCCGGGCGCGTTCCCGCGGGCAGCCTCCCGCTGGCGGCTCGTCGCCGCCTTGGCGCGGGCTGCCTCCGCCTTGCGCAGCAGGCGGCGGCGCTGCCATGCGAAACGCGTGGCGGAGGCCAAGGCGTCCAGGCGCGCGGCCTCGCGCTCCCAGTAGCTCAGCAACTGGCCGTCCAGGGTCACGCGGCGGGGGCGACCGAGCGGTGCCATGGGACGCTAGGCCCGATCGGCGGGCGGCTCGCCCGTCTCGGTGACGACCAGCGCGTCCGGGTCCCCGCGGAAGCTGCCGAGGCCGGCATTCGGGACCGGCACGGCCGGGCTGCCGAACGGCTGGCTCGGATAGGCCTCCTCGAACTTCACCCGGGCCTGATCGGGATCCTCGGCCTTCAGGACGATCTCGGCTTTCCCCGGCAGGGGCCACCGCGGATCGGCGTCATCGCGGGGGCGAACGGCAAACCAGGGCATCGTCGAAGCCTCTCGCGTCTCGGTGACGCGGAAAACGGGCGCGATCCCCGCGGGTTCCGCAGTTGAAACCGCGGGCGGTTCCGTGCAGGCAGCCGGCGATGCGCGTGGACCTCTTCGATTTCGACCTGCCCGAGAGCAGCATCGCCCTGCGCCCGGCCGAGCCGCGGGATGCGGGGCGGCTGCTCGTGGTGCAGCCGGGCGCGGCTCTGGCCGACCGGACCGTGCGCGATCTCCCCGGCGCCCTGCGGTCCGGCGACGCCCTGGTGTTCAACGACACGCGGGTGATCCCGGCGCGCCTTCATGGGGTGCGCACGCGGCCGGGCGCCCCCGGGCAGCGCACCGAGGCGATGCTCCATCTGCGCGAGGGACCGGCGCGGTGGCGCGCCTTCGGCCGCCCGGCCAAGCGGCTTTCCCCCGGCGACACGCTGCGCTTCGGCGCCCTGACCGCCACCGTGGTCGAGAAGGGCGAGGCCGGCGAGATCGTGCTCGACTTCGACCGGGCCGGGCCCGACCTCGACGCCGCCGTCGCGGCGGAAGGCGTGCTGCCCCTGCCCCCCTACATCGCCGGCAAGCGCGCCGCCGACGCGCGGGACACTACGGACTATCAGACGATCTATGCCCGGAACCCCGGCGCCGTCGCGGCCCCCACAGCGGGCCTGCATTTCTCGGAAAGCCTGCTCGCGGAACTCGACGCGGCCGGCCTGCGACGCCACCACGTCACCCTGCATGTCGGGGCGGGCACCTTCCTGCCGGTGAAGGCCGACGACACCGAGGGCCACCGGATGCACGCGGAGATCGGCATCCTGGATGCGGCCACCGCCGACGCGCTCAACGCGACCCGCGCCGCGGGCAGCCGGATCGTCGCGGTGGGCACGACCGCCCTGCGCCTGCTGGAGAGCGCCGCGCGTCCGGACGGGACGCTCGCGGCCTTCTCAGGCCCCACCGACATCTTCATCACCCCGGGCTATCGCTTCCGGGCGGTCGACGCCCTGGTGACGAACTTCCACCTGCCGCGCTCGACGCTGTTCATGCTGGTCTCGGCCTTCTCGGGGCTCGACACGATGCGCGCCGCCTACGCGCACGCGATCCAGGCCGGCTACCGGTTCTACTCCTACGGCGATGCCAGCCTGCTCTTCCCGGGCCCCGGCGCGGACCATTCATGACCGATCCCCTCCCCTTCGGCTTCACCCTGGCGGCGCAGGACGGCGCGGCCCGCACCGGCGCGATCACCACGCATCGCGGCGCGATCCGGACGCCGGCCTTCATGCCGGTCGGCACGGCCGCGACCGTCAAGGCGATGTACCCGCAGCAGGTCCGCGACCTCGGCGCCGACGTGGTGCTGGGCAACACCTACCACCTGATGCTGCGCCCCGGCCCCGAGCGGATGGCCCGCCTCGGCGGCCTGCACCGCTTCATGAACTGGGACCGGCCGATCCTGACCGATTCCGGCGGCTTCCAGGTGATGTCGCTCTCGGCGCTCCGGAAGATCGACGAGCAGGGCGTGACCTTCCGCTCGCATATCGACGGGACGGCGCACCACATGAGCCCGGAGCGCTCGATCGAGATCCAGGGGCTGCTGGGCTCCGACATCCAGATGCAGCTCGACGAGTGCGTGCGCCTCCCGGCCGATCACGCGGCGATCGAGAAGGCGATGCACCTGTCCCTGCGCTGGGCCGAGCGGTGCCGGGTCGCCTTCGGCGAGCAGCCCGAGCGGGCGCTGTTCGGCATCGTGCAGGGGGGCGACATCCCGGCTTTGCGGGTCGAGAGCGCCCGCGCCCTGACCGATCTCGACCTCAAGGGCTACGCCGTCGGCGGCCTCGCGGTGGGCGAGCCGCAGGCGGTGATGTTCGCGATGATCGAGACCGTCGAGCCGCACCTGCCCGCCGCGAAGCCGCGCTACCTGATGGGTGTCGGCACGCCGGACGACATCCTGGGCGCGGTGGCCCGCGGGATCGACATGTTCGACTGCGTGATGCCGACCCGCGCCGGCCGCCACGGCCTCGCCTACACGCGCCACGGCCGGGTCAACCTGCGCAACGCCCGTCACGCCGAGGATACGGCGCCCCTCGACGAAGCTTCGACCTGCCCGGCGACGCGGGATTATTCCCGCGCCTACCTGCATCACCTCGTCCGCTCGAACGAGATTTTGGGGATGATGCTGCTGACCTGGAACAACCTCGCCTACTACCAGGACCTGATGGCCGGCGCCCGGGCGGCGATCCGGGAAGGGCGATACGCCGCGTATTGCAGCGAAACGCGCGAAGGCTGGGCGCGGGCCGAACGCGCCGCCGCATGAGGCGTCAGGGATGTGCCAGCACCCGGTAGGTGCCGGCCGGATCATCCGCGCCGGTGGCCACCGCCTCCTTCAGATCCGCGACGATCCGGGCCGCGACCGGCAGGCGGTAGTGCAGCGCGTCCCAGTAGTTCGCGTCTTGGCGGGTGAGCGGCGAGGCGAAGCGGAAATCCACCACCGTGGCACCGCGGCGGGCACCGATCGCCGCAACCCGGCCCTTGCAGGCCGCCTCCCGCCGGCCCAGCGCCGTGCCGGGCGCGCCCTGCGCGGCCGCGTGGACCGGCATGAATACGAGGAGCTTCACCGCGTCGCTCGGCACGCCGCCGAGGAGATGATCGAGGCGGACGAGCGCCGGCATGGGTGCATCCGCCGGATCGGCAGGCGCTGTCGGATCGGCGGCGCCGGCGCGGATATGGGCGCGGGCGCGCTCCGGATCGTAACGGTCCTCCGGCGGCGTGAAGACCGCATAGCCATCCTGCCGCAACCGGGGTCGGGCCAGGCCGAACCGGGCGAGCCCAGCCTGAACCGCCACGGTGACGGAGCGCAGGTTGACCTGCCTCAGGAGATCCCACGGCGTCCCCGCGTCGTAGAGCCAGTCCGGAAAGGCGTTGGCCGTGCGGGCTGGGGGATCGGCCGAACACCATGTCGCGTCGAGCCCGAACAGGACCGCGCGGACCGGATGATGGGCGAAGAACAGGTCGGCTAGGCGGATCTGCTCGTCCGGCGTCGCGGCGTTCACGGCCAGATTCGCGAACCGGACGCCGAAGGCTTCATCCAGGGCCTTCGGATCGAGCAGGCGGGCCGTGGAGGTGCCGAACACCGCCGCATCGAACGGGCCGCCGCGGGCGATCTGGGGATAGGACAGGCGCTGGTTGGCATCCATGATCGGGCCCGGCGGATGATCCGGGGCGGCCCGCAGGCCGTAGGGGTCGATCAGGCCCACGATGGCGATGACCGTCAGGCCGATGAGGGTGGCGGCGCCGACGAGGCTGCGCGCAAAGCGCGTCCATGAGGCAGAAGCGTCGGTTCCGTCCATCGTCCGTCCCGGCGATCGCGATGCCATGGAGGCCCCTCGCCCGGTCTGACTGATCCCGCTCGGCAGAGCCGAGGCTCGAGAACGCGATCGTCTTCTGCCGAGGAGATACGGATGGGAAGATCTCGGGAATTCTTGGTCGGAGTGGCAGGATTTGAACCTGCGACCCCCACGTCCCGAACGTGGTGCGCTACCAGACTGCGCTACACTCCGAAGGCCGGCCCGCATCGCTGCCAGGGCCGGCGAGCGGGTGTATAGCCGTGCCTTGGCCGGGCCGCAAGGCGATTTCACGCCTTTCATTCGAGTTGGTCGGGCCAGCCCGACGGAAGCGTGTGGTGCCGGATCGTCGCGTCGGCCCTGCGAACCGCCACGGTGGCGGCATAGTCGGCCCCGGCCTCGACCGCCGCGAGGGTCCAGCCTGCGCCATCGCGCAAGAGGCGCGGAGCGCCGGGCGGCAACGTCACGCTGAAGCGGTTGAGGGGCAGGGACAGGCCGGTGCCCAGAGCCTTCACCACGGCCTCCTTGCGGGTCCACAGGCCGAAGAAGATCGGCCCGATGGCATCGGGCGGCTGGCGGGCGAGGGCTGCCGCCTCGTCGGGCGCAAAGTGCATCTGCGCGATCCGAACGGCATCGGGAAGCGACCGGATCTGCTCGATATCGACGCCGATGGCGGCGGTGCCCGCGAGACCGATGAGCGCGCGGGCGCCCGAATGCGACAGGTTGAATTCCAGGACGCTCCCGATCGGCTCTGCAAGCCCCGGCTTGCCGGCGGCATCCACGTTCAGACGGATATCGGAGGGCGCGCAGGCACGCGTTCGTGCCAGGACCATGCGGAGCGCGGCGTGGCTCACGATGAACCGGGCGCGATCCGCCGGCCGCAGGAACCGGTCGGCACATGCGCGCTCGTCCCGGTCGAGCACCTGAGCGCAACGCGCGAGCCGGTCCGGCGATACGGCGAGATCGACAAGCCACACATCCACTGCGCTCACACGATACCTCGCCGCTGCCGGACATCGAGACTAAGATCGTACGGCGGTGGGGGCACGAGGCGCATCCGGTGTCGAGGTTGAGGAGCATCGCGCCGCGGGGCGTGGCGGACAAGGTGCGGCGCGCTTGAGCGATCCGGCCGCGCTGTCCGCCCGCATGTCCCTGCGCGAGCCGCTGAGCCTTGCGGGCCGTCGCACCCGCTACGCCGTGTTCTTCGCCACCTACCTCTACCAGGGCCTGATCGCCGGGTTCTCGCTTACGGCGCTGGCCAATCATCTGACCGCCCGGGGCGTGTCCGCGGCGGAGATCGGCTTCCACTTCGCCCTGGCGGGCCTGCCCTGGACGCTCCAGCCGATCCTGTGGGGTCCGGTGGTCGATCGGGCCGGCGATTTCCGGATGGGCCGGCGTCGGACCTTCGCGGTCGCGGCGGTTCTGGGGTGCCATGCCGCCCTGGCGCTCCTGCTGTGGGGCGCCGAGGATCACGTCGGCTGGCTCGGCCTGATCTTCCTGGCGCACAGCCTGGGCGCGTCGCTCCTCGATACGGCCTGCGACCGCATGATCATGGACCACGTGCCGGCCGCCGAACTCGGCCGGGTCAGCGGCTGCACGCGGGCGGGCTTCGTCGCCGGCAGCAGTATCAGCGCGGCCGCCTTCGGGTGGATGCTGACGACCTACGGGTATGCCGTCAGCGCGCGCTGGCTCCTCGCGGCCGCGATACTGGCGAGCCTGCCGATCCTGCTGGTCCGCGAGGCGCCCGCGGACGCGTTCATCACCCTGGCGCGGCGTGGATCGGCGCCCCGACGTTTGCCGTTCCGCCGCTTCCTGCGCCGCCTGATCGTGGGCCTGCGCCGACCGCGCGCCCTGCGGCTCCTTGCCCTGTGCTTCGGCCTCGACGGTGCACTGGGCCTGTTCGAACTGCCCTTCTCGGTGGATCTGCTGCAGCGTCAGGCGTGGGATCCGGCCGCCCTGTCCCGGCTCCAGGCCGGTCTGGCGCTCGCGAGCGGGACGGCCGGCGCCCTGGCGGTCGGGTTCTGGTCCGACAGGGCCGGCCCGGTGCGGCCGCTGCGCGTCCTGCTGATCGCCAGCGCCGGGACCTTCCTGCTGGCCGCCGCCCTGATCGCGTCGGGGCTAGTCGGCGCGGCCGGGCCGGTGATCCTGGCGCTGACCAACATGCTGCCCGGCCTGCTGATCGTCGCGCTGATGCCGGCCCTGCTCCAGGCCAGCCAGGGACGTGCGGGCGCCGCGACGCAGTTCGAGGTCTACATGGCGGCGATGAATCTCGGCTCCGTGGCCGGCACGGCTCTGGCCGGGTGGCTCGCGCCGGTCCTGCCGCTGGCGGCCGTCGCCCTGTTCGTCGCCGCGGTGTTTCTCGGCGCATTCCGGGTTGCCGGCCGCGCCGATCTGCTCGTCGCCCGCCGGTGAGGTGAAACGGCGACTCCCGGCGGGCCGCCGATGCGCTAGAACCCCGCCATGGCCGCCGCGAAAACCGACACGCCCGATCTCGACCTGACCGCCGAGGAGGCCCGCGCCGAGCACGCGCGCCTCTCGGAGGCGATCCTCGAAGCCGACCGGCTCTACTACCAGGAGGACGCGCCCGAGATTTCGGACGCGGAGTACGACCGCCTGCGGCGAAGCCTGGAGACACTGGAAGCCCGCTTCCCGGACCTGTCCGGCACGGCGCCGGCCAGCACCTCGGTGGGCGCCAAGCCCTCGGAAAAGTTCGCCAAGGTCCGGCATGCCGTGCCGATGCTCTCGCTCGGCAACGCCTTCGACGATTCTGAGGTCGCCGAGTTCGTCGCCCGGGTGCGCCGCTTCCTCGGCTGGCCGGAGGATGAACCCCTCGCCTTCACGGCCGAGCCGAAGATCGACGGCCTGTCCCTGTCGCTGCGCTACGTGAACGGACGGCTCGACACCGCGGCCACCCGCGGCGACGGCGAGGTCGGCGAGAACGTCACCGCCAACGCCCGGACCGTGCAGGACATCCCCGAGACGCTGGCCGGCTCGGACTGGCCGGAGATCTGCGAGGTGCGCGGAGAAGTGTATCTGTCGCACGCCGATTTCGCCGCCATCAACGCCCGGCAGGAGGCCGCCGGCAAGGCGCTCTTCGCCAACCCGCGCAACGCCGCCGCCGGCAGCCTGCGCCAGCTCGATCCCGGGATCACCGCGTCCCGGCCGCTCCGGTTCTTCGCCTATGCGTGGGGCGAGCTCTCGGCGGCGATCGCCGAGACGCAGACCGGCGCCCTCGAGCGTTTCGCCGCCTGGGGCCTGCCGGTGAATCCGCTGACCCGGACCTTCACCGATGTCGCGGCGATGCTCGCCCATTACCGGCGGATCGAGGCGGACCGGGCCGGGCTCGGCTACGACATCGACGGCGTCGTCTACAAGGTCGACGACCTTGCCCTGCAGAAACGGCTCGGCTTCGTCTCGCGCTCGCCGCGCTGGGCGCTCGCTCACAAGTTCGCCGCCCAGGAGGCCACCACGGTTGTCGAGGACATCGTCATCAATGTCGGCCGCACCGGTTCGCTGAACCCGCTGGCGAAGCTGCGGCCGGTGACGGTCGGCGGCGTGGTGGTGTCGAACGCGACCCTGCATAACGAGGGCTACGTGAAGGGCGTCGGCGCCGATGGCGAGCCGATCCGCGACGGCCGCGACATCCGCGTCGGCGATACGGTGACGGTGGTGCGGGCCGGCGACGTCATCCCGAAGGTGATGGACGTCGATCTGGCCAAACGCCCGCCGGATTCGCAGGCCTACGCCTTCCCCGAGACCTGCCCGGCCTGCGGCAGCCGGGCGGTCCGCGCCGTCAATCCCCGCACCGGCCGCCCGGACGCGATCCGCCGCTGCACCGGCGGCCTGATCTGCCCGGCGCAGGGGGTGGAGCGGCTGAAGCACTTCGTCTCGCGCAACGGCTTCGACATCGAGGGCTTCGGCGAGACCTACATCGAGGTGCTGTTCGAGGCCGGCCTCGTGCGCCAGCCCGCCGACCTGTTCCGGCTCGACTTCGACAAGCTCAAGGCCGCGATCGTGGCGCGGCGCGAGGCGCTGTCGGCCGAGCGGCGGGCCGAAGCCGGGGCGGCCGAACCTCCGAAGAAGGCCGCCAAGAAGAAGGGCGAGGACGAGGACAAGGCGATCAAGAATCTGCTCGCCGGCGTCGAAGCCCGGCGCCAGGTTCCGATGAACCGCCTGCTCTTCGCCCTCGGGATCCCGCAGATCGGCGAATCGACCGCCAAGGCGCTGGCGAAGCGGTTTTCCGACCTGCCGTCGCTCATCGCGGCGATCCGTGAGGCCGCCGCGGCGCAGCCAGGGCCCGACTGGGTCGAGCTGACGGCGGTGCCGAAGGTTGGCGGAACGACGCGCGAACGTCTGCTCGATCTGGGCTTTCCGGAGGACGAGGCGACACCGGGCGAGGCGCGGGCGCGCCTGAGCACGAACCAGCGCGCGAATCTCCTCGCCCATTACGGCGATGCCGATGCGGTGCGGGCCGCGATCGCGCGAGCTGCGGCGCAACGCCCCGGGGATGCCTACCGCTTGTTCGCCGATGACGGCGAGATCGGGCCGGTGGCCACCGACGCGCTGATCCTGTTCTTCTCCGAACCGCACAACGCCGATGCCGTCTCGGCCCTGCTCGATGCGGTCGCGGTCGAGCCGATGGAGCAGGCGGCGTCGGCCTCGGCCTTCGCGGGCAAGACCGTGGTGTTCACCGGGACCCTGGAGAAGATGACCCGCAACGAGGCCAAGGCCGTCGCCGAACGCCTGGGCGCCAAGGTCTCCGGCTCCGTCTCGGCCAAGACCGATCTGGTGGTGGCCGGTCCCGGGGCGGGCTCCAAGCTGAAGGATGCGCAGAAGCACGGCGTCAAGGTCGTCTCGGAGGACGACTGGCTCGGGATGGTGGCGCAGGGTTGAAGCTCGAGTCCGGCCGGCCTAGACCTCCCGGGGAACACCCCGAGAACTCCCGCCGGCAGGTCTCCTCCGATGACGGTTCTGGCGCTCGACTTCGAGACGGCCAACGAGCGGCGCGACAGCGCCTGCGCGGTGGGTCTCGCCTGGATCGCGGAGGGCCGCGTGATCCGCCGGGAGAGCCACCTGATCCGCCCGCCCGAGATGCGCTTCTCGCCCGGCAACATCCGGGTCCACGGCATCCTGCCGTCCAACGTCACCGACGCGCCGGACTTCGCCACCGCGATGGTGCCGTATCTGGACGACCTGCGGCGCGGCCTGATCCTGGCGCATAATGCCAGCTTCGATATCGGCGTGCTGCGGGCCGGGCTGGTACGGGCCGGCCTGCCGGTGCCGGATCTGTCGTACCTCTGCACCGTACAGGTCGCGCGCCGCGTGTTCCCTGCGCCGGAGGGTTGCGGCCTCGGCAAGGTCGCCCGGCGCCTCGGCATCCGCTTCGAGCACCACGATGCCGGCGAGGACGCCTATGCCTGCGCGGAGATCGCGCTGGCCGCGATGCGCGAGCGGCAGGCCGCCGATATCCATGCGTTGGCCGCCGTGATCGGCCTGCCGATCACGCGGGCGGCCGGTGGTCCCGCGATACCCCGACGGGCTCCCGGTGCGATCAGCGGGCGTGCGATGGCCGCCTTCCCGCAGGCGCCGACGGCTTTGCGCTTTTCCATGCGCGGGTCCACCGGCAACCGGTACGATGTGAGCCTCGAGGAGCGTCCCGGTGGCCCGCAGCTGCGCTGCACCTGCACGGCCGGCCGCTTCGGCGTGCGCTGCCGCCACGTGAAGGCCCTGGAGGTCGGCGACGTCACCGATCTGCTATCCGACAACGCCGCCGACGTCGTGCTCCTAGCCCGGATGCTGGGCGCGAGCGCGCGGGTCGCCGGCGCGGCCTGAGACGAATCAGGCCGCGTCGAGACAGGTCCGAAAGGCCGCGACGGCGCGCTCGACATCGGAAGCCGCGATGTGCCGATGGGTCACGAGGCGCAGCCGCGTCGGGCCGAGCGGCCGTGTCCGGACCCCGGCCGCGTCGAGATCCACGACCCAGCGGACGCTGTCGCGGCCGGTCCGTGCCAGATCGACCTGCACGATGTTGGTCTGGGGGACGCTCGCCGTCAGCCGCGGCGCAAGCGCGTTCAGCCCGTCGCTGAGCTGCCGGGCCCGGGCGTGATCCTCGGCGAGCCGCGCCCCCATGGCGGTGATGGCTTCCAGCCCCGCCGCCGCGACGACCCCCACCTGCCGTTGGGTTCCGCCGATCATCTTGCGCAGGCGCCGGGCCGCCGTGATCACCGGCGCGTCACCGGCCAGCACCGCGCCCATCGGGGCGCTCAGACCCTTCGACAGGCAGAGCGAGACCGTGTCGACATGGGTGGCGAGGTCTGACGGCGGGACGCCGAGATGCGTCGCGGCGTTGAACAAGCGTGCCCCGTCGAGATGGACCGGGATGCCCCGCGCCCGGGCGATCCCCGCCACCGCCGCCATATGGTCGGGCGGCAGCACCGCGCCACCGGCGGCGTTGTGCGAGGTTTCCAGCGCGATCATCGCTGTGCGGAGCGGGCTTGCGGACGGGTGCAGCGCCGCCTCCAGACGGTCGAGATCCATCGCGCCGTCCGCACCCTGGATCCCGAGCAGGAACGCCCCCGTGAGGGTTGCCGCCCCGCGCTCTGTGTTGAGCATATGGGCCTGCGCTTCGAGCAGCACCTGCTCGCTGCGCTGGACCTGGGCCAGGATCGCCAGCAGGTTGCCCATCGTGCAGCTCGGCACGAACAGGCCGGCTTCCTTGCCGAGCATCGCGGCCGCCGTCTCCTCCAGCGCCCGCGCGGTCGGATCGGCGTCGAGCCCGTCGTCGCCGAGCGGGGCGGACCGCATCCGGGCGTACATGGCCTCGGTCGGCTGGGTGACCGTATCGCTGCGCAGGTCCACGCTGTCGGACGTTTCGGCCGTCTCGGTCATGTCGCTTCGCATCTCGCACGCACCGGCCGCCCTAGCGGTAGGCCGCCTCATCACCGGAATCCGTCGGGTTGGCCAGGGCGCGCTTGAGCACATCGCTCATCGGCAATTCGAGGTTGATACCCTTCGGCGGGATCGGCTGTTCGAAGTAGCGACTGTAGAGCCGCGCCACGGTGCCGTCCTGGATCAGCTCGACCACGGCCTTGTCGACAGCCGCCTTGAAGGCCGGGTCGTCCTTCGGCTCGAGAATGCCGTAGGGGGCGAATTCGAGCCCCTGGGTGCCGATCTTGTAGTCCCCGGGCCGCTTGGCACCCGCGACCGTGGCGTGGGCCAGGGCATCGTCGTTGATCGTCCCGGCAGCGCGGCCGGTCTCCAGCAGAAGGAAGACCTCCGCGGTGTCCTTGGCGGGCATCACCTGGAGATCAAGCTTGTCGCGGAAATTGATCCGCGTGGCGACGCGCTGGGTCTCGCCCCCCGCCTGGGCCGAGATCGCCTTGCCGCGGAACGAGGCGATGTCGTTCACGTCGACCGGCGCGTCCTTCCTGGCCGTCAGCACCACCTGCGCCACGAAGGTGGTCGGCGCGAAGGAGACCAGCTTGTGCCGCTCCGGCAGGTTGCTGGCGGTGCCGCATTCGAGATCGATCGTGCCGTTGTTGATCAGCGGGATCCGCGTCGCCGACATCACCGGCACGTGACGGATGTCGAGCTTGGGCAAGTCGAGCGCGGCTTTGAGCTTCTGTGCGACGTGCTCGCATATCTCCAGCGAATAGCCGACCGGCTTTGCATTCTGGTCGAGAAAGCCGAACGGCGGCGACGCGTCCGGGAAGCCGAGGCTGATCTGGCCGGTGGTCCGGATCTTGTCGAGGCGTCCCTCCGCGGCCGACGGCACGGCGAGCCCGGCCCAGCACGATGCGGCCACGATGAGCGAAAGCATCCTCGACACGATCCGAACCCCCCGGTTATGCCAACACGGCATCCCAAGCTTTGCCGGCTGATCCTAGGATCGGCCGCGCGCTGGCGTCCAATGCCGATTGAAGGCCCGAGCATACGGATTTGATATGGCTCCACGGCGGATGACCTTTCGGCACATCGAGGCGTTTCGAGCCGTAGTCGCCACAGGCTCCATGACCGAGGCGAGCCGCCAGCTTCACACCTCACAGCCTCAGGTGAGCCGCCTGATCGCACAACTGGAGGCGATCACGGGCCTGCCGCTGTTCGACCGCAGCGGCAGCCGGGTCGTGCCCTCCCTCGACGGCACGCGCTTCCACGCCGAGGTGGAGCGGGCCTTCGTGGGTCTGACCAGCCTGGAATCGGCGGCTGGGCGTATCCGTGCCTTCGGCGCCGAGCGGCTCCGGGTCGCCGCGATGCCCCGGCTGGCCGGGGGTCTCCTGGCGCGGGCGGTGGTACGCTTCCGGGCCGCGCATCCGGACGTGATCGTGGCGATCCATTCGGGCGACGACGAGACCGTGAACCATTGGATCGCCACAGGCTTCTGCGATGCCGCGCTGACGATGCTCTACGGCGACGTCCCGGAGGGCCGGCTCGACTCCGTCGAGACCCGGGCCTGCGTGGCGGTCCTGCCCCAGGATCATCCGCTCGCGGCGCGCGCAGCACTCGGCCCGGAGGATCTTCGGGATGTGCCCTTCGTCGCGGCCTCCCTCGGCAGCGCCCTGCGGGATCGGACCGAGGCCGTCTTCGCGGCGGCGGGCGTCACGCTGAGCATCACCGCCGAGGCGGGGCTCGGCGCCTCGATCTGCACCCTCGTCTCGGCCGGGCTCGGGGCCAGCATCATGAACCCGCTGGCCGCTTACGAAGAGGCGAAGGTCTCTCCGATCGCAATTCGACCCTTCGCCCCTGCCCTACCGGTGCATTTCGCCCTGTTGTTCCCGCCCGACCATGCGCGCGGACGGCTGATGCGGGCCTTCGGCGCCTGCGCCCGGGCGGTCCTGCTGGAGGAACTCGCCGCCCTGCCGGACGCCGCGATCGGGCGCCCGGCAGGCTGAGTTCAGGCCGCGCGCTTCTGCGCTTCGCCGTAGAAGCTGCCGCCGTGCTCGGCCATGGCGGCGAGAACGTCAGGCACGGCGAAGCGCGGGCCGTGCTTGGCTTCGAGCCTTCGGGCCAGATCGACGAAGCCCGCCGCGCCCATGAAGTCGATGTAGGACAAGGCCCCCCCGGTGAACGGCGCGAAGCCGAAGCCGAGGATCGAGCCCACATCCGCCTCGCGCGGGTCGGTCACCACGCCCTCGCCCACCGTGCGAGCGGCCTCCAGCGCCTGCACCACCAGCAGCCGCTGCTTCAACTCGCCGAAATCCACGGATTCGGGATCGAGCCGGTTCGGCTGAAGATCCTTCAGGCCGGGCCAGAGGCGCTTCGGCGCGCCCTCCGGGTAGTCGTAGAATCCCCTGCGGTTCTTCCGGCCGAGGCGGCCCTGCTTTTCCACGAGCTCGGACAGGATCGCCTTCTGGGCCGGATCGACGGCCCCCGCTCCGACCTGGGCCTCGGTCGCCTTGGCGATCTTGAGCACGAGATCCAGGGCGACCTCGTCGTTGAGGGAGAGCGGCCCGACCGGCATGCCCGCCTGACGGCCGGCGCTCTCGATCATGGCCGGCGGCACACCCTCGGCCAGCATCTTGTGGCCTTCGAGGATGTAGGCGCCGACGCAGCGGTTAGCGAAGAAGCCCCGGGCGTCGTTGACGACGATCGGGGTCTTCTTGATCAGCCTTACGTAGTCGAGGGCGGTGGCGAGCGCCGCATCCCCGGTCGCCTCACCCTTGATGATCTCGACCAGCATCATCTTCTCGACCGGCGAGAAGAAGTGGATGCCGACGAACTGGTCCGGCCGCTGCGAACCCATGGCGAGCCCGGTGATCGGCAGGGTCGAGGTGTTGGAGGCGAAGATCGCGTCGGGGCGGATCACCGCCTCGACCTTCCGGATCACCTCGGCCTTCACCTTCGGATCCTCGAACACCGCCTCGATCACGAGGTCGCAATCCACGAGCGCGCCGTAATCGGCGGTGGCCTGGATGCGGGCGAGCAGCGCGTCCCGGTCGGCGGTCTTGGCGCGGCCCTTGTTGATCTGGCCGGTGATCAGCGTGTGAGCGTAGGCCTTGCCCTTCTCGGCGGCCTCCGCCGACTGATCGACCAGCACCACGTCGATCCCGGCCTGCGCCGTCACGTAGGCGACGCCGGCCCCCATGAAGCCCGCGCCGATCACGCCGACCTTCCGGAGATTCGTAGCCGGCACGTTCTTCGGCCGGCGCGCGCCTTTGTTCAGTTCGCCCATGGAGATGAACAGCGTGCGGATCATGGCCGCCGCTTCCTTGCTGCGCAGGATATGCGCGAAGTACCGACTCTCGACCCGCAGGGCGAGATCCATCGGCAGTTGCAAGCCCTCGTATACCGAGGCCAGGATCGCCTTGGCGGCCGGGTAGTTGTCGTGGGTCTCGCGCCGGTAGATCGCGTTGGCCGGCGGCCAGATCATCATGCCGGCGGGCGAGTAGACCTTGCCGGAGGGCGCCTTGAATTTCGGCACGTCCCAGGGCGCCACCGCCGAGCCGCCCTCGCGGATCCAGGCCTTGGCCCGCGCGACGATCTCGCCCTGCGGCGCCACCGCGTGAATCAGCCCCATGCCCTTGGCCATCGGTGCGCGGATCTGCTCGCCCTTGAACAGCATCTGGAGGGCGTCGCCGGTCTGCATCAGCCGGGCGACCCGTTGCGTGCCGCCGCCGCCCGGGAACAGGCCGACCTTGATCTCCGGCAGGCCGACCCGGGTCTTCGCGTCGTCGGACGCGACCCGGTAATGGCACGACAGGGCCAGCTCGAAGGCGCCGCCCAGGCACAGGCCCTGAATCGCCGCCGCGAAGGGCTTACCGCAGGTCTCCAGCCGCCGGAACAGCAGCGACAGCCGCCGGGACGCCTCGAAGAAGTGGCGCATCGCCACCTCATCGCCCCGCTCGGCCTTGAGCTGCTCGTAGGCCCGCCCCAACCCCTGCAGCATGGTGAGATCGGCGCCGCCGGAGAAGTTGTCCTTGCCGGTGGCGATGACGCAGCCCTTGATGGCGGGATCCGAAGCAACCTGCTCGATGATGTGCTCGAGCTGGTCCATCACGCCGTCGGTGATGACGTTCATCGAGCGCCCGGGCATATCCCAGGTCGCCAGGGCGATGCCGTCGGGATCGGTCTCGAGCCGGAAATCGGTCAGCGTCATGGTGCCGTCCTCCCAGGAAAGCGTCGGAAAGATACCAAAGCGATCACGTTAAGGTTGTGTAGACCACCGTCGGGCACGGTCTCCCACGCGGGGGCACCGACGAAAGCCAGCCATGACGAAGGAAACCGGGTGCCGCGCCTGCCGCGCCGGCGCCGCCCTCGACTTCGACTTCTCGATGGCCTTCCAGCCGATCGTGGATCTCGGTACGGGCGCGGTCTGGGCCTACGAGGCCCTGGTGCGCGGCCCGAACGGAGAGCCCGCCCCGACAATCCTCAGCAGGGTGACGGAGGAGAATCGGTACCAGTTCGATCAGGCTGCCCGGGTCCGGGCGATCGAACTCGCCGGCCGGCTGTTCCCACGGGATAGCGGGACCCGTCTCTCGATCAACTTCATGCCGAACGCCGTGTACGAGCCGGTCGCCTGCATCCGCGCGTCCCTCGAAGCGGCGCGGCGCGTCGATTTCGAAGACAAGCGCCTGATGTTCGAATTCACCGAGCAGGAGCGCTTCCGCGACATCGCGCATCTCCAGCGCATCGTCGCCGCCTACCGGAAGCAGGGCTTCCTGACCGCCCTTGACGATTTCGGCGCCGGCTTCGCGGGCCTCAGCCTGCTGGCGAACTTCCGCCCCGACCTGATCAAGATCGACATGGACCTGCTGCGCGGCCTCGACACCGATGCCGGGCGCCACGCCATCGTATCGGGCGTCGTCGCGATCGCGCGGACGCTCGGCGTGACGGTTCTCGCCGAGGGCATCGAGACCGCGGCGGAACGCGAGGCCCTGCGCGCCCTCGGGATCACCCTGATGCAGGGCTATCACTTCGCCAAGCCGATGCTGGAGGCGCTGCCCCCGGTCGCCGGCTTCGCGCCGACGGTCGCCGCGCGCGCGGCCTGAGGCCAGCCGGGGGCGCGCGGCGGCCATCGCCTACTTCGGAGCCGGGGCGGGCGCCGCGGCCGGCGGCAGCGGCGGGTCACCGGGCTTCGGCGTGTTGTCGGTCGCAGAGGCTACCGCCAGCATGTTGAGCAGCTTGGTAACCGAATTCTGCGAGATCGCCGTCACCGAGGATTTCGGATCGGCGTTCATGGTCTGGAACTTGAGGTAGGTCGGATCGGAATAGATCTCGTCGAGATGCTTCAGCTCCGCCAGGCTGAACTTCTCGGCATATTCCTTCGACAACCCCTCGACCATGATCCCGCGCTGCTTCTCGAACTCGTCGGTGAGTTCCTTACGCACGGCCTCGGCGCGGGCCTCCGGCATCGGCGCGACGGTCTTCTCCAGCGCGACGTTGAAGCCGGTCTGCAGGTTCTTGATCAGGGTCTTGTTCACGAGGCTCGTGGCGGCGGCAACGCGGTCCGCCGCATCGTCGGCGTGGGCGGCGACGGGCAGGCTCAAGGTGACGCCGAGGCACAGCGTCGCGATCAGGCGGTTCAAGGGCTTATCTCCCATGGTCTTATCGTCCGGCCCGGATGCGGGCCGATCGTCGCCCGCGCCTCTACAGCATCGTGCCGGGGATCGGAACCGTCACGATGCTGTAGAGGGTTGTGGCGCATCGTCTTTTGCCGAAAGCCGGCACCCACCTTCGGGACGATGCGCGCCAGCGTTCCCGGCCTTTGGGGAGCGGCGGCACGTCGCTCCCGGACGGGGCCGCGGTCAAACCCGCTCGATGATCGTGGCCGTGCCCATGCCGGCGCCGATGCACAGGGTGACCAGCGCGCGCTCCTTGCCGGTCCGCTCCAGCTCGTCGAGCGCCGTGCCGAGGATCATCGCGCCCGTCGCGCCAAGCGGATGGCCCAGCGCGATGGCGCCGCCATTGACGTTGACCGCCTCCGGATCGAGATCGAAAGCCTGGCAGAAGCGCAGGACGACGGCCGCGAAGGCCTCGTTCACCTCGAACACGTCGATGTCCGACAGACTCATGCCCGCCTTGGCCAGGACCTTCCGGGTGACGTCCACCGGGCCGGTGAGCATCAGGGCCGGGTCGGAGCCGATATTGGCGAAGGCCCGGATCCGCGCCCGCGGGCGCAGGCCCGCGGCCTCGCCGGCCGCCTTCGAGCCGACCAGCACGGCGGCTGCCCCGTCCACGATACCGGAGGAATTGCCCGCGTGGTGGACGTGGTTGACCGCCTCGACGTCGGGATGCGCGTCGGTCGCCACCGCGTCGAAGCCGCCCATCTGGCCCATCTGCACGAAGGACGCCTTCAGCGCCGCGAGCGACTGCATGTCGGTGCCGGGGCGCATGTGCTCGTCGCGGTCGAGCAGGGTGATGCCGTTCACGTCGCGCACCGGCACCACGGAGCCGTTGAACAGCCCCTCCCCCCAGGACTTGGCCGCCCGCTCCTGGGAGCGGACCGCGTAGGCGTCGCAATCGTCCCGGGTAAAACCGTACTTGGTGGCGATCAGATCGGCCGAGACGCCCTGCGGCATGAAGTAGGACTTGATGGCGATCGCCGGATCGACCGGCCACGCACCGCCCGACGCGCCGATGCCGATGCGGCTCATCGACTCGACGCCGCCGCCCACCGCCATCTCGTGCTGGCCGCTCATGACCTGCGCGGCCGCGAAATTCACCGCGTCGAGGCCGGAGGCACAGAACCGGTTGATCTGCACCCCGGGAACCTGGGCCCCGTAATCCGCCACGAGGGCCGCCGCCCGGGCGATGTCGCCGCCCGCCTCGCCCACCGGATCGACACAGCCCAGCACGACATCGTCGACCAGGCCGGTATCGAGCTTGTTGCGGTCCTTGAGGGCGCGCAGCGCCGTCTCGGCGAGGCGCAGGGCCGTGACCTCGTGCAGGGAGCCATCCGCCTTGCCGCGCCCGCGAGGCGTGCGCACGTGGTCGTAGATGAAGGCGTCCGTCATCAGCACTCCCCGGGGTGTCGGTCCTCGCCTTGAGCCCTGCCCGATCGCCCTGCAATCGCGCACGACTCCAAGTCTGCGTCGTGACGCGCTCTCCGACGCCGAACCGGCGTCCACTTCGGCGGAGAGCGCTCCAGCGGCGACGCGGCCTTACAGGGCCGTTTCGGCTCGCGCCAGTGTGCCACGGCGCGCGCGCCCTCGGCCAGCCCCAGTCGCGGGGGCCGGCGGAGGGCGCGTGACAGCACGACGGATGATGCGGCGATCCCCTCGGAGGCAGGCAGAGCCCCGGCCGGCACGCGTCCGGCCGGGGCCCGGGGACCGGCTAGTCCTGCAGCATGCGCTTCAGCAGCTCGACCTCGTCGCCGAGCACCGTATCCTCGCCGATCTGCTTCTCGATCTTGCGGACGGCATGGAGCACCGTGGTGTGGTCGCGTCCGCCGAAGCGGCGGCCGATCTCCGGCAGGGAGCGCAGCGTCAGCACCTTCGACAGGTACATGGCGATCTGGCGCGGCTTGACCACGGCGGCCGTCCGGCGCTCCGACAGGATATCCGACCGCGAGACATTGTAGCGCGAGGCCACCAGCTTCTGGATGTCCTCGATCTTGATGCGCTTCGGCTCGCGGTTCTTCACGAGATCGCGGATCGCGGCCTCGGCGGTCTCCATCGTCACCGCGGTGCCGGTGAGCGTGGCGTGCGCCAGAAGACGGTTCACGGCGCCCTCCAGGTCGCGGCCGTTGGCGGTGATCGCCCGGGCCACGTAGGACGCCACCTGCGGCGAGACGTCGAACCCCGGATGCGAGGCCCGCACGGCGGCGAGCCGCGCCGACAGGATCGAGACCCGCAGCGCCTCGTCAAGGGCGGTGATCTCGACCACGAGGCCGCCGCCGAGGCGCGAGCGGACCCGCTCGTCCAGCGCCTCCAGCTCGGTCGGCGGCCGGTCCGAGGCGACCACGACCTGCCGGCCGGCATCGATCAGGGCGTTGATCGTGTGGCCGAACTCGGCCTGGATCGACTTGCCCTGGATGAACTGGACATCGTCGAGGATCAGCAGGTCGATGCCGCGCAGGCGCTCCTTGTAGGCCAGCGCCGACTGCGTCTTCAGGGCGTTGACGAAGCCGTACATGAACCGATCGGCCGTCAGGTAGATCACCCGGCGCCCGGCCTCCCGGGCGGCGTGGCCGATCCCGTGCAGCAGGTGCGTCTTGCCGAGGCCCACGCCGGCATGGAGGTAGAGCGGGTTGTAGAGGGCCCCCTCCCCCTGGTGCGCGGCGACCCGCTCGGCGGCGGCGTGCGCCAGGGCGTTGGAGCGGCCGATCACGAAGCTCGCGAAGGTCAGGCGCCCATCGAGCGGCGTCCCGCTGAGATCGCCGCCGGCCTCCGTGGCCGGGCGGGGCTCCGGCGCGACGGCGGCGACCGGGGCGGGCGTTCCGGTGGCGTGCAGCCGGGCCAGCGGCCCGCTGGCGGGGTTGGGCTTGGCCGCCCCCGTGGCGACCGTGCGGACCGGGGCGCCGGAACCGCGCACGCCGACCTCGATGCGCGCGATCTCCTCGACTTCCGCCTTGAACGTATTGAGCACGCGGTCGAGGTAGTGGGACTCGATCCAGCTCTTAAGGAAGCGGGTCGGCACCGTGAGACGGGCCGTGCCACCCGCGACGGCCTCCAGTTCGAGCCGGGCGAACCAGCTCGCGAAGACGTCCTCGCCAAGCTCGGCGCGGAGGCGGCGCTTCACGCGCGCCCAGGCGGATCCATAGTCCATGGTGCTGCCGCCGTTGCGGCCGCCATCGTCGTCGCTCGCCACCGTTCCGTCGACACGCATCATTGGCTCTCCCGACGCTGCCCCGGTCTCCCGCAGGCCGCGCCTACGCACGATTTACGCTCACAGAGTCCCGCCAGAACGGGCGGGACAGAGTCCCCCGAACGGAGTCAAGCCCATTGCGAGGAACTTTTGCCGATTGGGAGAGCCTATCAACAATTACCTACGGTTCCTTTAACAGTGGGACTTGTGGGGATGGCGGAGATTCCCATCCGAAAGTCTTTCCGAGGGCGACGAGCGATCCCGCTAGAGTCTTGGCGAATCGGAATGATTCGCCGGAATCTCGAATTGGCTGCGTTTTGCTTGATCGCCGTCAGGTTTTGTTAAGCTACACGGCGCGCCGAGACTCTGCAATGTCGCCGATTCTTGAACAGGGTTAATGCTTCCGGACCGGCCGGCCCCGGGCGCGGTCGGCGGGCCCTGGTGTCGACCGGATAGCGGGCAAGAAAAAAGCCCGGCTCATGGAGCCGGGCTTCAAACCGTCTGTAAGGTGCGGGTCGCTTAGGCGGCCAGCGCCTTCACCCGGGCGGCGAGGCGCGAGACCTTCCGCGAGGCGTTGTTCTTGTGAACGATGCCGTGCTGGGCGGCGCGCATCATCTCGGGCTCGGCGGCGCGGAGCGCGGCGAGCGCGTCCTGCTGGTTGCCGGTGGCGATGGCCTCCTCGACCTTGCGGACGAAGGTGCGCATGCGCGAGCGGCGCGAGCGGTTGACCGCCGTGCGCTTGGCGATCTTGCGGGTCATTTTCTTGGCCGAAGCGGTGTTGGCCATGGAATCCTCGTTCTCTTCGTCGGGCGATGCCGACGGGCCGGGATGGCCGGAGATCGGTCGTCGCGTCAGGTTGTCTGGCGATGGCCGAGACGCAGCGCGCGCGAAAGCGCGGCCCCTCGGCGAAGCGGTCTCTATAGTGAGGGGTGCGCGCTGCGTCAACGCGGAACGGCCGGATACAGCCCGATCGGGCGGCACGTCCTAGAACTTGACATTTTTCCTAAATTCCTGCTTTGTTCCATACAGGCCGCGGCAAAGCGGTCTAGCGGAGCGAAGCCCCATGCGTGACGTGTCTCGAGCGCACAGCGAAGCGATCGTTCTGCGCCATGTTCTGGCCGGCCTCGCGCTGGAGACCAAGCTGATCCGCCTGCAGCAGCAGCTCCAGATCAAAAATTGGGAGACGCAGCCGCGCGCTCCGGCGGGACAGCCCAACGGCGGCGAGTGGGTGGCGGCTCCCATCGGTGCTCAGTGGGCCTCGTTTCGAGAGGATCGGCCCGGCGGACCGTCCCTCCAGGACCCGCCACCGCTCACGGCGAGCGCAACCCTGGAGGATGGGACGCGCGTCCTGTCGATCCGCGTCCATGCGAAGCGAAAGCCGTTCGACGAACAACATACTGTCACCGCGCCGGACGGCGAAAGCCGGGTCTTCGAGACATCCGGGGAAACGCAGACGGTTCGCGACGGCAAAACGGGCGAGATTCTATCGCGGACGACCTTTACGCCGACCGGTCTCGTCGCTGAGCCAATCGTTCAACAAGCCTTTGCCCCCGCCCTGCCGCTGATCGCCGCCCCCGTCATCGCAACCTTCGAGCTTGGGTTGCAGCTCCTGACGTACCTCTCCGCTCGTGAGGATGGGTATGGCACCGTTCTAGGGCTTACAGCGCAGGAATATAAGTTTGGTGACGATCCGCAGATGAATATGCCGATGTGGATCGGCCGGCTCAGCCAAGCTCAATTGGATAACGTCTGCCCAAGAGCTGGGGAAGTACAGGCCATCGTGGACGAAGTAACTGCGCGTGTGAAAGCGCGCGGTGGTTACGCAAATGCGACCCAGCTGGGTACCATGATCCATATTGAGATCGCCCGCATCATCAACAGGAAGAACGATCCAAATTTTGTTGCAGAACTCATTCTAGCTGACTTGGATGATAAAGGAAAGATGATACTACTTGGCAGCAAGAGATCCGACGTATTTGAACGGCCTCGAATCGACACCGCGTGTATCTATGATCCAAAAACCGGACGGGAGGGATGGACACCCAAACAGGCCGTTGCGTCCATCATGGCTGCAAAACGCAAATTTCCCGAGGTGGTACGATTTATCATGATACAAGTGAGACCCAGGAAATGGCCAAATTAACTCGTACGTCAGCCCAACAAATTCGAGCGTTGTCTGCTCCGTTGATCGATCGAAACCCCGATATTGCTTTCACGGGGGGCAAGTTTCTATGCCTCCAAGGCGTCGGGCATATCGCTAGGCAGATTCGAATCTATGATCGCCCGAGTCGTGGATACTTCACGCTAGAGTGGAGGCTCACGGAGCTATATATCCGCGGGGACAAATTCGACTTTGGAGGTTATGGTCGATCAATCGGTATGATCGGTCGATCGCGTCCGTTCATGCCTGCTGGCGAGGATGGCGTCTGGGACTGGGACGACCCGACCATCGCTGAAAATTTCGTCGATCAAATTGAAACCGCGGTCCTTCCGTTTCTCAGATCTCTTGACACAATCGACAAGCTTTTGACATTTATTTTATCCCAAGAAATGCGAGGTTATAGCTTCTGTAAAGATCATATCTGGATGTGCCTCACAAACGTAGCGCTCGGTGAACTTGCGATTGCCAGGAAACATTGGGATCTGATAACCCCGAGCTTCAGGGAGCGATACGAGAAGCAAAAAGCGATCGCTGGCGAGCCGATGTCAGATTATCTCCGGAGTTGGGTTGCGGTGGGGGAAGCCTTGTTGGCCGGTGATCACATGACTTTGGCGAGGCTTCTCTGGGAGAACGAGCGCACTGAAGCAGATCGTTTCAAACTCGGCCGGCATTGGCAGCCGACGGCGTTCCCATTTCAGCGAGCGAAAACGCCGATTGCGCTCACCGACATTCCCAACCAACGATAATCGGAATCGGGACGGACTTCATCTCGATTGCTTGCAGGGCGACCACAACTGGAAGAGTGGCGAGGCGAACACAATAGAGCGGTCGGAAAGTAACGGCAAGCTAAACGCTCGCTATGATTCCTGTTTTGCCCGCGTGAATAGCGTCAACTCGCCGAGGAGGAACAGGCGTGGGAAGTCATACGATCTTTGACGTACTAAAAACTTTGGAGAGAGCGAGAATTTCCTTCCGGCTCGCGCGGGATCGGCCGGATACGATCAGGGTCGACGCAACGCTCTACGGATTGCGCCTCGAAATCGAGTGCTTCGACGACGATCACGTCGAGGTATCGACCTTCCGAGGCACCGAAGACATCGATGGATAATACGACTATCTGCTCAAGATATTAGCGGATAATCCGCTGGATTAGAGGTCTGAACTGTGATGCGACGATCTCCGGCCCGACGGCGCTCGATCGTCAAGCCTCACTCCGGCCAGCGCAAGGCCGCCGCCGCCGCCAGCGTCCCGACCACGGCGGCGATCAGCGTCAGCGCGGCCAGCACCGCCAGCGGCACGAGGAACGGCACCGTCCCCCCGCTCGCCGCCTGGGCGGCCGAGACGCCGAAAATCAGCGTCGGGATCATCAGCGGCAGCACCAGCACCGCCAGAATCAGCCCGCCCCGGCGAATCGAAGCCGTGAGCGCCGCGCCCACGGCACCGATGAAGCTGAGCGCCGGCGTCCCGGCGAGCAGCGTCAGGGACGTGGCGCCCATGGCGGTGCCGTCGAGGGCGACCAGCAAGCCGAAGAGCGGCGCGGCCAGCGCGAGGGGCAGGCCGGTGGTCAGCCAGTGCGCCGTCACCTTGCCCAGCACCACCAGTTCGAGCGGCACCGGCGCGGCGGTCATCAGGTCGAGGGAGCCGTCCTCCTCGTCGGCCTGGAACAAACGGTCGAGGCCGATCAACGTCGCCAGCACGGCGGCGAGCCAGAGGATCGCCGGGCCGATCCGCGACAGCAGGTTGAGATCGGGCCCGAGGGCGAACGGCACCAGGGCGACGATCATCAGGAAGAATACCAGCGACAGGGCGCCGGACCCGCCGACGCGGCCCGACAGCCGCAGGTCGCGGGCGATGAGGGCGAGAACCGCGCGGATCACGCCCACTCCTCCAGCACGTCCGCCGCGGGGGCCGCCGCGGCCGTCTCGATGCGCAGTTCGGCGGCGTCCGTGAGCCCGAGCGCCTGGTGCGTCGCCGCGATCACAAGGCCGCCCTCGGCCCGGTGTGTCGCCATCAGCCCGGCGAGCACGGCCTGCGAAGCCGTGTCGAGGGCGGCCGTCGGCTCGTCGAGCAGCCAGAGCGGCCGGGCGCAGACGAGGAGCCGCGCCAGCGCCACCCGCCGCCGCTGGCCGGCCGAGAGATAGGCCACCGGCAGATCGTGGGCATGGCCGAGGCCGAGCCGCTCCAGGGCGTCCCCGGGCGACAGGCGCGGCGCCCCCAGAAGACGCTGGGCGAACAGCAGGTTCTCCCCCGCGGTGAGTGAGCTCTTCAGGCCGTCGCGATGGCCGACCACGTGCAGGCATTCCGGCAGACTCGCCTCGCCGACATCGGCGATGTCGATCCGCCCGGCATCCGGCCGCAGCCGGCCGGACAGGATCGCGAGCAGGCTCGACTTGCCGGCGCCGTTGCGGCCCGTCACCGCCAGGGCATCGCCCGGCCCGAGGACGAAGGACAGGTTGGCGAAGATGCGGCGGCCGGAGCGGCGGCAGGCCAGATTGTCCACGCTCAGCCGCACCCGATCCCCCGCCCGTCCCGTTCCGCCCTCCATGCCCGATTGCGCCGTGGAACGGAACCGCACGGCTCAGCTGGGCTTTCGTTCCGAAACGGAGGATTGCCGATGCACGAGGCAAGGAACCCGAGCGAGGCGGACGTCGCCGCGACGCCCGACGCGGTCGCCGGCCGTGCCAAGGTCGAGGCGCGCATGGCCGCGTGCACACCGGAAGAACAGGCCGCGTTCTGGGACGCGGTCGGGCGCTGCTTCGGCGGCGGCAAGCCGCCGGAGATGAAGCCGGCCGGCGATTGATCAGGTGCCCTTCCGGGTGAGCGCCCGCAGGGCACCGCGGAAGGTGCGGACATCCTGCTCGGTCATCCCCATCCGGTGGAGCATGTCGCGCATGTTGCGGGCGATGATGTCGCGCTTCTCCGGCGGATAGAAGCCGGCCCCGTCGAGGGCGGCCTCCAGGCTGCCGAACAGCGCGACCAGCGCCTCGCGGGTCGCCGGCGGCGAAAGCAGCTCCCCCGAGAATGGCAGCTTGGCCCGGCCGCTCGCCTGACGCCACGCGTAGCCGACGAGCAGCACCGCCTGGGCGAGGTTGAGCGACGGAAAATCCGGCGAGACCGGAAACGTCACGATGGCGTCGGCCAGCGACACCTCCTCGTTGGTGAGCCCGACCCGCTCGCGGCCGAACATCACGGCGGTCCGCTGCCCTTCCCGGGCGACGAGTTCGGCCATGGCGTCATCGGGGGCGAAGACGCGCTTCATCTGCCCGCGCTCGCGCGCCGTGGTGGCCAGCACGTAGTGGCAATCCGCGATGGCCTCGGCGACGCTGCCGAAGATCGTCGCCCGGTCGAGGACATGCGTCGCGCCGGAGGCCGCCTCGCGCACGCCCTTCTTGGGCCAGCCGTTCTTCGGATTGACGAGGCGCAGCTCGGACAGGCCGAAATTCGCCATGGCGCGGGCCGTCATGCCGATATTCTCGGCGAGCTGCGGTTCCACCAGGATCACCGTGGGGGCGATTCCCGGCGGCAGTTCTGTGACCTTCCTGGGGGCATCGCCCGCTGCGTCTCGGCTCGTCATGCCGGCCGTCTGGCATGGCCGGCCCTCGCCCGTCGAGGGCCGGGTGACGAAGCGGCCCGGATGACAGCCCGCGCCTTCCGTCGCCGGAAGGGCCGCGCTATGTCGCGGGGCGAATTCCAGCCCGGGCCACCCGGGCGCACGACCGCACGGCCCTTGCATGCCGTGCGCGGGGACAACGCGGAAGGCATCTGTCCATGGCGAAGATCAAGGTAGCGAACCCCGTCGTCGAGCTCGACGGCGACGAGATGACCCGGATCATCTGGGCCGAGATCAAGAACAAGCTGATCCATCCCTATCTCGACGTCGATCTCGAGTACTACGACCTCGGCGTCGAGCACCGCGACGCCACCAACGACAAGGTGACGGTCGATGCCGCCGAGGCGATCAAGCGCCACGGTGTCGGCGTGAAGTGCGCCACCATCACCCCCGACGAGCAGCGGGTCCAGGAATTCGGCCTCAAGGAGATGTGGCGCTCGCCCAACGGCACGATCCGCAACATCCTGGGTGGCGTGATCTTTCGCGAACCCATCATCTGTAAGAACGTGCCGCGGCTCGTGCCCGGCTGGACCCAGCCCTTCGTGATCGGCCGTCACGCCTACGGCGACCAGTACCGCGCCACGGACTTCAAGGTGCCCGGCAAGGGCCGGCTGACCATCAAGTTCGAGGGCGATGACGGCACGGTCATCGAGAAGGAGGTGTTCAAGTTCCCCGAGGCCGGCGTCGCCATGTCGATGTACAACCTCGACCAGTCGATCATCGACTTCGCCCGCGCCTCGATGAACTACGGGCTCGCGCGCAAGTACCCGGTCTACCTCTCGACCAAGAACACCATCCTCAAGGCCTATGACGGCCGGTTCAAGGACCTGTTCCAGAAGGTCTACGAGGAGGAGTTCGAGGCGAAGTTCAAGGCGCTCGGCATCACCTACGAGCACCGCCTGATCGACGACATGGTGGCCTCGTGCCTCAAGTGGTCGGGCGGCTACGTCTGGGCCTGCAAGAACTATGACGGCGACGTGCAGTCCGACACGGCCGCGCAGGGCTTCGGCTCGCTCGGCCTGATGACCTCCGTGCTGATGACGCCGGACGGCCAGACCGTGGAGGCCGAGGCCGCCCACGGCACCGTCACCCGCCACTACCGCGAGCACCAGAAGGGCCGCGAGACCTCGACCAACTCGATTGCCTCGATCTTCGCCTGGACCCGCGGCTTGACGCACCGAGCCAAGCTCGACGGCAACGACGATCTGGCGAAGTTCTCCGCCACCCTGGAGAAGGTCTGCGTCGACACGGTCGAGGCGGGCTTCATGACCAAGGATCTGGCGCTCCTCGTCGGGCCCGAGCAGAAGTGGCTCTCGACCACGGGCTTCCTCGACAAGGTCGACCAGAACCTGAAGACCGCCATGGGTGCGTGAGGCTGGCGCACCGCGACGGTAGATGTGGCGGGCGTCCTCCGGGGCGCCCGCCGTTTCCTTTAAGGAGCCGATTTGCGCGTTCGGCAGCGCGCTCAGGCCTGTTAATCGAAGCCGTCGCAGCAAGCGGTCTGCTGGGAGCGGCGCCTGAGTTCGGGCACGTCAAATCGGTCGAGGGGCAGCTTTCGACCCCAACCGGACGCCGCGACAATCCCAACTGGAGCGCTCTCCGCCGAAGTGGACACCGGTTCGGCGCAAGAGAGCGCGTTGAAACAAAGGCTTAGAGCCGCGCACGATTGCAACGCGATCGGGCACGGCTCTAAGTGCCCATAGCGGGGACCCGCTGCCGTGCGGTCGCGGGTCTGCTGGAGCGAAGGTACAGATCAGTAGCCGTAAGAATGAACCGTCTACGGCGATGGCTCATCCTTGTTCCGCGCTTTTGTATGGGCACGCAACGCCGCCAGGACGTCCATTTCGCGACACAGGACCTGCTCGGTTTCGTCAGTATCCTGTCCGTGAAGGATCCTATTCATCAGCAGGGCCGTGTGAGCCCCCGCCCGGGCCTCCGCGGCGATGATGGCGACACGAAAACGCAATCGTTGGGTTTTGGAAATCATTACACGCAACGACGGTGTGGAGGCCGGGTCGGGCCGGCAAATAGACGACCAACTGCCGACATCCAAGCCTCGCGTGAAGCCACTGTGTTCGGGGTATGGAACAACCCTTCCGTCAGCGCATTGGCAGGCTCGGCCTTGTGGCGCCTGCCGCAACGCGGCATGCGAGATGCACGATCCCAACGGTTCGTTGGTCCCCGTTCTTTTTGACAACCCCGCTGTGAAGGGTCGTATCAGTGCCGCATACTCGGCAGCCGCTGCAATCTGTTCCCGCCGCCAGTACACCTCTCGTGAGTCTCAGGCCCGGTGCCGGCCAACTATTCGAGACCGAGCGGCGCCTCAATGCCGTGCTCAACAACGCCTCGGTCTCCATCTTCCTGATGGATGACCGGCAGCACTGCATCTACATGAACCGCGCCGCCGAGCAGCTGACCGGCTGGACGCTCGACGAGGTTCTGGAGCGCGACTGCCCGCTGCACGACATCGTGCACCACACCTACCCGGACGGCCGGCCGTTCCCGCTGGCGGAATGTGCGATCGACCGCGCCTTCCCGGAGAACAACCAAGAGCGTGGCGAGGAGGTTTTCGTTCACAGGGACGGGCATTTTTATCCGGTCGGCTTCACGGCCAGCCCGATCCGGGACGACGCGGCCAACATCATCGGCACGATCATCGAGGTCCGCGACATCAGCGAGGAAAAGGCCGCGGCCGAGCGCCAGCGCCTGCTGATCAACGAGCTGAACCACCGGGTGAAAAACACCCTGGCCACGGTCCAATCGATCGCCGCGCAGACGTTCCGCGGCCAGACCGACCAAGCCGCGCGGGCTGTGTTCGACGCCCGCATGGCTGCGCTGTCGACCGCCCATAACGTGCTCGTCGAGGACAACTGGGAGAGTGCCAGCCTGCGCAGCGTGGTTGAGCGCGCGCTTGCACCGCACCTCTTGGCGGAGGTCGACGTTAACCGCTTCGTGTTAAGCGGACCGGATGCACGCCTGCACCCCAAGGTCGCTGTAACTCTGGCCATGGCGCTGCACGAGCTGATGACCAACGCCGCCAAATACGGGGCTCTATCGGTCCCTGAGGGCCGGGTCGCGGTGACGTGGTCCCTGCAGGCCTTGGACGATGGCCGCGAGCAGCTTGATCTCGCATGGGAAGAGCGCGGCGGCCCGCCGGTCACTCCGCCAACACGCAGAGGCTTCGGCTCCCGGCTCATCGAGCGGCAGCTTCCGATGGAGTTCGACGGCAACGCGGCTATCACGTTCGCGCCGAGCGGTGTCGTCTGCCGGCTGGAGATCCCATTGACCCAGCTCGGCTGGGTCGGCCAGGAGACACTGAAAGGGCATCCTGCCCGATGAGTTTGCTGGAAGGGCGCCGCGTTCTGCTGGTCGAGGACGAGAGCCTCGTGGCCATGCTCGCGGAGGACATGCTGCTCGACCTCGGCTGCGAGGTCGTGGTGGCCATGCGCCTCGACAAGGCCTTGGATCATGTCCGCGCCGGGAACTTCGACTTGGCCGTGCTGGACGTCAACCTGGGCGACGCCCGCAGCTATCCGGTGGCCGACCTGCTGTCAGAGCGCTGCACGCCGTTCCTGTTCGCGACCGGCTACGGCACGCAGGGGTTGGAGGAAGCGTATCGGTCAGCCCCGGTGCTTCAGAAGCCTTATCAAGCGGCGCCGCTGGCGCATCTGCTAACACAGCTCCTCACTTGCGAAGCGCCGATGTGGGGCCGCGCCGACGAGAAAGCCGCGGCGTGCGCCTGCCACCGGCCGAAAGGGGAACCCTCCGGAGCGGAGCCTTTCTAGGCCGACCCTGTCCGCTGACGACCCAACCCGGTCGCCTGCATCGCCATGTAGGCTTCCCATAAGTATCCACTCGATGTTTATCGGGCGACTTGGGCGTGTTGTGGCAAGCGGTCCGCTGCCTGGCGGGATCAGCGATTGTGGGCTGTAGCTGGCGGCTGCATGAACTCGATCGTCGCGCCGTCAGGACCAACGGCGTAGATCACCCGGGTTCCGGCCCGCGCACCGCTTGCAATCGGCTGCGGAATCCCTTGCGCCTTCCAGCCGTAGGCGGCGATCCGCACCAGGAGCGCGTCGATGTCATCGACGACAAGGGCCAGATGCGCGAAGCCAGGGTCGAACGGCTTGGCTGGCTCGCTTGGTCGCTCCAGACCCTGATACTCCAGGAGTTCGATCGTCTGGTCCGGCAGCGAAACGATTGCCATGCGCACCTTCGCGCCATGCGCTCCGGTCACTTGACCAAGGAACTCTCCGCCCATCTCGCCCGTCCGCACAAGCCGCGCGCCGAGCCCATCGACCCAGAACCGAAGCGCCTCGTCGAGGGAAGCGACCGCAAAGCCGACATGATCGGCGCGCCGTACGTGGATGCCTGTGTGTTCCGTCATGCGGGATGATCTAGCGGCAAACGGCCCATTCGTCCGCAGCGGGTCGTGCCCGGTCCTTCGGCAGAGCAGTCGGTCTGATCGCGACCCGTTGCAGACGGAACCCCCAGGCGCATCGGCATCCGTAAAGCAGACGTACTCAGCGCGTGCAAAATTTCGTGTCAGGGTAGACCGCTATACGCCAAGCTCCTGGCCCTGCTATGAGCTGTTAAAATTGACATCCGGCGGAGTATGAAAATTTAACGCCACGTAGCGCAATGATCGACAATCTTATATCTATGCGGTTTTCGGGCAGAGATCGCCTATTTTGAAGACAAGCTGTGATGATTGCTAATTCCGTAAATACTCGGCTTCTAGCGAAGGTTGCCCATATTCTGGCCGCCCTCCTCGTATCAAGTATCGTGGTTCAATCAAACTCAGCTTCAGCAGAGACAGCAGGCACAGTCAAATCGACAAAAGGCCATCTAGCAAAGATTGATCTAAAGATCGGGTTTATTCGGCAAGAAAGACTGCTTGGCGTACCCACGTCTGCGGCGATAATCATGAGATACTATGGAGATGAGCAACCGCCCCGCAAGTTAAAGAAGTTGTCTCGCGGCGCAGTTTATGTGCCATCAGAGCCGTTTGATGATTTTTCAATTACGTTCTACCGCGACATTGTGAAAGCTGCTGCTGACCTCGGCTACAGTTGGCACGAGAAAGCTTTCGCAGACGATGCGTTTGGCTTTCAAAAAGGTTTGGAAACCATCAAGCGGGAACTCGAACATGGCCGCCCCCTCATGATTGATGTCAGCGCACCAGAGGGACACACAGTTGTTGTCTGTGGTTTCGACGAAACGCTGCAGTCCATTTTTGTGGTTGACCCCAACATCGCCGCGCCCGGTCGATACAGTATTAGCTATGACCGTCTGCGATCAATATGGAACGAGCATGCATTCAAGCGTAATTTTCGCAGCTTAGTCATTACTTCTCCCATCCCATATGTATCTTGATTGGCATGTTAGGCATAATTCAAAGTTTTGTCATAGGGATCGCATGCGTCATAGCATTAAGCTATGCGTGGCATCGATTGCCGGCAGCTTTTGCAAGCCAGAATGTAATTGGTCAATCCCCTCTGGCCTCAACGACTAACGACCTTGACGTGAAATATCTGCTTCAAGAAGACTTGTTGTGTGTGCCTACATCAGCCGCGATGATAATGGCCTTCTATGGCGACCGCCACTCCCCCAGAAAATTAAAGACTATGTCTCGCGGGATCGAATATTCTCTCTCGAAGCGATTCGACGATTTTACGATTACATATTACAGAGATATCATAAGAGCCGCGCGCGCCCTAGGGTATGAATGGCACGAGCAAATCTTTGAGGACAACGATTTGGGATTTCGGAGGGGTTTAGCTGTTGTGAAGGATGAAATCGTTCGTAGACATCCCGTCATGATCGATTTGAGCATGCCGGAGGGACATACTATCGTGATTACCGGCTTTGATGAGAGAACGCAGGCCATCAATGTCGTTGATCCGAATGCAAGTGCTCCAGGGCGATACTCGATCTCCTATGATGATCTTCAATCGATGTGGAATGAACATGCATTTAATGGAAATTTTCGAAGCCTTGTCACGACCTCACCGAGGAAGAGATCGCTTTAGCTTAACGGCTTCCGAGAGTGATTCATTGCAGTTGAAGGCGATGCAGGCTCCAGCTTCGTTCGTTTGAGACTAGGCTGAGAGTTGACGTCCGTTATTGTTGATCCGCTGCTTGAAACCGGACCGTCTTAAATCCACCCTTAGCAGCCCTTTAGCTCGGAGACAGTCTCACCTCCTGGTGTGTTTCATCCGATCCGTCATCAAGAGATAGCGTCCGCGCGAACGCTTGGACTTCGGCGAAACTTTCATCAGTATGCCAAGTCGCAAGGATACCAGAGTGGCCTCCAATGACTATTAATTCGTCAATAACGTCATGAACCCGCTCGCAATCTGGACTCATTACGCAAATCAATTGAACTTTATCACTGACACACGCCTCAACGAACGCTTCTAATGATGGATCGTCCCACGGTGGAGCATGGAGGATCACTTTCGCTGCGTATGACATGCAAACGATATAGCGGAGCTACTTAAGTCCGCAAACCACCCTTCTCGGACCTGCGGACAACCAAGCCAGTCGATCCAAGTCCGACAGGTCCCCAATTGACGCAACCGGTGCGTCTTCGCCTCAAGCCGCGACCAGCAGCGCAGCCCCGGCAACACCCGACAGCACCAGCCGCAGCCGCCCGAGCCAGAGCGGCGCGAGGCCCCGGCGGGGCAGATCCTGGTCGATCAGGCCCCAGGCGAGCACGAGCACGCCGAGGATCCGCAGATCCCACGGCGCCGGTGCCGCCATCGCGGCCCAGGCCACCAGGGAAGGAATGATCGCCACGAGGTAGTCGGCGTTGCCGGCGTTGCGCGCCGCGGCAGCCCCCCAGCGGATGCCGCCGAGGAACGAGGCGATCACCGCGCCATAGGCCGAGAGGATCGTCCGCGGCGCCAATCCGATACTGCTGAGACCGCCGTCACTGCCCGACACCGCCAGGGCCGCGAAACCCAGGAACGGGATCAGGCCGGCCACGCCGAGGACGAGGGCGCCGATCGGGATGGTGTTCCGGCGCGCCATCCATCCTCCGAGCAACGGCAAGGGCTGGCGATCTACGCGGCCCGACCTCGGTGCAACACCGCCCGGCCGGAGCGTTCCCGCATCGCGGGAGCGCGGTCAAGCTCGGATTGTCCGAGCCCGCGCTCCGGCCCATCGCCGTCAGGAGCGCTTCGGGGCGCCCGTGAAGGCCACGGGGCTGGGCGCAGGAGCGCCGAGCAGCGACATCGGGGCCGTCGCACCGGCCTTGATGCTGGGCTGCTCGTTCACCGCCGCGTCAATCTTTCGCGGCTTGAAGGCGGCCGCGAGGGACTTCGCGCTAGCGAGTTCGGCGGTGCTGAGTTTGTTGGCCACATCGTCCCGCTTCTTGGCCGCGTCCTCGTCGCCCTGGGCGGCGGCGGCGGCGAACCACGCGTAGGACTGCACCAGATCCTGCGTCAGCCCCATGCCGCGGGCGTACAGCACGCCGAGGTTGTACTGGCTGTCACGGACCCCGTACTCCGCACCCTGCCGGAACCACGAGGCCGCGGAGGCGAAGTCCGGCTTGCCGTTGGCGGCCGGGTTCTCGGCGAAGATCACCGCGAGATTGTGCATCGAGCGGGCATGGCCCTGCTCGGCGGCACGGCCGTACCAGAGCTTCGCCTTGTCGAGATCGCGGACCACGCCGGCCCCCTTCTCGTACTGGCCGGCGATCTTGTACTGCGCCGGGGCGTAGCCCGCCGCGGCCAGCTTCTCGAAGAGCTTGGCGGCCACCGCGAGGTCGCGGGGCATGCCGCGGCCTTCGGCCTCCCGGCTGGCGAGATCCCACACCGCCGTTCCGTCGCCTTCGAGGGCGGCCGCCTTCACCTTGGCGAGTCCGGCCGGCACGCCGCCGAGATCGGCCTGCAGGGTGTTCATCCCCGCAACCTGCGGCAGGACGGCTTTCGCGGCGGTCGCACGGGCCTCGGCGGGAACCGGGTTCGGCAGGGCCTGGGTGGTGGTCGGATCGGCGACGGGCGGCTTGGCACCCGAGGCGTCCTTCCAGCCATCGGCCCCGGCGACCTTGGCGGTTTCCTTCGCAGCCTCCTTCGGAGCCTCTTTCGACGCCTCCTTCGACGCGTCCTTGCCGGCGTCCCCGGTCTCGGTCTTCGCCGCGACCTTCGCGGGTTCGCCAGCAGCCTCGCCGCCGACCGGTGCGGCCTGGCTCGCGGCCACGACCGGGCGGGGCTCCTCGGGCGTGCGCAGTTTCACCGCCTGCAATGCGCCGAGCGCCAGGACGATGGCGGCGAGCCCGAGCAGCAGCGGCCGGCGCCGGCGGTCGAGCTCGCTCCGCAGCCGGCCCACGCGGCCCGGCTCCCCGGATGCCGACGGGGTCGTCGGCTTCGCGGGCCGGATGTCGCGGCGCTCGGTCGGCTCTTCGGCAGCCAGTTCCGCCTGGGCTGCCTGCGCCGCCCGGCGTGCCGCCGCGATGAAGCTCGTCTTGATGTCGCTCTCGGCCCCGGGATCGGCGGACAGCCGGACGCGGACCGATTCGGTCTGCGCCTCCTTGGCGGACCGGCGGCTCGCCGCATCGCGGCCCCCGCGCGGCGCGCGGACCGGACGGCCGCTTCCGGGTTCGAGGAGGTCGTCGGCGACGAGCGGGGTCTCGGCCCCTGCCGCCGGCTTCATATCGGTGGCGGCGAGCGTCACCTCGGGGCTCGCCGAGGACATCAGGCGCTCGCCGAGGGACGGGCCCCGCGGCTCGACCGCGTCAGAGGGACCCAGCCGGACGAGAAGGCGCTCGAGGGCGGTCTGGACACCCTCCAGCGTGGCGCCCAGGCGCTGGTCCGAGGCGGCCTGACGGGCCTGCATGTCGGCGAGGCTCGCGCGCAGGAGGCCGATCTCGCCTGAATCCGCGGTGATCCCGGTTCCGCTCAGGGTCTGGGCGACCGCGTTGCGGGCGGCGCGCTCCACCACGGCCTCGCTCGGCGCGGCTTCCCGGAGGGCGGCCACCTGCGCCAGCAGATCGCCCATGGTCCGCTCGAGCCCGGCCAGCGCCGGATCGCCGCCCTGGGGCGTGTCCAGCCGGTCGGCCAGGCTCATCACCTGCTTCTCGAGGGCGTCGAGGCCCTCGTGCTCGCCGGCTTCGTCCACCTTCTCGGCGAGGGTGTGCAGCATGGCGTGGATGGAGGCCATCTCGCCGGACTGGACCGGGGTCGACTGGGCCGCGTCACCGCCCGGCTCGGATCGGTCCTGCAGCGCGCAGAGGTGATCGACCTTCTCGGCCAGTACCTGGACCTGCTCGGCGAGCGCCGCGGGCGCCGCACTCTTCACCTCGCCGCGAATCTCTTCCAGAAGCGGGCGCAGATCCGGCCCGGCGCCGACGTGCTGCAGCTGCACCACCTGGGCGCTGACGACCTGCAGGCTGTTGGCGAGGCTCTGGATCCGCTCCGGATCGGCCAGCGCGGTGATCAGCTGCCGGATCTCGTCCAGTTCCGTGAACAAGGCCGCCAGCGTCTGCCCGTCCGGATCCGTTGGCCCGGTGGCCGCGACATCGTCGAGGCGCTCGGCCAAGCGGCGGACATCCTCGGCGACGCGGGCATGGACGTGCTCGGCGACCTCCTCGGCGAGCAACTCGACCTGAAGTCGGATCTGCTCGATCGGCGCCGCGATCGTGGCGAGATCCGTGCCGGCCTGGGCACGATCGAGGCCGCTGGCGAGCGCGGTGACGGCATCCTCCAGGGCGCCGACGTCGCGATTCGTGGCCAGTTGATCGATGGACTGGCGCAGGCGGACGGTCTCTGCCTGGAGCTCGGACAGGGCGGCCGTCGTCGCGGCATCCCCGGTGCGCGCCTCCAGGCGGCGGGCGAGGTCCTGCCGCATGCTGGCGACCACGCCGCCATCGGCCGGCTGGGCCGCGACATCGCCGCCCCCTCCCTGCGACAGCTCCCGCTGCCGCTGGCGGATGTCCAGCACCGCGCTGCGGATATCGGCGGCCGCCGGGCGGGTGCGCCGGCCGGGCTGACGCCCGGCGGCGACCTGATCGCCGAGCTGCGACATGCGGCGCTCGATATCCCCGAGGCGCTCGGTAACCTGCTGGACCGGGGCGGCGTTGAGGGCGCGCTCGATGCGCGCTTCGATCTCGGCCAGACGCTGCTGCTCGGCGATCTGCGCCTCGCGACGATCCGCGTCCAGGGTCCGGTCGAGGCCGTCGAGCCGGCTCATCAGCGCGGCGATGCCCTCGCCGTAGGTTTCGGCGATCGGCGCCGGGCGCTCGGCCGGGATTTCGCGCGGGCGGGCGCCGATCGGGTCGACGCGCGCTTCGCTGCGCAGATCAGGACGGGCCTCGGCGCGGGTATCGGCGCGGGCATCGGCTCGGATTGCGGTCTCCGGCCGGCCGGCGGGACGGTCGAGCTGCTCGGCCCGCAGACGGCGACGTTCCCGGCGGTTGCCGGAAAGACCCGACTGTTGCTGCGGCACGACCGAGGCGATCCACGTCTCGAGCGGAACGCCTGCTCGGGCGGCGACGTCGCGAGCGGCGTCGAGCACCTCAGGATCGAAACTGTCGAGCTGCGGCATCGCGGTGCGGGTCATCGTGGGCCTGTGGTCGGCAGCGTCCGTGGTCCGAACCGAGGCGCTGTGGCTCCCCGAATGGGTATCCACGACAGACGCTTCGGGTCGTTCGAGTGTGATCATTAACTTTCTTGGTAAACACGAGGTTAAGGGTGTCCTCACCCTGTAATCGTCTTGCGCATACAGACGCCGCAGGCCTTGTGACGTGTCACCGCGCGGCGGGACTGGCCGTTGCCCCGACGGTGGACGGGCGTTTACATGCATTGCTGGACAGCGGATGACCCCGAGGGATCCGCGCAGACGGGGACGCCTCAGATGCCGCAGTACCGCGCACCGGTCGACGACACGCTGTTTCTGCTCTCCGACGTCCTGGGCTTCCACGCACGCGACAACCTCTCGGGTTTCGCCGACGCCTCCCCCGATGTCGTGGAGGCGGTTCTGCGCGAGGGCGGCAAGCTCGCCGAGGAGGTGCTGGCGCCGCTCAACCGCGCGGGCGATCTGGAAGGCTGCCGCCGGGAGGCCGACGGCACCGTCCGCACGCCGACCGGCTTTAAGGCCGCCTACGACACCTACGCGCGCGGCGGCTGGATGGGGCTGTCCGTGCCGGAGGCGTATGGCGGGCAGGGCCTGCCGCACACGCTCAACACGGCGATGCAGGAATTCGCCTCGGGCGCGAATCTGGCTTTCGGCATGTATCCGGGCCTGACCCAGGGCGCGATGGCCGCCCTGCTGGTCCACGGCACCGAGGACCAGAAGGCGCTCTACCTGCCCCGTATGGTCGAAGGCGCCTGGACTGGCACCATGAACCTGACCGAGCCGCATTGCGGCACGGATCTCGGCCTGCTCAAGACCAAGGCGGTGCCGAACGGCGACGGCTCCTACAGCCTCACCGGCACCAAGATCTTCATCTCGGCTGGCGAGCACGACCTAGCCGAGAACATCGTCCACCTCGTTATCGCGCGGATCGAGGGGGCGCCCGCGGGCACGAAGGGCATCTCGCTGTTCGTGGTGCCGAAGTTTCTGGTGAACCCGGACGGGTCGCTCGGCGCCCGCAACGGCGTGTCCTGCGGCTCGCTGGAGCACAAGATGGGCATCCACGGGAACGCCACCTGCGTCATGAACTACGACGGGGCGACCGGCTGGCTGGTCGGCCAGGAGAATCGCGGCCTCAACGCCATGTTCGTGATGATGAACGAGGCGCGGCTCGCGGTCGGCGTGCAGGGGCTGGGGCAATCCGAGGTCGCCTACCAGAACGCCGCCGCCTACGCCCGGGACCGGCTCCAGGGCCGGGCGCTGACCGGCGCCAAGGCACCCGAGAAGGCCGCCGATCCGATCATCGTGCATCCGGACGTGCGCCGGACCCTGCTGCAGATCCGCGCCTTCAACGAGGCGGCCCGCGCGCTGATGCTCTGGACCGCCCTGCAGGCCGACATCCTGCACCGCTCCGAGGACGCCAAGGAGCGGCAGGCGGCGGACGATTACCTCGGCCTCATGACCCCGGTGGTGAAGGGCGTCTTCACCGACCGCGGCTTCGCCAACGCCGTCGAGGCGCAGCAGCTGCTCGGCGGCCACGGCTACATCGAGGAATGGGGCATGTCGCAGTTCGTGCGCGATGCCCGCATCGCCATGATCTACGAGGGCGCCAACGGCATCCAGGCGATGGACCTGATCGGCCGCAAGCTGCCCAAGGATGGCGGCCGGGCGATGATGGCGTTCCTCGGCGAGGTCCAGACCTTTGTGAAGGACCACGGCGAGGATCCCGCCATGGCGCCGTTCGTCAAGCCGCTCCAGGCCGGGCTGAACGACCTTCAGGGCGCCGTGATGTGGCTGATGCAGAACGCCTTCGCAAAGCCCGACAATGCCGGCGCCGGGGCGACCGATTTCATGCACCTCTTCGGGCTGGTCGCGCTGGGCTACATGTGGGGCCGGATCGCCAAGGCCGCGCTGATCAAGCAGGCCGAGGCGCCCTCCCCCCGCTGGGACTCGAAGCTCACGGGCGGCCGGTTCTTCATGGAGCGGATGCTGCCCGAGACGGGCCTGCGGCTGGCGCGAATCAAGGCCGGAGCGGAGAGCACCATGGCGCTGGAGGCGGAGGCGTTCTGAAGGCACCGTCAGTCGAACGCCGGCAGCCTCGTTCCGGTTTCAGGGACGGGGACAATGCACGCAATGCTCGCAGGCGCATGAACCTGCCACGCTCGGCTTCATTTTCGTCGTCGATCGGCCGAATGCGATTCAGAGGTCAAGCTCGGCGTGAGATCCAAGACGCACCAGCTGGATCGTCTCGGCGTCGGGCAGACGATAGATCAGCACGAGATCCGGCTTGATATGACAGTCCCGGTGGTCGTGCCAATTGCCGACCAGGGCATGGTCCCGATGTCGCGCCTCAAGCAGCAGATCGGATGCCAAGCATTCCACGACTGCCGCGAGATCGGCCGCAAGCGTGGCGCGGTGGCGCCCCTTCATCTCTCGTTTATAGTCGCGCTTGAATTGGCCGGTGTGCTCAATCGTCCGCATTCAGGGCGGCCATCAGCGAGGCCACGTCGTCAAAACGCGGCAGGCCTCCCTGGCGCGCTTCACGCATTGCGGCAATCGTTGTCTCGTTCGGCGCGAGAAGCTCGAATGGCAGCGCCTTCTCACGGGCAACACGCATCAGCAGCAGCCTGACGGCGTCGGACACCGTGAGCCCCAGGCCAGCCAGAACAGCGGCAGCTTCTTCCTGCGTGACGAGATCGACGTCGGTTTCGATCACGGCATTCGGCATCGTGACACCTTCCGGGAGGACGGCCTGCTATAACGCAGCAGTCGTCCGGAAACCAGAAGGCCGGGGCAGCCTGCTCACACGTTCAGGCGCCGAGCGCCCCATCCAGATCCTCGATCAGATCCGCCGGATCCTCCAGCCCGATCGACAGCCGCACCACGTCGGGCCCCGCCCCGGCGGCGGTCTTCTGCGCGTCGGTGAGCTGGCGGTGGGTGGTCGAGGCCGGGTGGATGATGAGCGAGCGCGTGTCGCCGATATTGGCCAGGTGCGAGAACAGCTGGAGATTAGAGACCAGCTTCACGCCCGCCTCGTAGCCGCCCTTCAACCCAAAGGTGAAGACTGCGCCGGCGCCGTTCGGCGTGTAGCGCTTCGCCAGCTGGTGATAGCGGTCCGTCTCCAGGCCCGGGTAGCTCACCCACGACACCGCCGGATGCTGGGCCAAGTGCTTGGCGACGGTCAGGGCGTTGTCGGAATGGCGCTGCATCCGCAGCGGCAGGGTCTCGATGCCGTTGAGGATCAGGAAAGCGTTGAAGGGCGACAGCGCCGGACCGAGGTCGCGCAGGCCCAGCACCCGGCAGGCGATCGCGAAGCCGAAATTCCCGAAGGTCTCGGCCAGCACCATGCCGGAGTATTCCGGCCGCGGCTCGCTCATCATCGGGTAGCGGGCATCGCCGGCCCACTGGAACGTGCCGCCGTCGACGATCAGGCCGCCGATCGAATTGCCGTGGCCGCCGAGGAATTTGGTCGCCGAATGCACCACGATGTCGGCGCCGTACTCGAAGGGCCGGATCAGGTACGGCGTCGCCATGGTGTTGTCGACCACGAGCGGGATGTTGTGCTTTTTGGCGATCTGCGAGAGCGCCGCGAGGTCGGTGATGACCCCGCCGGGATTGGCGATCGACTCGCAGAAGATGGCCTTGGTGCGCGGGGTGATGGCCGCCTCGAACGAGGCCGGATCGTCGTTATCGGCCCAGGCCACCGACCAGCCGAAGTTCTTGTAGGAGTGATTGAACTGGTTGATCGAGCCGCCATACAGCTTGTTCGAGGCCACGAACTCGTCGCCCGGCTGCATCAGGGCGTGCATGGTCAGGAACTCGGCCGCGTGGCCGGAGGCGACCGCAAGGGCTGCCGTGCCGCCTTCGAGGGCGGCGATGCGCTCTTCCAGCACCGCGTTCGTCGGGTTGGTGATCCGCGTGTAGATGTTGCCGAAGGCCTGCAGCCCGAACAGCGAGGCGGCGTGGTCGACATCGTCGAACACGAAGCTCGTGGTCTGGTAGATCGGCGTCGCCCGCGCGCCCGTGGCGGCGTCGGGTGCGGCGCCCGCGTGAATGGCCAGCGTGTTGAAGCCGGGCAGGCGGTCGGTCATCGTCGTGTCTCCTCCGGTCGGACGAGGCTCTACGCCCGTGCGCGCGCGGGGCGCAAGGGATCGTGCAGCCCGATCGCGCACAGGGTGTTAGACCGGACTCCCAACGGCTACGCGTCTGGCAGCGGGCCGATATCGACATGCGGCTGGCCGGCCTCGACCAGGGCGCGATCCACCGCCTCGATCGCCAGGAGGGTCCGGGTCAGATCCTCCGACATCGAGATCGGGGCCACCTCCAGGCCGCCGATCCTGCGGGCGATGGCGTTCCGCTGCCGTGCCAGCGCGGCGCGCGCGCGGTTCAGATCCTGGATTTCTTCGGTGGTCATGCGCGCATCCTTTCCGGGACTGGACCGGTCAATTGCCCGGCATCCAGTCGATGTTCGGCCTCTGTGCCAGCATGCGCTCGAAATAATCGGCCACCGCCTGGGCTCCGTCGGTGTGCATCATCGCGACCGGATGCGCGAGGTAGGCGCGGGCCAGATCCAGGGGGATTTTCTCCGACCGGAGGGCGTTCAGAACCTCGTCGATGAAGGCGTCGTTGGCCTCGTTGAAGTCGTTCGACAGCTTCTTCCGGTCATTCAAGGCCCTGATTGCCATGCCGAGTCCTCGCTTTCTTGCGCGCGCCGTAGGTCGGCCCGGGCGGCTCTTCGACGGATCGAACGGGATAGGGCGTCGTGCGTTCCCGCGACAGGACGCGACCGGCCGCAGACCCACCGCGGCGGATCTCGATAACCTTACGGGTCGAGGCCCCGGAGCGGAAGCGTCGCCTCAAACGTTAAGGGGGTATGTCGATGCCATCTTTCCGGACCCACTCGGTCGAAATCATTCCCTGCACGGACGGCTTCCGGTGGATCATCCGGACCCGCAACGGCGACGTCGTGGAAGCCTCGCCCTACGCCTTCGTGACCTCGAACGGAGCGCGCATCTCGGGTGAGTGCTGGAAGCGCGAGCATTTCAACGGGCCGCAGGGCGACTGAGGCGCATCGCGCCCAGGACGGGTGTCGATCCGGCGCGCTCAGAATCATGCGCGCCGAAAGCGGTTTCTGACCGCGTCCGACCTGGGGCCGGTGAGCCCGCGACACCTTCGTGCCGCGCACACAATTTCTGCGTGCAAACTGCCGCCTTCAATACACCCGCTGTATGTATTGTCGTGCATCGCTGTCGACCATTTTGGCGCGGACTGTTGTTCTATCGGGCGATCGATAATCTACTTGTAGAAGGATTGATTAATCATCGCAGAGTCCTGGGCCGATCTTTGTTGGATTTTTAATCGGCGCCCCTCACCATGGCGACACGTTTGGTTGGCGGACTCGGACACACGTAATGTTGAACGGTGACGGATTCGGCCGGGACGAGGTTCCGGCGGCGCGCATGGGTTCGGTGACGTCGGTCGAAGGCTCGAAGGTTCATCTCGAACTCGCCGGACAGAACGGCCGGCCGAATGTGCGGGCCACGGTGGGCAATTTCGTCCGAATCGAAGCCGGCAGTGCGGTCCTGATCGGCATCATCACGACGCTGTCGTCGGGCGGCGACCGGTCGCGGCAGCCGGGGGCCTACGCCAGCATCGATCTCCTCGGCGAGATCCTGTCGGATGACGGGACCAAGCGGTTCCGCCGGGGCGTGACCTGCTACCCCGCCATCGGCGACGCGGTCGATCTGCTGCCCGCGGGCGATCTGCGGATCCTCTATCAGGTGTCCACGGCGCACATGGCGACCGTGGGGGCGCTGTATCAGGACCCGGAGACCCCGGCCTGCATCAAGGTCGAGGATCTCCTCACGAAGCACTTCGCGGTGCTAGGCACGACCGGCGTCGGCAAATCCAGCGGCGTGGCCGTGATCCTCGACCAGGTGATGCAGGCCCAGCAATCGGTGCGCATCTTCCTCCTGGACGTCCACAACGAGTACGCGGCCTGTTTCGGCGATCAGGCGAGCGTCATCAGCCCGCGCAATCTGAAGCTGCCGTTCTGGCTGTTCAACCTGGAGGAGATCGCGGACGTCATCTACGGCGGCCGCTCGCCGATCGACGAGGAGATCGAGATCCTCGCGGAGGTCATTCCCCTCGCGAAGAGCAAGTACGCGCAGTACAAGGAGGCCAGCGACCGGCAGATCGTCAAGCGCACGATCGGCAAGAGCTCCGGCTACACGGTCGATACACCCGTCCCCTACATGCTGCAGGACCTGATCGCGCTGATCGACGAGCGGATGGGCCGCCTGGAGAACCGCGTCGGGCGGATGCACTATCATCGCCTGATCACGCGCATCGAGGCGATCCGCAACGATCCGCGCTACGGCTTCATGTTCGAGAACGCCAATGTCGGCGGCGACATGATGGGCGAAATCCTCGGGCACCTGTTCCGGCTCGATCCGGACGGACGCCCGATGACGATCATGCAGCTCGCCGGGCTTCCCATAGAAGTCGTCGATGCCGTGGTGTGCGTCCTGTGCCGCCTCGCCTTCGAGTTCGGCATCTGGAGCGAGGGCGCGATCCCGCTGCTGTTCGTGTGCGAGGAGGCCCACCGCTACGCCTCCGCCGACCGCTCCGTGGGCTTCACCCCGACCCGCCGGGCCCTGTCGCGGATCGCCCGCGAGGGCCGCAAGCACGGCGTCTATCTCGGCCTCGTCACGCAGCGGCCGGCGGAACTCGATCCGACGATCATGTCGCAGTGCAGCACCCTGTTCGCCATGCGCATGACCAATGATCGCGATCAGGCCTTCCTGGCCGCGGCGGTTTCCGACGCAGTGAACCTGCTCACCTTCGTGCCGTCGCTGGGCACCGGCGAGGTCATCGCCTTCGGCGAAGGCGTGCCGATGCCGGTGCGGATGAAGTTCGCCGCCCTGCCCCCGGAGCGGCAACCCCGCAACGACATGAGCGGGCGGGCCTCCGATCACGGCGATGCGATCCCCGGCGCGGCCTTCGTGGGCGCCGTCGTGGAGCGCTGGCGCGGGGCGACCATGAGCAAGGCGGGCGGGCTGGATGCGGACGCCTCGGTGAGCGCCCGTCTCCCCCGTGACCCGGGCGCCGAAGGTGGCAACGGCGCCGCACTGGACCAAGTGCATCGTCGCCTGCTCCGGCGCCCCCTGGAGAGCGGCGACGCCTCCGCCGAGTCGGGCCTGCGCGCGCCCAAGACGCTCTGGCAGCAGGGCTGACGTGAGCACGTCCCCGCCAAGAGATCGAAGAAGCGATCGGCAGAGCCTCCTCGAAGCCGCCATCCAGGCGCTTCCGGTCGGTGTCGTCGTTCATGACGAGCGGGGGCTCTGCATCCTGGCCAACGACGCGGCCCGCACGCTCGGGTCGCGGGCGGTCGATGATCTCTCCGCGAGCGCGTTCGACAGCCCTGATGCTGCGATCATCGGTCAGGTCGGCGATCGCGTCGTCGAGGCGCAGGCGCAGCCCGTCGGCACCGACACGGATACCTTCACGCTCACCACGCTCACGGATGTCACGCATCATCACGCGATCCAGCGCGACCTGATCGCGCGCGCCTATATCGACGCGCTGACGGGACTGCCCAACCGGACGATGTTCGAGCAGAGCATTGAGGAACTCATCGTCGAAGCCGGCCCGGATGACCGGTTCGCCCTGGCCTTCATCGACCTCGACAACTTCAAGCACATCAACGACTACTACAGCCACGCCGCTGGCGACGCCCTGCTGCGCAAGGTCTCCGACCGCATCCGCGGCGCCCTGCGCCCGAGCGACATGCTCGCGCGGATCGGCGGCGACGAGTTCGTACTGCTCCTGAGCCCCGTAGCCGACCGGGACGCCACCCTGGCGGAGGTGCTCGATATATCGGACCGGCTGAAGCAGCCGTTCTTCATCGACGATCACGAGATCTTCGCCTCGGCCTCGATCGGGCTGAGCCTCTTCCCGGAGCATGGGACGACCTACGAGATCCTGCGCCGGCAGGCCGACAACGCCATGTATCGCGTGAAGGGCGACGTGAAGGGCGGCGTCAGCGTCTTCGAGGAGACGATGAGCCACGCCGCCACCGCCCGCATGGCCGTGGAGCAGCGCCTGCGGCTGGCGATCCGTGACCGGTGTTTCTGCTGCGCCTTTCAGCCGAAGGTCGACATGCGGACCCACGCCGTGACGGGCGTCGAGGTGTTGCTGCGCTGGCGGGACGAGCTGGGGGTGATCCAGGCGCCGGGCGACTTCATCGGGCTGGCGATCGAACTCGGCCTCATCAACGAGATCACCCTGCAGGTGTTGAACGAGACCGTTCAGACCATGCCGGACATCGACGAGGTGTTCGGGCCGGACGTCACGGTGAGCCTCAACATCGCCGCCAAGCAGGCCTGCGACGTGCCGTTCATGTCGGCCTTCTGCGACGCCCTCGGGGCGACGGGCCTGGCCCGGCGCTTCGTGCTGGAATTGACCGAGGAGGCGTTCTTCACCAAGGGCCGCTTCCAGCGCGAGGTGCTGCCGCGCATCCGGGCGATCGGCGCCCGGGTCTCGATCGACGATTTCGGCGTGGGCTACTCGTCGCTCGCGGCGCTGGCCGAGATCACCGCGGACGAATTGAAGATCGACCGGTCCTTCATCACCGACATCGACAAGCGCCCGCGCAGCCAGATCGTCCTCAAGGCGATCGAATCGCTCGGGATGGCGCTCGGCATGTCGGTGGTCGCCGAGGGCGTCGAGACCTTCGAAGAGGTCGCCTACCTGCTGGGTGCCACGCAGATTCGCTGCGCACAGGGCTACTACTACGCCAAGCCTCAGCTGATCGAGCAGATCCGGCAGGAGGAGCGGGTGTCGGCGCCACGCGCCGCTCAGAGCCGCAGCTCGGATTTCCGCTTGCCGAATCTGTTGCGGCGAGCCTGACGGGTCGCGCGCGACGCGTTGTCCCGGCACACGCCGGACCGATCCGCGCAGCGGCCGATGGCATGTCGGTCCCGTCCCACACGAAGGCCGGTCCTGGCCAGACGGCCCTTCGACGCTTTTTGAGACGCCTCGTCGATCGCGGCTGATCGCGATCTCAGAACGACAAAGGCCGCAGATCTGCGGCCTTGTACGTCGTTCGTATGGTTGGGAAAACTGGAGCGGGCGAAGGGATTCGAACCCTCGACCCCAACCTTGGCAAGGTTGTGCTCTACCCCTGAGCTACACCCGCTCACTAGTGCCGCGCCGCCCGTACTTTCGTGCCGGCGGCCCCCGGCGGCGCTCTCTAAACACCATTCCGCCGGGCGACGCAAGCGTCTCTTTGCCCACTCATGACGATTCACCAATGCGGGTCCGGCGGGAGGCCCTTTTGCATCTCCTCCAGGCGGGCGCGGGTGCCGCGGGTCGTGCCCTCGGGGAGCGCGTCGATCGGGAAGAACGCGCAGGCGGCGATCTCCCGGTCCGGCGCCTTCGGCCGCAGCACCGTGAAGGCTGGCAGGGCGAACAACGCGACGTGATCGCGGGGCGCGGCAACGACGTTCCGGTAAAGGCCCAGGAGGCGCAGGGGCGCCTCCGGGACGATCTCCGCCTCCTCGCGGAACTCGCGGATCATCGCCTCCGCCGCGCTCTCCCCAAGCTCGACGCCGCCGCCGGGCAGATGCCATCCGCTGATATAGGTGTGGCGCACCAGCGCCACACGGCCCTGCGAATCCATGGCGATCCCGCGGACGCCGAGCGTCAGGCCCCGCGTGGCGAGCGCGCCGAGGTGGAACAGGCGCCGCAGCAGCTGCCGGTCGAGGAGCATGTCGGTCCGCGGGTGCCCGATCAGCCGACGTCGAGGGTGATCGCGCCGAGGCCGGCGATCGACGCCACCATGCGCTGGCCACGCTCGACCGGCCCGACGCCCGACGGCGTGCCGGTGAAGATCAGATCGCCGGGCTGCAGCGCGAAATAACCAGACAGGTAGGCGATCTGCTCGGCCACCGACCAGATCATGTCGCCGAGGTCGCCCTTCTGGCGCGTCTGCCCATCCACCGCGAGTGTGATCTCGCCCCGCGCCGGGTGGCCCACCAGCGAGACGGGATGCAGGGCGCCGATCGGACCCGAGCCGTCGGCCGCCTTGGCGGTGTCCCAGGGCCGCGACAGCTTCTTGGCCTCGTCCTGGACGTCGCGCCGGGTCATGTCGAGGCCGATCGCGTAGCCGTAGACATGATCCAGGGCATCGGCGACCGGGATGTCGGTGCCGCCGCCGGCCAGCGCGGCCACCATCTCGACCTCGAAGTGGTAGTTCTTGGTCTTGGACGGATAGGGATGGGGTGTCGGCTCTGAGCCCACGATCTGCAGGGCGTCGGCGGGCTTCATGAAGAAGAACGGCGGCTCGCGATCCGGATCGGCGCCCATTTCCCGGGCATGGGCGGCGTAGTTGCGGCCGACGCAGTAGACGCGGCGGACCGGAAAGAAATCGATGCTGCCCACGATCGGGAGCGCGACTCGGGGCGGGTTCTGGATGACGGACAGCATCTCGGCCTCTGCGGTGGAATGTCCGGGTTCGGGCGGGCGTTGCCCGCGGGCGATGCGACCGTTGTAAGGTGCCTGTGGCCATGCGCCATACGGCCGGTTGCCGAGCGCGCATCTTGGTCTACAAAATTTTCGCGATGACACCCATGGCGACCACCCCCGACACCCTGCTCGCCGCGCTGCGCGACGGCCTCGGCGCGCGCCACGTGCTGACCGAGGCGGAGGATCTGGCCCCCTACCTGACCGAGACGCGGAAGCTGTTCACGGGGTCGGCGGTGGCGGTGCTGCGGCCGGGTTCGACCGAGGAGGTCGCGTTCGCGGTCCGGGCCTGCACGCAGGCCGGGCTCCCGGTGGTGCCGCTCGGGGGCAATACCGGACTCACCGGGGCCGGCGTCCCGCAGGGCGGCGTGGTGCTGTCCCTGGAGCGGATGACACGCCTGCGCGCCGTCGACCCGGTGGACGCCACCATCACGGTGGAGGCGGGGATGATCCTGCAGGAGGTTCAGGAGGCCGCCGACGCCGCCGGCATGCTGTTCCCGCTCTCCTACGCGTCGCGCGGCTCGGCCCGGATCGGCGGCGGGATCAGCACCAATGCGGGCGGGATCGCCGTGCTGGCCTACGGCAACGCCCGCGATCTCGTCCTCGGTCTTGAGGTGGTTCTGGCCGACGGGCGGGTCTGGAACGGGCTCCGGGCGCTGCGCAAGGACAATGCCGGCTACGATCTCAAGCAGCTCTTCATCGGCTCCGAGGGCACGCTCGGCATCGTCACCGCGGCGGTGCTGAAGCTGTTCCCAAAGCCGCGCAGCACCAGCGTCGCCTTCGTGGGCCTGGATTCGGCGCAGCCCGCCCTCGCCCTGTTCGTGGATCTGCGCACACGGCTCGACCGGGACCTGACGGCCTTCGAGTACCTGCCGCCCTTCGCGCTGGATCTCGTCCTGCGGCATGTCCCGGGCACGGTCCCGCCGCTCGCCGGCAGGCACGGTGCCTACGCGCTGATCGAGGCCGCCTCGGCCCGGCCCGATGCCGACATGCAGGCCTCCCTCGAAGCCGCGCTCGGCGATGCCCTCGCCGCCGGCACGGTGGAGGACGCGGTGATCGGCGCGAGCGGCGCCCAGAACGACGCCCTCTGGCGGCTGCGCGAGGGCGTGCCTGAGGCGCAGACCCGCGAGGGCGCCTCGATCAAGCACGACGTGTCGGTGCCGCTGTCGCGCCTGCCGGATTTCCTGGAGCGGGCCGGGGCGGCCTGCCGGGCCGAGATGCCGGGCCTGCGCCCCTGCGGCTTCGGCCATTTCGGGGACGGCAACATCCACTTCAACCTGTCGCAACCCGCCGGGATGGCGCCGGCCGAGTTTCTGGCACAATGGGGCCGGTTCAACCGCATCGTCCATGACATCGTCCATGAACTCGGCGGCTCGATCGCGGCCGAGCACGGGGTCGGCCTGATCAAGCGCGAAGAGCTGGCCCGCTACGGCGACCCGGTCGGCCTCGATCTGATGCGCAGGCTCAAGGATGCGCTCGATCCCGGGCATCGGCTCAACCCCGGCAAGGTCATCGCCGAGGCCGGCGCAGAGCATGCGCAACGCCCGGGATCCGCGGCCTAAAAATTTGTGCGCCGCGCCATAATTCGGCGCCGGGCTCGGTGCAGGACAGTCACGGCCGGCTGCCATCGGCGCCGGCCGGCCGCCCCGTTAAGCTTCTGCTAACGCGGTGGTCAGACCCTTCTCGGTGACAGCGGAGACCTGTCCGTCGCGGTCCGGCATGGCAATTGCTCCCATACCTTCCTATCTCGCACATGCGAGATACAGCGACGAACGTTGACCCCAGGCTGAATCACGTCCCTTCGGAGATCGACGGAATGCCTACCTCATTGGCCCGCGTGCAGACCGCGGAAGCGAGCCGCTACCTGCAGCAGCTCTGCCGGCACTGGAGCCATAAGTTCAAGGTCGAGGCCACCCCGCAGCACGGCACCGTCCCGTTCGGCGAGGATCGCGTCTGCACCTTCGACGCCGAGCCCGACGCGCTCGTGATGCGCATCGACAGCGCGGACCCGGTCAACCTGACCCGGCTGGAGAACGTCGTGGCCGATCACTTGGCCCGCTTCGCCTTCCGCGAAAGCCTCGGCGACATTCGCTGGTCGCGCGCTGCCTGACGGCTTAGCGCCCGAATGAATTGCCGCGTGAGGGCGATGACCTCCGCCCTCACCCGACGCTTATCAGGCTGGCATTGCCGCCGGCAGCGGCCGTGTAGATCGCGGTCGACACCTCCTCCAGGAGTCCGACCGGCTCGTAGAGGTCGGTAGCGCCTGCAGGACGGCGCGGTGCCGCTGACAACGCCGCCGTTGCCGCAGGACAGACTCGTCCCATGTCGCCGATGCGGGACGCGAGCAGGGATCATTCCCGGACGCTGCGGCGGCTCGCCTGCCAGACCGGCAGGCTACGCCGCCCACGGCCGTTGTTTGAGCCCCGGGCCAATACCGCGTTCATCAGGTCGTCACGGCGCGGCATGCGCGGCCTCGATCGCGTCGGTGAGCACGGGCTGGGCGCCCTCCTGCCGCAGAACGGCATTCGGGATGACGACGGTGTCGGCGCAGGCCTGCGCGTAGTGGGGCAGATCGAACTGGACGGCGAGGCCGCCCGCCTTGGCATCGGGCCACGCCATCATGGCCGGCGGGTCGCCTTGCGCGGTTTCCTGCACCACCTCCCGACACGCATTGTCGTCCCCCTCGCGCTTCGCCTTGCTGTCCTTCGGACGGTAGCGTTCGAGATACAGGGCGAGCAGCCGCTTGGAGGCGAGCGTCACCATCTTGGTCCCGTCCAGGCCTTCGGCGAGGGCGACCTTGCCGGTCAGCGAAGCCGGAAGCAGCGTGGTCCAATCGACCGGTGCGCCGGTCGTCAGGTCGTACACGATCGCCATCAGGCCCGTGCTCGGATGCGCGCCGCCGCAGAACATGTCGTCGCTGATCGCGACGCTCAAGAAGCGCGGGCCGCGCATCGGCGTGTGGATCGTCCGCGTCCAGGAACTGCTCGCGCCGCCATCCGCCTGGCAGGACTTCGCGGCCTTGCGGACGTTCCCGTCGAGGCGCTTGAGCGCTGCATTGATCCGGCGCTCCGCGTCGTCGGCCGGCGCCGCGATCTGCGGCATCGCGGCGAGATCCGGCTTCAGGTCCGGCTGCGGGGCCATCTGAACCGTCCGGTCGGCCCCCCAAGTCGGGCCGGCCAGAAAAGCCAGACACAGGCCCGCGCCGGCAGCGGACGTGAGGCGACGGAACCAGTTCATCGTCATGGCGCTCCTGCGCGAATCCAAATTCGCCGGGGGCATTGGCCAACTTGGCGTGCCACGGCACAAGCGTCGATGCCTCGGATCCGGCCGGTCCGCGGCGCGCTTTCACACACGCGGCCGCGGTGGCAGAAGCCCGGCCATGGGCACGATCCTCATCTACGGCGCCACCGGCTACACCGGCACGCTGCTCGCCGAGCACGCACGCGCGCAGGGCCTGCGGCCGATCCTGGCGGGGCGGGATCCGGACAAGCTCCGGCCCCTCGCGCGCCGGCTCGACCTCGAATCGCGCGCCGCGCGCCTCGACGAGCCGAAGCGCCTGCGGGCCGCGCTCGCGGGTGTTGCGGCGGTGATCCACGCCGCCGGTCCGTTCTCGAAAACGGCGCAGCCGATGGCCGAAGCCTGCCTCGCCGCAGGCACGCATTACGTCGACATCACCGGCGAGATCTCTGTGCTGGAGGCGCTCGCCGCCCGGGACGCCGAGGCGAAGGCCGCCGGCATCGTGCTGCTGCCGGCCGCGGGGTTCGACGTGGTGCCGAGCGATTGCCTCGCCGCCCACGTGGCCCAGCGGCTACCGGGTACGACGCATCTGCGGATCTCGATCGGCGGCTTCGGCGGCTTCAGCCGGGGCACTGCCCGCACCATGGTCGAGGGCATCGCCTGGGGCACGCGGGTGCGCCGGGACGGCCGGATCGTCGAGCTGCCGAGCCCGCCCCGCGGCAGCGCCGATTTCGGCCGCGGTCCGCGCCGGACCGTGGGGCTCGGCTGGGGTGACGTGTCGAGCGCGTGGTACTCGACCGGCGTCCCGAACATCGACGTGTACTTCGAGGCCTTCCCCGCCATGGCGGCCGCCGCCGGCCTGCCGGCCGGGATCCGGCGGATCATCGCGGGCGGGACGGCGCAGCGGCTGATCAACCGCGGCATCGACCGGCTGCCGGAAGGCCCATCGGCGGCCGCGCGGAAGACGGCGCGCAGCACCTTCCTGGCCGAAGCCTGGGACGGTGCGGGGCATCGGGCGGCGAGCCGCATGGAGACGCCCGAGGGCTACACGCTGACGGCCGCGACGGCCCTAGAGATCGCTTGCCGCCTCGCCGCCGGCGCGGTGCCGGCGGGCTTCCACACGCCGGTGACCGCCTTCGGCCCCGACTTCATCCTCGCATTCCCGGGCGTGGTGCGGACCGACCTTTGATTCTCCAGCTATACGGCACAAGACCGGGAAACCGTGAGATCGGTTGTCCAATCCACCACCTCATCCTGAGGTGCCGGAGCGCAGCGGAGGCCTCGAAGGAGGCCTCCAGAGATCGCGGCGTCCTCTGGAGGGCTCCTTCGAGGCCGCTGACGCGGACACCTCAGGATGAGGGGATTGGGTGGGATCGACCCGACTGAGCCCTGTCGTGAACTGCGCTGCGCCTCACACCGTCGCGCCGATCTGCCAGGGCGCGAATTCCGACGATCCGAAATCGAACTGCTCGCTCTTCGTGCGCTCGCCGCTCGCGACCTTCAGGATCAGCTCGAAGATCCGCCGCCCAGCCTGCTCGACGGTCTCTTCTCCGTCGAGGATGGTGCCGCAATTGACGTCCATATCCTCTTCGAGCCGCCGGAACATGGCCGAGTTGGTGGCGATCTTGATCGAGGGCGCCGGCTTGCAGCCGAACACGCTGCCGCGGCCGGTGGTGAAGCACACGAGATTCGCGCCCCCCGCCACCTGCCCGGTCGCCGAGACCGGGTCGTAGCCGGGCGTGTCCATGAACACGAACCCCTTGGCAGTCACCGGGTCGGCGTAGCGCAGCACGTCGACCAAGTTGGTGCTCCCGGCCTTCGCCATGGCGCCGAGGGACTTCTCCAGGATCGTGGTCAGGCCGCCGGCCTTGTTGCCGGGCGACGGGTTGGCGTCGATCTCCGAGCCCTCCTTGCGGGTGTATTCCTCCCACCAGCGCATCAGATCGACGAGCTTCTGGCCCACCTCCGGGCTGACGGCGCGGCGGGTGAACAGGTGCTCGGCGCCGTAGGTCTCGGTCGTCTCCGACAGGATCACCGTGCCGCCGTTCTGCACCACGAGGTCGCTGGCGATCCCGAGCGCCGGGTTGGCCGAGACGCCGGAATAGCCGTCCGACCCGCCGCATTGCAGGGCGACGATCAGCTCACTCGCCGGCACCGGCTCGCGGCGGACGACGTTCGCCTCGTCCAGGATCCCCTTCACGAAGTCGATGCCGGCCTCCACGGTCTTGCGGGTGCCGCCGAGGCTCTGGATGTTCATGCTGCGGATCCGGTCGCCGAGCCCCTGCTCCTCCAGGAAGGCGCCGATCTGGTTCACCTCGCAGCCGAGGCCGATCATCACGATGTGCGAGAAGTTGACGTGCCGGGCGTAGCCCGCGAGCGTCCGGCGCAGGAGCCGCAGCGGCTCGCCCATCGCCATGCCGCAGCCAGTCTTGTGGGTGAGCGCCACCACGCCGTCGACATTGGGATAGGCGGCCAGCGGATCGAGCCCGAGGATCGGATGGCGGCGGAACGCGTCGGCGATCAGGTCGGCGACGTGGGCGCTGCAATTCACCGAGGTGAGGATGCCGACATAGTTGCGGGTCGCCACCCGCCCGTCCGGACGGCGGATGCCCTGGAAGGTCGCGGGCGTCGTGACGAGCCGGGTCGGCTTCGCGTCGATCCCGAAGGCGTAGTCCCGGGCGAACTCGCCCATCCCGAGATTGTGGACGTGGACGTGCCGCCCGGCGGCGATGTCCTCCTTCGCGAAGCCGACGATCTGGCCGTATTTCGTCACCGCCTCGCCGCTCCGGTGCGGGCGCACCGCGACCTTGTGGCCGGCCGGGATCCGCTCGGCGGCGGTGACGCCCTCGGCAACCGGCGTACCGGGCTCGATGGCGCCCCGGGCGACGACGACGCCGTCGTCCGGCCGCAGGGTGATGACGGGGTAGGCGGACATGGCTGTCTCCTGGCGATGTGTCGTGTCGCTCATCGGGCCGCCTCGGGCCGCAGCGCCGGGGCGCGGGTCTCCCGGACCGGCAGCGGCGCGATCTCGCCGACCACGAACAGGTAGATGAAGGCACCGAGCAGGCAGAACCCGCCGGCTACGATCAACGGGATGACGAAGGAGCCCTGCGTGACGGTCAGCATCACGCCGGTGAAGGTCGTGGTCACGATGCCGGCGACGTTTGAGGCGAAATTCTGGATGCCGCCGATCGAGGCCACGTGGGCCGGCGTCGGCGCAACGTCCCCGGGCAGCGCCCAGATCGAGGCCGCCGTGAAGGCGAGGCTGCCATAGGCCACCGCGAAGCACAGCAGGGCCACGTAGACGTTGGGCGCGATGATCGAGAGCGTGATCACCGACGACATCAGCATGCCGCCGACGAGGCAGGTCTTGCGGGCGGCGGTGAGGCTCCAGCCCCGGCGGTAGAGCGCGTCGGAGGCGAAGCCGCCGAGCCAGCCCGCGGGGATCGAGGCCAGCGCCGGCAGGCTGCCCAGCGTGCCGAGTTCGGCGAGCGAGAAGCCCCGCGCCTTCACGAGGTAGGTCGGGAACCACGTGATGAAGAAGTAGATCACGAAATTCAGGCAGAAGAACCCGGCCATCATCCCCCAGACCGTGCGGTAGCGGAACAGGGACAGCCACGGCACCTGTTCCTGCGCCTCGGCGGCGTCGACGGATTTCGGCCGCTCCTGCGCGGCGCGCAGGCGCGCGAGTTCCTCAGCCGAGACGGCGGGGTGATTCTCGGGCTCGCGATAGAGCCACATCCAGAACACCGCCCAGACGAAGCCGAGCACGCCGGTGATGATGAAGGATTCGCGCCAGCCCAGGGTCGCGATCACCCAGGAGACCAGCGGGATCGCAAGTGCCGAGCCGACCCGCGAACCGCTGTCGAAGATACTGCTGGCGAAGCTCCGCTCGCTGCGCGGGAACCACGAGGCCGCGACCTTGGCGAAGGACGGGTAGGCGCCGGCCTCGCCGACGCCGAGCAGCATGCGCAGGCCCAGCAGCGACAGGAAGCCCCGCCCCGCCGCGGTCAGCGCCGTGCAGGCCGACCACCAGACCACCGCCACGACCAGCGACAGCCGCGCGCCCACCCGGTCGGCCACGTAGCCGAAGGGCAATTGCATGATCGCGTAGGTCCAGAAGAAGCCCGACAGGATCAGCCCCATATCGGTGGCGTTGAGCCCCAGTTCCTTCGACATGGAGGGGGCGGCGACCGCGAGATTGGCGCGATCGATGTAGTTGATGGCGTTGGCGGCCATGCAGAGGCCGATCATGAGCCAGCGCAAGCGAGGCATCGTGTTCCTCCCGAAACGCGGGGATGGCGTCCCCGCATGGCGCGGCGCCCCCATTCTGGCCGGAGGTCACCGCAAAAGACGTCGTCCGCCGCGCGATCAGGCGCGGTAGGCCTCCCCGTCGAGCCCGTGCGGCCGTCCGGCGGCGAGCAGCGTCTCCCAGACCGGCTCGGGCAGCGGGACGCCCTCCGCGAGGCGCTGGGCGCGCATGCGCCGCTCCGGCTCGCCGGGCAGCAGCACCTCGGCACCCGGCATCGGGCGGGCGCTCTTGAAGAAATCGAGATAGGTCCGCGCCTCCGATGCCAGCACGTCCTCGGTCCCGAGCGCCGCCGGCGTCACGTAGATCGACAGCATGCCGTTGCAGATTCGGCGCTTGCCCGGCCCCGCCGTTCCGGATCCGGTGAGCGCGCCAGCGAGCAGCTCGCACATCAGCGCCAGCCCCGAGCCCTTGTGCTCGCCGAAGGCGCGGATCGCCCCCGCGCCGCGCTGATTGTCGCGCTCGCCCCCCTCCAGGGGGCCGAACAAAGTCGCCGGATCCGCGCTGAGGCGGCCATCGGGCTCGATCAGCGCGCCCTCCGGCAACGGCTTGCCGCCCCGGGAGGCGACGAGCACCTTGCCCTCGGCCACCAGCGAAGTGGCAAAATCCAAAATGATCGGGTCCGAATCCGGCACGGGAAAACCGGCCGAGAATGGCGCGGTGGAGAAGCGCCGCTCGACGGAGCCGAAGGGCGCCACCAGCAGGCTGCCCGCCACATTGACGAAATGAACCGAGACCAGCCCGGCGGCGGCGGCGCGCTCGGACCATTCGCCGATCCGCCCGATATGCCCGGCATGCCGGAGGGCGACGATCGCCACGCCGTTCGCCCGCGCCTTGGCGATCCCGAGATCGACCGCGAAGGGACCCGCGGTCTGTCCGAACCCGTACTGGGCATCGACCAGGGCGAAGCACGGCGCATCGGTGACGATCTCGGGGGTGCGGCCCGCCTCGACCTCGCCGGTGCGCAGCCACTCGACATAGCGGGGGACCCTGACGACGCCGTGGCTGTCGTGACCGGTCAGGTTGGCCGCCACGAGGAAGCGGCCGATCCGCTCGCCCTCCGCCGCGTCGCAGCCCTCACGCACGAAGATGTCCCGCACATAGGCGGACAGCCCGTCGGCCGAGATCCGCATTCCGACTCCTCCCTGGCCGCGCCTCAACGAGCGCGTGCGGGATGAACCTAGCGCCCGTAAACGTGCCAGGCGAGCGATCCGGGTGACGCCGACGGCGGACGCGTCACGAAATCTCGCGAATCAGCTTGGCGACGATGGCGCGCCCGAACGCCTCAAAACTCTCGGCGCTCATCACGAATGCCCCCTCGCCGCCGATGACGTGCTCCCGATAATAGGCCGCGAGCCCGCCGGGCGGGTTGGTGTGCTCCTTCAGGAAGCTCGGCATGCCGTCAGGGTCGGTGAGGACGACGATGCCGTTGATGGTGATGCCGGCCGAGACGGCCGCGTCCCGGGCGTCGGTGATGGAGCGGCCGGCATTGCCGGTGCCGTCGCCCGAGATATCGATCACCGTCCGCTCGGTCCGGAACGGCGCCCGTGCCAGAAGATCGGCCGCGAAACCGAGGGCGGAGCCGATCGCGGTCCGTCCGTAGAACGGGCGGGGCACGGCGGCGAGCCGCGCTGCGAAGAGGGCGGCATCCTGCGCGGAGCCGATGATCATCCAGTCGACCGCGACGCTCTGCTCCCCAGGGCCGGCCCAATCGAACAGGGCGACGCCGATGCGGCCGGCCGGCCCGTCGCCGATGGCACGCAGCACCCGGGGATCGGTGAAGGCCTCGGCATAGCCACGGCGTTCGAGATCGAAGCGTGTCTCGCTGATGCTGAGCGACACGTCGACGGCGAGCACGAGGAGGACGTCGACGTCCTGAAGGTCGGCCGCCCTGGCGCGGTGTCCCGCGAGCGAGAGCGCGGCGAGCAGACCGGACAGGAGGTGGCGTCGCCGCATGGCCGACACTCGATCAGGGAGGCAGCGCGCGAGCGCCGCCGTACCGCAGGCAACGGGCGGGCTGCCCGTGCGGTTCGCAAGGACCGTACCGAGCCGGGACCGACCGAGCGGACACGGTGCGACTTTGGTTCCGCGCGATGCCGACGGGGCAGCGCCGCTTTTCGTCCCATCCCGCGGGCATCCGACGACACTAATTCGCGTGGACGAAGGTGCTTCCCGCGCCGCAAACCCCGAGACGTCCACCCATGCACTTCGTTCGCCGGATCCTGCACGCCATCGAGCGCCTCATCGTCGGGGCTGTGATCGGCACGGTCGCGCTCGTCAGCCGCGTCATCGATGGATCGATCGGCCTCGTCGGCCGCCTGTCTGATCGGTTCGACGCGAAGCTCGCCGAACTTGCGCGGGAATCGCGCGCCCGGCACCAGAGGGAGGGCCGGCGACAGATCGACCCGATCAGCCTGAACTGAGGACACGAGGCCCGGGAGCCTCGGGCTGCCGGGCACCCCGGTCGTGAAGCGCTCGCGCGCGCCGGACCGACAGCCGATTCGTCCGAGGACGTTCTACAGACCCGGTCCCTTCGCGGCTCCGAAGATGTGGCCGGGCCGGTTCTCGCCGCCGCCCTGCAGCAGGACGACCCAGCTGTCCGCGTCGGCGATCTCGGCCTGCGTGTCGGGTACGTCGAGGGTGAGCGCCTGCCCGTTCCAATGGCCGAGGTGCTGCAACCCCCGCACCACGTTGACGTAGGTTACGCTGCGTCCGCCGTTCTCGCCGGCCTGGATCGCCACCGCCCGGCGGCGCAGCACGGGCACCAGCCAGACCTCGCCACGCATCTCGGCCTTGGCCTCGGGCGCGGCGCCGATCTCGACATAGATCCGGTCGCCGCGCGCCTCGCTTCGAACAGCGATCGGCAAACCGCCGCGCTGACTGGAATCGCGCATCAGCCGGTCGAGGGCGGTAATGTCCGAGCCGACGGCCACCCCGCTGCCATCCACCACCGCCTGCGGCGTGAAGACCTGCCGGCCGCCGCGGCTCCGGGCGTAACCGCGCTGGCGCTCGGTCAGCGGACGCGATGCCAACGTGTCCTTCCACCCGAGATAGTCCCAGTAGGTCACCGGCAGGGTCAGGGCGACCACGCCGGGTTGTCGCGAGAGGTCCCGCAGGACGGGCTCGGCCGTGCGGCAGGCGCCGCAGCCCTGGCTGGTGAACAGCTCCACGACCGCCCGAACCGGCTCGGCCCGTGCCGTGGAGCCAGCCACGGCCGAGCCGAGCAGCACGGCCGCGCACAGCGCGCGGCGGTCGCGGATCCAGGCGCAATGCCAAGGCTTCATGGGACTATCAGAGCGTGTGGTCCGCCGTCTGGGAAATCACGTTGGCTTGAGACGGATGTACTGGTGTCGCGGGCGAGGCCGTCCCTTTTCGGGCATGGGGCAGCATGTCCGGCCGCCATCGCCGATGCATCCACAGCCATTGCCCCGGATTCTCCCGCACCCAGGCCTCGACCACAGCGGTCATCGCCTGCATGGCGCCCGGCACGTCGATGGTCCCGTCCGCGGCCCGCGGCAGGTCGAGCGGTGGCGTCAGGTCGAGCTTGAAGCGGCCCTCCGGCAGCCGGACGACCCGGACGCCGTGGACCGGGCATTCGTAGTGCCGGACGAGCTTGGCGAGCAGGGGATTGGCCAGGCAGGGCCGGCCGAGGAACTGCACCACGACGCCGCGGGTGAAGTGCTGGTCGATCAGCTGGCCGAGATGGCCGCCCTGTTCCACCACGTCGCGCATGGCGAACACGGCGCCCGGCGTCGAGGCTGCCAGCCCCCCCATGGAGCGGCGGCGGACCTCCTGCACGAGGCGCGCGGCCGCCGGGTTGTTGGGCGGTCGGAACACGGCGGTCGCGTCCAGGCCGAACCGGGCGGCGCAGATCGCCGGCAATTCCCAATTGGCGAGATGCGCCGAGAAGATCAGCCCGGGCTCGCCGTCGTCGCGGAGGGCGAAAAAGTGCTCGATGCCGGCGACCTCGGTCCGCAGCGGGCCCGTCGCCTCGGGATCGTAGTCGAACAGGATGTCGAGATGGGCATATTCGGCCCCGACGCGGCCGAGATTGTCCCACGCCTCCAGGGCGATCCGCCGATGCTCTGCCGCCGGCCAATCCGGGAAGGCCGCCCGCAGGTTCGCCAGGGCGGTGCGGTGGGCCGGCAGAAGCGGGCCGATCCGGCGCAGCATCCCGGCACCGACGGCAGCCGAGCGCGCCGGCCCGAGGAGGCGGGCCAGCCAGACCAGGGCGCGGATCAGCGGGATCATGGCGTAGCCCGCGAGGCGCGGCCAGGACCGTTTCAGAACGAGGGCGAGACGCAGCACTTCGAGTTCCCAGACAGAATCCGGGTCCGCCCCCACGTCCCCGCGAGGCCCCGTTTACGCCATGTTCGCCGCAGCGCGAAACGTTCGGGGCCGGACGCGCTACAGACCGACGAGGATCTTGCCGAAGACCTTTCGCGATTCCAGGCGCTCGAGCCCCTGCGCGAAGTCGGCGAGCGGGTAGACGGTATCCACCACCGGCCGGATGCCGGCCGCCATCTTGTCGAGGGCCTGGCGGATATTGGCGAGCGAGCAGCCGAACGATCCGGTGATTCGGTATTGCTGCTGGAACAGCTGCATCAGGTTCATGGTCGCCGAGACGCCGGAGGTCGAGCCGCACGTAACCAGACGCCCGCCCCGCTTGAGGCAGAGCAGCGAGCCGTTCCACGTGTCGGCGCCGACATGCTCGAACACCACGTCGACGCCCTTGCGCTTGGTCAGACGCCGGACCTCACCCTCGAACCGCTCGGTCCGGTAGTTGATGACGTGATCGGCGCCGAGTTCGGCGGCCCGGCGACCCTTCTCGTCGTCGCCGACCGTCGTGTAGACGGTGCAGCCGATCGCCTTGGCCATGCGGATCGCCGCGGTACCGATCCCCGAGCCGCCGGCGTGGACCAGGACACTCTCGCCGGGCTCCAGACGGGCGTTGTCGAACAGCATGTGCTGGACGGTGCCGAAGGCGATGCCCGCGCAGGCGGCATCCGTGTCGCTCACCCCGTTGGGCACCTTGACGACGAGGCGCGCCGGCAGCGTCACCAGTTCCCGGGCGAAGCCGTCGAGGTGGAAGCCCATCACGCCCGACACGTCCTCGCAGAGATTGTCCCGCCCCTCGCGGCAGGCGCGGCACCGGCCGCAGGTCATCGCCCCGTAAGGCACGACCCGGTCGCCGGGGCTAAGATCCGCGACGCCCTCCCCGACCGCCTCGATCGCGCCTGCGGCTTCCGCACCGACCACGAGGGGCAGCCTGCGCTTGGCGAAGGCCATGCCGCGAAAGCCCCAGACATCGATGAAGTTGAGGCCGACGGCACGGATGCGGATCCGGACCTCGCCCGGCCCGGGGGCGGGCGCGGGCGCGATCTCGGTCAGGCGCAGGTCGCGGTCGCCGAAGAGCTGGAGGGCTTGTACCATCATCGTCTTTCCGTCGCTGGCGCACACCGACCCGGCGGCGCCGCGAAATTCATCAGGCGTGCAGGATCGCTTCGAAATGGACCGCGAGCTGCGCACGATCCTCCGCGGCGAGATGTCCGATCCGGCGGCCGATCTGCGTGTTCGGGAGCGTGAACAGCGTGCAGCGAACGACCGACGGATGTTTCAGGCCGGCCGCAGCCAGACCGGAAATCGGGTGGTCGCTCGGCCAGCGGCTGCTGGCGCCCGTGGTGATCATCGCGGTCACGACATGCCCATTCGCTGTGTTGAAGGCGCCGTTCGAGAGCACCATGACGGGCCGCGGCTTGCGGACGGGAACGTCGATAAAAGGGAAGAGCGCCGTCAGGACGTCGAAGCGTTCATAGGCCGTCGTAAGCTGCGGCATCGTCCGAGCTGTTCCACTCCGTCAGAGTCGCGCTCAGAGACAGCAGATAAGGATCAGGCATCGGCCGCTCAGGCTCGACGGTAATCATCGAACCGCGGCGGGACTGCAAGTCATGCCAGATCTCCGCATCGGCGGGCTCGGGCCGGACGCTGTCGGTCGGCTGGCCCGTGGCTGTGTCGACGATCTTGCGGAAGCGGAGGGGTTTGCCCTCGACCCGAAGAACAATGGGCTGATTCGGGGGCAGCGCGCGGATGACCCGCGCGAGATCCGGATCGTCCTCGACATGCCGCGCCCGAAGAACGTCGTCGCGCAGGATCAGGGTCGCCATCGCTGCACCTCCTATCGAGAGCTACGCGCCGTCCTTCCCCAGATCAACATGGCTGTTGTCATCATCGCTTTCGACGGCGTCTCGACCCCGCGCGAGCGGTGAACTACTCCGGCGCCAGATACCGCCGTCGCGCCCAGCCCAAGGTCCGGCCCGCCTTGACCCGGCACCAGGTCGTGCGGCTCGGCGTGTCGTTGGTGCAGCCGAACACCAGGGCGCGGACGCGGATCTCGCCGATCTGCTCGGCGGCGGCGTCCGGCTCCACGCGGATGCTCAGGGCCTCCCCCGGGGGCAGGCCCGTGACCCGGTAGACTTCCGCCTCGGCCCAGGCCCGCCCGGCGGCGAGCATCGTTGAGACGGAGAAGACGGCGGTGAGGGCGAGGCTGGCGCGCATCGGCGGGATCGTCCGGTTCGGCATCGCGGGTCAGGCCCGGTGGACGCCCATCATGGCGGTCAGGCCGCCGTCGACCGGCAGCACCGACCCGGTGATGTAGGACGCCCCCTCGCCCATCAGGAAGGCCGCGAGCGCCGCGACATCTTCGGGCCGCGCGAACCGCCCGGCGGGGATCTGCCGCTCCATGCCGTCCCGGTAGGCGGCGTAGCGGGCCATCATGGCGGTGTCGACGAAGCCCGGGGCGATCACGTTCACGGTGACGCCGCGCTTGGCGGTCTCGATCGCCAGCGTGCGGCAATAGGCGATCAGCGCCCCCTTGGTGGCGGCGTAGGCGGCGTTTCCGGCATTGCCGCGCAGGGCGGCGACCGACCCGATCGCCACGATGCGGCCGGCGCGGGCCCGGGTCATCGGCCGGACCAGCGCCTTGGCGAGGCGGGTCAGCGAGAAGAAGTTGACCTGCATAGCGGCCTCGGCCCGATCCTGGTCGAGCATGGCGGCGAGCGCGTCGCTCGATTGGCCGGCATTGTGGACGAGGCCGTAATAATCCCCCTCCTCCGCGGCCTCGCAGAACGCATCGAGCGCCGCCCGGTCGGCGAGGTCGAGGGCATGGGCCGCGAAGCTGCGGTCCGGATGCGCCGCGCCGAGTTCCGCGCGCAGCGTCTCGGCGGCCTCGGCCGAGGATCGATAGGTGAAATCCACCGCGAAGCCCGCGCCGGCCAGGGCCCGGACGATCGCCGCGCCGATACCGGAGGCGCCGCCGGTGACGAGGACGCGGCGAGGGGGCGGAGGGACGCTCACGCCGGCTCCGCGCCGAAGACGAGGCACGTATTCTGGCCGCCGAAGCCGAAGGAGTTCGACAGCACCGTGCGCACCGGCAGATCGCGGGCCGTCTCGACGATGTCGAGGGTGATCGTCGGATCCGGCACGCGGTGGTTGATGGTCGGGGGGATACGGCCGTGGCGGATGGTGAGCAGCGACACCGCCGCCTCGATGGCGCCAGCCGCAGTGAGGGTGTGGCCGATCATCGACTTGTTGGAGGTCACCGGCAGGGCGGCGGCGCGGTCGCCGAACACGGCGCCGAGGCCCAGAGCCTCCATCTTGTCGTTCTCGGGCGTCGAGGTGCCGTGGGCGTTGACCGTGTCGATCCCGTCGGGTTCCAGCCCGGCATCCTCCAGGCTCGCCCGGATCGCCGCGATGACCGGCGCCCCGTCGGGGCTGGAGCGGGTGCGGTGGAAGCCATCGCCCTTCTCGCCGCAGCCGAGCACGTAGCCGAGGATCGTGGCGCCCCGGGCCCGTGCGGATTCGGCGTCTTCCAGCACCAGGGCGGCGGCGCCCTCGCCCATCACGAAGCCGTCCCGGTCCTTGGAAAAGGGTTTCGAGGCCGCCTCCGGCGCGTCGTTGCGGGTCGAGAGCGCCGAGAGCAGCGAGAAGCGGATCAGCGATTCCGGGTTCACGGAGCCGTCCGTGCCGATGCACAGCGTCGCCGCGGTCTCGCCCCGCCGGATCGCCTCGACGCCGAGCTGAATCGCGGTGGCGCCCGACGAGCAGGCGGTGGAGAGCGAGATCGGCGAGCCCTTCGTGCCGAAGCGGTCGGCGATGCGGTCGGCCACGGTGCCGAAGATGAACAGGTCGTGCCAGGCATCGAACCGCCGGGTCGCGGCGGCCCGGAGCAGCCCGGCATAATCGACCGGCCCGTCGCCGCCCGCGGCCTGCGCGAGGGCCTGCCGCTGCGGCCACTCCATCTCGACCGGCGGCACGGCGATGAACAGGGCCCCCGGGAAATCGCCCGCCGTGCCGATTCCGGCCTGGGCGATCGCCTCCTCGGCCGCCACGGCGGCGAAGCGCTCGGACAGGAGTGGTGCCACCAGGGGCTCGGTGTCGAGGAAATCCACCGTGCCGGCGATGCGCGTGCGCAGGCCGTCGGTGGGGAACCGCGCAATGGCGTGAATGCCCGACCGCCCCTCGGTCATGGCCGCCCAGGTCTCGGTCTGGCCCTGGCCGAGGGATGAAACGACGCCGAGGCCGGTGACCGCGACGAGCGGCCGGCCCCGGGCGTCGCGGGAGGATCGCGCGCTCATGGCGCGGCCCTTACCGGATTTTCCGCGGCCTTACACCAGGGGACATCGCCGGGCCGCCCCATCATGCGGCAGGCGCGTCCGCACGGGGCGCGTTGGCGAGGCGCAGCACCGTCTGCAGCAGCACGTCGGCGCCGGCCGCGCAGTCGGACTGGGTGGCGGATTCGGACTCGTTGTGGCTCACCCCGTCCTTGCACGGCACGAAGATCATCGCGGCCGGCACCTTGGCGGCGAGGTTGCAGGCATCGTGACCCGCCCCCGAGATGATCCGGCGCCGGGGATGGCCGAGGCCCTCGGCTGCCGCGTCGATCGCCGCCACGATGGCGGGGTCGAACGGGATCGGCTCCTTGCGCCAGATCCGGTTGAGCTGGATCTCCAGGCGGCGGCGCCCGGCGATCTCGGCGGCCGCCTCCTGCAGCGCGGCCTCCATGGCGTCGAGGGTGGCCGAGCGGGGATCGCGCACGTCGACGGTGAAGGCGACGCGCCCGGGCACGACGTTGCGGGAGGGGGCCAGGATCGCGGCCTCGCCGATCGTCGCCACCGCCGAGGGGGCATGCGCCAGGGCGATGCGCTCGGCCGCCAGCGCGAACTCGGACAGGGCCAGCAGCGCGTCGCGGCGCCGCGGCATCGGGGTCGTGCCGGCATGGCTCTCGAAGCCGGTGATCACGCCGTCGAACCAAATGATCCCCTGGCCGCCCTCGACCACGCCGATGGTCTTGCCCTCGGCCTCCAGGATCGGCCCCTGCTCGATGTGCAGCTCGACGAAGGCGCCGATCTCCCGCGTGCCGACGGCTTCGACCCCGCGATAGCCGATGGCGTCGAGGGCCTCCGCCACCGTGGTGCCGGCGGCGTCGCGCTTCATCAGGATCTCGTCCGTGGTGAACTCACCGGCATAGGCGGCCGAGGCCATCATGGCGGGGGCGAAGCGGGAGCCTTCCTCGTTGGTCCAGTTGACCACCAGCAGCGGCGCCTCGGTCTCGATGCCGGCATCGTCGAGGCTGCGGATCACTTCGAGACCGGCCAGCACGCCCAGCACACCGTCGAACTTGCCGCCCGTCGGCTGCGTGTCGAGATGCGACCCGAAGGCAATCGGCTTCCGGCCCATGTCGCGGCCCGGCCGCAGGGCGTATTGCGTGCCGAGCGCATCTACGGAGACCTCGAGCCCCGCCGCCGTGCAGGCGTCCCGGAACCAGTCGCGCACGCGGCCATCCTCGGCCGAGAGCGTCAGGCGATTGATGCCGCCGGCCGGCGTGCCGCCGAACGCGGCCGTCTCCAGGATGGTGGACCAGAGTCGCGCACCGTCCGCACGGAGGTTGTGGGTCTTGCTCAGGCTCGTGTCGGCCATGCCGGTTCCTCTCACGGCGGAGCGCCGTGTCACGTGTCCATCATCGATCCGCCCGCCGTTCTGCGCCGGGCGGGCCGGTTCAGCAACGTCGATGCCAGTCAGGCCGGGGGACGCCGCACCGGGTTGGCCCGCAGGAGCCCGACGCCGTCGACCTGCAGGGCGGCGGCGATCTCGCCGAGCGCACTCGCCTCGATGTTGCTAATCCCGTCCTGATCGGCGACGTCGGCTGCGATCAGGAAGACGTTTTCGCGCTGGTTGGCGGGCCGCTCGACGATCCCCGCGACATGGCGCAGATTTTCCGCCCGGCCGAGGCGGGTCCGCGCCCGGGCGATGCCCTCGTAGAGCTCGGTTTCGAGCATCAGCGCATCGTAGCCTTTCATCAGCACCGGATCGGCGCTGAGGCCGTGGAGGGCGGCGTCGAATTCCTGGCCGGCCACCTCGCCGTCGGCCACGATGACGTTGGCCGCCGCCGAGACCGCGGCGAGCATGAGGGCCTTGTCGCCGACATAGGCCGTGACGGTCCGGCTCACTTGGCCGAGGAGATCGCGAAGGCTCATGAGGTCATGCCGGGGCCCGGTGCGGGAACGCGGGAGGGATAGCAGACGCTGGCGCGGAAGAAACCCGACACTGTGCCCGATCTGATGCGACGGAATATTGCAACTTCTACGGATCGTCGCCGGTGCAGACACGCTTCGGCAACATGGCCGTGCGCATATGATCACCAGCCGCGCTCACGTGCGGTCGACCGGTGGCGGACCCGAGTCCCCCCAGCAGGAACCGTCGCCGTCGTCACGCCGCCGGAACGATGTTCGGGTGCCCCCCAGGCCCGACCTTCGTGCCGGCGGCGGTCTCGGCCGCCGACGGGCCCGACCTGCCGCGCTGGTTCCGACCCGAACTCGCTGGCCGCCGGCGTACGGGGTCAGAGACGTTCAACAGCCCACACCCCTCTGCCCGCAATGGCCGCGTTCTCCCTCGCCCCGCTTGCGGGAAGCGGGATGCGGCGACCCTGCCGCCATCGCATCGAGTCGGCAGCCGAGGATGAGGGGGCGATACAGGACGAATTTCTTTCGGGATTGCCTCCTCACCGTCGCGCCGTCGTCGCCTCCGCTCCCCGCACGCGGGGAGACGGGATCTTCGGGCGCGGTCGTAGAGCCCGCACATTCCAGCCGCCCATAGCCCCGTGGGGGATAAGGCGGTCCGGACCCGCGCATCACAACCGCCGCCGCCCTGTTTCTCACCGCCAGAAGGGCTTCACGTCGAGGAGGTCCGACCGGGCATCGGCGGCGGCCTTCAGGAGGTCCAGCACGCTCGGATCGTCCGCACCGGGCATCGGCGGCCCCGAGAGACTCTCCGACATCGAGCGGGCCGTCTCAAGGTCGTTGAGCACCCCGAGGTGATCCTGAAGATCCGACAGGGCGTCGCCGAACTTCTCCTGACGGCGCCGCGCTTTCTTCTTGTGGTAGAGGCCCGAGAAGAACTCCGCGCCGTAGCGCAGCTTCTTGGCTGCGATCCGCGCCCGGTGCCGGGTATGCGGATCGAGGTGCTTGAGGCCGCGGCCGCGCTTCTTGAGCCGCAAGCGCGCCTGGTCGAGCACGCCGGCCGCGAAGGCGCGTCCGGTCTCGGCGGCGGCCGGCTGCGCGGCCCAGGCGCCCGTCTCGACCCATCCGGCAAGATCGATGATCAGGCTGCGCCATTGCGGGCTCTGCAGGGTCGTCAGGACCACGTCGTAGGCGCGCTCCCGCTCGACCTCGGCACGCTCGCGGAGCCCGTCGAGGCCGGCATCGTCCGGGCGGTTCTTGGCCAGATTCGGTAGGGTGTCCCCGAGGAACACGTCGAGGTTGCGGGCATGACCGAAGGGTTCGGTCACGCGCTTGATCTCGTCGGCGAAGCCCATTGCCCGGGGATCACCGTCGAGCATCGGGGCGAACAGGGACAGCGCCGAACGCAGCCGCCGCAGGGCCACGCGGATCTGGTGAAGGGCCTCGGGCGGCTGCCCGGCTTCCAGGAACACGGTCTCGTTGAGCCGCATGTGGCGCAGGCAGGCGCGGGCCACCTGCCGGAACACCGTGCCGGCGCTCGCATCCGCCGGCAGGTCGATCGCCTCCGCCTTCACGGCGGATCGCCCGTTCCCATCGATCAGCGCAAAGCCGACCGCGCTCTTGCTGTGCACGCCCAGACGCAGGGGGACCGTCTCGGCCAGGGCCTGCGCCAGCTGGAACAGGTCGGCGGGCTCACCCGCCTGAAGCTCCAGCTCGACCTCGCAGAGCGGGGTATCCCCGGCCGGGCTCTCGACGCGGCCTTCATCGAGCGTGACGAGGATTCGCGACTCACCCTGCTGGACCGGGAATTCCCGGCGCGTGACGAGCGTCGCGAACAGTTTCTCGACCGGCGCGTCGGCGTCGCGCAGGACCGCCTCGGCCGCCGTTCCCGCCCAGGCGGCCGGATCGGGGGTCTCGCCGGCGATCTCGGTCTCCCACTCGGCCCGATCGAACAGCCCGACATCGCCTGCGCCCGCCTTGACGGTCTGGATGTGGCGCCCGCCCTTGGCACGCACCCGCAACGTCAGGCCGGCGGCCCGCAGGTCGCGCTTCGGCGTGTCGTAATACGTGGTGACCAGGGGCTCGGGCTGGATCTCCACGGCACCCTGAAGGCGGGGATGGGCGGCCAGCGCCGTGAGATCGGACCCCGCGCAGACCAGCTTCAGCTCGACCTCGCGCGGCGCCTCGGCGTTGCGTGTGCTCTCGCTCATGCTCTCCTCTTCGTGACCACGCTGACCCAACGGTGTAGGGCCCCCGGCGGGTTGCAGCGAACTGTCGCGGTCGCACGCGCCGGCCAAGCACTTTGTCGGTGCCGATCGAGCAAAATCTATTGTTTCACGGAGGGGTTTTGCCAAGCTTGCGCGTGCGCTGTGCGCCCGTGGCATGTTGCACTGCGTGAAAATCGCGCTTTCCCAAATTGGAAACGCATGGCAAAACAAATTGTCCACAATCCATCTGCCGCGCATGCCCCGGCCCCGACCGTCCGGGGGCCCTTGGCTCGACGACGAGTCAGCGCGGCGGGATTCCCGACGAGTCGCGTGGTGCGCGCTGCTGGGACGGCAGCGCCCAGGAGATGGTCAGGTCGGTGACTGTGCTGAAGACACTTCTCGTGGGCGTGATCGGGCACGTGGATCACGGCAAGACGGCGCTGGTCCGCGCGTTGACCGGGATCGAGACGGACCGGCTCAAGGAGGAACGGGCCCGCGGCGTCTCGATCGTGCCGGGTTTCGCGCTCCTGCCGACCGAGCGTGGCGAGATCGACCTCGTGGACCTGCCCGGCCACGAGCGCTTCGTGCGCGCCATGGTGTCGGGGGCGACCGGCATGCGGGCCGTCCTGCTGGCGGTGGACGCGCAGGAGGGCATCAAGCCGCAGACCGTCGAGCACCTTGAGATCGCGCGGCTGATCGGCGTGCGCCGCGGCGTCCTGGCGCTCACCAAATCCGATCTGGCCAGCCCCGAGACGATCGCGGCGCGTTCGGCCGAGATCGCGGCTGCGGCCGCCCGGGCCGGGCTGGAGGCGGGTCCGGTGATCGCGACCTCCACGGTCGCCGGCACGGGCCTGCCCGAGCTGGCGGCGGAGCTGGCCGGGCTGCTGACGGACGCGGACTCCACCCGCGACGACGGCTTCCCGTACCTTCCGGTGGACCGCGTCTTCACCCGGGCCGGATTCGGCACGGTGGTGACCGGCACCCTGCGGCGCGGGTCGCTCGCGGTGGGCGACACGGTCGAGATCGCGCCGGGCGGCCGGAGCGCGGTGGTGCGCGGCCTCCAGATTCACGGGCGCCCGGTCGAGCGGGCCGAGCCGGGGCGACGCACGGCGGTCGCGCTGCGCGGCGTCGGGCTCGATGAGATCACCCGGGGTCAGGCCCTGACGCCGACGGAGCTGCTCGCGCCGAGCGCGTGGCTCGACGTGTCGATCACCGCGGCGGCGAGCGCCGAGGCAGCGCTCGCGAGCGGAACGAGCTGCCGCCTGTTGTTCGGGACGACCGAGGTGGAGGCGAGGCTGCGCCTGCTCGACCGCGATAGCCTGGAGCCGGGCGCCAGCACGCAGGCGCAGCTGCATCTGGCCGAACCCGTCGCCGTTCCGGCCTGCGAACCCTACGTGCTGCGGCTGGATTCGCCCGCCGCCACGATTGCGGGCGGCCGCATCCTCGATCCGGCGAGCCGTCGCCGCCGCCGCAACGATCCGCGTGTCCTCGCCGATCTCGCCGCCCTGGCGGGTGGGAAGCCGGAGCAGGCGCTCGCCGTGCGCCTCGGGCAGGCCGGTGCCACCGGGGCACTCCTCGCGGAACTCGCCCGCCTCGCCGGCACGGCGCCGGATCGCGCCCGGACCATGCTGCGTGGGTCCGGCGCGCGCGAGGTCGGCGACCGCTTCATCGGCGGTGCGGCCTTCGAGGCGCTGCAGACCGGAATCCTGGCGGCGCTCGCGCAGCATCACCGCGATTCCCCGATGGAGCACGGGATCGCCCTGGAACGCCTGTCGCGGTCGCTCAAGCTGCCGGATACGCTCGTCGGCACGGCGTTGCGCGCCCTCACGGCGGCGGGGATGGTGAGCCAGGCCGGCACCCTGTGGCGGCGGGCCGATTTCGACCCCGCTCGCAACGAGAGCGAGGCCGCCCGCCGGCTGGAACAGATCTTCCGGCGCGCCGGCTTGAACCCGCCCGACGAGAGCGAGGCCGTGGGGCGGGACGTGCGGCGGCGGGAAGCCCTGACCTATCTGGTCGGCGCTGGGACGGTGATCCGCGCGGTGGACCGGGTGCAGCGCCGCGCCGTCCTGTTCCATCGGGAAGCCGTCGTGGGTGCCCGGGCGCGCCTCACCGAGGCCTTCCCGAATGCGGCGACGCCGGAGACCGGCTTCCTCGCCCGGGAGGCGGGGGCGACGCTGGGGATCTCCCGCAAGTTCTCGATTCCCCTGCTCGAACATCTCGACGCCACGGGCTTCACCCGGCGCGCCGGGGATCGCCGGATCATCGTCGCCCTCGAACCGGGCTCAGGCAGCGCGACGAGCGACTAATCATCCACGCCCGGCCAGTCTCCCGCTCCGGGCTCGTAGCAGGTGTAGCCGATCAGGCAGTTCGGGTTGTCCCGGGTCGGGCGGAAGGCGCGCTTGGCGATCTCGGTGGCCTCGCAGAACGAGCGGTCTCGCACGAACCGGTCGTAGGTCGGGCCGCCGGTGCCCAGCACCAGCGCGCCGCGCGCCTGGATCAGGCGGATCGTCTGCTGGCAGGTCATCGCCGTGCTGGAGGGCCGGGTCTGCGCGCCGACGGGCGTGGCGGCGAGGACGAGGGTGGCGGCGATCCGGGTGATCATGGCGCGCTTCGGCCTCGCTCGCGGGCCGTCCGGCCCGGATGTGCCGACAACCCGCGAAAGCCGGCTTTCGTCCCGGCGCGGTGCGATCACTCCTCGAAGGCCTCGACGTGGACGGTTCCCGCGTCCTGCCGGCGGGCGGTCGCCTCGATCCGGGCGAGCTGCGCCTCGGCCCGCCCGCACGGAAAGCCGAACTGGGTGCGGACGCGATCGCTGGCGATGCCGAGGGCGAGGCGGCTGAGGCTGACGAACTCGTCGACCGGGTAGTCCTGCCCGACGGCGAAGTGGTCCTTGATGACGAGCGAGGGTGAATAGCAGGCCTCGCGGGATCCGTCCGGCCAGCGGATGTGGAAGCGCATCTCAGGCATCGGAGGGCATCCGGGTGATGTTCCAGGCCGCCGCGCCGGTGGCTGGCGGCGCGACCGGATCGGGTCCCTGCAGCAGGGCCGTGTAGAACGGCAGATGCCGCGCCGCGCAGGCCGCCCAGCTGTGGGCCCGGGCCACGTCGAGGCCCGCATTGCGCAGGCGCGCACGGCGGGCCGGCTTCAGACTGTCGCGCATCGCAACGCCCAGGCCGCCGACATCCTCCGGATCCGCCCACAGGGCCTCGCCCGGGGCGATGTATTCGGTGAAGGGCGGTCGCGCCGAGACGATCACCGGCGTGCCACAGGCCATCGCCTCCAGCACGCACTGGCCGTAACCCTCGGCGCGGGACGGGACGACCAGCGTGTCGGCGAGCCGGTAGAGCCCCGGCATGTCGGCTTGGGCGACCGGCCCGGCGCGGATCACCGGCTTGCCCGGACCGACCGACAGGCCCGCGCGTTCCAGGGCGGCGCAGCAGAGCGCCTCGTACCCAGTCGGTTCGGCGGGACTTGCCTCCCCGGCGACCACGAGCTGTGCGTCTGGGATGCGCTGGTGCAGAGCCGCGAAGGCCTCGATGATCGCGAGGAGGTTCTTGCGTCCCGCAAAGCCGCCGACGCTCAGGAAGACCGGCCCCCCTCCGAGCCCGAGGCGCCCGCGCAGGGCCGCGTCGCCGGGCCCCGGCTCGGGTCCGTACACGGTGCCGTCGACGCCGCTGCCGATCACCGCAGCCTGCATGCCGTATTCGGCCGCCAGCGTCGCCGCCCAGGTTTGACTGAGGCAGAGCAGCCGCCCGGCATCGACGATCGCCCGGTCCTGCCACCGGGCGAGCTGCGGATCCGCGACGACCTCGGTGCGATGCACCGTGCGCACGAAGCCCGTGATGAGACGACGGCGCGTCAGCGTCGCCAGGGCGTTGCCGCCGATGCTGCACTGGGCGTGGAAGACGTCGAAATCGCAGGCGGCCGGCATCGAGAAATGCGCCAGGTATTCGGCGATCCGGGCACCCGCGAGCGCCGCCTCGCTGCCGCGGACGGGCTTGGCGGCGACCGAGACCACCGGGCAGGCGGCATCGCGGAAGAATCCGCGGCCGGTCGGGTCGGGGGCGTGGACGACGGCCTCGTGGCCGAGCGCGCACAGGGCCTCGCCGAGCCCCAGGGCATGGCTCACCGTTCCGCGGGGTTCGGTGGACGGAGTGAGGATCGCGATGCGCACACTGTCGACCCTGGGACGGTCCAATGCGGCTCGCAGCCCGCTCGGACGCCACGCCCGAACGTCCGACCCCGGTCTCCGCCGCCCTCTCGGAGACCTGCCGGACACCAGACGCATCGTCCGTGCCGCGGACGGCGCGCGCATCCTGATTCGGGGCTCAGGCGCCGCGGGGGCGCGGTGCCGGTAAATTTTGTGTTACGAATTCATCTCGCTTTAACACCACTCGCCGAACGGCCCTTTTCAAATCCCCGTGTCAGAATGTATCCGTCTCTTGCGCGTGCCGGAGCTGGCGGTCCCGTGACTAAATTCAGGCTGTTCAAGTCATCGAAGACCCCGGTTGCGGCACGGCCTGCGCGCGGTCTGATGCGCCGGCTCGGTGTGCTCTGTGGCCTGCTCGTGCTGCCCACGGCCGTTCTCGCTTACGCGGACCTGTTGCCCGATTCGCTCGATCTCGTCGGCATCGATCTGCGCGAAAGCCCGGATCTCCCGCACGTCGCCCGCCAGATCGCCATCGGTGCCCCGTTGAAGATCGTGGCCTTCGGCTCGTCGTCCACCGAGGGCATCGGCGCATCGAGCCCCGCCAACGCCTATCCGGCGCGCCTTCAGGTGGACCTGCGCAGGCAGCTGCGCGGGATCGATGTGGCGGTGATCAACCGCGGCATCGGCGGCGAGCACGTCGACGACATGCTGGCCCGCCTGGACCGCGACGTGATCAAGGCCGAGCCGCAACTCGTCATCTGGCAGACCGGCAGCAACGATCCGCTGCGCGGCGTCTCCGTGGCGCATTTCCGTGAGGCCACGGTGGCGGCGATCCGCCGGATCCGCGACGCGGGCATCGATGTGGTGCTGATGGAACCGCAATGGTGCCCGAAGCTCGAGGCGACGCCGGGCGCCTCGCGGTTCCTCGAAGCCGTGCGCGGCATCGGCGAGGAACTCGACGTGCCGGTGATCCGCCGCGCCGACCTGATGCACGGCTGGGTGCAGCAGGGGAAGCTGACGGCGAAGCAGCTGTTCGCCTCCGACGGCCTGCACATGGCCGATAGCGGGTACGCCCTCCTGGCCGAGGCGGCGGCCCGCTCGATCCTGGCGGATGCGGGTTCGGTCCAGACCCCCGAGGCGGTCGCCGAGTAACAGGCGCCGGATCGCTCCGGATCGACGGGCGGGCCGGCATGATCCCGCTGGACGTAGCCCGCCGCGTTCCCCATCTCGACGCGATCGAGATCGGAGCCGACCCTTGAGCCAGGACACATTCAGGTACGACGACCGGGGCGCGGTGCCCCAGATGCACGCGACCACCATCCTGATGGTCCGCAAGGGCGGCCGCGTGGTCCTGGGCGGCGACGGGCAGGTCAGCCTCGGCCAGACCATCGTCAAGGGCAATGCCCGCAAGGTCCGGCGCCTCGCCAAGGGCGCGGTGATCGGCGGGTTCGCGGGCGCCACGGCCGACGCCTTCACGCTGTTCGAGCGGCTGGAAGCCAAGCTGGAACAATATCCCGGGCAACTGACCCGCGCCTGCGTGGAGCTCACGAAGGATTGGCGGACCGACCGGTACCTGCGCCGGCTCGAAGCCATGATGCTGGTGGCCGATCGCGACGTCAGCCTGCTCCTGTCGGGCTCTGGCGACGTGCTGGAGCCCTCGAGCGGCGTGATGGCGATCGGCTCGGGGGGCAACTACGCGCTGGCGGCCGCCCGGGCGCTGGAGGACGGCGACCTTGACGCCGAGGCGATCGTGCGCCGCGCCATGGCGATCGCAGCCGAGATCTGTGTCTACACGAACGGCAACCTGGTCATCGAGGCGCTGGATGATGCCTGATCGCTGTCGGGCAGTATTTCGCCCTCTGGGAGCGATAAGAGCAGGCAAATCGTGATGCCTTCGGCGGCGCTCGGTTAACGGCCTCTTGAGCAATCGACGTTATTTTGCATCCAACCGAACCTGACGGGTTGGACTGCAATGCAAATCGGCGGCAAACTCCTGGGCTTCGTCGGCGCCTGTAGCCTGACGACGCTGGTGGTGGCGGGCGTCAGCGTGGCGACGCTGCAGACCTTCGAGACCGCCCTGTCGAACGTCGAGAGCGCCTCCGTCCGTGCGCTCGACGCGGCGAATTTCAATCGCCTCGCGGCCGAGGTCACGATGGAGTCGCGGGGCGTCTACGCCTCCGCCGACCGTACCGAGGCCGCGAAATACGCCGCCGGCATCCGGAAGCGCCTGGCCGCCATGGACGCCCTGCGCGCCGAGTGGGCACCGAAGCTGGCGGAAGCCGAGCGCCCGCTGTTCGACACGATGTCCCGCAACTTCGACGCGTTCCGCTCCCTGCGGACCGCCCTCGCCGAGGCTGGCGAGACCGTCAGCCCCCGCGCGGCCGCGGATCTCGGCTTCAACGAGGCCAATCAGAACAATCGCCGGGCCTTCCAGGCCAGCATCGACGCCCTGGTCAGCCAGGGGCGCACCGAGATGGCGGCGATCAAGGGCGAGACCCAGGCGCTGTTCCAGGCGCGCGCGCTCCTCCTCCTCGGCCTTGCCCTCGCCGGCACGCTGATCTGCTGCGCCCTGGGGCTGTTCATCGGCCAGCGTCAGATCGCCCGGCCGCTCCGCGCACTCGCGGAGGCGATCGAGCGCCTGTCGCGCGGCGATCACGCGCTTCCCGCTATGGCACCCCGCCGCGACGAGATCGGCGCGATCTGGACCAGCACGCAGATCCTCAACGAGACGCTGCTGAAGGCGGAATCGCTGCGTCAGGAACATCAGCGCCTGGATGGCGATGCGGCGGCGCGCAAGCGGAGCGAGATGGCTGGCCTCGCCCGGCAATTCGAAGGCAGCATCGGGGGTCTCGTCCAGCATCTGGCCGGCGCGGCAACCGGGCTGGAGCGGGCCGCCGCCGCGATGGCCGGCAATGCCGAGCGGACCGGCAACCAGTCGCAGATCGTGACGCGCACCGCCGAGACGACTTCGCACAACGTCGATGCCGTCGCGGCCGCGACCGAGGAACTCGCCGCCACGGCGAGCGAGATCGGCGTCCAGGTCTCCCAGACGTCGAGTGCGGCCGAGAGCGCCGTCGAGGCGACGCGGCGGACCCGCTCCAGCGTCCAGGCCCTGGCCCGCAGCGCCGACGGGATCGGGCAGGTGGTGTCGCTCATCTCGACCATCGCCGGCCAGACCAACCTGCTGGCCCTGAACGCCACGATCGAGGCGGCGCGCGCCGGTGAAGCCGGTCGAGGCTTCGCGGTGGTGGCCACCGAGGTGAAGGATCTTGCGACCCAGACCGCCAAGGCCACCGAAGAGATCGCCGGCCAGATCGCCGCCATGCGCGCCGCGACCCACGAGGCGGTGTCGGCGATCGAGGAGATCGGCGGCACGATCGAGCAGGTCCACGGCATCGCCCTCGGCGTGGCCGCCGCGGTCGAGGAGCAGCAGGTCGCCACGCAGGAGATCGCCCGCAGCATCGCCGAGGCCGCCAGCGGCACCCGGTCGGTCACCGAGACGATGGCGCTGGTGCTCGGCGCGGCGCACGAGACCGGCGTCAGCGCGGCGCAGGTGCTGGAGGCCGCGGCCGACATCGCCCGGCGCTCGAATGGGCTCGGCGGCGAGGTGACGGGCTTCGTGGCGCAGGTCCGGGCCGCCTGAGCCCGGCTCTGCACGCAAGCGATGTTGCGTTGCAGCGCGGAGTTCCGTAGGGATACGGCATTCGCAAGGACCCGGTGAAAGCCCGGGTGGCTCTTCCGGCCGCCGATCCGCCGGACCACGCATCCGAGTCGTCCTGATCGTCCGCCCGAGATGCGGACGTGCGCCTCGTGCGGATCAATCATTCTATGCAACGCACTATCCTTGGAGCCACCGGCCTTCGCGGCGCGTGGTTCTCCAATCTCCGCGGCGACACCCTGTCGGGCGTCGTCGTCGCCCTCGCCCTCATCCCGGAGGCGATCGGCTTCTCGGTGATCGCCGGGGTCGATCCCAAGGTCGGTCTCTACGCCTCGGTGGTCATCGCCTGCACCATCGCGTTCGTAGGCGGACGCCCCGCGATGATCTCGGCCGCCACCGCCGCCACCGCCGTGGTGATGGTCGAACTCGTGCGCGATCACGGGGTGCAGTACCTCTTCGCCGCCACGATCCTGATGGGGGTCTTCCAGATCCTGGCCGGGCTCCTGCGCCTCGGCCGGCTGATGCGGTTCGTGTCGCAATCGGTGATGACCGGTTTCGTCAACGCGCTGGCGATCCTGATCTTCCTGGCCCAGCTCCCGGAACTCACCGGCGTCACGCCGGCGACCTACGGGCTGATCGCGCTCGGCCTCGTCATCATCTACGGGTTCCCGCGGATCACGAAGGCCGTCCCCTCGCCGCTGGTGGCGATTGCCGTGCTCACCGTGGTCACGGCCGTGTTCCACCTCGACGTGCGCACGGTCTCGCATCTCGGCGCCCTGCCGTCGTCGCTGCCGAGCTTCGCCCTGCCGGACGTACCCCTGACGTTCGAGACATTGCGCATCATCGCGCCCTACGCGGCGACCCTTGCCGCGGTCGGGCTGCTGGAGAGCCTGCTCACCGCGCAGATCGTCGACGACCTGACCGATACGGGCAGCGACAAGAACCGCGAGTGCCTGGGCCAGGGCGTCGCCAACATGGCGTCCGCCGTGTTCGGCGGCATGGGCGGCTGCGCGATGATCGGCCAGTCGGTCATCAACGTGTCCTCGGGCGCCCGCGGCCGGCTCTCGACCCTGGTGGCCGGGGCCTTCCTGCTCCTGCTGCTGGTGGCGCTGCAGGACCTGCTCGCCGTCGTGCCGGTGGCGGCGCTGACCGCCGTGATGATCATGGTCTCGCTGAACACCTTTTCGTGGCGCTCCCTGGCGCAGCTGCGCACCAACCCCCTGCCTTCCTCGGCGGTGATGCTGGCGACGGTTCTGGTGGTCGTGGCCACCAAGGATCTCGCCATCGGCGTCCTGGTCGGCGTGCTGCTGTCGGGCGTGTTCTTCGCCGGAAAAGTCTCACGCCTCAGCCGGGTCACCTCGGAGCTGTCGCCGGACGGGCGGACCCGGACCTACCGGGTCAGCGGGCAGGTCTTCTTCGCCTCCGCCGGCACCTTCTCCGAGGCGATCGACCTGCTCGAGCCCGTCGACCGCCTCGTCATCGACGTGACGGCGGCGCATTTCTGGGACATCTCGGCCGTGGCGGCCCTCGACCGGGTGGTGCTGAAGGCCCGCGCGCGGGGCCGGACCGTCGAGGTCATGGGGCTGAACGCGGCCAGCGCGACGCTGGTGGAACGCTTCGGAACCCACGACAAGCCCGGGGCCGCACCGTCGCTCGCGGCACACTGAGGCGGCCATACGCCCCCGCGCAGCCCCTTGCGCGGGGGCGCGCGGGACCCCATTCCCGGCATGGGCCCACGCAACGCGGCCGGGAACAGGGATGGACCAGCGGTGACGACGTTCTCTCCGCGCGAGATCGTGTCCGAACTCGATCGCTTCATCGTCGGACAGCACGACGCCAAGCGCGCCGTCGCGATCGCGCTGCGCAACCGCTGGCGGCGCCAGCAGCTCACCGGCCCGCTCCGCGAGGAGGTCGCGCCCAAGAACATTCTGATGATCGGGCCCACGGGTTGCGGCAAGACCGAGATCGCCCGGCGCCTCGCCCGACTGGCCAACGCACCGTTCCTCAAGATCGAGGCCACCAAGTTCACCGAGGTCGGCTATGTCGGCCGCGATGTCGAGCAGATCGTGCGCGATCTCGTCGAGGTGGCGATCGGCCTGACCCGGCAGACCAAGCGCGAGGGTGTCCGCGCCAAGGCCGAGGCAGCCGCCGAGAACCGGATCCTCGACGCCCTGGTCGGGCCGACGGCGAGCCAATCCACCCGCGACAGCTTCCGCCGCAAGCTCCGCAACAGCGAGCTCGACGACAAGGAAGTCGAACTGGAGTTGGTGTCGAACGCGCCGGCGGGGATGCCGATGTTCGAGATTCCCGGCATGCCGGGGGCCTCCATGGGGGCGATCAACATCGGCGACATGCTGGGCAAGGCGCTCGGAGGCCAGCGCGGCAAGCCGCGCCGGGTTCTCGTGCGGGACGCCTACGCGCCCCTGATGGCCGAGGAATCCGACAAGCTCGTCGACGACGAGGCGCTGGTCCGCGACGCGATCCGCGAGGTCGAGAACAACGGCATCGTGTTCCTCGACGAGATCGACAAGATCTGCGCCCGCGAGGGTCGCTCCTCGGGCGACGTGTCGCGCGAGGGCGTGCAGCGCGATCTGCTGCCGTTGATCGAGGGCACTACGGTCACCACTAAGCACGGGCCGGTGAAGACCGACCACATCCTGTTCATCGCCTCGGGTGCCTTCCACGTCTCGAAGCCCGCCGATCTCCTGCCGGAATTGCAGGGCCGCCTTCCGATCCGGGTCGAGCTGCAGCCCCTGACGGTGGACGATTTCCGCCAGATTCTCACGTCCACGGAGGCGAGCCTGATCAAGCAGACCGTCGCGCTGATGGAGACCGAGGGCGTGACCCTCACCTTCTCGGACGATGCGGTGGATGCGCTGGCCAAGGTCGCCGTCGAGGTGAATTCCTCGGTGGAGAATATCGGTGCCCGCCGGCTCCAGACCGTGCTGGAACGGGTGATCGACGAGATCTCCTTCACCGCTACCGACCGGTCCGGCGAGACCGTGCCGATCGATGCCGCCTATGTGCGGTCGCGGGTAGAGGATCTCGCGGCCAACGCGGATCTGAGTCGGTTCATCCTGTGAGTGCGGCCGGACGGGTGCGCCCGTCCCCGATACTTCTCCCGGTCGCCGCCCTCGTCGCCGGCATGGTCTCCCTCCAATGCGGCGCGACCTTCGCCAAGAGCCTGTTTCCGGCGGTCGGCCCGGCCGGCACATCGAGCCTGCGTGTCGGGTTCTCGGCGCTGATCCTCATTGCGGCCTGGCGCCCCTGGCGTCGGAGCCTGAGCACGCGCGAGGCGGGCTGGATCGCGCTCTACGGCGCGGCGCTCGGCGCAATGAACCTGCTGTTCTATCTCGCCCTGGCACGCCTGCCGCTCGGGCCGGCCGTGGCGATCGAATTCGCCGGTCCGCTCGCGGTGGCGCTGATCGCGTCGCGCCGCGCTTCCGATTTCCTGTGGATCGGCCTCGCCGTTCTCGGACTGATGCTGCTCCTGCCCATCGCCACGACGGACGGGCTCGACCCGGTCGGCGTCGCCCTCGATCTCGGGGCCGCCCTGTGTTGGGCGCTCTACATCCTGTTCGGCCAGCGAGCCGGCCGGGTCGATGGCGGTCAGGCGGTCTCCCTCGGGATGCTGACTGCGGCCCTGGTGGTGGCGCCCTTCGGCGTGGCAGAGGCCGGATCGAGTCTGCTCGCGCCCGGGATCCTGATCGCCGGCCTCGCGGTGGCGGTGATGTCGAGCGCCCTGCCCTATTCCCTCGAGATGGTTGCCCTGCGGCGCCTCGACCGGAAAAGCTTCGGCGTGCTGATGAGCCTGGAACCGGCGGTCGCGGCCTGCGCCGGGCTGACGCTGCTGGGCGAGCGAATCAGCCTCGTGCAGTCGCTCGCCATCGGCCTCGTCATCGCGGCATCCGTGGGCATCACCGTGGGCTCGCGGCGTCCGGGACCCGAGGCGGCGATCCTGGAGACGTGAGAGGCGCTTACTTGCCCGCCAGAACCCGCGAGGCGACGTTGATGTATTTCCGCCCGGCCTCCTGGGCGTGCAGCACCGCGTCGCCGAGATTCTCCTCGTCGCGGACGCTGGCCAGCTTGATCAGCATGGGCAGGTTGATGCCCGCCACGACCTCGACCGAGCCGCCGTTCATGCACGACAGCGCGAGATTCGAGGGCGTGCCGCCGAACATGTCGGTCAGCACGACCACGCCCTCACCGGTATTCACGCGACAGACCGCGGACATGATGTCCCGCCGCCGCAATTCCATATCGTCTTCCGGCCCGATCGTGATCGTTTCGATCTGATCCTGAGGGCCGACCACGTGCTCCAGAGCGGCCTTGAACTCGGTCGCCAGGAGTCCGTGAGTGACGAGCACCATGCCAATCATCGACACGTGTTCCAACGTCCTGTGTGTGCCGCCATGTTGTGCATCGCACAGCCCCCCACAAGGCGAACGCGACTTTTTTGCCCGGACATCCCCGCGATCATGGCACGGCTGTCCCGCGTATACCATGGGGCGGCACCACCGCTGAGCGATTCGGAGGCCATGTGCGGCTGCGAAGTCACGGCCGCGGCTTTTGCAGTGCCGCACGGATCAGCAGCGGCGCCAAGCCCGCGGCGCGGACGCCGTGATCGAGGACGAGGCGGGGGAGCTGGAAACCCAGCAGATCCGCCGGTCCGGGCGGCTTAGGCAGACGCGGCGATACATCGACGAGATCGACGACGAGATTCAGAATGGTCTCGGGGCGGACGGGTACGCCGAGATCGGCGACCGACAGGATCCCCTGCCCCCGCACTTCGACACGACCGGCGAGCGCCGCATGCGGGCGTGCGACGACGTCCCCGCCTGCGACCGCGCAGACGATCCTGTCGTCCGCCACGAACGCACCGTCGGCGGCGGCGGCGAGCAGTAGCGCCAGGCTCGATTTTCCGGAGCCCGATTCGCCGCGAATCAGGATGCCGGCGCCGCCGAGCACGCAGCAGGCGCCATGCAGGGTGATCGTCACGCGTGGAGCTGGCGGGGCGCGGCCGGCAGGCGGACGATGAAGCGTGCGCCGCGCACGGTGGGCTCGCCGTCCTCGTCGGGGGCGCCGGGACGGTTCTCGGCGCGGATCGTGCCGCGATGCGCCTGCACGATCTGACGCGAGATCGACAGGCCGAGGCCGGAATTCTGGCCGAACCCCTGCTCGGGGCGATCGGTGTAGAAGCGCTCGAAGATCCGCTCCAGGGCGTGCTCCGGGATGCCCGGCCCCTCATCCTCGCAGATCAGCTCGACCTCGCCGCGCACCCGACGCAGCACCACGCGGACCTTCGCGTCGCTGGGCGAGAACGAGCGGGCATTGTCGAGCAGGTTGTTCACCACCTGCCCGAGCCGGCTGTCGTGGCCGATGATCGTGAACGGCGCCTCGTTGTCGAACCCGGTCGGCTCCACGTCGAGCTGGATCAGGCAGTCCTTCGGCCGCCGCCGCTCGTTGGCCACCGACACCACGGTGGAGAGCAGGCGCCGTAGATCGACCCGCCGCGCCTCCGCCCGGGCGAGTTCGGCATCGAGGCGCGACGCGTCGGCGATGTCGCTGATAAGCCGGTCGAGGCGCTTCACGTCGTGCTGGATGATCGCCATCAGCCGGCCGCGCGAATCATCGGACTTGGCGAGCGGAAGGGTCTCGACGGCGCTGCGCAGCGAGGTCAACGGGTTCTTCAGCTCGTGGCTGACATCGGCCGCAAAGCTCTCGATGGCGTCGATCCGGCGGTAGAGCGCCTGGGTCATGTCGCGCAGAGCCCCCGACAGATGGCCGATCTCGTCGGTGCGCTCGGTGAAGTCGGGGATCTCCTCGCGGGTCTTGATGCCCATCCGCACCTTCTCGGCGGCCTCGGCGAGGCGGCGGACCGGGCCCGCGATCGCGCCGGCCAGCAGGAACGACAGCACCACCATCACGGCCGAGGCGACGAGGAACACCTGCAGCAGGCCGAACCGCTCCGAGGCGATCACCCGATCGATGGCGTCGCCCTGGGTCGAGATCAGCAGCGCGCCGCGGACCGAGCCGGCCTTATGGATCGGCACGGCGACCGAGACGGTGGTCTCCCCCTGCTTGTTGCGGCGCACGAGGCTGCCGCGATTGCCGCCGAGCGCCGCCTGGACCTCGCGCAGGGAGTGGCCGTTCAACGGGCCGGTCTCCTCGGCGGGCTCGGCCCGGCTGCGGAACAGAGCGCTTAGCTTGGTCTGGACAGTCTGGAAGGCGGATTCCAGCATCCCGGGCTTGTGCGGCCGGGGCTCCAGCGGGTCGGGCCGGCCGGCATCGCCGCGCTTGAACAGGGTGCGGGTGTCGAACAGGAGGCCGCCCTCCTGATCGTAGACCCGCGCCCGGTTGCCGGTCGGCGTGACGAGGCGTGAGAGGAGCGGCGCCACCTTCTCGGGGTTGAGCGAGAAGGCGAGCGGCTGCGATTCCTCCTCGGCGGCCTCGCCGGCCTGCTGCTGAAGCAGCTTGTCGGGATCGATGCGGATCGTGTCGGTGTCGACCGAGGCCGAGGCCGCGATGGCGCCCGCGATGATCTCGCCCTGGATGGCGAGGCTCTGGATCCGCGCCTGGATCAGGCCCTGCCGGAACTGGTTGAGGTATAGGAACCCGACCAGCAGCGCGATCAGCCCGACGAGATTGAGCACGACGATGCGGCGCGTCAGGCTCGACGAGGCGCGCTGGCCGATCGCATCCCAGAGGGCACGGGGCCAGGTCAGCGGGCGGGAGAGGGCTTTGGCCAGGGAGGTGCGGGGCTCGGCCTCCTCGGCCTGAGCCTGTGTGCGGGCGGTCACGCGGCGGATTCCGGAGATCACGCCTCCTTGAACCGGTAGCCGACGCCGTAGAGCGTCTCGATCATGTCGAAGCTCTGGTCGGTCACCTTGAACTTCTTGCGCAGCCGCTTGATGTGGCTGTCGATCGTCCGGTCATCGACATAGACCTGATCGTCATAGGCCGCATCCATCAGGGCGTTGCGGCTCTTCACGACGCCGGGGCGCTGGGCGAGCGCCTGGAGGATGAGGAACTCTGTGACCGTCAGGGTGACCGGCTCGCCCTTCCACGTGCAGGTGTGGCGCTCGGGATCCATCATCAGCGCGCCGCGCTCCAGCGAGCGGGCCGCGACCTCCTCGGCCCCGCGCGGCGTGGCGCCGGGCGCCTCCTTGGCGAAGCGGCGCAGCACCGCCTTCACGCGCTCCACCAGGAGACGCTGCGAGAACGGCTTATGGATGAAGTCGTCCGCGCCCATCTTCAGGCCGAACAGCTCGTCGATCTCCTCGTCCTTCGACGTCAGAAAGATCACGGGAAGGTCCGATTTCTGCCGCAGGCGTCGGAGAAGCTCCATCCCGTCCATGCGCGGCATCTTGATGTCGAAGATCGCCAGATCCGGCGGGGAATGGCGCAGGCCGTCGAGGGCGGAGGCGCCGTCCGTGTAGGTCTGGATGCGGTAGCCTTCGGTCTCAAGCGCGATCGACACCGAGGTGAGAATGTTCCGGTCGTCGTCGACGAGGGCGATGGTCGGCATGCGCGATCCCTGACTGAACGGGTTCTGGCGCGGTCTCGGCTCATCGCGCGAGGCCACGCCGCGTCCCGGCCCCCGAGGGGCAGACAAGAGCGCGAACCGGGCGGTTGAAACGCAGCCCGGGACGCGCAAAGGGACAGGTGCTTTAGTACGGCCAATCGGAAAAAGCGAGCGGCGGTCATAGCTTGGCCGTAACGGCCGATCTGACGCGGGTGTCGCGCCTCGCGCACCGACCCCGGTCTCGCTAACGTGGCAGAGGCGTCGAACGGCAATTCGCGTGGGGGAGGAACAGCATGGGTGAGACCGGCGGAAACGCAGCCGAATCGCGGGGTCCCGCCCGGCCCCTGCCGGCCGACGAGGCGCCCTTCGACGCGATCGGCCTCGCCCGGAGCCTGCTGCGCGGCATCCGCTCCGGCGCGCTCGCGACCCTGGACCCGGACGGCACGCCCTTCGCCTCCCTGGTGACGATCGCCACCGATGCCGACGGCACGCCGCTGATGCTGCTGTCCCGGCTTTCGGCCCATACGAGGAACCTGCTCGCGAACCCACGCTGCTCGCTGCTGTTCGCCCAGACCGGCAAGGGCGATCCCCTCGCCCATCCCCGGCTGACCGTGGTCGGGCGCGCGACGCAGACCGGCGAGCTGCGGGCGCGGGAACGCTTCCTCGCCCGCCATCCTAAGGCCAAGCTCTACGCGGACTTCCCCGATTTCGGCTTCTTCGCCCTCGATCCCGAGGCCGGCCACCTGAACGGCGGCTTCGCCAAGGCCGCGACGCTGACCCGCGATCAACTGCTCCTCGACCTCGCCGGCGCCGAGGCCATCGTGGCCGGCGAGCGCGGGGCGGTGGAGCATATGAACGCCGACCACGCGGACGCGCTCGCGCTCTACGCGACCGGCAGCGGCGCCGAGGCCGGGCTGCCCTGGCGGCTCACCGGGCTCGACCCCGAGGGAATGGACCTGATGGCCAACGACCGCACCGCCCGGGTCGTCTATCCGGAGCGCGTCTCCGACATGGGTGCGCTGCGCAAGAGCTTGGTTGCCATGGCCGCGCGGGCGCGCGCGAGCGACACGCAAGGTTAGGCCGCACGGACTTCGCAAAGGGGCATGGCGAAATGCCGCCGACTGCCCCATATCGGCTGCATGAGCGAAACGCAGACAGACACCTACCCCTTCAGCCTCGATGTCGAACCCGTCGGCGACAGCGGCTCCCTGTTCCAGTGGAGCATCCGCAAGCACGGCAAGCTGCACCAGCGGTCCGATCGGAAGCACCCGACCGAGGCCAAGGCGCGCTCCCACGGCGAGGCCGAAATCGAGCGCCTGATCCGCGATCGCGGTCGCTAAGGCGACCCGCGCGGCGCAAGCAACACCTTCGTGTGCAAGGGGCGGGGGCCGGATCGATCCGGTCCCCGTCTTTCCGCGTGCCCGGCGACAGGATGGCGCGTCGGTTGCGGGCGCGCTTGGCGCCTTCCCGCAGCGCTGCTATCTCGCGCGGGAGCCGCTCCATCCCAGAATGTCCAGACGTCAGACGGTGCGCGTCGGCGCGCGCCCGAACGGAATGCCGATGACAGCCCCGATCGACTCCATCCGCAACTTCTCGATCGTCGCGCATATCGACCACGGCAAATCGACGCTCGCGGACCGTCTGATCCAGGCGACCGGCACCGTGGCGCTGCGCGACATGTCCGAGCAGATGCTCGACTCGATGGATATCGAGAAGGAGCGCGGCATCACCATCAAGGCGCAGACCGTGCGCCTGGAATACAAGGCGCAGGACGGCAAGGATTACGTCCTGAACCTGATGGACACGCCCGGCCACGTCGACTTCGCCTACGAGGTCTCGCGCTCGCTCGCCGCCTGCGAGGGGTCCCTCCTCGTGGTCGACGCCTCGCAGGGCGTGGAGGCGCAGACCCTCGCCAACGTCTATCAGGCGCTCGACGCCAACCACGAGATCGTCTCGGTCCTCAACAAGGTCGACCTGCCGGCCGCCGAGCCGGACCGGGTGAAGGAGCAGATCGAGGAGGTGATCGGCCTCGATGCCTCCGACGCCGTGCCGATCTCGGCCAAGACCGGGCTCAACATAGAGGCGGTGCTTGAGGCGATCGTCACGCGCCTGCCGCCGCCGAAGGGCAAGAGCGACGCGCCGCTCAAGGCGCTCCTCGTGGACAGCTGGTACGACGCCTATCTCGGCGTCGTGGTGCTGGTGCGGATCATCGACGGCACCCTCAAGAAGGGCATGACCATCCGCATGATGGGTGCCGACGCCGTCTACGGCGTCGATCGCATCGGCGTGTTCCGGCCGAAGATGGCCGATATCGACGCGCTGGGCCCCGGCGAGGTCGGTTTCTTCACCGGCTCGATCAAGGAGGTGGCCGACACCCGCGTCGGCGACACCATCACCGAGGACAAGCGCCAGACCACCGAGATGCTGCCGGGCTTCAAGGAAGTGCAGGCGGTGGTGTTCTGCGGCCTATTTCCGGTGGACGCCGCCGAGTTCGAGAACCTGCGCTCGGCCATGGGCCGGCTCCGGCTCAACGACGCCTCGTTCTCCTACGAGATGGAGTCTTCGGCCGCGCTCGGCTTCGGCTTCCGCTGCGGCTTCCTCGGGCTGCTGCACCTGGAGATCATCCAGGAGCGACTGGAGCGCGAGTTCAACCTCGACCTGATCTCGACCGCGCCCTCGGTGGTCTACCGCCTCAAGATGCGCGACGGCGAGGTGAAAGAACTGCACAACCCGGCCGACATGCCGGACATCATGAAGATCGAGACGATCGAGGAGCCCTGGATCCGCGCCACGATCCTGACGCCCGACGATTATCTCGGCGGCGTGCTCAAGCTCTGCCAGGACCGCCGGGGCGTGCAGATCGACCTCAACTACGTCGGCAAGCGCGCCATGGTGGTCTACGACCTGCCGCTGAACGAAGTGGTGTTCGACTTCTACGACCGGTTGAAGTCGATCTCGAAGGGCTACGCCTCGTTCGACTACCACGTGTCGGACTACCGCGAGGGTGACCTCGTGAAGATGTCGATCCTCGTCAACGCCGAGCCGGTCGACGCCCTCTCGATGCTGGTCCACCGCACCCGCGCCGAGTCGCGCGGACGGGCCATGTGCGAGAAGCTGAAGGACCTGATCCCCCGCCACCTGTTCCAGATCCCCGTCCAGGCGGCGATCGGCGGCAAGATCATCGCCCGCGAGACCATCAAGGCCCTGTCCAAGGACGTCACCGCCAAGTGCTACGGCGGCGACATCTCGCGCAAGCGCAAGCTTTTGGACAAGCAGAAGGAAGGCAAGAAGAAGATGCGCCAGTTCGGGCGCGTGGAGATCCCGCAGGAGGCGTTCATCGCGGCGCTGAAGATGGACGATTGATCCACCACGTGCATCCCCTCCCCCCTCTGCGGGGGAGGGAGACGCCCCCTCATCCCGGCGGCAGCACGTCGACTTGAATCCCTGAATAGTACGCCGCCAGATTCGCGATATCGGCGTCCGACAGCTCCTTCGCGACAACGTTCATGATCTCGTTCTGCCGCTTGCCGTCGCGGTAGTCGGTCAGCTGCTTGACGAGATACGGCTCGACCTGCCCGGCGAGGTTCGGCGCCTCCGGCAGCTTCGAGAGTCCGTCCATCCCATGGCAGGTCTGGCAGGCGGTCGCGCGCTTCTTGCCCGCGGCGGCATCGCCGGCTTGGGCCGCGAGCGGGACGAGGGTGGCGAGCAGAACGAGAAGCGGACGGATCATCGGGCGAACTCAAGGACCATTGGATACAAGCCCGATCGCCTCCGAGCGAGGCGCGGGTCCCCTCTCCCGTGCGGGAGAGGGACAGGGTGAGGGATGAGAACTCTCAGAAAGCGGCGCGACCGGCACATGCCGTCAGGCTGTGCTCAGTCCTGAACCTTCTCGTCCCTCACCCCAACCCTCTCCCGCACGGGAGAGGGGGCGGGTTGCGCTGGCCAGCAACGGCAGCGCCTCCCGCGCAGGGAGGCGCCGAGTCACAAAAAGCTACTTCTCGTAAGAGATCCGGTAGATCGCCCCGGCGGAATCGTCCGAGACCAGCAGCGAGCCGTCGAGCATCACCGCCACGTCCACCGGCCGGCCGAGATACTCGCCGTCACCCGTGAGCCAACCCTCCGCGAACGGCTTGACCGACTCGACCTTCCCGTCGGCCCCGAGCTTGGCGAACATCACCCGGGCGCCGATCGGCTGGGTGCGATTCCACGAGCCGTGCTCGGCGATGAAGATCCCGCCCTTGTACGAGGCCGGGAACTGCTTGCCGTTGTAGAAGGTCATGCCGAGATCGGCTGCGTGCGGCGGCAATTCGGCCATCGGGGCGACCGCGTCGGCGGGGGGCGTCTGGTCCTTGTACTCGACGGTGCGGACCGCGCCGCCGCCGAACCATGGGAAGCCGAAATTCTCGCCCGCCTTGGTGGCGTGGTTCAGCTCGCCCGGCGGCTTGTCGTCGCCCATACCGTCGACCTGGTTGTCGGTGAACCAGAGGGTCTTGTCGGTGTTGAAATCCATCCCCACCGAGTTGCGGATGCCGGTCGCGTAGACCTCGCGGTTCTTGCCGTCGGCGTCGATGCGGATGATGCCGCCGATGCCGACCTTCTTGTACAGGTCCATCTTCTCGGCCGGGGGCACGTTGTAGGGCTGGCCGAGGGCGATGTAGGTCTTGCCGTCGGCGCCGACCCGGCAGACCCGGGCGGTGTGGTTGAAGCTTTCTTCCGCGGCCGGGATCAGATCGCCCTGCTTGATCAGCACGCCCGCGGCGACATCCGGGTTCTCATAGAAGAACTCGGCGGCCGGGAAGGCCAGCACGCGGTTCTGCTCCACCACGGTGAGCACGCCGTCCTTCGAGAAGCAGACGCCGTTCGGGATCTTGAACTCGATGCCCGGCGCGAAGGCGCGGACCTCGTCGGCGACCCGATCCTTGTCGCGGTCGGTGACCGTGTAGATCTTGCTCTTGCGCGTGCCGACGAACAGCACCCCGGCATTGGGGCCGACCGCGATGGCGCGGGCATCCGGCACCACGGCGTAGAGGTCGATCTTGAAGCCGTCCGGAAGCTTGATCTTCGACAGGTTTTTGCGGATCGCGTCGGCACGCCGGCCGGTCTGCGGAATCTCGGGGGCGGCCTGCGTGTTGGTGCTGTGCATGCCTTCGAGCTTCTGCAGGTCGTCGGCTTTGGCCTTGGTCTCGGCGGGGGCGACGCCCTGCGCCAGGGCCGGCGCGGCGACGCCCGCCAACAGGGCGGCGATGATCAATGATCGCATCGTACTACTTCCTCCCGGCCGCCCTGGTGTTGGGCGTGTCCGGGAGCGACGATAGAGCCGACAGTTCGAGGGACAAGCCGCGCCGGTGACGCGGCCCGCACCCTGTCGCCGCTCAGGCGACCTTGCGCGGCACGAGCCTTTCGCTACCCAGCGCCGCCTCGGCCCCCGATACGCCGGCCTCGGTGTATTCGGCATCCTCGTTGACCCGCCAGACATCGTGCCGGCGCTTGTTGGCCAGGATGTTCTCCACGGTGAGCATCGCGGTCATCATCGCGTGGTCCTGGTTGTTGTACTTGTGCATGCCGTTGCGGCCGACGAGGTGCAGGGTCGGGAAATCCCGCTCCAGCTCCCGGCGCACCGTGGCGATGTGGTCGGCATACTCCTCGTCGTAGACCGGATAGGCCTTGGCCTGCCGGACCACGCAGGCATCGACCACCTCGGCAGGATCGATCAGGCCGATCTGCCCGATCTCGCGCTTGGCGAGGGCCACGAGGTCGTCATCCGCGGCGTTCCAGAGCCCATCGCCCTCGAAGCAGAAATATTCGAGGCCGAGGCAGGTGTGGTCTTCGTCCGGCACCATCTCGGGCGACCACGAGCGGAAGTTCTGCACCCGCCCGACCTTCACGGACGGATCGTGGATGTAGATCCAGTTGTCCGGAAAATCGTTTTTGGACTTGGCGATGAGGGCGACCGTGAGGAAGTCGCGGTACTTCAGCGACCGGGCGTTGAAGGTGCTCAGCGGCCGCGGCCGGATCGAATCGACCAACTCGCGCACCGGGGCCGACGAGACCACGTGGCGGGCCGTGAAGGTCTCGCGGCTGCCATCGGCGCTGCGGGCCGCCACGGTCCAGATGCCGGTGCCGGCATCGTACGTGAGGGAATCGACGCCCCGGTCGAGCAGCACCTTGCCACCCTGCGCCCGGATCTTGGCGGCGGCGGCCTCCCACATCATGCCGGGGCCGCGCCGCGGGTAGCGGAACGACTCGATCAGCGTCTTGATCACCGGGCCGCCGGCCTTGGCGGGCTTGCGCAGGCCGAGCGAGCGCTTGATCCCGTCGCGGATCGCCGCGCCGAGGTCGAGCCCCTTGATGCGCTGGGCCGCCCAATCGGCCGAGATCGCGTCGCACGACATGCCCCACACCTTCTCGGTGTAGGTCTTGAAGAAGATCGCGAACAGGCGCTCGCCGAACTGGTTGCGCACCCAGGCGTGGAAGGTTTTCGGCTCCCGAACCGGGCGCAGACGGGCCCAGGCATAGGACGCCATGCAGGCCGCGCTCGTGAAGATGCCCAAATTCTTCAGCGCCTCGAAGGCCTTGAGCGGATACGCGTAGTAGCGGCCGCGATAGTAGATCCGCGACAGGCGCGGGCGTTCGATGAAGTCGTTGGGCAGGATCTCGTCCCAGAGATCGACCACGGCCTTGGACTTCGAGAAGAATCGGTGGCCGCCGATGTCGAACAGGTAGCCGTTGTGCGAGACCGTGCGTGAGATGCCGCCGACCCGGGCCGGATCGCGCTCCAGAACCGTGACGGACCGGCCCTGCTTCGACAGCAGGTAGGCGGCGGTGAGGCCCGCGGGCCCCGCGCCGATCACCAGCGTCTCGGTGTGGTGGCTCATCCCGTGCTCCGGCGATTCGTAAGTCGCACGACGCGCGCAGCGCCGACCTTCGGGCAGGATGCGGAGGCATGGTTAAGGAATCGCTGGCGATACAGGCGTATCGCGCTGGCGAATGCCAATGTCCGGCGTGCAAAATCGTCGCTCGCCGGCGATCTCCGGTTCGCGCGAGCTCCCGAAGCGGAGGAAAGCGCGAAGTCTTGACCGGTCGTTAAGCCTGTCGCCGCATCCTCGCCGCCGGAGGGCCCCGGCCGCCCGCCTTGAAGACGCACCATGTCCGCTCCGGCACAGCCGACCGCCCGGCCGATCCCTCGGATCGAGCCCAGCACCATCCTGTGGGCGCTGGTCATCCTGGGCGTCGTGACGATGGTGCCGCCCGCCGACCTGTGGGCCACGATCCACCATCTGCGCGTGCCGGATACCGACGACGCCATGCGCCTCGCGGAGGTGCGCGATCTTCTGTCCGGCCAGGGCTGGTACGACATCATCCAGCATCGTTTCCTGCCGCCCGCGGGCGTGCCGAGCCACTGGTCGCGCCTGGTGGATGCCCCGATCGCGGGGCTGATCCTGGCTCTGACGCCGCTGGCCGGCCGCAGCCTCGCGGAGGGGCTCGCGGCCGTCCTGTGGCCGCTGCTGCTGTTCGGGCTGTTCTGCGGCGTGCTCCATCGCGGCGTGCGGACACAGTTCGGCAGCCGCGCCGCCGTGCTCGCCCTGATCGTGGCGACGCAGACCTTCGGGGTGACCATCCAGTTCGCGGCCGGGCGGGTCGATCACCACAATGTTCAGATCATCACGATGATTGGGCTGGCTTTCTGCATGATCCGGGGCGGCGTTCGGAGCGGCCTGATCGGCGGCGGGCTCGCGGCCCTGTCGCTGGCGATCGGTCTGGAGGGGCTGCCATCGATCACCGCGGCGGCCCTGTTTCTCATGGGGGATTGGTGCCTGCGCGGGCGCCCCGCTCTGCCGCTGCTCGCCGGCTTCGGCCTGGGCCTCGGGCTCGCCGCGCCGGTGCTGTTCGTCGCGCAGACGGGGCCCGAACACTGGACCACGACGCGCTGCGACGCGCTCTCGCCACCCTGGCTTTGGCTCGCCCTCGGAGGCCTGCTCCTCACCGTCTGCGCCGTTGCGGCCGGAGAGCGTCTCGCTTCGGTTCGGGCACGGGTCACGCTCGCCGGCCTCCTGGGGGTGATCCTGCTCGCGGGCTTTGCCGTCGCCTTCCCGGTCTGCCTGGGCGGCCCGTTCCCCGACATGACGCCCCTGGTGCGGGACCACTGGCTGCTGACGGTGAACGAGATGGCTTCGCTCCCGAAACTCGTCGCCCGGGGGCAGTGGGAAGCCTTGGTGTTCTATCCGGTCGTTCTGTTCGCCACCGCGGTCGCGACCGGGATGGCATGGCGCGGGGAGCGGCGGCGTGCCTGGGCGGTGACAGCCCTGTTCCTCTGGCCCGGCCTGATCCTCGGCCTGTTCCAGTTCCGCGGCCTCTACATCGCGTCGGGCTTCGTGCCGCTGGTCGCGGGTGCCGTCCTCGACAGAGCGCTCCGAAGCGACGCGGGGCGAACCGAGCTGCCCCGCTGGGGCGTCGCGCTGCTCGGCGGGTGCCTCGTGAGCACGCTCTGGATGGCGCCCGCGGTCGTGGCCGAGACGCTGATGCCCACCGCGCGCACGGCGCCCGATCCGGCCGGCGCGATCGCCTGCCGCAGCGAGGCGGCGCTGGCCCCCCTTGAGACCCTGCCGGCCGGCACCGTCCTGGCGCCGATCTTCATGGGGCCCGCGATCCTGCTGCACACGCCGCACGCGGTGGTGGCGGCCCCCTATCATCGGGCGATCCCCGGGCTCACCGCGGCGATCGAAGGGCTGGGCGGTACGCAGGCGGATCTGGAGCAGGTGCTGACGCGCTTCGGCGTCCGTTACCTCGTCGCCTGCCCGGCCCGGCCGGCCGATGATCTCCAGCCGGAGTCGGCCTTCGCCACGCGGCTGGCCGAGGGCACGGCGCGATCCGGTCGGCTGGAGCGCCTGGACTTGCCCGGTCCCCTCAAGGTGTGGCGGGTCGTCCCCGACCCGCTCAGAGCAGGCGGCGATCGAGCCGGATGATGCGGCAGGGATCGCCGGCCCGGGCGGCGGGCTCGTGCGGCGCGCGGATCAGCAAGGCCTCGGCCTGGCCCAGGACGGCCAGCATGGAGGAATCCTGGCGCTGTTCGGGCGTCGCCACCGGAAGCCGGCCCGGCTCGACCGCGAGGCGGGCACGCATGTAATCGGCTCGCCCGTCATTGGCGTCGAGGTCGCGGCCGAGCGTGGCCGGCTCGCTGCGGTCGGCCCCCGCCTGGGGGTCGCCCTGGAGCGCGCGGATCGCCGGCACGACGAACAGCAGCCCGCAGACGATGGACGAGACCGGGTTCCCCGGCAGCCCGATCACCAGCATGTCGCCGAGGCGGCCGTGCATCAGCGGCTTGCCGGGCCGGAGCGCGACCCGCCAGAAGCCGAGTTCCAGACCCTCCCGAGCCAGCGCCGCCTGGACGAGATCGTGGTCGCCGACCGAGGCGCCGCCGAGCGTGATCAGCAGATCGGCGCGGGCTTCCCGGGCGCGCCGGAACGCGTCTTCCAGGGCGGCGTGATCGTCCGCCGCGATGCCGAGGTCGATGATCTCCGCCCCCGCCTCGGCGGCGAGCGCCCCGAGGGCGAGGCTGTTCGAGGCGACGATCTGGTCCCAGGCCGGCGTCGCGCCGGGCTCGACCAACTCGTCCCCGGTCGCCAGGATCGCCACACGCGGCCGACGCCGGACCGGAAGGCGCGGATGGCCCGCCGCCGCCGCCAGGGCGAGGCGCCTTGCGTCCAGGGTCAGGCCTGCGGTGAGCAACGTCTCGCCGGCCGTGAAGTCGAGCCCGGCCCGGCGGATGAACCGCTTCGGCTCGACCGGCTCGACGACGCGCACGGTTTCGCCCTCGGCCTGCGCATCCTCCTGGATCAGGATCGCGTCCGCGCCCTCGGGCACCGGCGCACCGGTGAAGATCCGCACCGCCTCGCCGGGACCGATCGTGTCGGAAAAACCGTGGCCGGCCGCGCTGGTCCCGATCACGCGCAAGGACGCCCCCGCGGCGGCGGCCTCGGCGCTGCGCACCGCGTAGCCGTCCATGGCGGAGGCCGGGAAGGGCGGCTGCGTGCGGGTGGCCACGATGTCGGCCGCGAGCACCCGCCCGGCGGCCTGCGACAGCGTCACGCGCTCGGCCTCGACCGGGCCGGTCACGCTCGCCAGGACCCGCGCCAGCGCCTCGGCGACCGGGATCAGGCCGCTCATGCCCCGGGCGCCCGGTAGGCCCCGGAGCGTCCGCCATCCTTGGCGATCAGCCGGATGCCCTCGATCCGCATGCCGCGGTCGACCGCCTTCACCATGTCGTAGACCGTGAGGCACGCCACCGAGACGGCGGTGAGCGCCTCCATCTCGACGCCGGTCGGCCCCTGCACCCGCACCTCGGCGGCGATGCGCAGGCCCGGCAGCGCATCATCGGGCTCGATCTCGACCCGAACCTTGGACAGCAGCAGCGGGTGGCAGAGGGGGATCAGCTCGTGGGTGCGCTTGGCCGCCATGATGCCGGCGAGGCGCGCGGTGCCGATGACGTCTCCCTTCTTGGCATCGCCCTCGCGGATCAAGGTCAGCGTGTTCGGCTCCATCACGATCGCGCCCTCCGCCCGGGCCGTGCGATCGGTGGCGGGCTTATCGGTCACGTCGACCATGTTGGCCGCGCCGCTGGTGTCGAGATGGGTGAGCGTCGCGCCGGGCTCCATCGCTCAGCCCTTCTTCCCGGCCTTGCCGGCCTTGCCGGTGCCGAACAGCAGCGCGCGGGTCGCCGCCGTCACATCGGCCTGCCGCATCAGGCTCTCGCCGACCAGCACCACGCCGAGGCCGTGCTTCCCGAGGCGGGCCACGTCGGCATGGTCGCCGATGCCGCTCTCGGCCACCGCGATCCGGTCCGACGGGATGCCGGCGCCGAGGCGGATCGCCGTGTCGAACGAAACCTCGAAGGTCTTCAGGTTGCGGTTGTTGATGCCGATCATCGCGGTGCCGAGCGGGATCGCCCGGGCGAGCTCGGCCTCGTCGTGGACTTCAACCAGCACGTCCATCTCGAGGAGATGCGCCGTCTCGACCAGGGCGACGGCCTCGTCGTCGTCGAGGCAGGCCATGATGACGAGGATGCAGTCCGCCCCCCAGGCCCGGGCCTCGTAGACCTGATAGGGCTCGAACATGAAGTCCTTGCGCAGGACCGGCAGGCCGCAGGCCGCGCGGGCCGCGGTCAGGTATTCGGGCCGGCCCTGGAACGAGGGCTCGTCGGTCAGCACCGAGAGGCAGGTGCCGCCCCCGGCCTCGTAGGCGGCCGCCAGGGTGGCGGGGTCGAAATCGGCCCGGATCAGGCCCTTCGAGGGCGAGGCCTTCTTCACCTCGGCGATGAGCGCCGGACGGTCCTCCGTCAGATGCGCCCGGATCGCCGCCGCGAAGCCGCGCACCGGATCGGCCTGCGCGACCTTGCGTTCGAGCTTCGCCAGCGGCACGCGCAGCTTCGCCTCGGCGATCTCCCGGCGCTTGTAGGCCTCGATCTTGGCCAGCACGTTCGGCCGCTCGGGCGCCGCCGCGACGCCGGTCTCATGGGTCGGCTCTTGCGTCAGCGAGCTCATCGGCCCTCCTGCCCGTTGGAGTGGTCGTTCGAAGCCCGGACAAGGCGGGCGAGCGTCGCCCGAGCCGCCCCGGAATCGAGTGCATCCTGCGCCCGCGCGAGCCCGTCCGCCAGGGTCGGCGCGGCCCCCGCGACGACGAGTGCGGCGCCCGCGTTGAGCGCCGCAATGTCCCGGTAGGCGTTACGCGCACCGGCAAGCACCGCCTCCAGCGCCCGGGCGTTGTCGGCGGGATCGCCGCCGCGCAACTCGTCGGGCGCGCGCAGCGTCAGGCCGAGGTCGCGCGGATCGATCGAGAAGCGCGAAATCCGGCCTTCCTCCAGGGCAACGACCTGGGTCGGCCCGGTGACGGTGATCTCGTCGAGCCCGTCGGAACCGTGGACGGTCCAGACCCGGCGGCTGCCGAGTTCGGCGAGCACGCGGGTCAACGGCTCGGCCAGGGCCTCCTGGGCCACGCCGAACAGCTGATAGGCGACACCGGCCGGATTGCTCAGCGGCCCCAGCAGGTTGAAGATCGTCCGCACGGGCAGTTCCGAGCGTACCGGCGCGACGTGGCGCATTGCCGGGTGGTGGGTCTGGGCGAACAGGAAGCACAGGCCGGCCGCCTCCAGGCAGCGCGCCTGCCCCGCGGCATCGAGCCCGAGCCGCACACCGAGGGCCGCCAGCACGTCGGCGGCGCCGGAGCGGGAGGTTGCGGCGCGATTGCCGTGCTTGGCGACCGGCACGCCGCAGGCCGCCACCAGGATCGCGGCGAGCGTCGACACGTTCACGCTGCCGGAATGGTCTCCGCCGGTGCCGACCACGTCGATGGCGCCCTCGGGCGCCGCGACGCGGGTCATGCGCGCCCGCATGGCCTCGGCGGCGCCGACGATCTCTTGGACGGTCTCGCCGCGCACCTTGAGGGCGGCCAGGAAGGCGCCGGCCTGGACCGGCGTCACCTCGCCCGACAACAGGTCGTCGAAGGCCGCGCGCGCTTCGGCGCGGTCGAGGGCGAGGCCCCCGGCGACCTTCGCGAGATGGGGTCTGAAACTGTCCATGCGCTCTGTCGGAGGGCCGCCCCGGCCTCCTTCGGTCAATGCACGTCGGCGCGGGTCCTGTCACGCGCCGCGTTCCAGGCGGCGGCGAGATCCAGAAAATTCTTCACGATCTCGGTGCCGTGCTGCGAACGGATGCTCTCCGGATGGAACTGCACGCCGTGGAGCGGGCGCTCGGCATGCTCCAGCCCCATGATCAGGCCGTCCGCCTCGGCGGTGACCTTCAGGGCCGCCGGGCAGCTCGCGCGATCGACCACCAGGGAATGGTAGCGCGTCGCTTCGAAACTGTCGTTGAGGCCGCGAAACAAGCCGCTCGCGCCATGGCGGATGGTCGAGACCTTGCCGTGCAGGGGCAACGGCGCCCGCACCACGTCCCCGCCGAAGGCCTGCCCGATCGCCTGAAGGCCGAGGCAGACGCCGAAGATCGGAATCTCTTCGGACAAATCCCGCACCACGTCGAGGCAGATGCCCGCCTCGTTGGGCGTGCAGGGGCCGGGCGACAGCACGATCGCGTCCGGGGCCTTCGCGCGGATGTCGTCGATGGTCAGTGCATCGTTGCGCACCACGTCGATCGCGCCGCAGAGCGGGCCGATCAGGTGGACCAGATTCCACGTGAAGGAATCGTAGTTGTCGATGACGAGGACGTTGGACATCGCGGCGGCACGCTCGGGCATGGGGGCGATGTGACCGCTCGTGGGCGAGCGGTCAACCGTGCCGGGTGCTTGGATTTTATCTGGCGCCGCTGTGCGGCGGTTCCTGTGCTAGATCCCGTATCGCATTCCGCTTTCGCTGCATGCGCCCGGGAAAGGGTCGGCGCTTCATTCTGCTCCGCCCCTTTTCCCGGACAGGTGGAGCGACAGCGGAACCTGATCCGGGATCCGGCACAAAACAAGCCGCGAAGCGGCTCATCAGCCCATGTGCCTACTGCCCCCGCTTCGCCTGCGCCGCGAACCGCACCGCCTCCTCGGCGGCCCGGAACAAAGCCTTGGCCTTGTTGACGCATTCCTGCTGCTCGGAGGCCGGATCGGAATCGTACACGATCCCGGCGCCGGCCTGGACGTGCATCCGCCCGTCCTTCACCACCGCGGTGCGCAGCACGATGCAGGTATCCATCTCGCCCCGCGCACCGAAATAGCCGATGCAGCCGGCGTACGGCCCGCGCTTCTCCCGCTCCAGCTCGTCGATGATCTCCATCGCCCGCACCTTCGGGGCGCCGGAGACCGTGCCGGCCGGGAAGCCCGCCGCCAGGGCGTCGAGGGGATCGTGGCGCGGATCGAGGTCGCCCTCGACGTTCGACACGATGTGCATCACCTGGCTGTAGCGCTCGATGAAAAACGAATCCGTCACCCGCACGCTGCCGATCCGCGAGACCCGGCCGGCATCGTTCCGGCCGAGGTCGAGCAGCATCAGGTGCTCGGCGCGCTCCTTCGGGTCGGCCAGCAGCTCCTCGGCGAGCGCCACGTCCTCGGCCGGCGTCGCGCCGCGGCGGCGGGTGCCGGCGATCGGACGGACCGTGACGATCGCGTCGCGCACCCGCACCAGAATTTCCGGCGAGGAGCAGACGATCTGGAAGGCCTCGAAGTCGAGGTAGCAGAGGAACGGCGCCGGGTTGGTGCGCCGGAGCGACCGGTACAGGCTGAAGGCCGGCAGGGTGAACGGCGCCGAGAAGCGCTGCGACAGCACCACCTGGAACACGTCGCCCGCGACGATGTACTCCTTGGCCCGCGCCACCATGGCGAAGAAGTCGTCCGGCGTCGTGTTCGAGACCGGCTCGGGAGGGGCGACCGCCGACAGGTCGATCCGCGCCTCGATCGGCAGCGGCCCTTCGAGGGCTTCCGCCACCCGGTCGAGGCGCTGCAACGCGTCCTCGTAGGCCGCGCGGGCGGTGATACCGGCGGCAGGCCGCACCGGCGAGACCACGGTGATGATGTCGCGGATGGAATCGAACACCACCATCACGCGCGGACGCACAAGGATCGCGTCCGGCACGCCGAGCGGATCGGGATTCGGCTCCGGCAACCGCTCCATGGCGCGGACCATGTCGTAGCCGAGATAGCCGAACAGGCCCGCCGCCATGGGCGGCAGGTCCTGGCCCTCGTCACCGATGGCGCTCTCGGCGATGAGCGCGCGCAGGCTCGCGAGCGGCGCCCGGTCGTCGGGTTCGAAGGCGGTTAGGTCGGCGCCACGGGCGATGGCCGGCGCGCCGTCCCGGCAGCGCCAGATCAGGTCCGGATCGAGGCCGATCATCGAGTAGCGCCCGCGCACGGCGCCGCCCTCGACGGATTCGAGCAGGAAGGCCGGCCCGTGATGCCGCGCCCGCAGCTTGAGGAAGGCCGCGACGGGCGTTTCGAGATCGGCGACGAGGCTCAGGGCGATGACGCTCGGCTGCCCGGCCTCGTAGCGCCCCGCGAAGGCCGCGTAATCGGAAGCCTCGGCCATCGCCTCAATACTCGCCGCCGATGGCCCGGCGCAGGGCCGTCGCATCGACCGTCACGCCGGCGTTCTTCTGGACCTCGGTGATGTACTCGGACAGCACGTCGTCGGCGAGGGCGGCCTGGAAGTTCTGGCTGACCGTCCGGTCGCTCGGGCTGTCGGCCACGAAGGCCGGCATCGTCGCGGACGTCACCTTGAACACCGCGCGGGAATCGTTCGCCGCCGCGGTGCCGGCCTTGCCCACCGGCGTCGCGAAGATCAGGTTCACGTCATCGGCGGTCAGCATGTCCTTGGCCTGGTTGCGCGTCAGATCCTGCGCGTCCTGCAGGTTGACGCCGACCTCCTTGGCGACGTCCTCCATGGACTCGCCCTTGTTGACCTTCTCGACCAGCTCGCGCCCCTTGGCCTGCAGGCGCTTGGCGATCTCGGTGGCGGTCCAGCCGGCCTTCACGCCGTCCTTCACTTGGTCGAGCGGCTTGTCGTGGGCCGGATCGATGTTGGTCACGTCGTACCAGACGTAGCCGCCGGCCTTGGTGCGCAGGGGCTCGTTGTCGCCGCCGATCTCGGCGCGGAACAGGGCCGGCAGCGTGGTGTCGGCATCCGGGATGTCGGTGACCTTCTTGCCCTCGGGATCCTTGCCGTTCGGATCCACGGCCTTCACGGTGATCAGCTTGAGGTTCCGCTCGGCCGCGATATCGGTGAGCGGCTTGGCGCCGGCGCGCTGATCCTCGATCGCGTCGCGGGTGGTCTCCATGGCGTCGCGGGCACGGGCGAGCGCCAGGCCCTTGCGGATCTCGCCCTCGACCTCCTCGAACGGCTTCACGGTCCCGGGCTTGATCTTGGTGACGCGCAGCAGCACCGTGCCGAACCGGCCCTGGACCGGCTGGCTCACCCCATTCTCCGGCAGCGCGAAGGCGGCGTCGGCCACCGTGGTGTCGAACAGCTCGGCCTTGCTCAGCGTCCCGAGGGTGAGGTCCTTGTCGTCGGTGCCGCGCTCGGTCGCGACGGCCTCGAAGGTCTTGGAGCCATCCTCGATCGCCTTGCGGGCCGCCTCGGCGGCGGCGTGATCGGGGAAGACGATCTGCTGGATCGTGCGCTTCTCCGGGCTGCCGAAGCGTTCCTTGTTGAGATTGTAGGCGGCGCGGGCGTCGGCGTCGCTGATGGCGTCGGGCTTGGCCATGGCCTCCGGATCGACCACCAGCAGGTTTGCGGACCGGAACTCGGGGGCACGGAAGCCAGACTTGTTGGCCTCGTACCAGGTCTTGAGTTCGTCCTCGGTCGGATCCGGGATCTGGCCGGCGGTCGAGGGGGTCAGCATCAGGTAGGACGCCGCGCGGCGCTCGGTGGTGTAGCGGTGGACCGCCTCGCGCAGGGCCACCGGCACGTGCAGATCGGACGAAACGGCCTCGGCGAGCTGCAGCCGGGCGATCACCGAGCGCTGCTCGCGCACGAACATCCCCTCGTTCAGGCCGGCACGCTGCAGCGTCTGGTAGAACAGCTGCGGCTCGAACTGGCCTTGCGCGTTCTGGAAGCTCTTCTCGTCGTGGATCGCCCGGATCACCGCCGAATCCGGCACCGCGAGGCCGAGGTCGTGGGTCTTCTGGTCGAGGGCGGCCTCGGTGATCAGCTGGGCCATCACCTGCCGGTCGAGGCCGAGCATCCGCGCCTGATCGGGGGTGAGCGCACGCTTCAGCTGCGCCTGATAGCGCTGCAGCTGGTTCTGGTAGGCTTGGCGCACCTGCTCGGTGGTGATCGGCGTGCTGCCGACCTTCGCCACCTGATTGCTGGCGCCGCCGCGGAAGAATTCTTCCACACCGAAGATCCCCACGCCCGCGATGAGCAGGGTGAAGATGATCGTCAAGACGATCTTGCCGAGCCAGTGCTGGCTGGCGTTGCGGATGCCCTGAAGCATGATCTGCGCTTGGATACCTGCGGCGGCCGCCCCGTCGCCGGGCCGGCGCGTGTCCTGAAAGGCGACCGCGATAGACCATTCGCGTCCACAGGCAAAGGCTCCGCTGTCTGCCGCGGTTTGCACGCTCAAGCTCGCTCTGGTAGGCCGCGGCAACTTGCGAACGGCAAAAGCGAGGCGGGACGGGAATGACGCAGTCGGGTCGCAGACCGCTGGTCGCCGGCAACTGGAAGATGAACGGCACGCGGGCGTCGATCCAGGTGGTCGAGGCGATCCGCAACGGCCTCACCCCGGCGCTGGCCGAGCGAATCGACGTGCTGATCTGCCCGCCCGCGACGCTGATCAGCGCCTGCGTGGCGGCGGCGGCCGGTTCGCCCATCGCCATCGGCGGCCAGAACCTGCACGCCCGGCCGAACGGGGCCTTCACGGGCTCGATCTCGGCCGAGATGCTGGCCGATCTCGGGGCCCGCTACGTGATCGTCGGCCATTCCGAGCGTCGCGCCTACCACCACGAGACCGATGACGGCGTCCACGCCAAGGCGCTCGGGGCCCGGCGGGCCGGCCTGTGCGGCATCATCTGCGTGGGCGAGACCATCGAGGAGCGCGAGCAGGGCCGCGCGCTCGACATCGTCCGCGCCCAGCTGGCCATCGGCCTGCCGAAGGGCGCCACTGCGGCCGACACGGTGATCGCCTACGAGCCGGTCTGGGCGATCGGCTCGGGCCGGACCCCGACCCCGCGCGACATCGCGGAAGTCCATGCGTCGCTGCGCGAGATGCTCGACAAGCTCGTGGGCGACGAGGCGCAGAAGATCCGCATCCTGTATGGCGGCTCCGTGAAGCCGGGCAACGCCCGGGAGCTCCTGTCGGTGGAGAATGTCGACGGGGCGCTGGTCGGGGGCGCGAGCCTCGTGGCGGAGGATTTCCTCGGGATCTGTTCCGCCTACACGTGAAGGCAGAAGGACGCTCGCCGGACGTCCCACCGAGGTCCCGCGCAAGGTTCTCGGGGCTGTCACACGATCCTGTTTAACGGTCGCGGTGTTCCACCACCCGCGATTCGGATCATGACGGACGCCCATTCCCCCGCCGACCCCGCTCTGTTGGAGACGATCCGCCGCGAGATCCTCGACAGCTACGATGAGGAGATCGAGCTCGGCTTCGAGGAGGATCGCCTCGACAGCCTCGAAGGCGCCGCCGGATCCGGCCTCGACCGCCGGTTCTACTTCCATGAATTGCTGCGCCTCCAGCACGAGCTGGTCCGGCTTCAGGACTGGGTCCAGCACGAGAAGCTGCGCGTGGTCGTGCTGTTCGAGGGGCGCGATTCGGCCGGCAAGGGCGGCGTGATCAAGCGGATCACCCAGCGCCTGAACCCCCGCGTCTGCCGGGTTGCGGCGCTGCCCGCGCCGAACGAGCGCGAGCGCACCCAGTGGTACTTCCAGCGCTACATCGCGCATCTGCCGGCGGGCGGTGAGATCGTGCTGTTCGACCGGTCCTGGTACAACCGCGCCGGCGTCGAACGCGTCATGGGCTTCTGCACCGAGGCGGACGTGGAGGAGTTCTTCCGTTCCGTGCCCGAGTTCGAGCGGATGCTGGTCCGCTCCGGCATCATCCTGTTGAAGTACTGGTTCTCGATCACCGACGAGGAGCAGGCCCTGCGCTTCAACATGCGCATCACCGACCCGCTGAAGCAGTGGAAACTCTCGCCGATGGATGTCGAATCCCGGCGGCGCTGGGAGGATTACACCCGCGCCAAGGAGGACATGCTGATGCGCACCCACATCCCCGAGGCGCCCTGGTGGGTGGTCGAGGCGGTGGACAAGAAGCGCGCGCGGCTCAACTGCATCAGCCACCTGCTGGAGCAGATCCCCCACGGCGAGGTCGATCATCCGCCCGTGCAGCTGCCCGATCGGGTCCGGCACGCGGACTACATCCGCGCGCCGATCCCGCCGGAGATGCACGTCCCGGCCAAGTACTGAGAGCCGACCTCAGATCTTGAAGGCCTGACGCGCGAGCAGGCGCCAGCGATCCCCGTCGCGGTGCCAGACCTGCAGGACGCCGATATGCACGGGGGCGGACTTGCCGTCCGTCACCACCTCGCCGGTGAAGACGTGGCGGGCGATCGCATCGTCGCCCACGATCGAGACCGAGCGGTCCGACAGGGTGATGCTCGGGAAGGTCTGGCGCTTGCTGGCCAGCGGCGCGATGAAGGCCTTCTTGTCCTGCACGAGGCCGCTCGAATGGCCATAGCTGAGCCCGTCGAGGGTGAGCGCGTCGAGGGCGGCTCCGTCGCCGGCCAGGATGGCCTTGGTCAGGGCATCGACCTGCCCCTCGACGGCGTCCTTCTGATCGCCGGGCTGCCCGGCGGCGAGCGCTGTGTCCATGAATGCGGATGTTGCGAGGGCGGCGGCGAGCGCGGCGCGGCGTGAGATCGGCATGGCGTCCTTCCCGGATGGGACGGTGGTTTGTGAGATCCGTCCTCCGCATCAGACAGAGCACAGCGGGCGCGCCGGCGCGAGGGATGCGCGTGACAGGCGCGGGCCGATCAGCGAGTTGGCGCCGGACCCCGATTGGTGTATGCGCCCGGGATCATCTGTGGCTGTTGTCCTGCGCATCGGCCGCCTGCGCGCCCGCCTTCCGGTCCTGCGGCCGGCCCTCGGGGAGCGACGCGCGGACCAGAGTACGCTTCCGGAACACCGATGCAGACCGTCCTGATCGTCGTCCACCTCATCATCGTGCTCGCGCTGATCGGCGTCGTGCTGCTGCAGCGCTCCGAGGGTGGCCTCGGACTCGGCGGCGGAGGCAGCGGCGGCGTGGCCGGCTTCATGACCGGCCGCGGCCAGGCCAACGCCCTCACGCGGGCCACCGCCATCCTGGCGGCGTTGTTCTTCGCCACCAGTTTGCTGCTGGCCGTCATGTCGCACCGTTCGCAGGCGCCGAAGTCGATCCTCGACACCGGCGCACCGCAGAGCGCGGGCCAGCCCGCCAAGCAGCCGACGGGGGCCGACAACCTGCTCGACACGCTGCGCCAGCAGCAGGACCGGGCGCCAGCCACGGCGCCGGCCCAGCCCGCCCCCGCTCAGCCTGCCCCCGCTCAGCCTGCCGCGCCGCCCGCGGCTCCGGCCCAGCCGACGGTGCCGGACGCGCCGCAGTCGCGCTGACCGCGCGGCCCGACGACTCACGCGAGCCCTGACGGACCGGCCCCGGCCGGCCCGTCCATGCGTCCAGCGATCCCCAGCCCTCGCACGGGCCGGGGTCATTGGTGTTTGGCAAACGCCGGCACCTTCTCTATGGATCAAGGCCCATGACGCGGTACGTTTTCATCACCGGCGGCGTGGTTTCCTCCCTGGGCAAGGGACTGGCCTCGGCGGCCCTCGCGGCGGTGCTCCAGGCCCGCGGCTACCGGGTTCGGATGCGCAAGCTCGACCCATATCTCAACGTCGATCCGGGCACGATGAGCCCGACTCAGCACGGCGAGGTCTTCGTCACCGACGACGGCGCCGAGACCGACCTCGACCTCGGCCATTACGAGCGCTTCACCGGCGTGCCGGCGAGCCGGGCCGACAACATCACCACGGGCCGGATCTATCAGGACATCATCGCCAAGGAGCGGCGCGGCGACTACCTCGGCGCCACCATCCAGGTGATTCCCCACGTCACGAACGCCATCAAGGACTTCGTCCTCGACGGCAACGACGCGTTCGACTTCGTGCTGGTCGAGATCGGCGGCACGGTGGGCGACATCGAGGGGCTGCCGTTCTTCGAGGCGATCCGCCAGCTCGGCCAGGAGCTGCCGCGCGGCACCTGCTGCTACGTCCACCTGACGCTGCTGCCCTACATCCCGTCGGCGGGCGAGCTGAAGACCAAGCCGACGCAGCACTCCGTGAAGGAGTTGCGCTCCATCGGCATCCAGCCCGACATCCTGCTCTGCCGCTGCGACCGGGACATCCCCGTCGACGAGCGGCGCAAGCTGGCGCTGTTCTGCAATGTCCGCGAGACGGCGGTGATCGAGGCGCGCGACGTGGCGTCGATCTACGAGGTGCCGCTGTCCTACCGGAATGCCGGCCTCGACCGGGAGGTGCTCGGCCATTTCGGGCTGGAGCACGGCGGCGAGCCGGACCTCAGCCGCTGGCGCACCATCGCCGAGCGGGTGCGCAATCCCGAGGGCGAGGTGTCGATTGCCATCGTGGGCAAGTACACGGGGCTGAAGGACGCCTACAAGTCGCTTACCGAGGCCCTGACCCATGGCGGCATCAGCCACCGGGTGAAGGTCAACCTCGAATGGATCGAGGCCGAGGTGTTCGAGCGTGAGGACCCCGCGCCGTTCCTGGAAGGCCTGAACGGCATCCTCGTGCCGGGGGGCTTTGGCCAGCGGGGCGCCGAGGGCAAGATCCGCGCGGCCCGCTTCGCCCGCGAGAAGCGCATCCCCTATCTCGGCATCTGCTTCGGCATGCAGATGGCGGTGATCGAGGCGGCGCGCTCCCTCGCCGGCCTGCCGGACGCCAATTCGACCGAGTTCGGCGACACCGCCGAGCCCGTGGTCGGCCTGCTGACGGAGTGGCTGCGCGGCAACGAGCTGGAGCGGCGCGCGGCCGCCGGCGATCTCGGCGGCACCATGCGGCTCGGCGCCTACGAGGCGAAGCTCGATCCCGAATCGAAGATCGCGCAGATCTACGGGTCCGCGGAGATCTCCGAGCGGCACCGACACCGCTACGAGGTCAACATGGCCTATCGCGAGCGACTGGAGGCCCAGGGTCTGCGCTTCTCGGGCGTATCGCCGGACGGGCTCCTGCCCGAGACGGTGGAGCATGTCGGGCACCCGTTCTTCATCGGCGTGCAGTTCCACCCGGAGCTGAAGTCGCGGCCCTTCGAGCCGCACCCGCTGTTCAAGGGGTTCGTCGGCGCGGCGATCGAGCAGAGCCGGCTGGTCTGAGGCCGCGGCGGCGCGCCGCTCCTCGCGCCGGCGCGCGGGACCCTATATGCCTGCCGCCGTGACCGAGATCCTGTTCTACCACATGCAGCGACAGCCCCTGGAGAAGGTGCTGCCGAACCTCGTCGAGCGTTCCCTCGACCGCGGCTGGCAGGCCGCGATCCAGGCCGCCAGCGAGGAGCGCCTTCAGGCGCTCGACGACCACCTCTGGACCTATTCCGACGAGAGCTTCCTGCCCCACAGCACCGACCGCGAGCCCGACGCGGGGAGCCAGCCGGTGGTGCTGACCCTGCGGGACGTCAATCCCAACGCGGCCTCGATCCGCTTCCTCGTGGAGGGCGCCGATCTCCCGCCGGATGCGGATGCCTACGCGCGGATCTGCATCCTGTTCGACGGGACCGATCAGGACGCGCTGCTGCGCGCCCGCGAGCAGTGGAAGCAGGCCAAGGAGGCGGGCCACGCGGTCGCCTATTGGCAGCAGGACGATTCGGGCCGCTGGAACAAGAAGGCGTGACCGTGACCCTTAGCAGACGACTTGCCGGCGCCGCACTCGGCCTCGCCCTGGCGCTGGGCTCAAGCCCGCCGCTCGGCGCCCAGGAGGCCCCGCACGGCCATCCCCAGGCGGAATCCAAGCAGGCCCCGCGCGGCCCGGAGGGGCGCCGCCTGCCGCCCGATTCGGTGACGCAGCAGAGCGTGACGCTGCCCGATGGCCGGAGCCTCGCCTTCACCGCCACCGCGGGCAGCCTGCCGCTGGTCGACGAGTCCGGCAAGCTCCAGGCCGAGATCGCCTACGTGGCCTACACGATGGCGCCGGAGGCCGGGCGCACGCGACCCGTCACCTTCGCGGTGAATGGCGGCCCCGGGGCGGCCTCGGCCTATCTGAACATCGGGGCGATCGGCCCCTGGCGTCTGCCCACGGGCACGGACAGCATCAGCCCGTCGCAGGCCGTGGCGCTCACGCCCAACGACGGCACGTGGCTCGACTTCACCGACCTCGTGTTCATCGATCCGGTCGGCACCGGTTACAGCCGCGCGGCGGACGGCAACGGCAAGGCCTACTGGTCGGTCGATTCCGACGCCTCGACGCTGGCGGCGGCCATCGCCCGCTATCTGCGGATCAACGACCGCATGGCGGCGCCGAAATTCTTCGTCGGGGAGAGTTACGGCGGCTTCCGGGGGCCCCTGATCGCCGAGAAGCTGCAGGAGGAGATCGGCGTCGGCCTCTCCGGGATGGTGCTGCTCTCGCCGGTGCTGGATTTCGGATGGCTGGAGACGCCCCGCGCCAATCCGTGGGGCTACGTGCTCAAGCTCCCGTCCCTCGCGGCCGGAGCGCTGGAGCGGAAGGGCACCGTGCCGACCCCGGCCCTTCTCGGCGAGGCCGAGGCCTACGCCTCCGGCCCCTACCTGACGGACCTGCTGAAGGGCCCGTCCGATGCCGCCGCAGTGGCGCGGATGACCGACAAGGTGGCGCCCCTGGTCGGGCTCGACGCCGCGCTCGTGCGGGCCCAGGCGGCCCGGCTGTCGACGCGGAGCGTCCAGCGGGAGATCGACCGGGCCGAGGGCCGCGTCGCCAGCGCCTACGACACCGGCATCACCGGCTGGGACCCGAACCCGGACGCCGCGCAATCGAGCTTCGAAGATCCACAACTCACCGCGCTTCAGGCGCCGCTCACCAGCGCGATGCTCGACCTGTATGCCCGGACGCTGAAATGGCCCGTGCCGAACATGCGCTACGAGCTCCTGAGCAACGCCGTGAACCACGGCTGGAGCTGGGGCTCGGGACGGCAGGCGCCGGAGGTGCTGTCCAACCTCAAGGGCGCGCTGGCCCTCGACGGGCGGCTGCGCGTCCTCGTGGCGCACGGCTTCACCGATCTGGTGACTCCGTACTTCGCCTCGAAACTCCTGCTCGCGCAGGTCCCGGCCTACGCCAACGGCCGCCTGAATCTGGCGGTCTATCCGGGTGGGCACATGTTCTACACGCGGCCCGATTCGCGGGCGGCGTTCCATCGCGATGTGGCCCGCCTCTTCGCGGATGCACTCAAGGCACGTGACAGGGGCGCGGCACCCGGGGGCGGGCAGGATACGCCCTGAAGCGGGAACACCCCGTATCGCTTGGGGTCGCCCGCCCTGTCGTCCTGCCGCTGTGGCTACCGGCGTTCGCCCCACGCGAATACCGGAGTCGGGCGCCAGGCGATCGACGGCATCCCGGACGCGCCGACCGAGGCGGGAGCCGCCAGAACTGTGATCGCCGTGGTGCTGAACCCGGAGATTGCCTTGTCCACCGCCAGCGCGCGGCACGCCCGCGGCCGACCGTCATCGAAGCAGTCCCGCGCAGGCAGGGCGGCGATGGCGGATCGGATTGCGGGCGCCCTCCCAATACAAGACGCGCGCCGGACCTCCGGCCGAGAAGGCGAATACCGCGGGTTTGCGACAGGCCCCGCTCAGCTGCGGATCAACTTCGCGACCACTGCGAGGAGTTGCTCCGGCTTGAACGGCTTCGTGATCCACCCGGTGGCGCCGGCGGACTTGTCCTGCTGCTTCATGCCTTCGTCCGACTCGGTGCTCAGGAACAGGATCGGCACGCCTGTGCAGGCGGGCACCTGCCGGAGCTGCCGGATCATCTCGATCCCGTTCATCACCGGCATGTTGAGGTCGGTGATCACGAGATTGATCGGCTCGGCCTTGGCCTTGACGAGGCCTTCCGCGCCGTCGCCTGCCTCGACCACCCGATGACCGGCTGGTCCCAGCACGACCTTGATCATCTGGCGGATGCTCGGTGAATCGTCGACCGTGAGAACGGTAGCCATGGCGTGATCCGGATCTGCGCGTCAGAGGGCGGGTATAGGCGGGGCGGACGGATCGAAACCCGCCCGGTGAAACGCGACGTCGAGACCCGGGGTCCGATTCGCCAACGCGAGGAACGAACCGCGACGTGCCGCCGACCGCCCGGCCGATAGGACGAGCTGAACGAAGGCCATATCGGCGCGCTCGACGGCGCCGCAATCCAGTGTGACCGCCGTCGTGTCGTCCAGGGCGGCGAGCATCTCGTCCCGGAGCGACTGGACCGATCGAAGATCACAGTGCGCCGGCATTCTCAGTGTTCGGACTTCGGACATGACGCCTCGGATGGATGTGCGTGCGCGGATCGATCCCCGCCGATCACCTCAACAATGGGATAGCTTAAGCTTTCCCCCATCGGCCCGCATCGGTCAAACAAAATCGACACCCACCGTTCCATCCGAGCTGAATCAGCACCTTCGCGTATTCAAGCACAGCCATCAATATTTAGTTTTGCATATCCAATACCTTTTAATATATTTAGATGCGATCATTCTGCCCTCGAAAGCGGTGTCGCCAAATATACGATTCAATATTGATATTTAACGCCGAAGAAAAATCACCATCCTGGAGTTTGGTTCATTGCAAACTAGAGCATACATTTTTAATGGGATCCGAGGGAAAGGATCGTTTGCCCAGGCCACGATGCCGAGCACTTGGGACACGATGGAGAACGATGGTATGGCGCCGTCGGTTGCTCGGGCAGAGCGTAAGGAATACCCGCGGATGTCCGTCCGGGATCGCGCGCAACTCAGTCACCACGAGACGGGGTTCATCGCTGCGGAGGCGCAGCCTTGGTCGGTGAACCGGCCGAACGCGGAGCCATCCCGGGAAGCAGCCGCCGAACCGCGCGGCCTGGCCGACCAGCTTCACGTCTGGCTCGACCTGTCCGACCGGCAGCGGGCCATGCTCGACGCCGTCATCGACGAACTCGGGATCGTCTCGACGGATATCGAGAGCCACGTCGACGGATTGTCGGAGCGGTTCCAGCGGATCGCCGACACGACCCGCGGCCAATCGGAGATCGTGCAGGGGCTGGCGAGCGCGATCCAGTCGGTGCGGATCGACGGGGCCGAACAGCCCCTGGCGGAGGTCGCGTCGGGCCTCGGCACGATCCTGTCCGCGCTGATCGGCAAGATCATCTGGCTGTCCTCCCGCGGAACGACCCTGACGGACGCGCTGAGCGCCGTGCTCGGCGAACTCGGCTCCATCGACGGGAGCGTGGCGCAGATCGAGACGATCAACCGCCAGACCAACCTCCTTGCGCTCAACGCCAAGATCGAGGCGGCCCGCGCCGGGGAGGCCGGGCGAGCCTTCGCGGTGGTGGCCGACGAGGTCCGCGCGCTCGCGGGCTCCATCAACGCGCTTTCGAGAGTGATCAAGGGTCAGATCGGCTCGATCGCGACCGGCCTGCGCGGCAGCCACAGCCTGCTGCACGACATCGCGACGATCGACATGTCGGCGGAGAGCCAGGCGGCCGATGCCCGGGTGCGCCTCGTCATGGAGGCCCTGGTCGATCAAAATCGGCGATTCGCCGACGTGCTGTCGCAGACCGTTCGGACCACGGAGGCCATCGCCGGGGACGTCTCCGGGGCGATCGTCACCATGCAGTTCCAGGATCTGGCGAAGCAGCGCCTGCAGAATCTGCAGCTTCTGCTCCGGGCCGCGGAGGCCAGCCTGCACCACCGCTCCGAAGAGACCAGCGCGGCGGCCGGGCCTCGTTTGAGCCCGACAGCCGAATCACCCTGGATCGCGGAGGCAATCGCGGCCTGCACCCTCGGCGAGATCCGGGACCGGATGTCTCGACGCCTGCTCGGAGCACCCGCCGCGCCGTGTTCGGATGCGTCCAGCACCGATCCCCTCGCGGGGGTAGACCTGTTTTGAGCCGGTCCCGTTTGCGCTCGGCAGCCTTGCGAAGAGCGGCAGAGCAAGAATCGACCCAATTCTACGGTGAAGCCGGACGAGATAGTTTTTGAGTCTTTCGGCCGAAATTACTCATGCCCCGCTAATAGCAAAAGCATCACAGTTCCGCTCCGTCGCGCGATCAATTTGTTTGTTCCAGATTCATTTACGGTCTCAGTAAAGTTCCTCCATGACTCACGGTTCGTTGAATGAAATTTTGTAGACTCGAACTCATGATCGGCATAGACAAACAAGCGTAGGCTTCGAGCTGGCCGTTCGTTCGGCGACTTCTAGCCAGAAACACCAGCGCATCGCAAAAATATTATCTGTTTCTACTGTCTAAAGACGTGGCCGGTCGATCCGACGATTGCCTGACCGCGTTCGATGTCGCTGTACTCGGATCTGCTTGACCATGACCACACTGGATCCCCGAGAGGTTTTTCTGGCGGAAGCCAACGAGCTTCTCGAACGTCTGGAAACCACGCTGCTCGATCTGGGCGACCGCCCGGACGACACGACGCTGATCGACACGGCCTTCCGGGCGCTGCACACGATCAAGGGCTCCGGCGCGATGTTCGGCTTCGACCGGGTTGCCGCCTTCACGCACGATTTCGAGACGGCCTTCGACCTCGTCCGGCGTGGCGCAATCGCGACCAGCGCGGAACTCGTCAACGTCGCCCTTTCGGCGAAGGACTATATCCGCACGCTGATCGAGGACCCCGATCCCGATGCCGCGGTGATCGGGGACGCGATCCTGGCGGAGCTCGGTCGGCTCGTGGGCGGCGCTTCGGCGCCGACGGCCGCGCCGGTGGCGGTGCCGCCGGCCGAGTCCGTGCCCACCGGGTGGCAGATCGGGATCGGCTTCGCGCCGGAGATCCTGCAGAACGGCACCAATCCGCTGGCCCTGTTGGACGAGCTGCGCGAGCTTGGCGCCTGCACCGTCGTGCCCCGCCTCGAGGGCCTGCCGGATCTCGAGAATCTCAAGCCCGAGCGCCTGCATATCGGCTGGGACGTCACCCTGGTCGGTCCCGTCGCGCGGGCGACGATCGAGGATGTGTTCCTGTTCGTGCAGGACGCGATGGAGCTCACCCTCGCGCCGCTCACCCCCGGGCTTCCCGCCACGGCGCCCGAATCGGTCTCGCCAGTCGGTTCCGATCCGGTCGCGCGGGCCGCCGAAGTCGCGTGGGCGCCCGTCCCCATCCCCGTGCCGGCCGCGACGCGGGATGCGCCGGTGCGCGGCCCGTCCGAGCGCCGCGGGCCGCCGAAGGGCACCACCACCATGCGGGTGGAGGCGGAGCGGCTCGACGAGCTGATGGACCGGGTCGGCGAGCTGGTCATCGCCCAGGCGCGGCTCAGCCAGCTGGCCGGCCTGCACACGGATGTCGGGATCAAGACCATCGCGGAGGAGATCGAGCGCCTGTCGGCCCGGCTGCGGGACACCACGATGGGCATCCGGATGGTGCCGATCGGCGCGCTGTTCAGCCGCTTCCGGCGCCTCGTCCACGACCTGTCGCGCGATCTCGGTAAGCCCGTCGCCTTCGTCACCGAGGGTGAGGAGACCGAACTCGACAAGACCGTGATTGAGCGGCTGGCCGATCCGCTCGTGCACCTGATCCGCAACGCGATCGACCACGGGGTCGAGGCGCCCGGGCGGCGCGGGGCGGCCGGCAAGGACCCGACGGGCCGCATCGCCCTGACGGCCGAGCATGCCGGCGCTCAGGTCCTGGTGACCGTCCGCGACGACGGCGCCGGCCTCGACGTCGCCCGCATCCGCGCCAAGGCGGAAGAGCGGGGCCTCGTTCAGCCGGGCGTGCCCCTCACCGACCAGCAGGTCTACCAGTTCCTGTTCGCGCCCGGCTTCTCCACCGCGCAGGCGGTCTCGGCCCTGTCGGGGCGCGGGGTCGGCATGGACGTGGTCAAGAAGACCATCGAGGCCCTGCGCGGCTCGATCGACATCAGCACCGAGCCCGGCGCCGGCACGGCCATCGTGCTGCGCCTGCCCCTGACGCTCGCGATCATCGAGGGGCTGCTGATCCGGGTCGGCGAGGCGCGCTACGTCGTGCCCCTCGCGGCGGTTGAGGAATGCGTCGAGCTGCCCGCCGACAAGAGCCGCGGCCAGGGCCGGGACTTCCTCAACATCCGCGGCGGCCTCGTGCCGTTCCTGCGGCTGCGCAACCTGTTCGCTGCGGCGGGCGAGCCCGACCCCTATCAGAAGGTGATCATCGTCGCGGTGGGCGAGAGCCGGATCGGTCTGGTGGCCGACCAGATCCTCGGCAACCACCAGACGGTGATCAAGTCCCTGTCGAAGCTCCAGGCCGACGCGGTGACCTTCTCGGGCGCCACGATCCTGGGCGACGGGACGGCCGCGCTGATCATCGACCCCGCCCAGATCGCGGCAGGCGGGCACACGGCCGGCCAGCTGGACGGGCCGCAAGAATACCGGGAGGTGGCGTGATGACCGACATCGTCGAGGCCGGCCGGACCCACGGCACCCTTCAGGTGGTGATGCTGGGCATCGGCACCGAGACCTTCGCGCTCGACGCCGGGATGGTGCGCGAGATCATCGATCCGATCCCGACCACGCGGGTGGCCGGGGCGCGGCCCCACCTCGCCCACATCGTGAACGTGCGCGGCAACGTGGTGCCGCTCGCCGATATCCGCCAGCGCTTCGGCATGCCGGCGACCGCCGCGACGGCCGACACCCGGTTCGTGGTGATCGAGGTCGATTTCGACGGCGACGCGATCCTGGTGGCCCTCGTGGCCGACAGGGTCTTCGAGGTGACGTCGGTCGCCCTGGATACCCGCCAGCAGATGCCCGCGATCGGCACGGCGTGGCGGCCCGAATACATCCATTCGATCGTCAAATCCGGGGATGATTTCGTGATCATCCCGGACATGCAGCAGATCTTGAACTGACCGGGGGGTCGTAGAGATGCGGGTTTCGATCAAGGCCAAGCTGGCCGGCGGGTTCGGTATCATTCTCCTGCTGACCGGACTGGCCGGCGGCGTCGGTTATGAGCGCCTGCTCGCCGCCGACGAGGCCCTGCACTTCGTCGTCGGGCGCGCCGAGGTGGAGAACCACGTCCGGGCGGCGAAGGCGATGGCGATCCGGGCTGTCTCCAACACGCGCGCCGCGGTGATCAGCACCAGCACCGAACAGATGGAGCACTTTGCCAACCGGGTCTCGGAATATGACGCCGAGGCTGCGGCGGAACTCGGCAAGGTGAGATCCCTGTTGATGACCGACGAGGCGCGCCAATTTCTCGATGCGGCGTCCATCAAGTTCGACAAGCAGCGCGCGCTCGGCAACCGTGTCATCGAACTGACGCGCGTCGACGCCGCGTCCCGAACCTGGACTCAGCTCGACGCCGAAGGCCGCCCGGCGATCGTGGCCCTGCGCAACGAACTCGAGGGGATCGCCGCGAAGGCCAGCAGCCCGGCGAGCCTCGGCCTACTGCGGGCCGTGACGGCCTTTCATATCCAGATCGAACGGACTTGGGGCCAGATGCAGGCGGCCGCCGCGGCGGGCACTCCGGCCACGCTCGCGAACCGGCTGGACGCCATAAAACGGAGCCGCGCAAAGCTTCCGGAACGCCTGGACGCGCTGATCCACGCCGCGAACGGCGTGACGATCGAAGGTGTCCGGCAGGCCTACAACACCTGGAACGGCGTGGCCGACAAGATCCTCTCCACGGTGGAGACCGGTGCGTCGGTGCAGGCCGTCGCCCTGGCGGCCGGCGACTACTCGGTTGCCACCACCGAGACGGCTCAGGCGCTGGACGAACTGACCCGCTACGAGGACAAGCGCCTGGCGGCGGCGGTCGAGCAGGCGAACGCCGCCTCCCGCGATGGGCAGAGGATTCTGCTCGGCACGGTGGCCGGCGCATTCCTCATCGGCCTCGGTATCGCCGGCTGGCTCGCCATCTCGATCGCGCGCGGCCTCGCCCGATCCGTGTCCCTGGCCGAAGCCGTGGCGGTCGGCGATCTCGACCAGACGATCAGGGTGCGCGCCGACGACGAGATCGGCGACCTGATCGCCGCCATGAACCGGATGACCGCCAATCTCAAGGCCACCGCGGCCCTGGCGGGGGCGATCGCCGAAGGGGATCTCACGGTGAAGGCCGTGCCGCTCTCCGACCGGGACACGATGGGCCACGCCCTGGAGCAGATGCTGTCGAAGCTGCGCGCCGTGGTGGCGGAGGCGGTCGCCGCGGCCAACAACGTGTCGACGGGCTCGCAGGAGTTGTCCGCTTCGGCACAGCAGCTGTCGCAGGGCTCGACCGAGCAGGCCGCTTCCACCGAGGAGGCCTCCGCCTCCATGGAGGAGATGGCCGCCAACGTGAAGCAGAACGCCGAGAATGCCGGCCAGACCGAAGCGATCGCCCGGCAATCGGCCCGGGATGCCGAGGTCAGCGGTGCGGCGGTGGCCCGCGCGGTGGAGGCGATGCAGACGATCGCGCAGAAGATCACCATCGTGCAGGAGATCGCCCGCCAGACCGACCTGCTGGCGCTCAACGCGGCGGTGGAGGCCGCGCGCGCCGGCGAGCACGGGCGGGGCTTCGCGGTGGTGGCCTCCGAGGTGCGCAAGCTCGCCGAGCGCTCCCAGGCGGCGGCGGCCGAGATCGGGACCCTGTCGGCCGACACCGTCAAGGCGGCCCAGCAGGCGGGTGAGATGCTGGGGCGGCTCGTGCCCGACATCAAGAAGACTGCGGGTCTGGTGGAGGAGATCTCAGCGGCGTGCCGGGAACAGGATGTCGGCTCGGGCCAGATCAACCAGGCGATCCAGCAGCTCGATAAGGTGACCCAGCAGAACGCGAGCACCTCCGAGCAAGTCTCGGCGACCTCGGACGAGCTGGCCCTGCAGGCCGAGCGGCTTCAGGCGACCATCGCCTACTTCCGGACCGACAGGCGCGCACCGGTGGTTCCCCTGACCTGGGCGGGCAAACCCCTCGACAAGGCATCGGCCGACAAGGGCGCGCTGCCGAAGGCGAGCACGCGCGTGACCGGGACACCGGGCTTCGTGCTCGACATGGGCGACAGCGCGGCCCGCGACACCCGCGACGCCGAATTCGTCCGCGCGGCCTGACGGAACGCAACAGCGGGAGAGCAGCGGTCGGCCGCGGCCACCGCACGACAGAGCGACGATGCGACCCCCGGGTCGACGTTCCCGATCCACGGAATCAAGCAGTGAGGGTCGATCGATGACACTATTCGACAATATCTCCATACCACGAAAACTGTTTCTGTCCTTTACCCTGATGCTGGCGGTCGGCCTCGGCATCAACGGCATCGTCTACTGGAAATCGAACGAGATCCGGCAGACGGTCACGTGGACGGATCACACCATCCAGGTGATGGACGCCGCCAATCAGGCGATGGCCGCCATGATCGATCAGGAGACCGGCTACCGCGGGTTCCTCCTGTCGGGGGACGACAAGTTCCTCGCGCCCTACCGCAAGGGCTGGACCGCGTTCGAGACCGCGTGGCAGCAGGCCAAGGCCCTGACGGCCGACAATCCGGCCCAGCAGGAGCGGCTCGCCTCGGTCCACCGCCTCGCGGAATCCTGGCATGCCGGCGTGGCCGAGAAGGGCATCGCCCTGATGGCCGATCCCCGGACCCGCGAGGCCGCCCGACAGACCGAGATCGCCGGCGCCGGCAAGGCCGCGATGGACGGTTTGCGCGGGGAGATCGGCCAGATCATCGGCGTCGAAGCCGGGCTGATGGACACGCGCCGGACCGCGCAGAACGCGGCCTTCGACACGACGACGCAGATGATCCTGCTCGGCATCGCCGTCAATCTGGTGATCGCCGCCGCGATCGGGCTCCTTCTGGTCCGCACGGTCGCCAGGCCTGTCACCCAGATCAGCGCCAACCTGGCCAATCTCGCCACGCCCTTCGACACGGGGCGGCTGGACGAGGTCGGCCGGATCCAGGGGACCGCCCAGGCGGTGGAGCAGGCCTTCCGGGAGATCTCGGGGGTCCTCGCGGCGGCCTCGGTCGGCGATTTCAGCAAGACGCTGTCGAGGGATTTCGGCGGCCTCAGCAGCGAGGTGGAGGGCAATCTCCGCGCGATGACCGACAACCTGCGGACGATCGCCGGCGTCGCCACCGCGATCGCCTCGGGGGACCTGACCGTCGAGACCCGGCGCCTGTCCGACCAGGACGTGCTCGGCATCGCCCTCGAGCAGATGCTGGAGAAGCTGCGCGCCGTGGTGGCCGAGGCCAGCGCGGCGGCCGGCAACGTGTCGGCTGGCTCGGAGGAGCTGTCCTCCTCGGCCCAGCAGCTGTCGCAGGGCTCGACCGAGCAGGCCGCTTCCACCGAGGAGGCCTCCGCCTCCATGGAGGAGATGGCCGCTAACGTGAAGCAGAACGCCGAGAACGCCGGCCAGACCGAGGCGATCGCCCGGCAATCGGCTCAGGATGCCGAGGCCAGCGGCGCCGCGGTCGGGCGCGCGGTGGAGGCGATGCAGACGATCGCGCAGAAGATCACCATCGTGCAGGAGATCGCCCGCCAGACCGACCTGCTGGCGCTCAACGCGGCGGTCGAGGCCGCACGCGCCGGCGAGCACGGCCGGGGCTTCGCGGTGGTGGCCTCCGAGGTGCGCAAGCTCGCCGAGCGCTCCCAGGCGGCGGCGGCCGAGATCGGGACCCTGTCGGTCGACACCGTCAAGGCGGCCCAGCAGGCGGGCGAGATGCTGGGGCGGCTCGTGCCCGACATCAAGAAGACCGCGGGTCTGGTCGAGGAGATCTCGGCGGCCTGCCGGGAGCAGGATGTCGGCTCGGGCCAGATCAACCAGGCGATCCAGCAGCTCGACAAGGTGACCCAGCAGAACGCCAGCGCCTCCGAGCAGGTTTCGGCGACCTCGGACGAGCTGGCCGCACAGGCGGAGCGGCTTCAGGCGACGATCGCCTACTTCCGGATCGCGACGGCGGCGTCGCGCGTGGAGGCGGCGGCCCCGCACCTGCGGGCGGCGGCGGCGAAGATGGCGGCGCCGGCCCGACCGGGCCAGGCGGTCGCGCCGAAGGCGCGGGTGCGGACGGCCGGGTCGGCGGGCTTCGCCCTAGACATGGGCGAGGGCGAGAGCCGCGATGCCCGCGACGCCGAGTTCGTCCGCGCGGCCTGAGCGATGCGGATGCCGAACTTAACCGGTTGGCGTGGCCGCCAAGGCGGCGCCAACCGCGATCCCCCAAGACATCTCGAACATCCCACCTGAGTTTACGAAAGAAGTCTCCCATGCGTCTCACGATCCGCACCAAGCTGGGCACGGCATTCGGCCTGATCCTCCTGCTTCTCGGCGGAGCGGGCTTCCTGGCGATCACGAGCCTCGGCAACGCCAACGACCGGATGCAGGCCTTCGCGTCCGGTCCCTTCGCTCAGGTCCAACGGGCGCTGCGCTTCGAGACGCTGTCCGTTGATACTGCGCGCATGTTCGCCCGGTCGCTGCTCGAGCCGACGGAAGCGGCCCGCGCGAAGCTCGCCGCCGACATCAAGCAGCAGGACGGGACGTTTCGCCGGCTTCTGAAGGACTATTCCGACGCAACCACCGCCGAGGAGCGGGTGCGCCTCCAGGCCCTGCGCGACGCCTGGGACAAGCTGTCCGATGCCGCCGCCAAGGGCACGGAATTTTCGGTCAAGAACGGCAACAACGTTGCGATCGGCATCGCGGGCGGGGAGCAGCTGACGGCCTACCGGGCCGTGATCACCCGCATCCAGGATCTGGCGTCCCGGCCCGATCTCTCACCGGAGACGCGCCGGCTCACCGCGGTGCTTGAGACGCGCGCGACGCGCCTCGTCGCCGACGTCTATCGCGAGGTGGTGATCAACGACGACGCGCTCCTCGCGAAGCTGACCGACGAATACCACCAGCATCGCCGCCAGTTCGATGAGGACTTCGCCAAGCTGAGCGAGGCGGGGCGTAGCGAGGGGCTTGCCGACGCCATCGCGGCCATCGGCACGGCATTCCGCACCTGGGAGGCCGCGGGCGAACAGGTGTTCGCGCTCGGCCTCGCCAATACCGACGCCAAGGCGCTCCAGATCTATGTCGGCCCGTTCACCCAGGCGCGGATGGCCCTCATCGAGGAGGTCAAGAAGCTTTGTGCCCACGAGGACAGCGTCGCGCAGACCTATGTGCGGGAGACCCAGGCGGCCTATGACACGACCCGCATGATGCTCATCGGCGTCGTCGCCGGCGCGGTGGCGATCGGGCTTGCCATGGCGATCTGGCTGTCGATCTCGATCTCCCGCGGCATGCAGAAGGCCCTCGGGGCGGCGAACCGAGTGGCGCAAGGGGATCTGACCGAGGACGTGGTGCCCACCGGCCGCGACGAGATCACCGACCTGCTGCGCGCCGTGCAGGCCATGACCCTGAAGCTGCGCGAGGTGGTGGGACAGGCCAGCGCGGCGGCCAGCAACGTGTCGGCTGGCTCGGAGGAGCTGTCCTCCTCGGCCGAACAGCTGTCGCAGGGCTCGACCGAGCAGGCCTCGTCCACCGAGGAGGCCTCCGCCTCCATGGAGGAGATGGCCGCCAACGTGAAGCAGAACGCCGAGAATGCCGGCCAGACCGAGGCGATCGCCCGGCAATCGGCCCAGGATGCCGAGGCCAGCGGTGCGGCGGTGGCCCGCGCGGTCGAGGCGATGCAGACGATCGCGCAGAAGATCACCATCGTGCAGGAGATCGCCCGCCAGACCGACCTGCTGGCGCTCAACGCGGCGGTCGAGGCCGCACGCGCCGGCGAGCACGGCCGGGGCTTCGCGGTGGTGGCCTCCGAGGTGCGCAAGCTCGCCGAGCGCTCCCAGGCGGCGGCGGCCGAGATCGGGACCCTGTCGGTCGACACCGTCAAGGCGGCCCAGCAGGCGGGCGAGATGCTGGGGCGGCTCGTGCCCGACATCAAGAAGACCGCGGGTCTGGTCGAGGAAATCTCGGCGGCCTGCCGGGAGCAGGATGTCGGCTCGGGCCAGATCAACCAGGCGATCCAGCAGCTCGACAAGGTGACCCAGCAGAACGCCAGCGCCTCCGAGCAGGTTTCGGCGACCTCGGACGAACTGGCCGCACAGGCCGAGCGGCTTCAGGCGACCATCGCCTACTTCCGGATCGCGACGGCGGCGTCGCGCGTGGAGGCGGCGGCCCCGCACCTGCGGGCGGCGGCGTCGAAGATGGCGGCACCGGCCCGACCGGGCCAGGCGGTCGCGCCGAAGGCGCGGGTGCGGACGGCCGGGTCGGCGGGCTTCGCCCTAGACATGGGCGAGGGCGAGATCCGCGATGCCCGCGACGCCGAGTTCGTCCGCGCGGCCTGATCAGCACGCGCGCCGGGTCCGGACCCGCAAGGGCCCGGACCCCGAAGCCACCGACCCCCCACCGATAGGCGGATGCCCGAAGCGGGGATCCGACAGGCGGCGACCGAGCCGGAGACCCGTATGTCCAGCGTCTGGCAGTATCTGACCCTCGGCCTCGATCGCGAGATCTTTGGGATCAATATCGAGTCCGTTCACGAGATCCTGGATTACCGCGCGCCGGCCGCCCTGCCGCATGCGCCGCCTTTCCTGGTCGGCATGATCGATGTCCGCGGGCAGAGCTATCCGGTCATCGGCCTGCGGACCAAGCTCGGCCTGCCGGCGATCCCGGTGACGTCCGCCACCCGCATCATCCTCCTGAACATCGCGATGCGGGACCGTGCCCTGCGGGTCGGCTTCGTGGCCGACCGGGTGATCGAGGTGACGGAACTCGACCGGGCCGAGATGGAATCGGCCCCCGAGGTCGGGGGCCGCTGGCGTTCGAACTACATCGCCGGCATCGGCCGCAAGGGCGAGGCCTTCGTGGTGGTGTTCAACCTCGAGGCACTCATGGCGGGCGACGATCCCGCCCTGATCGATCCGCCGCTCGCCGCCTGACTGCCAGGGATCGATGCCATGCCGCAGCTGAAAGACCGCCATTTCCACACGGTCGCCGATCTGATCCAAGCCCGGATCGGCATCCAGATCCCTGAGACCAAGCGCACCATGGTCGAGGGTCGGCTGCGCAAGCGCATGCGGGCGCTCGACCTCGACAGCCTCAAGGCCTACGGCGACCACCTGTTCGACGCCGGACACCTCGCCGAGGAGTTCGTCCACATCATCGACTGCATCACCACCAACAAGACGGATTTCTTCCGGGAGCCCGCCCATTTCGAGCTCCTGCGCGACCATCTGGTGCCGCTGCTCTGCCGACGGCGGGGCGGGACCCCGCGCCTCAAGCTCTGGAGCGCCGCCGCCTCGACCGGGGCGGAGGCCTACACCCTGGCGATGATCCTGCAGGACCTGATCGTGGCCGGACACGGGTTCAGCTACGCGGTCCTCGGCACCGACATCTCCACGGAGGTGCTGCGGGTCGCCGCGGAGGCGATCTACCCGGAGGAGATGCTGACCCAGATCCCGCCGGCCATCCGGCGCCGCTACGTGATGACCTCCCGGGACCCGGCGCGGAAGCTCGGGCGGATCGTGCCCGAGCTGCGCAGCCAAGTGCAGTTCCAGCGCCTCAACCTGATGGATGCGTCCTATCCGGTCGATCAGGATGTGGACGTCATCCTCTGCCGCAACGTGCTGATCTACTTCGACAAGGACACCCAGAAGGCGGTGCTCGGCCGCCTCGCCCAGCATCTGCGCCCCGGCGGATTCCTGATCGTCGGGCATTCGGAATCCATGGCCGTGACCGGCGTGCCGGACCTCGATCAGGTGTCCTCCACCGTCTTCAGCAGGGCGCAGGATCTGATCCAATGAAGCCACGCGATCCGACCCGCGTCCTGATCGTCGACGATTCCGCCTCGGTCCGGCAGACCCTCGTGACCATCCTGGAGGGCGCGCCCGACATCCGGGTCATCGGTACCGCCGCGGACCCGTTCATCGCGGCGCGGCGTATTCAGGAGGAGGTGCCGGACGTGATCCTCCTCGACCTCGAAATGCCGCGCATGGACGGGCTGACCTTCCTGCGGAAGATCATGGCCCAGCGGCCGATCCCGGTGATCGTCTGCTCCGCCCTGACCGAGGCGGGCTCGCAAACGCTGTTCGACGTGCTCGAGGCCGGCGCCGTCGATGTCGTGCCCAAGCCCCGGATCGACACCCGCCAGTTCCTCGTGGAATCCTCGGTGCGGGTCTGCGACGCGGTCCGGGCCGCCGCCCGGGCGAAACTGCGCCCGGGCCGCCCGAAGCCGCACCGCATCGAGAAGAAGCTGACGGCCGATGCCGTGCTGCCCGCCCCGACCCCCAATCGGGCGGTGGCCGAGACGGACCGGATCGTCTGCATCGGCGCCTCGACGGGGGGCACGGAATCGCTGCGCGACGTGCTCGAAGCGCTGCCGCCGGATTGCCCCGGCCTCGTGATCGTCCAGCACATGCCCGAGCATTTCACCGCGGCCTTCGCCCGGCGGCTCGACAGCCTCTGCGCCGTCGCGGTGAAGGAGGCGGAGGACGGGGATGCGGTGCTGCCCGGCCGGGCCCTCATCGCCCCCGGGGGCCGGCACCTACTGCTGCAGCGGACCGGGAATCGCTACAGCGTGTCGGTGAAGGACGGCCCCCTGGTCTCGCGGCACCGGCCGTCCGTGGACGTGCTGTTCCGCGCGGCCGCGCGCTGCGCCGGCGCGAATGCGCTCGGCATCCTGATGACCGGCATGGGCGATGACGGCGCCACCGGCCTCCTGGAGATGCGCCGCGCCGGGGCGGTCACGGTGGCGCAGGACGAGGAGAGCTGCGTCGTCTTCGGCATGCCCAAGGAAGCGATCGAGCGGGGCGCGGCGATGAAGGTTCTGCCGCTGGACCGGATCGCGCAGGAGATCCTACGCTTCGGAGCCACGTCGGCGCTCCGCCAATCCGCATGAGCGGCACGCCGGCGCGCGACCGGCCCGCAGGGCGTGTCCGGCACCGAAGGCCATCCCCGATCCTGCCGCCGTCGCGCGATTCTCGAGAGGGTCGTTGAAGCTGCGCCGATCACGGCACCGCGTCCGCCCTCAGAGCGGCGGTATGGCTGAAATCCGGGTTGCGCTCTTCAGGAAGAGCACGTCGATCGCGCGGTCCGGCACATAATCCTTCACCACCATCTCGATCGTGGTCGGGCCGGTCCTCTTGAGAGCGCTGCCGCAGAACGAGACCATCGTGGCGGGATCGCCCTTGTCCACGATCAGCTTGAACGTGCCGATCGGCCCGGACCCGGCCGGCATGACGTAGGTGAGATACTGCTCGGAGGCCTGGAAGGACGGGCTGCCGTCGGCGCTCGCCCGCCGGTACAGGGCCTGGGCCGACCGCGCGAAGGCCGGATCCGTGCAGAACCGGTCGGCGTAGCGCGCCATCTGCCCCGGATCGAGATCCGGCGAACCGAACGACAGGCTCGGCTGGCCGCCGAGGCTCGGCGTGTAACTCTGGTGGACCGCGACCTCACGCCCGGCCGGGAAGGCCTGCCTGCGCCAGAACCGCGACTTCAGCTTCCAGAGCGGGACATCCGCGATCGTCCCGTCCCGGTGCACCTGACGATCGAGGTATCCGGCCTCGATCAGGGCGTGACGGCGCCGCTCCGAGAGCCGGCGCAGGGGCGCCGCCGTCGCCGCGACGGTCGGCATCAGGGGGATCCCCAGGCTCCGGAGCTCGTCGGTGATCGCGACCGGCTGGCCGTCGCGCACCGAAAACGCCTGCTGCTCCAGTTGCCACGGGACGGATTGGCCATCGACCGTCGCGTCGAAGGCGAGGAAATTGGCCTGCCCCGGATCGGGGATGGAATCCTCCGTCGTGGACGCGCCGTTGAGGTCGGGCATCGGGAACGTCAGGGTGGCCTCGATATCGGCGCCCGTCGGGTTGCGGAACCGATACGCGACCCGCACGCCCTGCTCGGAGAGGGTGAGTTCCTCCGCCGCCACGGTGATGGCGCTGCCCGGTTCGAGGACGAGCCCCCCCGCCTTGAGCCCGGCTTCGGCATCGCCGGCCCGGACCGGCAGGGAGGCCGCCGCGAGGAGGGCGAGGGCCAGCGACAGGGTTCTCATCACGATCACGCTTCAGGGCTCCGGGCGACCGCCGCGGCGGTGAGGATACGCCTCCCGCCGGCGGATCCCCGCCGTTTGCAACGCCGCGGATATGATTCCGCCGCGCCTCCGTTGTGCGAGAGCTGTCATGCGTCTACAACGATCGCGTGACGGTGCCCCGGCGACGGGGTGAAAAGGGAATGCGGTGAGGGGCGCAAGCCTCGAATCCGCGGCTGCCCCCGCAACTGTGAGCGGCGAGCGTCTGCCGAGGGCCACCGGAGCGATCCGGGAAGGCGGCAGGGGCGTCGAGCCGCGAGCCAGGAGACCTGCCGTCACGACAGGATCCCGCGTTGCCGCCGGTGGGGCGGCTGGAGACACAGACGCATGACCACCTCGACCCTCGCCCCCGTCGCTGCCGGCACCCGCGCGTCGGAGCGCCCGATCGCCGTGGCGCTCGCGGGCCTTCTCGGCCTCGGCCTGCTGTTCATGGTCGGCTTCTCGCCGGCGATCGCGTTCCACAACGCGGCGCACGACTTCCGGCATACCCAGAACTTCCCCTGTCACTGACGCCATCGGCGCAGGGATGATCATCCGGCTTCTGTCGGCGGCGCTCGCCGCCGGCTTCTTCGCGGCCGTCGTCGTGACGGGCCTCGAACTCACGCTGACCTCGCCCCTGATCGTGGCGGCCGAACGCTACGAGCAGGCCGAGCCCAGCCATCAGGCCACCCGCGCTCTGCCGATCGTCCTGGCGCATGCCGGCCACGATCACGCGGCGCCGGACGCCGCGCCGGAATGGCAGCCGGGCGCCAGCCTGCCGCGCATGGCGTTCACCGGATTAGCGACGCTCGTCGGCGCCGTCGGCTACGCGCTGCTGCTCGGCGCCGTGATGCTCGCCTGCGGGCGGGAGCCGACACCCGTGGTCGCCCTCGCCTTCGCGGTCGCCGGATTCGCCAGCGTCGCCCTGGCCCCGGGTCTCGGCCTGCCGCCCGAGCTGCCGGGCAGCGAGGCGGCGCCGCTGGCCGTCCGGCAGGCCTGGTGGGTGATGACCGCGGCGGCCACCGCCATGGGCCTCTACCTGATCGCGGTGCGCCGATCCCTGATCGCCATCCTGGGTGGCCTCGTGCTGCTCATCGCCCCGCACATGGTCGGCGCCCCGCAGGCGCCGGAGGGCGCGTCCGCGCTACCGGCGGCCCTGGCGGCGCAATTCGCCGCGCGCTCCCTCGCGATCAGCTTCGTGTTCTGGGTGCTGCTCGGTCTCGGGCTCGGCCGCGCGTGGCAGGTGTTCGGGCGCGAGACGGCGCGGGGGACGGCCCGTGCCTGAGACCATCCTGTACGTCTGCACCACCTGCCGCCGCGAGGGCGACGACCCGGACGGGCCCCGGGCCGGCGCCCGCCTCCTCGACGCTTTGCGGGATCGCGCGGGCGGCACGCCGGACCTGCGGGTCGAGGCGGTGGAATGCCTGTCGGTGTGCAAGCGGCCCTGCACGGTCGCCGTCGCTGCGGCCGACCGCTGGACCTACGTGTACGGCGACATGGATCCGGCCGCCTCCGCCGAGACCATCCTGGCGGGGCTCGCCGCCTATGCCGCGACGCCGGACGGCATCGTGCCCTGGCGCGAACGGCCGACCGAATTCAAGAAGGGCGTGATCGCCCGAATTCCCCCCTTCCCTGCCCCGCGCCCGCTTCCGGCCGGCACCCTGGAGGCCGCCGAATGACGATTGTCGCCAAGATCCCCTGCACGATCGTCACGGGCTTCCTCGGCGCCGGCAAGACGACGCTCGTGCGCCACGTCATCGAGAACGCCAAGGGCCGCCGCCTCGCCATCCTGGTCAACGAGTTCGGCGATGTCGGCTTCGACAAGTCGTTCCTCGCCGCCTGCGGGGTTGAGGGCTGCACCGAGGACGCGATCGTCGAGCTGCCGAACGGCTGCATCTGCTGCACGGTGGCGGACGATTTCGTGCCGGCCCTCGAGACCCTGCTCGGCCGCGCCGAGCCGCCGGAGCACATCCTGATCGAGACCTCCGGCCTCGCCCTGCCGAAGCCGCTGGTCCAGGCATTCCAATGGCCGGCGATCCGCTCGCGGGTGACGGTGGACGGGGTGGTCGCAGTGGTCGACGGCCCCGCGGTCGCCGCGGGCGTCTTCGCGGAGGATCCGGAGGCGCTGGCGGCCCAGCGCGCCGCCGACCAGTCGGTCGATCACGACAATCCGCTGGAGGAGGTGTTCGAGGACCAGCTCCTCTGTGCGGACCTCGTCGTGCTCAACAAGGCCGACCTGATCGACGCCGCCACTCGTGCGCGGGTCCGGGCCGAGGTGGAGGGGCACCTCCCCCGCGCCGTGAAGGTGGTGGAGACCGCGAAGGGCGCGATCGATCCGCGGGTGCTGCTGGGCCTCGGCGCCGCCGCCGAGGACGATCTGGAATCCCGCCCCTCCCATCACGGCGAGGGCGAGGATCACGACCACGACGATTTCGAGACGGTCGCCCTGCCGATCCGCCCGGCGGTGACGGCCGCGGATCTCGCGGCGCGTGTCGAGAAGGCGGCCGAGACCGCGGGCGTTCTGCGCATCAAGGGGTTTGCCGAAGTCGAGGGCAAGGCGATGCGCCTCGTGGTGCAGGGTGTCGGCCGCCGGGTCACCCACCATTTCGACCGGCCCTGGCGGGCGGGCGAGGCCCGCGAGGGGGCCCTCGTGGTGATCGGGCTGACGGGGTTCGACCGGAACGCGGTGGCCGCGGCGCTCGCGGGATGAGACCCGTCGCGCGCGCCGGTCCGGACATGGCCTAGGGACACGCGCGATGCATCTGGTGCGCATCGATGCCGTCTCCCTCGACGAGGGCGAGGCGGCGGTGGATCTCGGGCAGGAGCCCGGCGACTGCGTGGTGCTGTCCTTCACCGACAGCGACCTCGCCGGGATCGCGCGGGCGCACGCCGCCGAGCCGGACCTGCCGAGCCTGCGCCTCGCCAAGCTGGCGAAGCTGCGGCACCCGCTCTCGGTCGATCTCTATATCGAGCGCATCGTCGCGCACGCTAAAGTCGTGGTGATCCGCTGCCTCGGCGGCCTGGATTACTGGCGGTACGGGATCGAGCGCTGCGCCGAAGCGGCCCGGGCGCACGGGGTCGTGCTGGCGGTATTGCCGGGCGACGACCGACCCGATCCGCGGCTTTCCGCCTTCTCGACCGATCCCGCGCTGGCGGACCAGCTCGACGGCTACTTCCGCGCCGGCGGCCCCGAGAACCTGCGCCGCATGCTGCGGCTGCTCGCCGCCCGGACGGGCACCGACCTCCCGGTCGAGCCGCCCCTGCCGCTGCCCCGGGGCTTCGCATGGTGCCCGGGCTGCATCACGCCGCCCCTCGAACAGGCCTTCGCGGCTGCGAGGACCGCAGTTCCGCTTGGCGAAACAGAGGTCGAGCCCCTCGCGCTGCTGCTGGTCTACCGCTCGGCGGTGCTCGGCGGCGAGACCGCGCCGTTCGTCGCCCTGATCGCGGCCCTGCGCGCCCGCGGGATCGGCGTCCTCCCGATGGCGGTGTCGAGCCTGAAGGAGCCCGGAGCCGCCGCCGCGGTCGCGGAGGCCGTGCGCGCGCGGCGGCCCGACCTCGTCATCGCCGCCACCGCGTTCTCGGCCCGGGAGGACGGCACCGACTTCGTCCTCGACGGCGCCGATTGCCCGGTGCTCCAGGCCTTCACGGTCGGATCCCCGCAGGCGGCCTGGGAAGCCTCGGCCCGGGGCCTCGGCGCGGCCGATCTCGCCATGCAGGTGGCTTTGCCGGAATTCGACGGCCGGCTTTCGGGCTTCCCGATCTCCTTCAAGGAGGAGGCGCCCGAGATCGCGGGCTTCGCCGAGCGCCGGGCCGTGCCCTACGCGCCGGGCATCGCGGCGCTTGCCGACAGGGCCGCCGGCTGGCTGCGGCTGGCCGCCCTGCCCCGGGCCGAGCGGCGCGTCGCGATGGTCCTGTCCGATTATCCTGCCCGGGGCGGCCGCGCCGGCTTCGCGGTCGGCCTCGACACGCCGGAGAGCGCCCGGGCGATCGCCGCGGACCTCGCCGCCGCCGGTTATGCGGGATGCGACCTGCCCGAGGCCGACACGCTGATGACGGCGCTCACCGAGGGGCCGGCGACGTTCCGCGTGCCGCTCGCCGCCTACCGGACCTGGCTCGACGGCCTGCCGGAGGCGACCCGCGGCGCGATCACCGAGGCCTGGGGCGAGCCTGAGACCGATGCGGCCTGCACCGACGACGCGTTTCGTTTCCGGATGGCATCAGGCGGCAGCGCCTGTCCGGCACGCGGCGGCCTGACGGCCTTCCTCCAGCCCGACCGTGGGCGCGATCCCGACCGCAAGGCCGGCTACCACGACCCCGAGCGTGTCCCGACCCACGCCTATCTGGCGTTCTATCTCGGACTCCGGCAGCGTTTCGACGTGCTGGTCCAGCTCGGCACCCACGGCACGACCGAGTGGCTGCCCGGCAAGGCCGTGGCCCTGTCGCCGGATTGCTTCCCGGCGCTGTGCGTCGGTGCCTTGCCGGTGGTCTACCCGTTCATCGTCGATGATCCCGGCGAGGCCGCCCCGCTCAAGCGCCGACTCGGCGGCGTCGCCCTGGGCCATCTCACGCCGCAGGTCGCCACCCACGACCTGTCGCCCGAGGCCGCCCGATTGCGCGAACTCGTGGAGGAATACGCCGCCGCCAGCGTCCTCGATCCGCGCCGGGCGACCCTGATCGCCCAATCCATCCTGGACGAGGCGCGCGATTCCGGCCTGCTCGACGGCGCCGGCATCGGCGCCGACACCCCGATGGACGAGGCGCTGACCCGGCTCGACGCCCATCTCTGCGACCTCGGCGAGACCAGCTTTCGCGATGGCCTGCACGTCTTCGGCCGCGCGCCCGACGAAGCCCCCGCCCCGGTGGCGGCGAGTGCCGTCGCCGAGCGGGCCGGTCTACTCGCCGCCCTCGACGGGCGGTTCGTCGAGCCCGGACCGTCCGGCTCGCCGTCGCGCGGGCGCGCGGACGTGCTGCCGACCGGGCGCAACCTCGCGACCCTCGATCCGCGGGCGATCCCGAGCCGCGCCGCCGCGTTCCTCGGCACGAAGGCCGCCGAGGCCGTGGTGACGCGCTACCTGCAGGACGAGGGCACCTATCCGGCCCGGATCGTCATGGATCTCTGGGCCTCGCCGACCCTGCGCACCGGCGGCGAGGACGTGGCGCATGCGCTCGCCCTGATGGGTGTCCGCCCGGTCTGGGACCATGCCAGCACCCGGATCACGGGCTTCGAGGTGCTGCCGCTGGCGATGCTCGACCGGCCGCGCATCGACGTGACGGTGCGGGTCTCCGGGGCGTTCCGCGACACGTTTCCCGACACGCTGGCCCTGATCGACCGCGCCGCCCGGGCGGTGGCCGACCGGGACGAGGCCGAGGACGAGAACCCCCTCGCGGCCGCCCGCAGGCGGGGCGAGACGGGTGCCCGGGTCTACGGCGCGGCGCCGGGCCGCTACGGCGCCGGAACGGCGGCCACCGCCCTCGACGGCTCCTGGGACACCCGCGCCGATCTCGGCCGCGCGTATCTCGCCGCCAGCACCCATGCCTACGGCGACCGCGAGGGCCCGGATGCGGATTTTGCCGCCCGGGTCGCCGCGGCCGACGCCTACCTGCACGCGTTCGACGCCGCCGAGCGCGACCTGTTCGACGGTGACGCCGCCGTCGACGCGATGGGCGGCTTCGCGGCGGCGGCGGCGCTGCAGGAGGCCCGTCCGGCGCTCTACAGCCTCGACGTGTCCGTGCCGGAGCGGCCGAAGGCCCGCACGGCCCGGGAGGATGCGGGGCGCCTGATCGGTGCCCGCTTGGCCGATCCGCGCTGGATCGCCGCGCAGCTTCGCCACGGCTACCGGGGGGCTCAAGAGCTGGCCCAGGGGCTCGACGCGGTGTTCGTCCTCGCGGCGGCGAGCGATGTGGTGACCGATGCCGGCTTCGACCGGCTCTACGCGGCCTGGATCGCCGACGCGGAGGTATTCGAGCGCCTGCGCGCCGCCAACCCCGCGGCGACCCGGGCCATCCTGGAGCGCTTCGACGAGGCCCGCGACCGTGGGCTCTGGCACAGCCGGCGCAATGCCCTGCCGGCCGACGCGCTGCTGCCGGAGGCCGCCGCGTGAGCCCGCCTGCGCATCGCCGCGTCCTCCCCGAGGCGCCCAACCGACGCGGCTGGTGCCCCGGTCTCGCCCGCCCGATGCCCACGGGCGACGGGCTGCTGGCACGGGTTCATCCGCCCCTGGGGGTGCTGTCGCTGGATCAGGCCCGCGCGGTCGCGCAGGGCGCGCGGCTCCACGGGAACGGCCATCTCGACATCACGGCCCGGGCCAATCTTCAGATTCGCGGCGTCTGCGAGGCGAGCCGCGCCCCTCTGGCCAAGCTGCTGACCGACACCGGCCTCGGCGACCGGCGCGCCGATGGTGGCCCGCAGCGTCTGACCCTGACGCAGCCGCTCGCAGGCCAGGATCCCACCGAGCTGATCGACGTACCGGCGCTCGCCCACGCGATCGAGGTGGCGGGGCGGGATATCCCCGGTCTGCCGGCCAAGACCCTCATTGTGGTGGAAGGGCGGCCGGGCGCGGCGGTGCCGGAGGCCGATTGTCTCGTGACGGCCGGGGACGCCGCGCAGGTCGCCATCGTGATTGCCGCCGGGGACGGGGTGCAAACCGTGACGGAGTGTTCGGTGGTCGAGGCACCGGCCCTCGTGACCGCTCTGTTCGCGGCTTTCGCACGCACCGGCCGCCGGCGGATGCGCGATCTGTCGGAGGATGAGCGGGCGCGCTTGCTCTGTTCGATCGCCTCAGCGGCGGACAAACCAAATCCGTGGTCTGAAGCTCCCACGCGCCCTCCCTCTCCCCTCTGCGGGGGAGGGTGGCCCCTGCGCCGGCAGGGGTCGGGAGAGGGGTGCGACGGTGCCGGAGAATTCGCGCCCGGCATGAACGAGCGTGTCTCTTCCGGAAGCCGGGTTCCCCCCTTGCGGGACTTCGTCCCGACCCGACTCCCTTCGGGGGCCACCCTGCCCCGCAAAGGGGCGCGGGAGATGCGCAGGGCGCCATTTGCCCCCCCGGCAGGCCTGCATGGTTGCGGAAGCGCTCACGTCCTTGCCCTGGATACCCCCTTCGGCCGCTGCACCGCGGACGCCCTCGATCGCGTCGCATCCGCCGCCGCCGCCATCGGCGCGGACGCGATCCGCCTGTCGCCATCGCGCGGGTTCGTGCTGCTCGCCCCGACCGGCGCGCCGGCGGCCGCGGCACTGGCGGAGCTCGCCTCGGACTTCATCGTCGCGCCCGACGATCCTCGACGCAGCATCGATGCCTGCACGGGCGCACCGGGCTGCGCCTCCGGCTCGACGCCGACGCTGGCCGATGCGGCGCGCGTCGCCGAGATCTTCCGGCCGCTGGCGGCACAGGGCTACGCGGCACACGTCTCCGGCTGCGCCAAGGGCTGCGCACGCCCCGGCCCCGCCGACCTGACCCTCGTCGGAAGTCAGGGACGCTATGGGATCGTCCTCGGCGGCGCCCCCGGGGATGAGCCGGCGCTGCATCTCCCTATCGAGGCCGTTCTGGAGCGGTTAGGAAGAGCCAAGACTGTCGGGCTTTCCGCCGCATTCACGCCGGATACGGTCCGAGCAGACGACAGAAGGGACGGACGACCGGCATGAGCGCGAGCCAGAATGCCCTGCGCCAGGCAGGATCGGACCCGGTGGCCCACGAGCCCCCCTCCCGCTACGACTACATCCGCGACGGTGGCGCCATCTATGCGCGGTCCTTCGCGATGATCCGCGCCGAGGCCGATCTCGCCCGCTGGTCCGGCGCGGCCGAGCGCGTGGTGGTGCGCATGATCCACGCCTGCGGCATGACCGACCTCCCCGCCGACGTGGAGATGTCGGACGGCTTCGCCGAGGCCGGCGTCGCCGCGCTCCAGGCCGGGGCGCCGATCCTGTGCGACGTCCGGATGGTCGCCGACGGCGTCACCCGGGCGCGCCTGCCGGCCGCCAATCCGGTGCTCTGCACCCTGGGCGATCCGCGCGTGCCGGATCTCGCGAAGCAGCTCGGCACCACCCGCTCGGCCGCCGCCATGGAGCTGTGGCGCGAGCATCTGCCCGGCAGCGTGGTGGCGGTGGGCAACGCGCCGACCGCCCTGTTCCGGCTGCTGGAACTGCTCGATGCAGGCGTGGCGCCGCCCGCCGCCGTGATCGGCATCCCGGTCGGCTTCGTCGGCGCCGCGGAGTCGAAAGAGGCGCTGGCCCGGGACGGCCGGGTTCCGTTCGTGGTCGTCCACGGGCGGCGGGGCGGCAGCGCCATGACGGCCGCCGCGGTGAACGCGCTCGCCAGCGAGGTCGAGTGATGGACGGGTTCGAACGGCTCGACGCGCCCGCCGAGGATATCCCCGTGGCGGCGGTGACCGGCAAGCTCTACGGCGTCGGGATGGGCCCGGGCGATCCGGATCTGCTGACCGTCAAGGCGCAGCGCATCCTGATGCGTGCGCCGGTGCTGGTGCATTTCTGCAAGCGGGGCAAGCGCGGCAACGCCCGCACCATCGCGGACGCGATCCTGCGCGATCCCGACCGCGAGCTGGCGCTGGCCTATCCCTACACCACCGAGATCCACCCCGAGCACCCGGACTACGTGTCGGCTCTGGCCGGCTTCTACGACGACGCGGCCGGCCGGCTCGCCGACCATCTCGGGGCTGGGCGCGACGTGGCGATCCTGTCGGAGGGTGATCCGTTCTTCTACGGCTCGTTCATGCATCTGTGGCGGCGCCTGAAGGACCGCTTCCCCGTCGAGGTGATTCCGGGAGTCACCGGCATGTCGGGCTGCTGGACGCGGGCCGGGACGCCGATCACCTGGGGCGACGATGTCCTGACCGTCCTGCCCGCGACCCTGTCGCTCGACATCCTGACCGAGCGGCTGCGCGGCACCGACGCCGCCGTGGTGATGAAGCTCGGCCGCCACCTGCCCAAGGTGCGTGCGGCCCTGGACGCCGCGGGGCTCCTCGCGCGGGCGGTCTATGTCGAGCGCGGCACGATGTCGGGCGAGCGCGTCGTCATGCTGGCCGACAAGGCCGACGACGACGCCCCGTACTTCTCCATGGTGCTGCTGCCCGGCGAGGGGCGCCGGCCGTGAGTGTTGCGACGGATCCTTGTTGGTCCCGCAGCCGCCCATTACGTTGGGCCGGCGGGGGCGGTGCATGACGACGTTGACGGTGACGGCCCGGGGCCAAGTAACATTCCGAAGGGATATCCTCGAGCACCTCGGCATTCGGCCGGGGGACAAGGTCCGGCTCGAACTCCTGCCGGATGGCCGGGCGGAGCTGAAGGCCGATCAGCCCGAGCGCTCGTGGCGTCGACTGCACGGGATGCTCGCGGGCAAAGGCAACGACGCCCGCTGCTCCATTGAGGAGATCGGTGACGCCATCGCGCAGGCCGGGGCAGAAGCCGGGTTGTCCGGTCTCGACAAGCCGTGAAGATCACGCCCGACACCAACGTCCTGCTCCGCCTGATCGTCAATGATGACGCGGCACAGGGGCTGGCGGCCCTTCGGATGCTGGAATCCGCGGCACAGGTCGCGATCAGCGTCCATGCGGTGTGCGAACTGGTTTGGGTCCTGCGCAGTCGCTACGCCATGCCCCGCGCGGAGATCGCAGCGGCGATACGAGGTTTGATCTCGGCCCGTCACGTCGTGACCGATCGGGCGGCGGTCGAGGCCGGCTTGGCGATGCTGGAGGACGGCGGCGATTTCGCGGACGGTGTCATCGCGTTCGAAGGACGTCGCCTCGGTGGCGAGACCTTCGTGTCATTCGACAGGTTGGCTGTTAAACGACTGGGTGCGCAGGCCATCCCTGCCCTCTTGCTGACCTCAGAGGCGGACGCGCGGTGAATCCCGGTGCAGGCGGAACTCTCACGGTTATCGGCCTCGGCCCGGGCGACGAGAGTCTGCTGACCGAATCCGCCCGGCGGGCCCTGGACGCCGCGGAAGACCTCATCGGCTACTATCCCTACGTGGCCCGCGTGCCGGAGCGACCGGGTCTGATCCGGCACGCCAGCGACAACCGCGTCGAGGTCGACCGGGCCCGCCACGCCCTGCAGCTCGCCGCGACCGGGAGGCGGGTCGCCGTGGTCTCCGGCGGCGATCCCGGCGTGTTCGCCATGGCGGCGGCGGTGTTCGAGGCGGTGGAGCACGGCGAGCCGAGCTGGCGCGACCTCACCATCACGGTCGAGCCCGGGATCACCGCCATGCTGGCCGCGGCGGCGCGGCTCGGCGCCCCGCTCGGCGGCGATTTCTGCGCCCTGTCGCTCTCCGACAACCTGAAGCCCTGGCCGGTGGTGACCGCCCGGCTGGAGGCGGTGCTGCGGGCCGATCTGGTCGTGGCCCTCTACAACCCGATCTCGTCCGCCCGGCCCTGGCAGCTCGGCGCCGCCCTGGAGATCGCGGCCGGCATCCGCCCGCCCGGGACGCCGGTGATGTTCGCCCGGGCGATCAGCCGGCCGGACGAGGCGATCCGGGTGACCACCCTGGCCGAGGCGCCCACGGCACCCGCCGACATGGCCACCATGGTGATCCTCGGCGCCTCGACGACGCGGCTGATCCCCCGGGAGGGCCGCCTGCCGTTCGTCTACACGTCGCGCAAGGTCGAGGCCGCGTGAGCGGCGGCGTCGAGCCAGCGGAGCGCCCCGGCCGCGTCGGGGACGCATGGTACGTCGGGCTTGTCCGGCCGGCGCACCATGATGACGGGGATCGCCAGGACGCGCGCCGCCGCGATCTTGCCGTAGGTCGCCGCCCCGCCGGAATTCTTGCTGACCACGATCTCGATGCCGGCGTCCCGCATCAGCGCCGCCTCGGCGTCCGCGTCGAAGGGCCCGCGCGCTTCGATGGCCGTGAGCCGGGGCACCGGCAACACATCGCCGAGCGGTTCGACCGTGCGCGCCCAGTAGGCATGCTGCGGGGCCGCCGCGAAGACGCCGGCCTCCTGCCGGCCGACCGTCAGGAACACGCGCCGGGGCTCGGCGCCGAGCGCCGCAGCGGCGGCCGGGACGCTCGCGACCTCGGTCCAGACGTCGCCGGGCTCGGGGCTCCAGGCCGGCCGGCGGATCGCGAGCAGCGGAACCCCGGCCAGAGCCGCCGCGCGGGCCGCGTTGGCCGAGATCCGGGCCGCGAAGGGATGCGTGGCATCGATCAGGCGGTCGATCCCTTCGGACTGCAGGTATTGCGCGAGTCCCTCGGCGCCGCCGAATCCGCCGCTCCGCGTCGGGACCGGCTCGGCCTTCGGAGCGGCGGTTCGGCCGGCCAGCGACAGCATCACGGACAGGTCGTTCCGCCCGGCGAGCGCACGCGCCAGGGCGCTGGCCTCGCCGGTCCCGCCGAGGATCAGGATCCGCATCACACCATCCGTCATGGCGGCCTTGTCCATGAGCGGTGAGGCCCTGTCGAGCCGGGATGCACCGGGACGCTGGCTGTCGATCATCGGCATCGGCGAGGATGGGCGCTCCGGCCTCACACCCGCTGCCGCCGCGGCGCTCGATGCCGCCCGCGTCGTCTACGCCGGACGCCGTCACATCGCGTTGGCCGGTCCCCTTGCCGCCGAGACCCGGCCCTGGCCGAGCCCGATCCACGAAGCCTATCCGGACATTCTCGCCCGCCGGGGCGAACCCACCTGCATCCTGGCGACCGGCGATCCGTTCCACTACGGCATCGGCGCCGAGATCGCCCGGCTTGTTCCGCCAGCCGAGATCCGGGCCTTCCCGCAGCCCTCGGCGTTCAGCCTCGCCTGCGCGCGCCTCGGCTGGCCGCTGGCCGAATGCGGACTCGTGACCCTCCATGGCCGGGCGCTCGCGCGGATCGTGCCGCATCTCCAGCCGGGGGCGCGGCTGCTGGTCCTGTCGTGGGACGGCACGACGCCGGCCGCGCTGGCGGCCCTGCTCGCCGAGCGCGGCTTCGGCGCGTCCGAGATCCTGGTTCTCGAAGCGATGGGCGGCCCGCGCGAGCGGATCCGCGGGGCGCGGGCCGAGGCCTTCGATCTCGCCGACATCGATCCGCTCAACACCGTGGCGATTGCCGTAGCGGGTGCCGGCCGCGCGCTGCCCCTCGCGCCAGGACTCGACGACGCCCTGTTCGAGAATGACGGTCAGCTCACCAAGGCCGAGATCCGGGTGTTGACCCTCGCGGCCCTGAGGCCCCATCCCGGCCTGCACCTGTGGGATATCGGGGCCGGCGCGGGCTCCATCGCCATCGAGTGGATGCTGCGCCATCCGAGCCTGCGCGCCACCGCGATCGAGGAACGGCCGGAGCGGGTCGAGCGCATCCGTCGCAATGCCGAGCACCTCGGCGTGCCCGACCTCACCGTGGTGACCGGGACCGCGCCGGATGCCCTGACCGACCTGCCGCGGCCGGATGCCGTGTTCATCGGCGGCGGCGTCTCGGAGCCGGGTGTCCTGCCGGCGGCCCTGTCGGCCCTGAAGCCGGGCGGGCGCTGCGTCGCCAACGCGGTGACGCTGGAGGGCGAGGCGGCCCTGCTCGCGGCCTTCGCCGTGCAGGGTGGCAGCCTGCGCCGCTTCTCCGTCGATCGGGCAAGCCCCGTGGGTGGCTTGCACGGCTGGCGACCGGCGATGCCGGTGACCCAATGGGCCTGGACCAAGCCATGACCAATACCCTCGCCGCCGGGATCGGCTTTCGCCGCGGCACCCGAGCCGACGAGATCGCGGCGCTGATCACCCAGGCCCTCGGACAGGTCGGCGCCGTACCCGGCGACCTGACGGCGATCGCCACGGCGGCCGACCGAGCGACCGAGCCGGCCATTACCGACGCGGCGGCGCGTTACGGCCTGTCGCCCTGCCCCATCATCGCGGAGGCGCTGGCGGCCCGCGACGCCGAACTCGCAACGCGATCGGCGCGGATCGAGCACCTGCGCGGGGTAGGCTCCGTGGCGGAAGCAGCTGCCCTGGCGGCGGCCGGCCCGGACAGCCGCCTCGCCCTCCCCCGGATCGCCAGCGGCGGCGCCACCTGCGCGCTCGCCCGCGGCCAGACCCCGATGCCCCCAGCATGACCGTCCACTTCATCGGCGCCGGGCCCGGCGCGGCCGATCTCATCACGGTGCGCGGCCGCGACCGGGTCGCCGCCTGCCCGGTCTGCCTCTATGCCGGCTCCCTGGTGGCACCCGAGATCCTCCGCTGGTGTCCGCCGAATGCCCGGATCGTCGACACGGCGCCCCTCGACCTCGACGCCATCATGGCGGAGATCGCGGCGGCCCACGACGCCGGCCACGACGTGGCACGGCTGCATTCGGGGGATCTGTCGATCTGGAGCGCGCTCGCCGAGCAGATGCGCCGGCTCGACGGGCTCGGCATCCCCTTTACGGTGACGCCCGGCGTCCCGGCCTTCGCGGCGGCGGCGGCCGTGCTGCGGCGGGAGCTGACCGTGCCGGGGGTGGCGCAATCCGTGGTCCTGACCCGCACATCCGGCCGGGCGAGCGCCATGCCCGAGCGCGAGACCCTGGCGGCCTTCGCGGCCACCGGCGCCACGCTGGCGATCCATCTCTCGATCCACGTGGTCGAAAAGGTCGCCGCCGAGTTGATCCCGTTCTACGGGCCGTCCTGCCCGGCCGCGGCGGTGTTCCGCGCCTCCTGGCCGGACGAGCGGGTGCTGACGGCCGATCTCGCCACCTTGCCGGCCCGCGTGGCGGAGGCCGGCCTGGAGCGGACGGCGCTGATCCTCGTGGGCCCGGCGCTCGGCGCAGAGAATTTTCGCGAGAGCGCGCTCTACGCCGTCGATTACGACAGGCGCTATCGGCCCGGCGGCGCGGTCGGAGGGCGGTCGTGAGCGCCCCCGGTCTCATCGTCGCGGCCCCGCGGTCGAGTTCCGGCAAGACGACGGTGGCCCTCGGGCTGATGCGGGCTCTGACCCACCGGGGCCTGCGGGTGCGCGCCGCCAAATGCGGGCCGGACTACATCGACCCGGCCTTCCATCAGGCGGCGACGGGCCGGCCGAGCTTCAATCTCGACAGCTTCGCCATGGCGCCGCCCCTGCTCGACGCCCTGGCCCGCGCGACCACGGCCGATGCCGACATCGTGATCGCCGAGGGCTCCATGGGCCTGTTCGACGGGGTCCGGGCCAGAGCGCTCTCCGCCGAAGTGGATACCGGTTCGGCGCAACAGAGCGCGGCGAAACAGGGCGCTCGGGTCCGTTCCGACTGCAACGCCATCGGAACGGACCCGAGCGAGAGCCGGACCGGGGCCAATGCCGACATCGCGGCCCGCTACGGCTGGCCGGTGGTTCTGGTGGTGGACGTCTCCGGGGCGGCGCAATCGGCCGCCGCGGTGGCCTTGGGCTGCCGGCTCTACGATCCGCGTGTGACGATCGCGGGCGTGATCCTGAACAAGGTGGCCAGCGCCCGCCATCGCCGCCTCGTGGAGGCCGGGATGGAACGCGCGGGGCTCCCGGTGCTCGGCGCCCTGATGCGCGACGCGCAGCTCGTGCTGCCCGAGCGGCATCTCGGCCTGGTCCAGGCCGGCGAGACCGCCGATCTCGAAGCCCGCCTCGATCGCCTCGCCGATCTCGCGGGGGCGGGCATCGATCTCGATGCCGTCCTCGCGGCGGCCGGCGGCGGCGTGTCGGGATCGGGGGGAAGCCTGCCCGTTCCGCCCGGTCAGCGGATCGCGGTGGCCCGGGACGCGGCCTTCAGCTTCCTCTATCCGCATCTCGAAGCCGGCTGGCGTGAGGCGGGGGCCGAACTGATCCCGTTCTCGCCCCTGGCGGACGAGCCGCCGCCCGACGCATGCGACGTATGCTGGCTTCCCGGCGGCTACCCTGAACTGCATGCCGGCCGCCTCGCGCAAGCGAGCCGATTCCTGAACGGCCTTCGCGGCTTTGCCCGTACCCGGCCGGTCCATGGCGAGTGCGGCGGCTACATGGTGCTCGGCCGCACCCTGGAGGATGCGGAGGGCGTCACGCACGCCATGGCCGGCCTCCTGCCGGTGGAAACCTCGTACCGCCGCCGCAAGCTGCACCTCGGCTATCGGGTCGCGCGCCTCTGCGGCGCTGGCCTGCTCGGCCTGCGCGGTACCCGCCTGATCGGTCATGAGTTCCACTATGCCAGCGAGTTGTCGCCGGCGGCCCCGGAACCGGACGCCCTGGCGCAGGTCACCGACGCGGAGGGCACCGATCTCGGCTTCGCGGGGCATCGGATCGGGACCGTGAGCGGAAGCTTCTTCCACCTGGTGGCCACGGATCAGGCCTGACCATTCCGCCGGGTCGCCTCATCGCGTCCCGCGATCGGATTGGCCGCTCAGGCGGACTCGCTCGGCGGTGGGATATCGCGCACCTGCGCGAGGCGCGCGGCGCTGCGGACCAGAGCCAGGACATCCCGGCGCATCTGCTCGTCCTCGATCTGCGCGTAGGCGCGCAGCAGTTCGATGGCGCCCTGGCCGCTGAGAAAGCCGAACACGTCTTCCTGCGTGTTGGCGCGCGGCTCGCTCTCCTCGAAGAAGGCCGAGACCGGGACGTCGAGAAGGCGCGCTATCTCGCGGAGCCGGCCGGCGCCGACCCGGTTCTGGCCCTTCTCGTATTTCTGCACCTGCTGGAACGTGACGCCGACCGCATTGCCCAGGGCGGTCTGGCTCATACCCCGGGCCTTGCGCAGGGCGGTGATCCGAATCCCGACCAGACGATCGACATCCGTGGTCTGCTTCGGCATCGGCTGGGCAGAGGTTTCCTTTTCGCCGGAGGTGAGCGCATCCTGTTGCGGGTGCGCTGTGCTCCCCTCGCCGTCGCGCCGCTTCACCGTCCGCCCCACCATCCGAGACCGTAGAATGTGTTCAAGCGGCGCGTCGTACGCAGAGGGCGAAAGGCCGATCTGCCGGACTTATAGGCCGCACCACAGTAGGACACCAAGTTATCAAGCTTCGCAAGTCTGAGATTACAGCTTCTAGTTTAACAACACACAACTTTGCAACATTGTTGCTTAAATGTCGACCTGTATCTCTGCTCCGATTGTCAGGGTGCGCCCTGTCGCCGCGCCGGGTCGCATGGGTGGCGCAAACGCTAGTAAGCTCCGTCGCGGCAGAGGAGAATGACATGTTTATCGCCATGAACCGCTTCAAGGTCGTCAAGGACGCGACGGCGGATTTCGAGGCCGTCTGGCTGGGGCGCGACAGCCACCTCGGCGAGATGGCCGGCTTCGTCGAGTTTCACCTGCTGCGCGGCCCCGAGCACGAGGACCATGTCCTCTACGCGTCGCACACGATCTGGCGCTCGCGGGCCGACTTCGAGGCGTGGACCCGCTCGGAGCAGTTCCGGAAGGCCCATGGCCGCGTTCCGACGACCAAGCCGCTCTACATCGGCCATCCGCAGTTCGAGGGTTTCGAGGCGATCCAGACCGTCGGCGGATCGAGCGACACCCGGGAACACGCCGACGCGGTCTGACCGGCCGCGGGCGGCCTCCGCCGTGAAGCCGGTCATCGTTGCACCGGTCTTCACGGCGGAGGCGGACCGCCACCTGTGCCGACACTGGATGTGTGCGGGCAGGTCATACGAGACCCAATCGGCTCGGAGGGCTTGAACGCCCGGATTCGCAGGGGCTCGTGTTCCTCCGTGGTGGAGCCGCGGCCGCACGCGCTCCCGTCCGCCGAACCGCCATTTCTTGGTTGTAAACAGAAGCTAAACGAACTCGCCTAAATTGAGATACGGGCGGTGAGCAAAGAAGGAAGCTGAATCTCCGTACGGTCGAAGACGACGAACAGCGGTTTTCGAGAACTTGTTCATTGCCGCGTTATGCGACGCGTACTAGATCGAGGCCTCTCGAGGGGAGCGGGTTTGCAGCTCTCAAGGCCCGCCGCTTGCTCCGTTACCGGTACAGGCCGGCACTGAAACGCTTCGTGTTTCAGACTGGTACAAAGTCCGATCAAGACGGGACGTGGCGCGCCAGATGTTTCACGAACGGATCCCGGAAGCGTTCCAGGCTGTGCCGAGTTCGGCCGAACGCCGTCGCAGCGTCTGGTCGGGACTGCTGCCCCATCGCGGCCGGGCGGCGGCGCGCGTCGTCCTGTCGTCGGCGCTGGCCGCCACCGATCTCGCGGCGATCCTCGGGGTCACGCTGGTCATGGAGCTCACCTACGAAATCGCCTACCCGGACGGGATGCTGGTCGCCGGCATCGCCCGCGGCGTGCAGCTCGCGGCGCTCCTCGGCCTCATCATCGTGGCGACGAACGCCCTGCGCGCGGAATACAGCCTCGACACCGTGATCGCCCAGAAGCCGAACGTGCAGCAGGCGGCCTCGCTGTGGCTGGTGGCCTGGGCCGCCGTCCTCGTGGTCGGCTTCATGACCAAGACCACCGGTGAATATTCGCGCCTCGTCTCGCTCGGATCCTTCGTCGCCGGCTTGCCGGCCCTGATCCTGACCCGCGCCGCGATGGTCCGCCTCGTGCGGCGGCGGCTCACGGCCGGCTCGGCCTCGGTGAGCCGCGTCCACCTCGTGGGTTACGAGGAAGACATCACGCGCTTCTACGCCAGCAACGCGATCGACCGGCTCGGCCTGCGAATCGTCGGCACGAGCTACCTGCGCCGCGTCGATCCGGGCGCGGACAACGCCGCCCGACATGACCAGTTGCAGGAGGATCTCGACCTCGCCGTCTCGGTTGTGCGCTTCCTGCGCCCGGACGACGTGTTCGTCCTCGTGCCCTGGACCGACAACGCCGAGGTCGAGCGCTGCATCGACGCGTTCCTGCGCGTGCCGTCGGCGCTGCACCTGCGGCCCGGAGCGATGCTCGATCGCTTCCCCGACCTGCAGGTGGCCCGGGTCGGCGGCGTTTCCGGCATCAACATCGGCCGCCGGCCGCTCAACCTGGGCGAGGTCGTGCTCAAGCGCGCGTTCGACCTCACGGTGGCGACGATCGCGCTGGTCGCCCTCTCGCCGCTGCTCGCCGTGATCGCGTTGGCGATCCGGCTCGACAGCCCCGGCCCGGTGTTCTTCCGCCAGAAGCGCTACGGCTTCAATCAGCAGCCCTTCGGGGTGTTCAAGTTCCGCTCGATGCGGACGGAGACCAACACCGTGTTCCGGCAGGCCACGCGCAACGACAGCCGGATCACCCGGGTGGGTGCGATCCTCCGGCGGACCAACCTCGACGAGCTGCCCCAGCTCCTCAACGTCCTGCAGGGGGAGATGTCGCTGGTGGGTCCGCGGCCCCACGCCCTCGCGCATGACCGGAGCTTCGAGCGGCGGATCGCCCTCTATGCCCGCCGCCACAACGTGCGGCCGGGAATCACCGGCTGGGCGCAGGTGAACGGCTTCCGCGGCGAGACGCTGACCGACCTCGACATGGAGCGGCGCGTCGCCTGCGACCTGCACTACATCGATAACTGGTCGATCTGGTTCGACATCCAGATCATGATCCAGACGCTGATCTCGCGCCGGGCCTACAGGAACGCGTTCTGAAGCCCCGGATACGGGATCAGGGCGCGCGCTTCTGATCCCGGCACAGGCCGCAATCGCCCTCGACCTCCAGGATGCTGTGGGACGGGGTGAAGCCCGCCCGCTCCAACGTGCGCTCGAGGCCGCCCTCGACCTCCTCGGTGGAGGCCTCGTCGACCGTGCCGCAGGTCCGGCAGATTAGGAAGATGACGCCCTCCCCGGGGGCATGATCGTGCGCGCAGGGAATGAAGGCGTTGCGGCTCGCGATCCGGTGGACCAGCCCCTGCTCCATCAGGAAATCGAGGGCCCGGTAGACCGAGACCGGCGCGACGCGCTTGCCCGGCACGCTGAGGCGCTCGGCGATGTCGTAGGCGCCCTGCGCCTTGCCGGACTCGGCCACCGCCTCCAGAACCTCGCGGCGCAGCGGGGTGAACTGCAGGCCGCGCGCGCGGCAGACGGCTTCCGCCCGCGCGAGCATGTCACGGGCATCGGTCCGACAGGCGTCGTGACCGTCGTGGCGGTGCATGATGGCTCCCATGACAGATCCGCAGGTTGTCCCACGGGTTTGTTACAGTGTATCACCCCGACCCCGGACCGCACCAGTCTCCCGCCGAGTCCGCGCCCCGGCCCGAGCGCGACGAGGACGCCTTGCCCACCATGTCCAGCTCAAGCCGCGCGGCCCGGCGATCCCTGTTCCAGAGCGGGCTCGGCCCGCGCCTCGCGCTGGCCGGCAGCCTCTCGGCCCTGGTGTGGCTGGTTATCGCCTGGGCGCTCGCGACATGAATGCCGCCCCTCCGGATCCGGTCCGGCTGATCAGCCTGACGCTGGGCTACGACCGGCATCCGGCCATCCATCATCTGGACGGGACCGTGCGCGCCGGCGATCTGCTCGCGCTGGTCGGACCGAACGGCGCCGGGAAGTCGACGCTGCTCAAGGGCATCGCGGGCGAGATACCGGTCCTCGACGGACGCATCGAGCGCGCCGGCGACATCGCCTATATGCCGCAGGCCGACGAGATCGACCGCAGCTTCCCGCTGAGCGTGATGGATCTCGCCGGGATGGGCCTCTGGCGGCGGGCCGGCGCATGGCGAAGCCTGGGCCGTCAGCGGCGCGCCACCGAGGCGGCCCTCGCCGCGGTCGGCCTCGATGGGTTTCAGGCACGGCCGATCGGCACCCTCTCGGGCGGGCAGTTCCGCCGCGCCCTGTTCGCGCGGCTGATCCTTCAGGATTGCCCCGTCCTCCTCTTGGACGAGCCGTTCACCGGGATCGACGCCCGCACCGTCGACGATCTGCTGGCCCTCATCCGGGGCTGGCACGCGGAGGGCCGCACGGTGGTGGCGGCCCTGCACGATCTGGCGCAGGTGCGCGCCCATTTCCCGACGACGCTGCTGCTGGCCCGCGAGCCGATCGCCTGGGGTCCTACGGCCAGGGTTCTCACATCGGACAACCTCGCGCGCGCCAGAAACCTGTCGGAGGCCTGGGACGAAGGGGCGCCGGTCTGCGCCGGTCCGCGGATTGCCGCGCCCCACGATCACGACGGGCATGACCACGGCGGTCATGACCACGGGGGCCACAGCCATCATCACCACGAGGATGCCGCGTGATCGATCCGTTCGGGTCCCTGGCCGCGCCGTTCGTCGAATTCGGCTTCATGCGCCGGGCGCTGGCCGGCTGCCTCGCGCTGTCGGTCTCGGCCCCGCCGGTGGGCGTGTTCCTGACGCTGCGCCGGATGAGCCTGATGAGCGACGCGATGAGCCACGCCATCCTGCCCGGCGCCGCGGCGGGCTTCCTGGTCGCCGGCCTGTCGCTGCCCGCGATGACGCTCGGCGGGCTCGTCGCGGGCCTCGCGGTGGCGCTGCTCGCGGGCGCCGTCACCCGTGCCACGACGGTGCGGGAGGATGCCAACCTCGCGGCCTTCTATCTGATCTCGCTCGCGGCCGGCGTGCTCTTGGTCTCCCTGCGCGGCTCGCAGATCGATTTGATGCACTTCCTGTTCGGCTCGGTCCTGGCGCTGGACGATGCCGCCCTGTGGCTGCTCGGCGGGATCAGCACGCTGACCCTGGTGGCGCTCGCCGTGATCTACCGGCCGCTGGTGATGGAGTGCGTCGATCCGCTGTTCCTGCGGACGGTGAGCCGCAGCGGCGGTCCGATCCATTACGCCTTCCTCGCCCTGGTGGTGATCAACCTCGTCGGCGGGTTCCAGGCGCTGGGCACCCTGCTGGCGGTCGGGCTGATGCTGCTCCCGGCTGTGGCGGCCCGCTTCTGGGCCCGGGATCTCGGCGGGCTCATTCCGGTCTCGATGGGGATCGCCGCGCTGGCAAGCGTGTCGGGCTTGAGCCTGTCGTACCAGTTCGATCTGCCGAGCGGCCCGGCCATCGTGCTGGCCGCCGGAGCCCTCTACCTCGCCTCGATGCTGGTCGGCCCGCGCGGCGGGTTGCTGCGCCGCTTCGTGCGGGCGCGCCACCTCGAGGCTTGAGCCGATTCACATTGGTGCGCCGACGCCTCATCGCATCGATCTTTTGTGGGTCGCAGAATCGACAACCACTCTTGAGAAACCAGCTTGCTACACGGTCCCGGACCTGCCGCCCGACACAGGGATCGCGATTGTGGACACGGATAACCCGCCGCCGAAGGCAGACATCTGCGACCACACCGGCTCGAACGAAGCGAGCGCGCTTTACCGGCGCGCGGCAACCACCGTCCTCGTATACTAAGCTCGGGCTGGGATCAACGAAGTCGCACTTTGTTGTCCGAATTTCAAATGCCAGCGCGCCGTCTCAAGATGCCAATGCCGAGGTAGTTCCCATCGACACTCTCGTACTGATCCAGAAATTCGAAAGCTTCGAAGTTTGGGGCTTCGAGCACTTTCAGTGCCCCCCAAAGTTCGACTGTTTCAGGACAAGCCAACGATGCGACATCATGATGGATGATGATTTTGGCATGATCTCGGACCATCATATGATCCAGCATCGCGACGCGAATCGAATGATCGCCATCTACGAACACACATTGTGGGCGAATCTTCGTGACGAATTCGGCCACTTGCCTATCGGTCGAAATCATTTTGAGGTAAAATCTCTCGATTCCGCTACCATTAAGAAGCTCGAAATAGGCTGTAATGAATGGGGAAATCTCGATGGGGTCCACCGCCGATACAGACCTAAGATTTGCACCATTCAGTCTAAGCCATTCCGTCATGACGATGAACGTGCCACCCCATCGACAGCCAATCTCGAGATAGGAATCGATCGCGGGGGCCTCGCACGAAAGCCATGCTAGGGCGCGTGCAAATTGATTTGGATATTGCCAAAGATACAAGCCCGTCCCAAAATAGCCACTGAGCTCACGCGGTTGCTCATGCAAGATTTCGTTGTTTAGGCCAAGGACTGGAATCAGTTCATATTCAAGAAAATTTAGATCTTGGCGTTTATTTTCTGGCACGTAACGCAATATATCGACGGCAATCTCGACGTTACGACGACAGATCGCGTAGTTTTCATGCAGATTTTGTTGACTCATCTAGATAGATCCCCACGAGGACTCGCGAGACTCCCGTCTCCCAGATTTCGGAAAAAACCTCAACCAGTTTCTGCTCGTCGGCAAGATCATCCCAACCAATTGTCCAAAAAAGAATACGGGCACGTAGTATATCTTAGTGCTTGGCTGAATGTCACATAAGTAAAAAGTTTTCTTAAACCGTAATCGACCTTCTAATTTATCTTCGAACAAGCATTTCTTGAAATTTAACTGGTGTAAATATTTAATTAAGCGCATAATTTCACGATCTTACATAATTACTTCCATCTAGATGACAAAATTAAATAATGTTTGAGGCGCAATACGAAGATCTTGCACAGAAATACCGGAATTATATCAGCTGCGGCCAAGATAAATCCTGCCGAAAACTTGGTTTTTAAGTAAATTTCGTTGGCGAAAACGCTAAGCTTGGTCCTTCAGCGCTGCCAGCCCCTCGCGATAGGTCGGGTAGGCGAGCGCGACGCCGAGTTCCTCGCGGATCAACCGATTCCGCACGCGCTTGTTCTCGCCGTAGAAGCTCCGGGCCATCGGCGACAGGTCGGCGGTCTCGAAATCGATCTCCGGCGGCAGCGGCAGCCCGTTCAACGCGGCGGCGTGCTCGGTGACGGTCTGGGGTGCGGTCGGCTCGTCGTCGGTGACGTTGTAGATCGCGCCCGCCCGGGGCCGATCGATGGAGGCCAGCAGCGTCGTGGCGATATCGTCGACGTGGATGCGGTTGAACACCTGCCCGGCCTTCACGATCCGCTGGGAGCGCCCCTCGCGCAGCTTGACGATCGGGTTGCGCCCCGGACCGTAGATGCCCGACAGCCGGAAGATCTGGACCGCCTGGCCGGTCCGGGACCCGAGCGCCAGCCAAGCCTCCTCCGCGTCGAGCCGCACCTTCGAGCGGGCGCTGCGGGGGTTCCCGGGCGTCGTCTCGTCGATCCAGGCGCCCTGCTGATCGCCGTAGACCCCGATGGTCGAGAGGTAGCCGATCCAGCCGATGCGGCTCCCTGCGATCGCATCGGCGTAGCGGGCGAGCACCGAGTCTCCCTTCTCGCCGGGGGGCGCCGAGACGAGCAGTACGTCGGTCCCGGCGAGATCTGCGGCGATGCGGGGATCGTCGGCCTGGGGACCGAAGGCACGCATGGCGAAGCCGGTCTCCGCTGCGAGGCGTTCGGCGGACGCGGGTTCGGTGACGGTGGCGCGCACCGTCTCGAATCGGTCGCGCGCACGCTCGGCGAAGCGGCGGCCGGTGAAGCCCAGGCCGAAGACGAAGAGATTCATGCCGCGGATGTCTCGCCGGCACAGGCTTCCGTCAAGCCGAGGGCGGCCTGCCACTCGTCGCGGACGTGGGGATCGGTCTCGCCAAGCCCGCATCGACGATGCAGATCTCGGACAGCCGCCGGCTCAAGGAGCCGCCCGCACGCCCAGACCGCCATGCCGCGCACCAGCGGCGAGTCGTCGGAGAGCCGCGCGACCGCCGCCTCGGCAAGATGTGGCGCACCGGAATTTCCGACCGCGATCATCACGTTGCGCAAGAACCGATCGCGGCCGGTGCGCTTCACCGGCGTGCCGGCGAACAGGCTCCGGAAGGCCGCATCGTCGAGGGCGGCGAGATCGGCGAGCGGTGGCGCTGCCAGATCGGCCCGGGCCGCGAGGCGGGTTTCGGCGGCGGTGCGGGCGAACTTGTTCCAGGGGCAGACCGCGAGGCAATCGTCGCAACCGAACACCCGGTTGCCGATGGCCGGCCGGAACGCAGCCGGGATCGGGCCGGCATGCTCGATCGTCAGGTAGGCGATGCAGCGCCTCGCATCGAGCCGGTAGGGCGCGGGGAACGCGTTCGTCGGGCAGATGTCGAGGCAGGCGCGGCAGGAGCCGCAATGGTCGCGGCCCGGCGCGTCGGGCTCGAACTCCGCGCTCGTGTAGATCGCCCCGAGCAGGAGCCAGTTGCCGTGCTCCCGGGAGATCAGCACCGTGTGCTTGCCCTGCCAGCCGAGCCCGGCCGCCTCGGCGAGCGTCTTCTCCATCACGGGTGCAGTGTCGCAGAAGACCTTAACCCGCACGTCGCCCTTGGCCGACAGGTAGCCGCCGAGCTCCTTCAGCTTGCCCTTCAAAACCTCGTGATAATCCCGCCGCTGCGCGTAGGCCGCGACCGCACCGCGCTCCGTCCGGGTCGTCAGGACCAGCGGATCGTGCTCCGGCCGGTAGCTCATGGCCACGACCAGGATACTGCGCAGCCCCGGCCACAGGCCGGTCGGACGGGCGCGCTGGTCGGCGCGCTCGGCCATCCAATCCATCGTGCCGTGGGCGCCCTCGGAGAGCCAAGCCGAGAGCCGTTCGGGCAGATCCGGCAGGCGGTCGGGCCGGGTCACGCGCAGGCCGCAGAAGCCCAGCGTCCGGGCCCGGGTCTCGACGAGGCGGCGCAGGTCGGCGCCGATGTAGGTCCGTCGGGCGTTCAGAAATCCAGATCCGCGTAATGGGCGGCCGGCGGCATGCCGGCGACCCGGTCGGCGAGCAGCCCCCGGAACGAGGGCCGCGACTTCACCCGGGCGTACCAGTTCCGCGCCATCTCGTCCTCGTCCCAGGGCACGTCCCCAAGATAGTCGACGCAGGACAGATGGGCGGCCGCCGCGAGATCGGCATAGGTCAGGTTGTCACCCGCGATCCAGCGCCGCCGGGCGATCAGGTAACCGATATACTTGAGATGATAGCAAACGTTCGTCCGCGCAGCCCGGATCGCATTCATGTCGGGCGGTCCGCCGCCCGCGTTGCTGGCCATGAAGCGCTTCGAGATCTTCTCGTTGACGAGGTAGCCCGTCACCTCCGATTCGAACTTCACGAGGAACCAGTCGAGCAGGCGGCGCACCTCGACCCGGTCCACCGTGTCGTCCGGCAGGAGGCGCCGCCCCGTAAGGCCAAGCCCCCGGGTCTCGTCGAGATATTCGGCGATGACGCCGGCGCCCGGCACCACGAGGCCGTTCTGCTCCAGCAGCACCGGCGTCAGACCCGCCGGGTTGAGCAGCAGGAACTCGTCACGGCGCTCCCAGGGCCGTTCCTCGAACAGCGTCGGCTCCATGCCCATCTCGGCGAGCACGAGACGGATGAACCGGGAATTCGCGCAGAAGGGGAAGTGATAGAGGGTTGCCATCGAGGCCGTGCAGGACGTTCGGTCGGGCAGCGCGGTCGGGTCCCGCGCTCGTCGAGGGCCCTGGCGCACTGGTCTTCAGCACGCAGGACTTCGGACCGAGCGTTATTGCTCGACCGTTGCCGAGCCCTTAACACGCGCAACCGGCAATCGGTAACCGCCCGTCAACCCTGGTGGGCGAACCCTCCGGCCAACCCTTCAGATGGCGCGCTCTGCCCGGCACGGGCCGGCGCGCGCCCGCGGCACAGGACGTGACGATGGATCCGGTCAGCATCGGCAAGGCAGTCCTGCTCGCACTGGTCGAGGGCGCGACCGAGTTCATCCCGGTCTCCTCCACCGGCCATCAGCTGCTCGTCGGCCACTTCATCGGCTTCCACTCGCCGAACAACACCTTCGAGGTGCTGATCCAGCTCGGTGCGATCCTGGCGATCCTGCTGGTCTATTTCCGCCGCCTGCTCGGCATCGCCACCGCGCTGCCGAACGATCCGAACGCCCGCCGCTTCGTGCTCGGCATCCTGGTGGCGTTCCTGCCGGCGGCGATCATCGGCGGCCTCTTCTCCAAGGTGATCAAGGCATACCTGTTCAACCCGTGGATCGTCTGCGCGACCCTGGTGGCGGGCGGCCTGGTGCTGCTCGTGATCGACGACACCGACCTCAAAGTCCGCAAGCGGGACGTCTACGACTTCTCCCTGCCGATGGACCTGAAGATCGGCATCTTCCAGTGCCTCGCCATGATCCCCGGCGTGTCGCGCTCGGGCGCCACTATCGTGGGGGCGATGCTGATGGGCGCCGACAAGCGCTCGGCCACCGAGTTCTCGTTCTACCTCGCCATGCCCACCATGGCGGGCGCCTTCGCCAAGGATCTTCTGGACAATTACAAATACCTGTCGAGCGACGATGTCGGCCTGATCGTGATCGGCTTCGTCGTGTCGTTCATCTCGGCGCTGATCGTGGTGCGGGTGCTGCTCGACTACGTCTCCCGGCACGGCTTCTGGCTGTTCGCGTGGTGGCGCATCATCGTCGGCGCGCTGGGTTTTGCCGGGTTGATCGTTTTCGGGTGAACCAAGCATTCGTTCGCCACCGGTAAGGCCCGGCGGATTCACACATCTCCGTCGAAGACTATGCGCGAACGGCACCGCGTCTCCCTCCCCCCTTTGCGGGGGAGGGAGTGGCGCGGTTCCAGAGCGCGATGTGTGAACGTCGCAGCCGAGCGGGCCGAGACGAGGCGGCGAGTCTCCGCGCCCTTCAAAAGGCCCTCACACAGGGCTCAAGCTTTCCTCAACCATCGGGCGATTGCCAGCGACAGAACGGCGTGCGAGGCAATCCGGTGAAAGCGACGCACAAGACGGCGCGTTCTGGGACGATCCGATGGAAGACAGACCCCTCGCCGACCTCTTCGAGCCCGCAGACCGGACGCGCTGGCTCGGCCTCGTCGAGGGCGTCCTCAAGGGGGCCGATTTCGAGAAGCGGCTGGTCTCCCGGACGGCGGACGGCCTGCGGATCGAGCCGCTCTACGGCCCGGCCGAACCCGCCACCCAGCCCGTGCGCGAGCCGGGGCCGTGGCGGATCGCTCAGCGGGTGGACCATCCGGATCTCGCCGCCGCCAACGCCCAGGCGCTGAGCGACCTCGAAGGCGGCGCGGACGCCCTCGTCCTGGCCTGCGCCGGCGCGCCCGGCGCCCGCGGCTACGGCCTGACGGCCGCGAGCGTCGAGGATCTCGACGCCGTGCTGAAGGGCGTGATGCTGCCCCTGATCACCCTGCGCGTCGATGCCGGCGGCCGGGGCCTCGAGGCCGCCCAGCTCATCAAGGCGCTGGCGGAGCGGCGCGGCGAGGATCTGTCGAGCTACGACCTCGACCTCGGGATCGATCCGGTCGGCGTGCTGGCTGCGACCGGAAGCCTGGGCGCCGTCTGGACGGAGATCGCACCGCGCGTCGCCGGGGCTGCCGCGGAGCTCGAAGCGGCAGGCTTCCGCGGACGGATCTTCCTGGCCGATGGCCGGCCGTACCACGAGGCCGGCGCCGGTGAGGCGGCCGAACTCGGTGCCGTGCTCGCCACGGCTTTGGCCTATCTCCGCGCCCTGGAGGCCGCCGGTCACGATCTCGAGAGCGCCCGCAGCCGCATCGCGGTGCTGCTGGCGGCCGACGCTGACGAGTTCGTCACCGTGGCGAAATTCCGGGCCATGCGGCGCCTCTGGGCGCGGGTCGAGCAGGCCTGCCGGCTGGAGCCGAAGCCGCTGCGTCTCCACGCCGAGACCGCGTGGCGGATGATGACCCAGCGCGACCCGTTCGTGAACATCCTGCGCACCGGCATGGCGGCGGCATCGGCTGGGATGGGCGGCGCCGACAGCGTCGCGGTCCTGCCCTACACGCAGGCCCTCGGACTGCCCGACGCCTTCGCCCGGCGCGTCGCGCGCAACAGCCAGATCGTGCTGATCGAGGAATCGCACCTCGCCCGGGTCAGCGACCCGGCCGCGGGCGCGGGGGGATTCGAGGCGCTGACCGCGGAGATCGCTGAAGCCGCCTGGGCGGCGTTCCAGGCGATCGAGGCCGAGGGCGGAATCGTCGCCTCCCTCAGCGTCGGCAAGCTGCAGCGGCGGATCGAGCTGGTCCGCGAGGCGCGCACGAAGGCGGTGGCGACCCGGCGCGAAGCCCTCACCGGCGCCAGCGAGTTCCCGAACCTCGCCGAGAAGCCCGTCACGGTGCTCGACGTGCCGAAGGTGGCTCCGCCCAAGGCTGCCAATTTCGGCCCCGGCTCGGCGGTCGCCTGCGATGCCCTGCCGTCCCAGCGCCTCGCCGAGCCCTACGAGACCCTGCGCGACGCCGCCGACGCCTATCAGGCCAAGACCGGCCGGCGACCGGCGGTGTTCCTCGCCAATCTCGGCACGGTGGCGGCATTCAACGCGCGGGCGACCTTCGCGGCCAACGCTTTCGCGGCCGGCGGCATCGAGGCCCTGTCGAACGATGGCTTCGCCGATGCCGAGGCCGCGGCGGCGGCGTTCCGGGATTCGGGCGCGGCGCTCGCCTGCATCTGCTCCACCGACGCGATCTACGCCGAGCGGGCCGTCGCGACCGCCGAGGCGCTCGCCCGGGCCGGCGCCGGTGTGATCTACCTTGCCGGGAAGCCCAGCGATCTCGCCGAGCCCCTGAAGCAGGCGGGGGTGCAGGCGTTCCTGCATGTCGGCTGCGACCTGCTCGCCCTGCTGAACGGCGCCCTGCGTGCGGCCATGCGCCCCCCGTCCCCGCAGCGGACCGCCTGATTCAGTCGTCTCCAAGCCGACCCGAAGCCGCATGACGCGCCTGATCGCCACCCTCCTGATCCTCGCCGGCACCGGCCCGGCCGTCGCCCTCCCGCGCGGCGGGCCGGCTCCGGACCGCTTCGACGGGACGTGGAGCGTCGAGATCATCACCGAAGCCGGCACATGCGACCGGGCCTACCGCTACCCCATCCGGATCGAGCACGGGGTCGCGCGCTTCATCGGGACGGCTTTCACGGTTCAGGGAAACGTCGCCGGCAACGGAGCCGTTCGCGGCTCGATCTCCAACGGCACCGCGACGGCCAACGTACGCGGGCGCCTCGGACGGGACGGGTTCGGGACCGGCACCTGGGTCGCCTCCGGCGCCCTCGAATGCCGCGGGCATTGGAATGCCGAGCGCCGCAGCTGAGCCTGCGACCTTGCGTCATGGAACGAATGCGCTTCTGCCCGGAAACCGGCCCGGACGATGCGCTCTCAGCCCCGTTCCCGACGCAATCATGAGGGAATGCTGAACACGGTTCGGATCCCCGCTGAGGCCGCCCGCATGAAAACAACAATCCTCGCGTCCCTCTCCGTCCTCCTGCTCGTCTCGACGGCGCAGGCGCGTCCGCATCGTCACCCGGCAGCCCCCACGGTGAATCAGGCCCAGGCCGAAAAAGTCCTGGATCCGCTGCGGCAGGCGGCCACCGCGTGCTTCGCCGATACAGTCCTGTCGAACCCGAAGGCCACCGCCGAGGCCCGCGCCGGACGCTGGTACGAGGCTGTGGGCATCACCGGCTTCCTGTGCCGGCCGGAGGTCGCCGCGATGATCCAGGCGCACGACCGGATCTACGGGGCGAAGACCGGCGAGCGCTACTTCAAGGGCGCCTACGTCAAGCATCTCGATCAGCAGCTCGCCGAGCGGCTTCAGCCGGTGCTGGCCCACAAGACCGTCGCCAGCGCCGAGCCGCCGCCCGAGAAGGCCTCCGAGGACAGCGCGGCCGGCAACTGAGCCGGCCCCGCGGGCCGGGAGCCGGTCGGCGATGACCTACGAGCTTCACTACTGGCCGATGATCCAGGGGCGCGGCGAGTTCGTCCGCCTCGCCCTGGAGGAGGCCGGCGCCGACTATATCGACGTCGCCCGCCAGGACGACGATGCGGGCGGCATCGGCCCGATGCTCGATCGTCTGTCGGATCCGGCGAACCCGCGCCCGCCCTTCGCGCCGCCCTTCCTGCGCGACGGCGACCGCGTCATCGGGCAGAGCGCCGCGATCCTGCTCCATCTCGGGCCACGTCTCGGACTCGCGGGCGCCAGCGAGCGCGACCGGATCTGGACGCACCAGCTTCAGCTCACCATCGCGGATGCCGTCGACGAGGTGCACGACACCCACCACCCGCTGGGCGTCGATTTGTACTACACCGATCAGAAGCCGGAGGCTTTGCGCCGGGCGGCCGGGTTCAAGACGAACCGGATGCCGAAATTCCTCGGCTATTTCGAGCGCATCCTGGAGGCCAACGGCGGCGCGCGATTGGTCGGCGCGGATCTGACCTACGCCGACCTGTCGCTGTTCCAGCTGGTCGATGGTCTGCTCTACGCCTTCCCGAAGGCCACCGCGACGGCGCTGCGCGCCACGCCGCACGTGGCACGGCTGCACGACGCCGTGGCGCAACGCCCCCGGATCGCCGCCTATCTGGCGAGCGAGCGGCGGATCCCGTTCAACGAGGACGGGATCTTTCGGCGTTACCCCGAACTGGACGGGTAAGGGCCGGTCAGAACGGCAGCTTCATGCCGGGCGGCAGGGGCAGGCCCTTGGTCAGCTCGGCCATGTGCTCCTGCATCGTCGCCTCCGCCTTGCCGCGGGCATCGTTGCAGGCCGCCACGATCAGATCCTCCAGGATCTCACGCTCGTCCGCCACCATCAGCGAGGGATCGATCGTGATCCCCTTCATCTGACCCTTCGCGGTCATGGTGACCTGCACCGAGCCGCCACCGGAGGCGCCGGCAACCTCGATCTGGTCCATCTCGGCCTGCAGGTTGGCCATCTTCTCCTGCATGGCCTGGGCCTGCTTCATGATGCCCATCAGGTCGCGCATGCGGCTCTCTCCCGGTTCTGTCGTCGTCTGATCTGGGTCCGTGCCGGCCCGCCCGCCACGGATGGCCGGGCCGAAACCTCAGCGGTCGTCGTCCTCGACCTCGTCAACGCGGGCGGCATCGCCCTCGCCGAGGATCTCCTGCTCGGCCGTCGGCAGCGCCTCGGAGGCGGTCTCGCGCACGTCGACGATCTCGGCGCCGGGAAAGCGCGTCAGCACCTCGCGCACGAACGGATCGGCGGCGGCGTTCTCCCGGCGGGTCTCGACCACCGCGCGGGCGGCCGCGTCGCGGGTCGGCGCGCCCTCCTCCTTCGAGAGGGCGACCGACCAGCGCCGGCCGGTCCAACGCTCGATCGCCGCAGCGAGGTCGGTGGCGAGGCTCGGCCGTCCGCCCTGGGCGAGACGGAACTCGATCCGCCCGTCCTCGAAGCGCACCAGATGAACGTCCCGCTCCAGGGCGGTCCGCAGCAGGATGTCCCGATTGGCATCCGCCAGGGCGATCAGATCCTCGAACCGGCCGAGCCGCGGCGTCGGCGGCGCGACGGGGGCGGGTGCCGCGACAGGCGCGGCCATCGCCACCGGGGCGGCGACGGGGACCGGCTCGGCCGACATCGTCCGGGGTGCGGCGGCCAAGGCCGCCGAGCCGCCGCCGCGCAGATCCGGGATCGGCGGCAGGGCGGGACGTCCCGAGGGCGCCGGCTCGCCCGCCGGCTCGGCGGCGGCCTCGGCCTTCAGCTGGCGCAGGGCCTCGTCCGGGGTCGGCAGATCGGCCGCGTAGGCGAGGCGCACGATGGCCATCTCGGCCGCCGCCAGCGGGCGCGGCGCGGCCTGAACCTCGGGGATCGCCTTGAGCAGGATCTGCCACGCCCGCGACAGGGCACGGATCGAGAGTTTTTCCGCAAACTGGCCGCCGCGGACGCGCTCGGTCTCGCTGAGGGTCGGGTCCTGGGCGGTCTCCGGCACCGCTTTCAGGCGGGTCACGAGATGCGTGAAGGCCGCGAGGTCGGAGAGCACCACCGACGGGTCGGCCCCCGCATCGTACTGCGCCCGCAACTCCGCGAAGGCCGCCGGAACGGAGCCGCGCATCACCGCCTCGAACAGGTCGAGGATCCGGGCCCGATCGGCGAGCCCCAGCATGTCGCGCACGCTCTGCGCGGTGACGGAGCCGGCGCCGTGCGCGATCGCCTGATCGAGCAGCGAGAGCGCGTCGCGGACCGAGCCCTCGGCGGCCCGGACGATGGCGCCCAGAGCCTCGTCCTCGGCCTCGACCCGCTCGGCCGCGCAGACCTTGGCGAGGTGGGCGTGGAGCACCGGCGCCTCGACCCGGCGCAGGTCGAAGCGCTGGCAGCGGGACAGGATCGTCACCGGGACCTTGCGGATCTCCGTGGTGGCGAACACGAACTTGGCGTGGGGCGGCGGCTCTTCGAGCGTCTTCAGGAAGGCGTTGAACGCCTTCTCGGAGAGCATGTGGACCTCGTCCACGATGTAGACCTTGTAGCGCGCCGAGACCGGCCCGTAGCGGATACCGTCGATGATCGCGCGCACGTCGTCGATGCCGGTATGCGAGGCGGCATCCATCTCCAGCACGTCCATGTGCCGGGATTCCATGATCGCCGCGCAGTGCAGGCCGAGTTCCGGCATCGACACGGTCGGGCCGGTATCGGGCTGGCCGGCGCGGATGTAGTTGAGGCCGCGGGCGAGGATCCGCGCCGTCGTGGTCTTGCCGACGCCGCGCACGCCCGTGAGCATCCAGGCCTGCGGGATGCGGTTGGCCGCGAACCCGTTGGCGAGGGTGCGGACCATCGCCTCCTGGCCGATCAGGTCGCCGAAATGGGTGGGACGGTATTTGCGCGCGAGCACCCGGTAGGGCGTCGCCGCGGCGGCGGGCGCTGGAAACCCGGGCAGGCCCGGCTCGTCGTCAGGCGTGCCGGTCGAAGCGTCCATGCCGGGTCGGGATCAGGCTGCCGCGCGCTGAGAATAAGGTGGGAGGCTGGACGAAGACCCGCTCGGTCTCGTTAGGGCTGCTTCCTTCCGGACCTGACCCGGTTGGCGAGTGAAACGTCCCTCGCCAACCCCCCGCCGGCTATATGGCCGGGCTGCCCGCCGAACGCAAGCGTCGCCGCATTGCGTGGCCTACTCGGCCTTGCGCTTCACGATCGCCAGGGTCTTGGGATCGAGCTGCAGGTCGAACTTCTTGCCGCTGGCGTCGATCGCGTCATCGACTTCGATCATGCCGTCGTCGAGTTCGATCTCCTCCCACTTGGTGAAGCCCTCCTGCTTGAGCATGGCCTCGACCTTGGCCTGCTGATCGGGCGGCAGCTTCTCGTCGGCCCGGGCGGCGAGGCCGGTCCCGGCCAGGAGGGCGAGGGCGAGAAGGGGCGGGGCAAGGCGCATGATAGGTCTCCGTTCCGATGCGTGTTGCCGGCTGTGAACAGGAATGCGGAGCCGGTGTTCCGTCCCGACGCCGATCCACTTGAGCGCCCAGCGATTCTCCAGCACATCTAGGCGGCTTCGCGCTTGAAGGATTCTTCACCTATGGTCACCCGCGTCGCCACCGTGGCCTTCGAGGGCATCGAGGCGCGGGCGGTGGACGTGCAGGTGCAGATCATCACCGGTTCGGTGGTGTTCAACGTGGTCGGCTTGCCCGACAAGGCGGTGGGCGAGTCCCGCGAGCGGGTGCGCGGCGCGCTGATCGCCTCGGGTCTCGCGCTGCCTGCCAAGCGCATCACCGTGAACCTCGCCCCGGCCGACCTGCCGAAGGAGGGCTCGCATTACGACCTGCCGATCGCGCTGGGCGTGATGGCGGCGATCGGCGCGATCCCGGCGGATGCCCTTGCCGGCTACTGCGTGCTGGGCGAACTCGCTTTGGACGGCAGCATCACGGCGGTGAACGGCGTGCTGCCGGCGGCGATCGCGGCGGCCGAGCGTGGCCTGGGGCTGATCTGTCCGGCCGCCACCGGACCGGAGGCCGCCTGGGCGGGCGGCGATCTCGACGTGCTCGCCCCGCGCTCGCTCATTCAGCTCGCCAACCATTTCAAGGGCAGCCAGGTCATGGCCCGGCCGAAACCCTCCGTGGCGGGTCAGTCCGGTCCGCTGCCGGACCTCGCCGACATCAAGGGCCAGGAGGGCGCCAAGCGCGCCCTGGAGGTCGCGGCGGCCGGGGGCCACAACCTGCTGATGAACGGGCCGCCCGGCTCGGGCAAGTCGATGCTCGCCGCCCGCCTCCCCTCGATCTTGCCGCCCCTCGGGCCGCGCGAGTTGCTCGACATCTCGATGATCCAGTCGGTGGCGGGGGCGTTGAAGGACGGCGCCCTCTCGAACCGCCGGCCGTTCCGGCAGCCGCACCATTCGGCCTCCATGGCGGCCCTCGTCGGCGGCGGGCTCGGCGCGCGCCCCGGAGAGGTGTCGCTGGCCCATGGCGGCGTGCTGTTCCTGGACGAACTGCCGGAATTCACCCCGCAGGTGCTCGACAGCCTGCGCCAGCCCATGGAAACCGGCGAGGTCATGATCGCGCGCGCCAACTGTGTCCGGCGCTTGCATTCGGTTTTGCCGAATTAAACGCTTGTGCGGAATGTCGAATCGACGCGTGCAAGGTTTCTGGATAGCTGATTCGCGCGAGCTTGGGCGGGGGGCCTTAGCCTTCCGCTTTGAAGCGGACGTTCCGCATCCGACCCAACCCAGCCACCGGAAGCGCTTTCGGCGTTCACTAGAAACGGACGTTCGTAGGCGGTCCGGCAACTTCAGCTTGGGGTGGGAAGCGGGCCTTGGCCGTTTGGCGAGAAGCAGACGTTCCGCATCCGAACCAAACCTGTCACCGATGACGCAACGAGCATCGCTCAGCAGTGGACATGCCGAGGCGTATCAGAGAAGCGTGCACTCGATAGGGCTATATGTTCGTCGGACGGTCACAAAAGGGATTGCTTCAAGAACGAACCCTACGCGAGATCGAGCAATGGCCCAAATCGTCCATAATCGTCTAGGTAGCGCCGTCCCAAAGATAACATAAAAAAGTAAAATCTAATTTCGCGCCAACAAGTAAACAATTATCATCTCAATAATCGAAACGACCGCATTCAAATGTATAAGTTGAGTTTTAAAAGAATTGCCACCATCTTTTGTCTGGCTGTTTTTACCTTATCTTTTTTGGGTAAATGTAACCCTATTTCTGCTCCTCCAAGTAGATTGCCTTTATCACTAGCAATGTCAATCATGTACGCGAATATACCAGACGAAGAATTGAAAATCGCAGCTACTGTAAACCCTGACTATTGTCGGCTCAAGGCATCAATTATAAAAGACGAATGGGATGCAAGTTGCGAAAACGTTCCGATGCATCGCTATCAGAAAGTATTGTACTGTGATGGTCCAAAATTTACTAACTGCCATGATGCTGAGCCAGGAGTCACCAACTGTAAAAGTTTTTATTGGAGTATAGATAGCAATGGGTCCACGCATAATCGAATAACTTCAGATGGAATGATGGCGAGTATCTCTGATCTGTGTAGATACATCTCAACAGAGAAGGAAGACGACAGTAAAATGAAGCAGCTCGGCTTATCAAAAGAAGTACACAGGCACGCTGTGCATGCTAACTAACGGGGCCTTCTGTGAGGCGGTCGAGCATTATGAAAGCGGGGAGAGGCCCTTGCCGTTATCTCAGTAAAAATCGCGAGAGTCCGGTAAAAGGTCTCTAGCTCGCCAGCATCCTGAAAGCGGACCCTCCGAGTGCTCGCAATGGGTCGTGAGCAGGCTCACCGGCGATGTCCGCTTCCATGGATCGCTGCTCCAAAGCGGACTGACGGCAATCCACCCAATCCAGTCGTAGGCCCCAGTCCTCCACGCGGCCTTAGTGGGGACGTTCCGACCATTCGCAACGCGTTGAGGGCGGACGCCTAGCCGCAACCAAAATTGCGCCGCCAAATTTAATCTATGCCTTAGACCCGGATGGCTTATTGTCGTTGCGCGCATCGATAAGAACCACGTCACGATGCCCTTCGATGCCAAGATCTTTCAGGACTCCATCCACTCGCGCCTTCTCAGAGGCAGAGAAATAAATAATGACTTTGATGCCCTTCTTAGCAGCGCTCGCGTCCATATAAATCGGGAGCTGCTTCTCAAGGTTTTTCTTGAGCTGAGTATTCTTTGCCAGCTTCATCTCTATCAGAGTTTTATCACGCGCTCCTCGACTGATCTTAAAATCCACCGGACCGCGCCCGTCATTCACTTCTGCACTCGCATCTGACGGTGTGCCGTACCAAATGAATTTGCATAAAATTTGAAGGTCACTTTCGCGCTGAATCGCAACATTGCCGTGCCAAAAGATTCGGTGTCCACCTTTCTTCTCAATTACGTTCCTAAAGAATGTTAAGCGCTGGTGGGTCTCTTCGTATGATGTATCTTGCACTTCATAAAATTTGGTCTCCGCTAGAAGCTGAGCTTGAATGTCTTTGACCTGATGCTCGAATAGGAACTTCGTAAGCGCAACCTTTTCAGAGCTGATGTCCTTCGCTTGCTCGCCATTCTCCTCTTTGAGACGAATATACCAGTCCACCAGCTCCGGAAAATTCAGGTATGTCTTAAGTATAGCCTCCGCGCGTTCTTGTTCATTCGGCAGTCTATCAATCGGCTTAATGAGCACACTGTCGAAATAAGCAAATATCTGCCCCCGCAATTCGTTATCGGGTACTGCAACGGGAATGTCTTCGAACTGGCGAACCATATCGCCTCGATTGATCCAGTTCTCGTCCCGCGTCAATATATCTTTTGGCGTCAATAAAACGTAATCGCCATCAATAAACGGCAGATCGTATTGCATCCGCTGCCAAGATCTAGTTTCATAATTAAACTTTGATTTCTCGACCCAGACGGTTTTCCGTCGAGCGGCGTCTATTTTGTCTTTCGCAAATGCTTCGGTGTAGCGACAAATGTAGTCGAGTATAAGGTTCAGAGTAAAGTCGCTGATATTGTCTCTCCCAACGCCATCGCTAATGAGGCACACTTTTTCGATGTGGCTCCCGTGTGAAATCCTTTCTTTGCCAAAATTCGCAAATACGCTGATCAAATTCGAACTCAAGGCAACTGCAAACTTCTTACCCAGGCCAGAACCCTTGTTGCCGACCATAGAAAACCCGAACCAATTTTGCTTCACCTCGGGAAAACGGAACCATGCGCTTACTAAATCATCATTGACGGTACCCGCAGCTACCTGATCACGGAGGAACACGATGTATTTGAGAATATCCTTGTGCAACGCCTGATAATCAGCGTTCTTACTATTAAATAATAGGAATGGGTCGATAAACAACGGCAGATCATTGATCAAAGAAATGTTGAACGCGCCATAATTGTCAACGTCGTCTTCCGTTACCCCAAAGAAATCGTTGAAAAAAGTTGCCATGGGGGGGGCCGCTCGGTTCAAATTTGCGCAACTTAAAGTCAGCCTATTCGGCGAAGCTTCCCGTAGTCAATTGCGCCGTGTCACTCTTCACCGCCCATCAATCGCTCGCATCCCCCAATATCGGCGGCTCGCTGGCTCATGGTAGAGCTTGATATCTTAGTGCAAGCGGCGGTTTTTGATAGGCAGAACCGGCTGCGAAACGCGGCGTTTCCAAGAGGTAAGTTATTGATGCGCAATAATATTCCTGTCCAAAATGTGCGAAGTGGTGAAATCGCGAATGAAGGCAATCACCGGGTCACGTACCCGGCCCGGTTCCAGCTGGTCGCCGCCATGAACCCGTGCCGATGCGGCCAGGGCCTGGAGCCGGGCTACGCCTGCCGGCGCGGCCCGAACGAGCGCTGCATGGCGCAGTATCAGGCGCGGATCTCCGGCCCGCTCCTCGACCGGATCGACCTGCGCATCGAGGTGCCGGCCGTCACCGCCGCCGACCTCATCCTGCCGCCACCCGCGGAGGGCTCCGGCGAAGCGGCCGCCCGCGTCGCCGCGGCGCGCGCGCGCCAGGCGGCGCGCTTCGGCGAGCGCGGTTTGCCCGCGGCGACCACCAACGCCACCTGCCCGGCCAACCTGATCGAGCAGGTCGCGAGCCCCGATGCGGAGGGGACGGCGCTGATCCGGCAGGCGGCCGAGACCATGCGGCTCTCGGCCCGGGGTTTCCACCGGACGTTGCGGGTCGCCCGCACGCTCGCCGATCTCGACGGCGAGGCACAGGTGCGCCGGATGCATCTCGCCGAGGCGTTGTCCTACCGGGGCCGGGGCGACAGCGCGGCGGCAGCCGCTTGAGCGCGGGTCCGTCGCACGATCTTGCGGTCAAGATCGGCCAGCACAGTGCGGCCGGGCGGAAGGCCGAGAACCAGGATTTCCATGGCACGCTGGTGCCGGCACCGCCGGCGCTGGGTCTGAAGGGCGTCGCAGTGGCGCTCGCCGACGGGATCAGCAGCAGCGCGGCCGGCGCGGCGGCAAGTCAGACCGCGGTCAAGAGTTTCCTCAGCGATTACTACGCCACCCCCGACACATGGTCGGTGAAGAACGCCGCACAGCGGGTGATCGCGGCGGCCAATTCGTGGCTCTACGCGCAGACACGGCGCGGCATCGATCCCAACGATGTCGACCGGGGCTACGTCACCACCTTCGACGCCTTGATCCTGAAGGGCCGGGCCGCGCACCTGTTTCATGTCGGCGATGGCCGGATCTGGCGCGTCTCGGGCCGGTCCCTCGAACAGCTCACCGAGGATCATCGCGTGGTGGTCTCGGCGGCGGAATCCTATCTCGGCCGGGCGCTCGGCGTCACCGGCCGGGCGGAGATCGACTACCAGAACCTCGCCATCGCGGCCGGCGACATCTTCGTCCTCACGACGGACGGCGTCCATGAGCACGTCCACCCCCGGGAGATCGTGGCCGCGATCCTGGGCGCGGATGATCTCGATGCCGCGGCCCGGGCCATCGTGGACGCGGCGCACGCGGCCGGCAGCCCCGACAACCTGACGATCCAGATCGTCCGGGTCGAGGCCGTGCCGGAGGGCGAGGCAGCCGACCTGCTCGGTGATGTCGGGGGTCTCGATCCCGCGCCGCTCCTCGACCCGCCGGCCGAGTTCGACGGCTACCGGCTCCTGCGGGTCCTCCATTCCGGCCCGCGCAGCCGCGTCTATCTGGCGGTCGAGGCGGAGACCGGGGCGCGGGTCGCCCTGAAGATGCTGTCCCTCGATCTGCGCGACGACCCCGCCCAGCGCAAACGCTTCGCCCTGGAGGAGTGGATCGCCCGGCGGATCGACAACCCGCACGTGCTGAAGGCCGAGCCGCCGGCGCGGCGCCGCAGCCACCTCTACACGGTCATGCGCTACGTCGATGGGCAGACCCTGACTCAGTGGATGCGCGACCACACGATGCCCGAACTGGAGACCGTGCGCGGCCTCGTGGAGCAGCTCGCCCGGGGCGTACAGGCCTTCCACCGCCGGGAGATGATCCACCAGGACCTGCGGCCCGACAACGTCCTGATCGATGCGACCGGAAGCGTGCAGGTCATCGATTTCGGTGCCACCAAGGTCGCTGGCGTGGTCGAGGGCGATCCGCGGATCGATCCCGCCGAGATCCTCGGCACGGTTCAGTACACGGCGCCGGAATGTTTCCTGGGTGCCGCGTCCACCGCCGCCTCCGACGTGTTCGCGGTCGGTGTGATCGCCTATCAGATGCTGACCGGGCGGTTGCCCTACGGCGATGCGGTGCCGCGGGCGCTTACGGCCTCAGCCCAGCGCAGGCTGCGCTACGCCTCGGCGCTGACCGTGCGGCCGCTCCTCCCGGTGTGGGTCGACGGCGCGCTGCGGAAGGCCCTGCATCCGGATCCGCTCAAGCGCTACCAAGCGCTGTCGGAATTCGTCCACGACCTGCGGCATCCGAACCCGGCCTTCACGGACACCCGCCGGCCGGCCCTGCTGGAGCGCGACCCGCTCCTGTTCTGGCGGCTGCTGTCGCTGGTTCTGGGTCTGATCGCGCTGACGCTGGCGGGGGTTTTGATCGCACATCCGCCGCGGTGAGCTCGTTTCCCCTCCCCCCCTGTGGGGAGGAGTCAGGGGTGGGGGTGGCGCAGGATCGAGTGCAACGGTGCCTTCTGAACCACCCCCACCTCCAACTCCTCCCCGCAATGGCTACGGGCTACACAGGTTTGAGGCACACGGCTCATGAGGGAGCGCAACGGGCCCCCTCTCCCGTTCGGGAGAGGGTTGGGGTGAGGGATGAGAACTCTCAGGACGGAGCACGCGATCGATGCGCCGAGGCTACGCGCTTCAGTCTGAACCTTCTCGACCCTCACCCTGTCCCTCTCCCGCACGGGAGAGGGGACCCGCGATCTTCCGGGCGGGCGAGCGCCCTCCGCCGAGACCGCAAACCTGTGTAGCCCGTAGCCGCAAGGGAGAGGAGAGAGGCGGCCGCTCGGGCCGCCCCCGTCGCCGATCAGGCCGCGATCGCCTGCGCGGTCGGCCCGGCAGCCTTCACGTCGGCGTCGACGTGGCCCTCGAACCGCTTGAAGTTGTCGTCGAACATCTTCACCAGCCGCGCCGCCGTCTCCTTGAAGGCGCCCTTGTTGGCCCAGGTCTTCACCGGGGTCAGGATATGCGGCTCGACACCCGGGACCGAGACCGGCACCGCGAAGCCGAAATACGGATCCCGCCGGAACTCGGCCTGCGACAGCGAGCCGTCGAGCGCGGCCGTCAGCAGGCGACGCGTGACGCGGATCGGCATCCGCCGCCCGGTGCCGACGCCGCCGCCGGTCCAGCCGGTGTTGACCAGCCAGCAATCGACATCGTGCTTGGCGATCAGGTCGCGCAGCAGGTTGCCGTAGGTGCTCGGGTGCCGCGGCATGAACGGGGCGCCGAAGCAGGTCGAGAAGGTCGCCTCCGGCCCGGTCAGGCCGCGCTCGGTGCCGGCGACCTTGGCGGTGTAGCCCGAGAGGAAGTGGTACATCGCCTCGGCGCCGGTGAGCTTGGCGATCGGCGGCATCACCCCGAAGGCGTCGCAGGTCAGCATCACGATGTTCTTCGGATGCCCGGCCCGGCCGGTGGCGCTGGCATTCGCGATGAAGTCCAGCGGGTAGGCGCAGCGGGTGTTCTCGGTGAGCGAGGCGTCGTCGAAATCGGGCGCCCGGGTCACCGGGTCGATCACCACGTTCTCCATCACCGTGCCGAAGCGCTCGGTGGTGGCGTAGATCTCGGGCTCGGCGTTGCGCGAGAGCCGGATGGTCTTGGCGTAGCAGCCGCCCTCGAAGTTGAAGATGCCCTCGTTCGACCAGCCGTGCTCGTCGTCGCCCAGCAGCTGGCGGGAGCTGTCGTTCGACAGCGTGGTCTTGCCGGTGCCCGAGAGGCCGAAGAAGATCGCCGAGCCGCCCTCGGCGTCCAGCGCCGCGTTGGCCGAGCAATGCATCGGCATCACGCCCTGGCCGGGCAGGATGTAGTTCAGGTAGGTGAAGACCGACTTCTTCATCTCGCCCGCGTAGGCCGAGCCGCCGATCAGCACGAGCTTCTTGGCGAAGTCGATGGCGATCACGGTCTTGGACCGGCAGCCGTGCCGGGCGGGATCCGCCTGGAAGCTCGGCAAGTCGATGATCGTCATGTCGGGCACGTAGGCGGCGATCTCCGAACGGTCCGGCCGGATCAGCAGGTTGCGGATGAACAGCGAGTGCCACGCGAACTCGGTGAACACCCGGGCCTTCACCCGGTGGGCCGGATCGGCGCCGCCGTAGAGGTCCTGGGCGAACAGCTCCTTGCCCTCGGCGTGCTTCAGGAAGTCCTGGCGCAGGGTCTCGAACTGCTCGGGCGTGATCGCGCCGTTGTTGTCCCACCAGACTTCGTTCTCGGTGGCGGCATCGCGCACCACGAACTTGTCCTTGGGCGAGCGGCCGGTATGGCTGCCGGTGGTGGCGACGAGGGCGCCCCCGCGGGCGAGCTGCGCCTCCTTGCGGGACAAAGCCTCCTCGTAGAGGCGCGGGGCCTCGAAGTTCCAGTGGACGGCCTTGAGGTCGCGGAAGCCGGCCGCCTCGGCGCCGTGGGCCGCGTTGTGATCACCGATGTTGGTCAAGAGCGTATCTCCCGGGCCCCTGTTCGACCGTCGACGCGACTGTGCCGGACGCGGTCCGCGTCCGGGATTGCCCGGGGGACGTCCGTGCGGTCGTACAGGTCCGCCGCACGCAGGATCTCCGCTCCCCGGCCGCTTCCCGCTCTACCGCTGGGTAGGTGGCGAAGCTTCGCTGTCCTTATGGGCTCCGCCGGGAGCCCGCAACGTGGACAAACAGGTTAGATCACAGTTGCGCGGGCAGGAACCCCCGTCTGTAAGCAGTCATCCGTATCGCCCAGCCGGTCCGGACGAACAGAACGCCTCTGGAATACCCATATACCAGTCATGTGCCCCCGCGCCCTTGCATGCTGACCGTCGACCGTTATGCCGGAGCTGGGCGGCATGTCCGTCCCACGACCCGAACTCCCATCAGAGGCACGATGCCCCAAGCCGTCGCCGGCCCCGAGATCGAACGTCTGATCCAGCTCCTCGCACGCATGCCCGGGCTTGGACCGCGCTCGGCCCGGCGCGCCGCGCTGCAACTTATCAAGCGGCGCGACACCCTGCTGGGGCCGCTCGCCGATGCGATGCGGGTCGCGGTCGAGCGGATCGTGGTGTGCTCCAACTGCGGCAACGTCGATACGTCGGAGCCCTGCACGATCTGCCGCGATGCCGAGCGTGACCCCACCACCCTGGTGGTGGTGGAGGATGTCTCCGACCTCTGGGCGCTGGAGCGCTCGGGGGCCGTGAAGGCGCGCTATCATGTGCTCGGCGGCGTGCTCTCGGCGCTGGATGGCGTGCGGCCGGAGCACCTGAACCTCGCGAGCCTCGTGGAACGCGCGGCCGATCCCGTCGTGACGGAGGTGATCCTGGCGCTCAACGCCACCGTCGATGGCCAGACGACGGCCCATTACGTCACGGAATCGATCCGCCATTGTGACGTGAAGGTCACCCGCCTCGCCCACGGCGTGCCGGTCGGCGGCGAACTCGATTACCTCGACGAGGGGACGCTGACGGCGGCGATCCGGAGCCGCACCGCGTTCTGAGACGATGACCCACTATTTGACCGGTCTCGACCTGCATCTTATGCGACGGAAAAGCCCGGTTCCGACCCGGCGCTGTCCCTGCCGGTTTCCGCCATGACCATCCGCCAACTCGTCATCCTCCCCGATCCCGTCCTGCGCCGCATCTCCGACCCGGTCGGCCCGATCACCGGCGAGATCCGGACCCTCGTGGCCGACATGTTCGAGACGATGTACGACGCGCCGGGCGTCGGCCTCGCGGCGATCCAGATCGGCGTTCCGAAGCGGGTCGTGACCATCGACACCTCGAAGGAAGAGGGCGTGCGCAAGCCGCAGGTCTTCATCGATCCCGAGATCGTCTGGTCCTCCGAGGAGAAGCGCGTCTACGACGAGGGCTGCCTGTCGATCCCCGACTATTATGGCGAGGTCGAGCGGCCGGACCGGGTCCGCGTGACGTTTCGCGACCTGGACGGCACCGAGCAGGAGATCGAGGCCGACGGGCTGCTCGCCACCTGCATCCAGCACGAGATCGATCATCTCAACGGCGTGCTGTTCATCGACCACCTGTCGAAGCTGAAGCGGGACCGTGTGCTGAAGAAGTTCGCCAAGGCGGCCAAGCGCGACGCGGCCTGAGCCGGCCATGCGCGTCGTCTTCATGGGCACCCCGGATTTCGCGGCGCCGACCCTGGAAAAACTCGCGCAGGACGGTCACGCGATCGCCGCGGTCTACACCCGCGCGCCCGCCAAGGCCGGGCGCGGCATGAGCCTGCGGCCATCGCCGGTTCACACGCTGGCCGACCAGCTCGGCGTGCCGGTGCTCACCCCCGCGACCCTGCGCACGCCGGAGGCCGCGGAGGCGTTCGCCGCGCACCAAGCCGACGTCGGCGTGGTGGTGGCCTACGGGATGCTGCTGCCGCAGGCGATCCTCGACGCGCCGAAGCACGGTTGCCTGAACCTGCACGGCTCCCTGCTGCCGCGCTGGCGCGGGGCGGCACCGATCCAGCGGGCGGTGATGGCGGGTGATGCCGAGAGCGGCGTCGGCGTGATGCGCATGGAAGCCGGGCTCGACACCGGCCCGGTCGCCCTGGAGGCGCGGATTCCGATCACCCCCGGCATGACCGCCGGCGCACTGCACGACGCGCTGATGCCGGTCGGCGCCGCGCTGATGGCCCGCGCCCTCGGCCTTCTGGAGCAGGGTGCGCTCACCTTCACGCCACAACCGGAAGACGGCGTCGTCTACGCCCACAAGATCACCAACGACGAGGCGCGGATCGACTGGTCGCGCCCGGCCGCGGAGGTCGCCAATCACATCAACGGGTTGTCGCCCTTCCCGGGGGCGTTCTTCGAGGCCGATTTCGGCAAGGGTCCGGAGCGGGTGAAGGTGCTGCGCGCCTTGGCCATCGACGGGTCAGGCGCGGCGGGCACGCTGCTCGACGCGGACGGGACCGTTGCCTGCGGAAGCGGCGCCGTGCGCCTCCTGGAACTGCGCCGGGCCGGCAAGGGCGGTAGCGCGAGCGGGGCCGAATTCGTCCGCGGCGCCCGCCTGATGCCCGGCGCCCGCCTCGGCTGATGCCCCGCTACAAGCTCGTCATCGAATACGACGGCGGACCGTTCTGCGGCTGGCAACGGCAGGCCGAGGACCCCACCGTCCAGGGCGCGATCGAGGCGGCCGTCTTCCGGTTCTCCGGCGAGGACGTCCGGCTCACCTGCGCCGGACGGACCGATGCCGGGGTCCACGCCATTCACCAAGTGGCGCATCTCGATCTCGCCAGGGATTGGCCGACCGATACCGTCCGCGACGCCCTGAACGCCCATCTGCGGCCGCAGCCCGTCGCCATCCTCTCGGCCGAGATCGTGCCAGGGAGTTTCGACGCCCGCCACTCGGCGGTCCGCCGCCACTACCGCTACCGCATCCTGAACCGGCGCAGCCCAGCGGCCCTGACGCGGGCCCATGTCTGGCACGTGCCCTGGCCCCTAGATGCGGAGCGCATGCATGCGGCGGCCCAGCGCCTCGTGGGCCGTCACGACTTCTCGGCCTTCCGCGCCGCGGAATGCCAAGCCAACAGCCCGATCCGCACGCTGGAACAGCTCGATGTCGCCCGCGCCGCGATGGCCCTGCACGACGAGATCGTGGTGGCGACCTCGGCGCGCTCCTTCCTGCACCATCAGGTGCGCGCGATGGTTGGGACGCTCATGCTCGCCGGGTGCGGTCGGCTCTCGTCCGACGATGTGGCGGACATCCTCGCCTCAGGGGAGAAGCGCCGGTGCGGCCCCCTGGCGCCGGCCGCGGGGCTGACTTTCGTCGGTGTAGACTACGACGCGGGGAAATACGCCTCCAGCACCCGCTCGTAAATCGCGGTCAGCCGCTCCAGGTCGGCGACCGCCACGCATTCGTCGGTCTGGTGCATGGTCTCGCCCACGAGGCCGAATTCGATCACCGGGCAGGCATCCTTGATGAAGCGGGCATCCGAGGTGCCCCCCGTGGTCGACAGGACCGGCGTCAGGCCTGTCTCGGCCCGGATCGCCGCGGAGACCAGATCCACGAAGGCGTCCGGCTGCGTCAGGAAGGCCGGCGCGTTCGACGGCTGAAGGTCCAGGGTGAAGCGCACCGCGTTGCCCGCCGCCTGCTCCAGCCGACGGCGAATTTCCACCCCCAGGCTCTCGGCCGTCCAGTCATCGTTGAAGCGCACGTTGAACGTCGCCCGGGCGGAGGCGGGGATCACGTTGGTGGCCGGATTGCCGACATCGATCGTGGTGAATTCGAGGTTCGAGGCGTCGAAATGCGCCGTTCCGCTGTCGAGCGGCTCGGCCACCAGCGCGGAGGCGAGGCGCAGCAGGCCCGGAATCGGGTTCTCGGCCTTGTGCGGATAGGCGACATGGCCCTGCCGGCCGAGCACCGTCAGCTTGCCGGTGAGCGAGCCGCGCCGGCCGATCTTGATCATTTCGCCGAGGCGGCCGGGGTTGGTCGGCTCGCCGAGCACGCAATGGTCGAAGCGCTCGCCGCGGGCCAGCGCCCAGTCGAGCAGCTTCACGGTGCCGTTGACCGCCGGCCCCTCCTCATCGCCGGTGATGAGGAACGCGATGGAGCCCGAAAAATCCGGGCCGCGGCGCTCCAGGAAGGCACGCGTGGCGGCGAGCATGCAGGCGATGCCGCCTTTCATGTCGGCGGCGCCGCGGCCATACAGCATCCCGTCGACCACCGCGCCGTCGAACGGAGCGTGGCGCCAAGCCCCCTCCCCCGCCGGGACGACATCGGTGTGTCCGGCGAAGACGAGGCAGGGTCCGCGGTCGCCGAGGCGGGCGAACAGATTCGGCGTATCGGGGAAGCCCGGCTCGGCGAAGATGGGCCGCTCGATCGTGAAACCTGCTTGCCGCAGCGCATCGGCGACCACGTCGAGGGCGCCGCGATCCTCCGGGGTGACGGAGGGGCAGCGGATCAGGTCCTGCGCGAGGCGCAGGGCTGCGTGCGGGGCGTCGTGGTCAGCCGGCATCAATCCGTCCTCGGCGGCGGAAAGCCCCGCGCGGCCCGCTTAACCCGAAGCGGGCCGCCAAGGGAGCCCCAAACTGGGAGCCCCAAACCGGAAGCCCCAAACCGGGACCCCCTACTTGGTGACCACCACCTGCACGTCCCCATGCCGGCGCTGGACCGAGACGGTGACGTCGTCGTCGTAGCGCTGGAAGCGGATATCGAGACGCGAGTCGCCGAGCTGGACGTTGTAGAGGGTCACCCCATCGAGGAAGCCGGGCAGGATCGGGTTTTTCAACCGGACGCTGTTGCCCGTGTGGTCGAGTTCGAGCCCGAGGCATGCCGCCAGGAACGCGAAGGGCGCCGCCGCCGCCCAGGCCTGCGGGCTGCACGCCACCGGATAGGAGACCGGCCCGCGCTGCTTGCGGCGCATGAAGCCACAGAACAGCTCCGGCAGCCGCTTCTGATCCTGGTAGAGCGACGTGTCGAACATCCCCTGGAAGATGCGCGCCGCCTCGTGCTTGCGGTCGTAGCGGGCGAGACCCATCGCGATGAGGGCGTTGTCGTGCGGCCAGATCGAGCCGTTGTGGTACGACATGGGGTTGTAGCGCGCCTCGCCCTTGGCGATCGTGCGCACGCCCCAGCCGTTGAACCCGTCCTTGCCCAGCAGCGTCTCGGCGACCCGGGCGGCCCGCTCCGGCTTGGCGATGCCGGTGAACAGGGCGTGGCCGGCATTGGAGGAGCGCACGGCGCATTGCTTCTTGGCGCCGTCGAGGGCCAGCGCGTAGGTGCCGATCTCCTCGTTCCAGAAGGCCGCGTCGAACGTTTCGCGCAGGGCGAAGGCCTGCTGCATCAGGCGCTCGGCCATCGGGTCGTGCCCGAGCAGCGCCGCCAGCTTCGCCATGCCGTGCTTGGCGGCGTAGACGTAACCCTGGACCTCGCAGAGGGCGATCGGGCCCTTGGCGAGCTGGCCGTCGGCGTGGAAGATCGAATCGTGGCTGTCCTTCCAGCCCTGGTTCTCCAGGCCCTTGTCGGTGTCACGGGCGTATTCGACGAAGCCGTCGCCGTCCCGGTCGCCGTAGCGGTCCATCCATTCGAGCGCGAGTTCGAGGGCCGGCCAGATCGCCCGGACGGTCTCCAGATCGCCCGTGACGGCATAGTATTCCCAGGCCAGCATCACGAAGAGCGGCGTGCCGTCGATCGTGCCGTAATAGTGGCGGAACGGCACCTCGCCGAGCATCGCCATCTCGCCGCGCCGGGTCTCGTGCAGGACCTTGCCGGGCTGGGCGTCGGCCGCCGGATCGACCGCCTTGGCCTGGGTCGAGGCGAGGTAGCGCAGGACGCCGCGGGCGAATTTCGGGTCGATCCACAGGGCCATCATCGCCGTGATGATGCCGTCGCGGCCGAAGACCGTGGAATACCAGGGGATGCCGGCAAACGGGTAGATCCCCTCCGGCGTGCGGCTCGCCAGCATATAGAGGTCGGCGGTGGCCCGGCAGAGACCCTCGTTGAACTGGTCGTTCGACGAGATGATCGTGGTGATGCCCGCCGTTAGCGTCCGCAGATCGCGACGCGAGTCCCGGTAGGCCCGGGCGAAGATCATGCCCTCGCCGAGATCCTTCGGCTCCCGCCGGGCGCCGCCCGCGTTGGCCGCAAGCGTCAGCTTCGCAGCCGCATCCTCGCCGACCATCGTGTCGGTCGGCGGCTTGGTGAAGGCGCGGTGCGCCTCGAAGGTCACGCGGATGAACAGGGAGGTCTTGCCCTCCGGGGGCAGCGACACGTCGAAGACCGCGCGGCCCGGCTCGATCGCGTCCGGCTTCGGGCCGAAATGCAGGGCCGTGGTCCGCACGATCTCGTCCAGGCCGACATAACGGAACTGGACCTCCCGGTCGCTCGCAACGAGGACGCCGCGCTTGCCGCGCTCCTTGCGGTCGGTTCCGCGCACCTCGAACAGGTCGCGGAAATCCGCGTCGAAGGTCACGGCGATGCGCAGGCGGCGGTGCTTGGAATCGAACGAGCGCAGGCCGATCCGGTCGTAGCAGGCGCCGCGGAACAGGAATTTGGTGCGCTCGATCGCGATCGTCTCGCGGGGGATCGAGGTCTCGTCGTGGGCGTCGAGGCGGATGTCGGGGGTCGTCATGTCGACGCTCAGCGCCCCGTTATCGTCCTGCATCACCGAGGAGAGCATCAGCGGGCGCTGACCCTCGACGGTCACCTCCAGGCGGGACAGGTAGCGCGTGTCCTGGAAATACAGCCCCTCGGGTCCCGGCTGGACGCCGATATCACCGTAGGAATCGAGGACGCCGAACGCCTCGCCGAACTTCAGTGAGCGCAGCGGCCGCTCCACCAGGGAGGTCTGCGCCTCGATGTGATAGGTCGGCAGCACGTCGTCCGCATCCTGGAATCCGTGTGCCAACCCTGCGCCCGGGGCCGCATTCCGGGCCGTCGCCGCGTGAGTCATCGCCGTGTGATTCATCGCCTCTTGGGCCGCTGCCGTGTTGTCCGCCATGCGGGGCATCTCCGGGTGCTGTGAGGGCAGGAATCGAAAGGGCCGCCGCACCAATGCTGATGCCGCGGCCCTTGTTCACCTGACGGATGAGTCGCCTTTAAGACGCTAGGCCGGTCCTGGCCGGCTTCGCAAGCCCGATGCCGACGATCAGGCCGGCATGGCGGCGACCGGGATCGCCGGCCGGGCCGAGCCGTTCACCTCGCCGTAGGGCTGGCGAAAGCCGGACGCCGGCAGCTTGATCACATCGGCACCGCGGCTGAGCAGTTCCTCATAGGCCGCGACGTACTTCTTGACCATGCACTCGGCCGTGAAGCCGCCCTCGAAGTGCCGGCGCACGCCGGCGCGGCTCATGGCCTTCACCTTGGCGACGGCCGCCACGGCATCGTCCATGTTTTCGCAGAGCACGCCGCTCACGCCGTCCTTGATCACTTCCGGAACCGACCCGTTCCGGAAGGCGATCACCGGGGTACCGGCCGACATCGCCTCGATCATCACGAGACCGAAGGGCTCCGGCCAGTCGATCGGGAAGGCGAGCGCCAGGGCGTTGCCGAGGAAGTCCTTCTTCTGCTCCTCGTTGATCTCGCCGATGAACTCCACCAGCGGGTGATGGATCATCGGCTCGATCTTCTCGTCCCAGTAATCCTGATCGGCCTTGTCGACCTTCGCGGCGATCTTGAGCGGCGTGCCGGAGCGGATCGCCATCTCGATCGCCCGGTCGGGCCGCTTCTCGGGCGAGATCCGGCCGAGGAAGGCGAGGTAGCCGCCCTTGGCCTCGGGGTAATACGGGCAATTCTCGGCCGGCAGCCCGTGATGAATCGTCGCCAGCCAGTTCGAGGTCGGCGGCATGGGCAGGCGCTGATTGTCGGAGATCGACACCAGCGGCATGCCCGTGAAGGTGCGGTAGACCGGCATGAAGTCCGGCACGTCGAGGCGGCCGTGCATCGTGGTGAGGCACTTGTGGTTCAAGTCCTCGAACATCGGATACTGCAGCAGGTCGATGTGGAAGTGCAGGATATCGAACTCGTGCGCCCGCCGATGGACCTGATGCAGCATGGCCAGATGGCTGGCCGTGTGGTCCCGGTAGCCGAGCAGGCGCAGGCCCTCCGGCGTGCAGGACGCCAGCTTGGCAGATGTCTGCGAGTCTCCGCTCGCGAACAGCGTGACGTCGTGGCCCTGGCGGACCAATTCTTCCGTAATCCAGCTGACGACGCGCTCGGTGCCGCCGTAGAACTTCGGAGGAACGGCCTCCGACAACGGAGCGATCTGGGCAATGCGCACGGAGTGTCTCCTGGTTGGCCGAATTTGACGGGGGGTCTAACCCTGCCGGCCTGAGCGGGACATGAATGAAACTGACGGCTAAGGTTATGGTTCCTGGCGCCCCCTGCTGTCGCGCACTGTTTTGTGCAGTGCGCTCGCCGTCCCCGATTTCCTCCGAATCACCACGGCGGGCGACCTGGACCGAAACAGCGACAGGCCGGCTCCGTTCCGTCCTGGCCGGACACGGGTCGGCGATCGCCGAGGGACCGCAACGCAGCGGGGACGTTGCCGCCGTGTCAGGTTTCTGTCATAAGCCGCTCCGCGTCGAACCGCCCGGCCGATAGGGCTGCCGTGGCGGCTCGTGCTGCTCCACCAGAAGCATCTTTGCGCGCTCCCCCACCGACCCTCGCGGGTCGGCCGGACGGAGTTTCGCCAACGGAGAGCCAAATGCCCAAGCTGAAGACCAAATCGGGCGCCAAGAAGCGCTTCAAGATCACCGGCACCGGCAAGGTGATGTACGCCCAGGCCGGCAAGCGCCACGGGATGATCAAGCGGACGACCAAGCAGATCCGCAACCTGCGCGGCACCACGACCCTGTTCGAGGGCGATGCCGCCAACGTGAAGAAGTACTTCCTGCCGAACGCGCGGTAAGTCCTTCACCACCCGTTGCCACTGACTTTCGTCGAATCCAGGAGATAACCGATGGCCCGCGTCAAACGCGGCGTGACCAGTCACGCGAAGCACAAGAAGGTTCTGAAGGCCGCCAAGGGCTATTACGGCCGGCGCAAGAATACGATCCGCATCGCCAAGCAGGCGGTCGAGAAGGGCATGCAGTATGCCTACCGCGACCGCAAGAACAAGAAGCGCACGTTCCGCGCCCTCTGGATCCAGCGCCTCAACGCTGCGGTCCGCGAGCATGGCCTGACCTACTCGCGCTTCATCGACGGCCTGGCGAAGTCCGGTATCGTCGTCGACCGCAAGGCCCTGTCGGAGCTGGCGATCCACGAGCCGGCGAGCTTTGCCGCCGTCGTCGAGAAGGCCAAGGCCGCCCTTCCCCAGAACACCGCCCAGACCGCCAAGGCTGCCTGATCCAGGCCCACGGCGAGACGCACGGAAGGCGCGGTTCCCCAGGAGCCGCGCCTTCGTCGTTTGAGACGCCCTGCGCTTGCGCCGGGCGGCACAACGCGCGAGAGCACGCCGCAAAGGCTTCTTGCGCCAACCCTGCTTGATGACAGCGATGACCGATCTCGACAGCCTCGAACGCGATCTCCTGGCCCAGGTATCGGCGGCCTCCGACGAGGCGGCCCTCGATGCGGTGCGGGTCGCCGCTCTGGGCAAGAAGGGCAGCGTCTCGGATCTGCTGAAGACGCTGGGCTCGATGACGCCCGACGAGCGCAAGGAGCGCGGCCCCCTGATCAACGGCCTGCGCGACCGGGTTCAGGGCGCCGTCACCGCGCGCAAGACCGAGCTCGCCGAGGCTGCGCTCGAGGCCCGCCTCGCCTCCGAGCGGGTCGACGTCACCCTACCGGTCCGCGAGGTGCCGGAGGTGCGTGGCCGGATCCACCCGATCTCCCAGGTGATCGACGAGATCACCGCGATCTTTGCCGATATGGGCTTCGCGGTGGCCGAGGGCCCGGACATCGAGACGGACGAGCTGAACTTCACGGCCCTCAACTTCCCGCCCGGCCACCCGGCCCGCGAGATGCACGACACGTTCTTCCTGGCCCCCGACCAGGACGGGAAGCGCAAGGTTTTGCGCACCCACACCTCGCCCGTGCAGGTGCGGACGATGCGGGCCAAGACGCCGCCGATCCGGGTGATCATCCCCGGCCGGACCTATCGGCACGATTCCGACCAGACCCACACGCCGATGTTCCATCAGGTCGAGGGGCTGGTGATCGACACGAGCGCCAACATCGCCAACCTGAAATGGGTGCTGGAGGAGTTCTGCAAGGCGTTCTTCGAGGTGGAGAACGTGAAGATGCGCTTCCGCCCGTCCTTCTTCCCGTTCACCGAGCCCTCCGCGGAAGTGGATATCCAGTGCTCGCGCAAGGGCGGCGAGATCCGCTTCGGCGAGGGTGACGACTGGCTGGAGATCCTGGGCTGCGGGATGGTCCACCCGAACGTGCTGCGGAATTGCGGGCTCGATCCCGACGCCGTGCAGGGCTTCGCCTTCGGGGTCGGCATCGACCGCATCGCCATGCTCAAATACGGCATGCCGGACCTGCGCCCGTTCTTCGAGGCGGATGTCCGCTGGCTGGATCATTACGGGTTCCGGCCGCTCGACGTGCCGAGTCTGGTGGGCGGGCTGACGGGATAGCGTCGGAGGGCACCGTGCTGACTCACGCTCAAATTGCCGGTGTCGCCAACGAGGTGCTGCAGGCGACGCTCGGTCCCCACGGCTTCGAGCGCGCCGAGGTTGCCGACGACATCGATCCGGAAGGTGTTGCGGCCGTTCGCGTGTTGGCGCATTTCCGGCCCGGATCGCAGCCGGCCGACGGTCGGGCGGTGGTGGCCGCGCTCTCTGGGTTGCACACGCGGTTGCGTGAACTCGGCGAGGAGCGCTTTCCGTTCCTGCGCTATGCCTATCCCGATGACGAGATCCCGGGCGCAGCCCCCGAGGATTTCGATCCGTGATACGGCGGACACGAAATCCGCTCAGTGGCGGCCTGCTTGAGATCGCGGTTCATCTGACAAGCGTCCGAGGGCGGCGCATCGTCGAGCAGGCGGCCTTCCGGCGGGCCCTCAGCAGCGCGTACTATGCGGTCTTCCATTGCCTCTGTCAGATCTGCTGTGATGGCCTCCGCCTCTGGACCGCTTCGGCGGACGAGATCGAACTCGTCTATCGGAACCTCGAACACAACAAGGCACGGGACGTGCTGGTATCACCCAGGGCGCGTACGCTGCACCCAGACGTTTCGGCCGTCGCGGACGTCTTCATCGCCCTTCGCCGCTGGCGGGAAGATGCCGACTATAGTCCGCCGGGCATACTCGGCAGCGAGCAGAAGGTGCTGACCCGCACCGAGACCCGAACCCTGATCGCAGCTGCCGAGGAAACAGTCGGTCTTCTTGACGAGCTACCGCCCGACGTCAGGCGAAAGCTCGCGATTCTACTCACCACGCGATCGAGCCGACGCTAGGCTCTCGAAGGTCCATCATGAAATTCACCCTCTCCTGGCTCAAGGACCACCTCGACACCGAGGCCTCCCTCGATACCATCGCCGAGACGCTGACGCGGATCGGCCTTGAGGTGGAGGGCGTCGAGGACAAGGCCGCCGCGCTCAAGCCTTACGTCGTCGCGAAGATCCTGACGGCCGAGCAGCATCCGAACGCCGACCGCCTGCGCGTCTGCACGGTGGAGACCGGTGCCGGCGCACCGGTGCAGGTGGTCTGCGGGGCGCCGAATGCCCGCGCGGGTCTCGTCTCGGTCTTCGCGCCGCCCGGCACCTATGTCCCGGGCAAGAACATCACCCTGTCGGTCGGCACGATCCGTGGCGTCGAGAGCCGCGGCATGCTGTGCTCGGGGGCCGAGCTCGGCCTCGGCGAGGACCATGACGGCATCCTCGAACTGCCCGCGGAGGCGCCGGTCGGCCAGGCCTACGCGCTCTATGCCGGGCTCGACGATCCGGTCATCGAGATCAACCTGACGCCGAACCGGCCGGACTGCACCTCTGTCCACGGCATCGCCCGTGATCTCGCGGCGGCGGGGATCGGTACGCTCAAGGACGAGACCCTGCCGGGCGTGCGCGGCGAGGGCCCGTGCCCCGTCGGGGTCGAGCTGGCCTTCGAGCCGGCCGACCGGCACCTCTGCCCGCTCTTCGCCCTGCGGCTGGTCCGCGGCGTGACGAACGGCCCTTCCCCGGCCTGGATGCAGGCCCGCCTGCGCGCCATCGGCCTGCGCCCGATCAACGCGCTGGTCGACATCACCAACTACGTCACCTTCGACCGCGGCCGGCCGCTGCACGTGTTCGACGCCGCCAAGGTGGCGGGCGGCCTCACGGTGCGCCGCGCCCAGGATGGCGAGAGCCTGCTGGCGCTCGACGGGCGCACCCACGCGCTCACCCGCGATACCGTCGTGATCGCCGACCGGAACGGCGTCGAGTCGATCGCCGGCATCATGGGCGGGCAAGCGTCCGGCTGCGACGAGACCACCACGGACGTGCTGATCGAATCGGCCTTGTGGGATCCGACCAACATCGCGCAATCGGGCCGGCGGCTCGGCATCATCACCGATGCCCGCTATCGGTTCGAGCGCGGGGTCGACCCAGCCTTCACGCTACCGGGCCTCGATCTGGCGACGCGCCTCGTGGTCGATCTCTGCGGCGGTACACCGAGCGAGGCGCAGGTCTCAAGCGAGCCGCCCGAAGCTAGACGGATCATCGATTTCCCCTGGAGCGAGGTGCGCCGCCTCGCCGGCCTCGACGTTCCGCAAACCGAGATGACGACCATCCTGGAGACGCTGGGCTTCCACGTCTCGGGCACCGGCGACCGGGTGACGGTGCGCACGCCGTCCTGGCGGCCCGACGTGGAGGGCAAGGCCGATCTCGTGGAGGAGATCGTGCGGATCGCCGGCCTCGACCGGATCGAAGCCAAGCCCCTGCCGCGTCTGGCCGATGTGGGCGGCGCGCTGCTGACCGTGATGCAGAAGCGCACGCGGACCGCCAAGCGCGCCCTGGCGAGCCGCGGCCTGATGGAGGCGGTGACGTGGTCCTTCGTCCCGCACGACGACGCCGTGCTGTTCGGCGGCGGCGGCGCTGACTTGGCCCTGGCCAATCCGATCGCGTCCGACCTGTCGGACATGCGCCCGAGCCTCGTGCCGGGCCTCCTGCGCGCCGCGCAGCGCAACGCCGACCGCGGTTATCCGGACGCCGCCCTGTTCGAGGTCGGCCAGTGCTTCGCCACCGACGAGCCGGAAGGCCAGACGATCCGCGCAGCAGCCGTCCGTCGGGGCAGCGCCACCCTCGCGGGGGCCGGGCGTCACTGGGACGGCGCGACGGAGACGGTGGACGCGTTCGACGCGAAGGCCGACGCCCTGGCCCTGCTCGGTAGCCTCGGCGTGCCGACCGGCGGCCTGCAGGTGACGGCCGGCGGCCCGTCCTGGCTGCATCCCGGGCGTTCGGGCACGCTGCGTTTCGGCCCGAAGACCGAGATCGGCTGGTTCGGCGAGGTACATCCGCGGACGCTCCAGGCCCTCGACCTCAAGGGTACCCTCGTGGCCTTCGAGATCGTGCTCGACGCGCTGCCGCTGCCCAAGAACAAGCCGACCAAGGCCAAGCCAGCGCTGACGCTCTCCGAGTTCCAACCCCTGTCGCGCGACTTCGCCTTCGTGGTCGGCCGCGACGTGCCGGCCGGCGATATCGTGAAGGCCGCCCAGAACGCCGAGCGCAAGCTGGTGACGGGCGTCGACGTGTTCGATCTCTACGAGGGACCGGGCGTGCCGGAGGGCGCGAAGTCGGTGGCGATCGCGGTACGGCTGCAGCCAGTGGACCGCACGCTGACCGATGCCGAGATCGAGGCCGTCAGCGCCAAGATCGTCGCCGAAGTCTCGCGCCGGACCGGCGCGACGCTGCGCGCCTGAGGATAGCCATATGGACCGGACCGCCCTGCTCATCGCGGATCTCGCGGCGGCCGAGCGCCGGCCGACCGCGGCTTTGCGCGAGGCCGTGAAGCATCCGGCCGCGATCGCCGAGGCGACCCTGCCGCTGCTCGAGGCGGCGGCCGATGAACGCGCGTTGACCCCGGAGGAGGCCAACCTCCTGTTCTGGGGTCTTCACGTCATGGCGCAGGCTCGGGACGCCCGCGCCCTCGCGCCGCTGCTGCGCCTCCTGCGGCAAGACGAGGAAAGCCTCGATGCCGTGCTGGGCGACGCCCTCACGGCGACCCTGGCGAAGGTCCTGGCGAGCCTGTTCGACGGCGATCCGCAGCCGCTGTTCCGCTTGATCCTCGACAGCACCGTGGACGATTTCGCCCGCATGGCGCTGCTCTGCGCCTGCACCTTCCTGACCCTGGAGGGCCGGATCGACCGCGCCGCGACGCACGACCTGCTGGTGCGCTTCGACGACGCCAAGGCCGCCGTCGAGGAGGCGCCGGCCTGGACCGGCTGGGAGGAGACGATCGCCCATCTCGGCTTCCGGGATCTCGCACCCCGGGTCGCCGCGGCCCGCGCCGACGGACGCATCACCGACGCGGTGAGCGACGCCGACTGGTTCAAGGAGGCCCTGCTCAAGGCCGAGACGAAGCCCCACGACCGCGACCGGCTCGGCCCCTACCAGTACGGCTATCTGGACGATGCGGTCGAAGCCCTGGACTGGACCGCCGAGGGGGCGGGTGAGCCGCAGCGTAACCCGTTCAAGGATGTCGGCCGCAACGACCCCTGCCCGTGCGGCTCGGGCAAGAAGTTCAAGAAATGCTGCCTTGGCAAGGCGCAGGCCGAAGGCCCCTGGATGCCGCCCGGATCGCTATTCGGCTGAGACGCGGGTCCCGCTCAGGGGATTCTCCGGGTCCCACCCGTAATGCAAGGTTTCGAACCGCATCGAACGGGCATCGACCATGAGCAGGCGGCCGACCAGGGGCTCGCCGAAATTCGTCACCGCGCGGATGACCTCCATGGCCATCAGCGAGCCCATCACGCCCGCGAGTGCCCCCAGCACGCCCGCCTCGGCGCAGGCGGGGACGCTGCCGGGTGGCGGCGGATTCGGGAACAGGCAGCGATAGGTCGGGTTCGGATTGCCGTCCGGGCCGGTCTCGTGCGCGCGGATCGTGGTGAGCGTGCCGTCGAAGCGGCCGAGCGCCGCCGTCACCAGCGGGCGGCGGGCGTGGAAGCAGGCGTCCGAGACGGCGTAGCGCGTGGCGAAATTGTCGGACCCGTCCGCCACGAGGTCGTAGCCGGCGATCAGCGCGACGGCGTTGTCGGGATCGATCCGGATCGGGTGCGCAATCACCGCGACATGCGGGTTGAGGCGGGCCACGGCGGCCGTGGCGCTCTCGACCTTCGGCCGCCCCAGATCCGGCGTGCCGTGGATCACCTGCCGCTGCAGGTTCGACAGGGAGACGGTGTCGTCATCGATGATGCCGATCGTGCCGATCCCGGCCGCCGCGAGATACTGGATCAGCGGCGCGCCGAGGCCGCCCGCGCCGATTACGAGCACCCGGGCGGCCTTGAGCCGTGCCTGTCCGGGGCCGCCGATCTCGGCCAGGACGAGGTGGCGGGCGTAGCGTTCGATTTCGTCGGACGAAAGGGCCATGCGGCAGCCCATAGGCCTTCGCGGCGGCGCACGGAAGCACCGGCGGCCACGGGAGGGGGATCGTCGGGACCGGCGCTGGGGCTGACAGGCCCCAGAGCCGTGGATCAGCAGAGACGCGGAGACCCGGCGGCGCTCAGCGCGGCGCCAGGATCATGATCATCTGCCGGCCTTCGAGCATCGGCTCGCTCTCGACCTTGGCGATCTCGGCCGTTTCGTTCTTCACGCGCTCCAGGAGGCGCAGGCCGATATCCTGGTGAGCCATCTCACGACCACGGAAGCGCAGGGTCACCTTGACCTTGTCGCCCTCCTCGAAGAAGCGGTGCACCGACTTCATCTTGGTGTCGTAGTCGTGCTTGTCGATGCCGGGGCGGAGCTTGATCTCCTTGACCTCGACCGTCTTCTGCCGCTTGCGCGCCTCGTTCTGCTTCTTCTGCTCGTTGAAGCGGAAGCGCCCGTAATCGAGCAGCTTGCAGACGGGCGGCACGGAGTTCGGCGCGATCTCCACGAGATCGAGGCCGGCTTCCTCGGCGAGATTGAGGGCGTCGAAGAAGGGAACGACACCGCGGTTCTGGCCGGTATCGTCGATCAGCTGCACTTCCCGCACACCGCGAATGTCGCGGTTGGCGCGCGGCCCGTCCTTCTGCGGGGCCGGCATGGCTCTCATCGGTCTACGAATGGCTTAGGTCTCCTGCTGAAACGACGAAATGGCGGACCGAACGACCCCCGCGAGGATCACCCGGCCGCCGGCCGCTCCGGTCTGATCCGGATCTACTACGTTGGGGGAAGCGCAGCCAGAGTCAACGGCCGATCGCGGCAGCGACCGAAAATAATCGGGCGCCGGTGCCGGATGTCAGTGGGGACCCGACAGGGCTCGATCACCGGCCGTCGCCCAGCAATCGGGCATAGACCGCGAGCGTATCCCCGACCATGCGATCGAGCGAAAAATGCGCCTCGACATGCGTGCGGGCCCTGCGCGCCATGGCGTCCCGGGCACTGGCCCCGAGGGCGAGGGCTTCGGTGAGCGCGGCCGCGAGGGCCTGGGCGTCCCCCGGCGCGACGCGCCAACCGGTGCGCTGCCCGGGCGGGACATCCGGTGAAGCCAGGACGGTCTCGGGGACGGCCCCCAGATCGGAAACGACCACGGGTGTCCCGAGCGCCTGCGCCTCGACCGCCGACCGTCCGAAGGCCTCGGGCTCGACGGAGGGCACGGCCACCACCGAGGCGGCCCGGAAGGCCGCCGGCATGTCGGTGCAATGGCCGACCCGGCGCACGATGCCGCCGAGGTTGCGGGCCGCGACCAGCGCGTCGAGCTCGCGTTCGTAGGCGGTCCGCCCCTGGGCATCGCCGGCCAGCACGACGGCGAACTCGCGGACACCCTGGTCGCGCATGTGCGCGGCCGCCTCGATCAGCACGCGCTGGCCCTTCCAGGCTGTCAGGCGGGCGGCCAGGAGAATGACCCGCTCGTGCGGCGCGACGTTCCAGGCCCGGCGCAGGGCCTCGACCCGGCCGGCTGCGACGGCGACCGGGTTGAAGACGGCGAGATCGGTGCCCCGGTGGATCACCTGGACCCGGTCGCCGGCCTGCTCGGCATGCATCCGCTTGATGAGATCGGCGGTGTAGTGGGAGTTGGCGATCACCACGTCGCCGCGGGCCATCACGGAATTGTAGAGGACCTTCACGCTGGTCCGGCCCGAATAGCTGCCGTGATAGGTCGTCACGAACGGCAAGCCGAGCCGGCGCGCGGCGCCGAGCGCCACCCAGGCGGGGGCGCGGGAGCGGGCATGGATGATCTGCACGCCCTCGCGGCGACAGAGCAGCATCAGCCGCAGGACGTTGACCGCCATCGCGGCGGGATTCTTGGACGCCGCCGGGAAGCGCAGCCAGTGGCCGCCCTTCGCCTGCAGCTCCCCGACCAAGCGCCCGCCTTCGGTCGCCACCAGGGCGCGGGCCCCGACCGCCGCCAGGGCGCCCGCGACATCGACCGTCGTGCGCTCCGCACCCCCGGCTTCGAGCTCGGGGATGATCTGCAGGATCCGCGCGCCCGCCAGGGCGCCGACCGCGGCGGGGAACCCCGACAGGCCACGGGGCTCGTGACCCGTCCGCGGTCCCTCGGCGAGGACGCGCATGCCGCCTGCCGGTATCTGCCAAATGCTCGCTGCCATTGCTTCAGCATCGCCGTCGCGCTTTACGGTCCGGTAAACGGATGTTGAAGCGAACCGTCTCAAGGACGGCGTTTCTTCGCGCGTGGTTGGGGATATCGGAGATCCGTATGACCGAGAGCGAGCCGCGTTTCCTCACGGTCGGCGCCGGCGGCGCGGAGCGGCGCATCGCGGTGCGCGAGCGCCCGGGCTCAGGGCCGCCGGTGGTGTGGCTCGGCGGGTTCCGGTCGGACATGAAGGCCACGAAGGCCAGCGCCCTCGACCAGTGGGCGGCGGAGGCCGGACGCCGCTTCGTCCGGTTCGATTACGCGGCCCATGGCGAATCCAGCGGCACGTTCACGGACTGCACGATCAGCGCCTGGCTGGAGGACGCGCAGGCCGTGCTGAGCGCCCACGTCGACGAACCGCCGATCCTGGTCGGTTCCTCGATGGGCGGTTGGATCGCCTGTCTCGCCGCCCGCGACCGGGCGGCGCGCGGCGTGGCAACGGCCGGCCTCGTGCTCATCGCACCGGCCCTGGACTTCACGGAGGATCTGATCTGGGGCCGCCTCAGCGAAGCGGCGCGCGCCATGCTGGTGCGGGACGGTGTCCTGCGCAGGCTGAGCGACTACGCGCCGGAACCGGACCCGATCACGCTCAAGCTGATCGAGGATGGTCGCAGGAACTGCATGCTCGGCGAGCCGTTCGATCCGGCCTGCCCGATCCACATCCTTCAGGGCATGCGCGACACCGACGTGCCCTACGCCCACGCCCTCAGGATCTTCGACCGCCTGCCGGCGGAAGGAACGGTGATGACCCTGATCGCGGATGGCGACCACCGCCTGTCACGGCCGCAGGATATCGCGCGGCTCGTGGCGGCGGTGGCCGAGATGGTCTGACGGGCCGAGGCCCGCCCGGCTCAATGCAGGCTGACGGGCTGCAGATCGTTCGCGGCGGCATTGGCCAGCACGACATCGCGGGAATCGGCGAGCATGATCGGCGCTCCGCTCGCCGAGAGCAGCGCGAACAGGTCGAGGCCGGGGGACAGTTCCGGGGCCTGCGGGAAGAAGCGGCGTACCTCGTCGGACCGGATCGGCCGGACATAGGCGATGTGCCCCTCCCCCAGAGCCGCGAGATCGGCCGGCTGGAAGTCGGCGGGATCGAGATCGGCGGGGGTCAGGGGCGACGGGTTCAGATTGGTCATCAAAGCCCTCCTGGGGTGGCAGAGCGTCCGCGGCCGGTCCCGAAGGCACCGGCGGCACAGGACGCATGTGGGGATTGCTGCCGTCCGATCAATCTCTTCGGTCTCAGCCGCGCGAGCCGATATCGATCTTGCGCACGATCCGATCCGGCTCCGGCCGGACGAGGTCGATCGACAGCAGGCCGTTGGCGAGATCCGCGCCCAGCACCTCCATGCCGTCGGCGAGGAGGAAGGTGCGCTGGAACTGCCGCGCCGCGATGCCGCGATGGAGAAAATGCCGCTCGCGCTCATCGACCTGCCGGCCGCGCACCACGAGCTGACTCTCTTCCAGCATCACGTCGAGCTGCTCGCGGGTGAAGCCCGCGACCGCCAGCGTGATGCGCAGCCGCTCGGGCTCGCTCTCGGTCCGGGGCAGCCGCTCGATGTTGTAGGGCGGATAGCCGTCGTTGGCGGCCTTGGATACCCGATCGAGGGCCTGCTCGATCTCGTCGAAGCCGAGCAGGAACGGATGCCCGAAGGGCGAGGTGCGCGTCATCGCGGCCGTCATCCAGAAAGCGAGGCCTCCGCCCCCGGGGCTTGCCGCCGCCCCGTGATGCCTGAGCACCTCGTCGACAGGGAGCCCGCCAGGGCAGCGCTCCGCCGGACGAGACGACGCCGGCAACTCGACGATATGGCCGCGGCGGTGCCGGCCATCAAGGGAGGCGCCCGGTTTCGCCCGCCCGTGTTCGCCACCGTTCGATCGGGCTAATTAGGCAATCAAACGCAGGCAATATTGGCAAGTTCGCGAACCGTTACGCTTCCGCCTAACAGTTTGGAACTGCTCTGATTTCCGCGCTGGGCCTTGATCAAGGCCGCGCTCGTGGCTTACTGCCGCCGCGTGTGAGCGGACGATCCGATCGAACGAGCACGCCCGTTTAACGTGTGACGCGAGGCACGGCAGCCTATGGACGCGCCCCCGACCCTGTCGAACCCTACACCGATGCGGCGCGTGGTCGACGTGTGCGGCGACGAGGCTGAGATCCTAGCGTTGTCGGTGGCTCGTTTCGTCGCAGCCGGCTACATGACCAGCGACGTCGCCTGCTGGAACGCCGCCTTCGACGGGGCGGAGCAGTTGCTCGGTCCGGCGGAGGGCTGCCGGTTCGTGGCCTGCGTGGTGGCGATCATTCGCGCGCTGCGGGCCGAGCGGGAGGAGGATTGGTCGTTCATGCCGGCAAGCTGCTGCCGGGTGACAGGCCACGAATGCGCGTTGGTCAATCTGCTCAATCGGGGCCGGCGGCGGCTCTGGACGGATCTCGAAGAGTCCGCGGCGGAGATCACGGGGCGCGACGCGGCGCCGCGGCTCGTGGCGGCAGTCCGTGCGGCCATCGATCCGCTCGAAGCGGCGGCCGAGCGTCTGGCGCCGGCCACCCGCCGCGGTGGCGTCGTACTTCACTGATTCCCTGGGGATCAGCGCGATCAAATAGAGCGGCGGGCTCTCGGCCCACCCTACGGATCAGGAAGAGGATAACGGTTCGGTGCTTGCCTTGAGCGTTCCCCTGTACCGCCGGCGGATTGGGCGTATCGCCCTCGACACGGTGGCCTGCGTCGCGCTCTCGGCGCTCCTCGTCGTCTCGGCCCTGGCGCAGGACGCGTCCGAGAAGGCCGGCGAGAAGGCCGGGCCGCTGAAGTTGCAGCTCAACAAGGTCGAGACGGCTGGCGAGGCCTGCCGCATCACCATGGTGATCGACAACACCAAGGGGACGAGCCTCAAATCTTACAAGGTCGATCTCTTCGCCTTCGACACGGATGGCGTCGCGCAGAAGCGCGTGGCCGTGGAACTCGGGCCGCTGCCGCCGCGGAAGACCGTGGTGAAGATTTTCGATTTCCCCGGGATCGCCTGCAACAAGGTGGGGCGTGTCCTGTTGAACGACGTCCTGTCCTGCGACGGGGGCGACGCCGCCCGCGAGGCCTGTCTCGAACGGACCGAGACGGATTCGAAGGCCGGCATCCCGTTCGACCGCTGATCCCGTCGGCGCGACGGACGATGCGGTGACGCCGTCCGGCGGCAGGGGCTGCCGGGCGGTCAGCGGCATTCGCCGCACCCCGATATGACGGCGGCGCAAGGCCGCGTAAGACCAGGACGCCAGGAGCCCGCGATGGACCCGACACAAGCGCCGATCGAGGCGGCCCACGACTTCTCGTTCCTCGGCCTGTTCCTTCAGGCCGATCCGATCGTGAAGGGCGTGATGATCCTCCTCGTCGTCGCCTCGATCGCGTGCTGGACGGTGGTGTTCGAGAAAATCATCCGCCTCGCGGCCGCCCGGCGGCAGGCCAAGGAATTCGCCGCGCTGGTCAAGGCCGGCGGCAAGCTCGACGGCGAGCTCAGCGGCATCGCCGGCCACGTGGCGCGGGCCGGGATCGACGCGTGGCGCGATCAGGATACGTCCGAGACCCGGGCCGAGCGCCGCGAGCGGATCGAGCGGGCGATGAAGGGCGCGCTCACCCTGGAGATGAAGCGCCTGCGCACCGGCCTGTCGCTGCTGGCGACCTCGGGCTCGACCGCGCCGTTCGTCGGCCTGTTCGGCACGGTCTGGGGCATCATGAACTCGTTCTCGTCGATCGCGCGCAGCCAGGACACGTCGCTGGCCGTGGTGGCGCCGGGCATCGCGGAGGCTTTGTTCGCCACCGCGATCGGCCTCGTCGTCGCGATTCCCGCCGTCATGGCCTTCAACAAGCTGTCGGGCGACGTGAGCGCGGTTCAGAGCACCTTCTCGTCCTACATCTCGCTGCTGGGCAACCGCCTCGCCCGCGACCGGGCCGGCGCACAGCATCGCGCAGCCGCCGAGTAAGCCGCGCCCTGAGCCTTCTGCCGCGCCCGTCCGCACGGGCCGACCGCACCGAACCGGAGACGCCCGATGGCGATGGGATCCATTCGCGCGAGCGACGACGACGACCTCGAAGACATGCCGATGTCCGAGATCAACGTGACCCCGATGGTCGACGTGATGCTCGTGCTGCTGATCATCTTCATGGTCGCCGCGCCGCTGATGACGACGGGCGTGCCGGTGCAGCTGCCCAAGACCGCGGCCCCCAAGGTGGCGCAGTCGAAGAAGCCCCAGGAGGTGACGGTCGACAAGGACGGCAATCCGTCGATCGCCAAGGAGGTGTACACGATGGCGAGCATCGTGCCGCGCCTGCGGGAGATGGCGGCCACCGACAAGGATCAGGTCATCCTCGTGCGCGGCGACCGTGACGTGCCCTACGGCAAGGTGATGGAGGTGATGGGTCTGGTGGGTCAGGCCGGCTTCACCAAGGTCTCGCTGATCGCGCAGTCCCCCGGCGGCGCCGCACCGGCGGCCTCGCCAGCCCCCATGGCCGCGCCGTCTGCCGCCGCCCCTGCCGGGACCGCCCGCTGAACCGATGAACACGTTCGTATCTACGGATGCGCCCGAGGGGTTCGGGCAACGCCGCCCATCCGGGCTGGTCGCCGCCTTCCTGGTCGCCCTGGCGCTGCACGCCCTCGTGCTGGTGGCCGCGATGTTCCTGCGGCTCGCCCCGCCGACGCCGCCCGGCGAGCAGCAGATCACGGTGGATCTGGCCCCGATCATGACCGATGCGCCCACGGAGGCGCCGTCCGAGCAGCAGATGAGCCAAGCCGCACCGCCGGAGGTGAAGCCCGTCGATCTGCCGCCGGATGAAGCCGTGCAGCCGCCGCCCCCGGCCGAGACCGCCGAAGCGAAGCCGGAGGAGACCCCGGTGGTCGAGCCGCCGCCCCAGGCGGAGGCGGTCGAGACGCCGAGCCAGGTGATCACCTCCACCGCGGAGACCGCCGAGCCGCTGACGCCGCCCCCCGCGGAGGTGGCCAAGACCGAGGAGCCGCCGAAGCCGGAGCCCGATCCCGCCAAGCTCAAGGCCGAGCGGGAGGCGAAGCTGCGCAAGATCCGCGAGGAGAAGATCCGCGAACAGAAGCGCGAAGAAGCACGGCAGGAACGCCTGGAAGAGATCCGGGAGGCGAAGGCGAAGGCCGCCCGTGAAGCCAAGGCTCGTCAGGCCAAGGCGCAGCAGGGCGCCGAGGCGCGCAACTCCGCCTCGGCCTCGCGCCAGAACGCATCGGGCCGCGCCGCGGCGGGCAGCGACCCGAGCGCCCTGCGGCAATGGACCGGGGCGATCAGCGCGGCGATCCATGGGCGGATGAACGCGAGCGCCGCCAACGGAACCAGCGGTGGCACCGCCGTCGTCCGCTTCACCGTCCTGCGCTCGGGCCAGGTCACGGCCGCGGGTCTCGCACGCTCCAGCGGGGTCGGCCCGATCGACAGCGCCGCGCTCTCAGCCGTCCGCGGCAGCCTGCCGGCGGCCCCCGCCGGCGTGACGCAGTCGAGCCTGTCCGTCTCGATCCCCCTCAACTTCCGAGTGAGATAAAATCGAGTCTCACAACGCATGGCCTATAGTGCCCGGGTCTGGACTAGTCTGAACTTCTGGTCATCCCCGCGAATATTGTGCGCTGGCGTACCTGACGAGCGTCGCGGATTCGCCATGGCCCCGACGAGCATGCTACAGCCATCCCTGAGAATGCGCCGGTGTGCCTCCAGCGACGGGACACGGGTGCGGTCAATCCGGCCTTGCCCTCCCCCCTCCAACAGGCCGGACCCGCCCAGTCGCCGTCCAGCGCAGGTTGCGATGGGCCGGATACGCTGAGCTGGGGCGAAAGGGATAGGATGAGCGACGAGACCGAGTTCGACCTCGACGAGGAGAATGCAACGCGCGACGCGGAAGCGGAAGCGAAGACGCGGGCCGAGAACCGCGCCGAACGCGCCGAACGCGCCGAGCGGATGGCTCGGGAAGGCGCTCAGGCGATGGCGGAGCATCACGCGGCGATCAAGGCCGTCGACGAGCGGACCGTGAAGTTGCGGGCCCTGCGGCTCGCCAAGGAGGCCGCGGACGCGCAGACCAAGGCGGCCGAGAAGGAAGCCAAGGCGGCCGCGAAGAGCGCCGGCAAGGGTGCCGCCAAGAAGGCCGCGCCGAAGAAGACTGCCGCAAAGGATTAGAGGCCGATGGCCGACGATCGCAATCGCCGCCGTTTCAGCGATCCGCGCGCGGCAGCTGAAGCTGCCTTCCGGGCCGCGACATCCCCCAAGCCCGCAGCGCCCCCCCAGCAGGCGGCCCCGAGACCGGCCGCGGCGCCCCCCGGCGCGCGCGAGGTGGTAAGCCTGCGGCTCGACAGCGCCGTGCTCGCCCATTTCCAGAAGGACGGGCCGGGCTGGCAGGACCGCATCAACGCGGCGTTGAAGGCGCTCGTCCCCGCCGATCAGGACTGACGGACGCCTCCGGATCCGTCCGGCATGGCCCGCGCCTCACGCGTCGCGCGGGCGCTCGCGCAGGATCCGGTTCACGGCACGGTCCAGCGCCGACAGGAAAGCCGACCGATCGGCGCGGGAGAACGGCTTCGGACCGCCGGTGATCGTCCCGGCCTCCCGCAGGGATTGCATCAGGTCGCGGGTCGCGAGCGCCATGCCGATCGAGGACTCGCTGAACGGCTTGCCGGTGAAGGCCAGCACCGTCGCGCCAACCTTCACGCACCGCGCGGCGAGCGGCACGTCGGCGGTGAGCACGATGCTGCCGGGCCCCGCCCGTTCGGCGATCCAGTCGTCCGCGGCGTCGAGGGCGGAGCCGACCACGACGCGCACGATCCAGGGTTCGCGCGGCAGGTTCAGGATGCTGTTGGCGACGACGTGGACGGTGAGCCCGTAGCGCGCCGCCACGCGGTAGGTCTCGTCCTTGACCGGGCAGGCATCGGCGTCGAGGTAGATCGGCGGTCCCGCCGGATCGGTCGTCATGGCCGCGGCACCAGCTTCGAGGTGAAGCCCGCCAGGATCAACAGCACCCCGAGGGCGAACTGCCAGTGCTCGATATCGCCGCCGACCGAGATCAGGACCGCGTGTCCGAAGACCAGCAGCCCGAGCAGCGGAAAGCCGAAGCGCAGCACCATCTTCGCGGTCATCTGGATGGTGGCCCGGGGCGTCTCGCTGCGGGCCATCAGCGGACGGCCGCGACGCGGCGCGGTTCGACGGCCGCGACCGGCCCCGCATCGGCGTGACCACGCTCCAGCGTGGCGACCGCGAGCGGGGCGCCGCGACCGCGCAACGCGTGAGCGCCGAGGGAGCGCGCGCGAATTCCGTCGGGCAGTCGCTTCAGCCGGTCCAGGAGGTCCTGTGAGATGAGGATGCCGACCCCGAGCGGACGGCACAGGGCCTCGATTCGCGACGTGACGTTCACGGCGTCGCCGAAATACGCGATCTTGTGCCGGTCGACGCCGACTTCGGCCGTCACCACCGAGCCGCCGTGCAGGGCCGCCCGGAGCCGCGGCACCGTGCCGAACCGGGACGTCCAGGCCGCCGCATCCGCCTCGATCCGGTCGAGCACGTCGAACAGGCAGGTCACGCAGCGCGCATCCTTGAGCCCCCGGGCCATCGGCCACGTGATGATGGCCAGATCGCCGACGTAATCGTCGACGGAGCCGCCGTTGCGGCGGACCGGCTCGGCCAGGGTCGCGAAGACCGCCCCGAGATATGCCTGGGCGCGCAGGTCACCATGCGCCTCCGCGAAGGCCGTCGAGCCGACCACGTCGAGGAACAGGAACACCCGTTCCTCCGCCACCGGCTTGTGGTAGCGGCCGATCATGAAGTTGACGAACACCTCGCCGCCGATCAGGTCGCGCATCCGGATCACGAAGACGAGGAGGCCGGATACCGCCAGCGCGTAGGCCAGCACCCGGGCGGTCATGCGCGTGGCCGAGGTGAGGTCGTCGGTCGTCAGCGCGAAGGTCCAGACCAGCAGGCCGCCGAGCGCATTTCCGGCCATGATCATCAGCACGTAGGCGAGCTCGGCCGCCACCACGTAGAGCCAGGCCGGGAACCGGCGGATCCGGGCCTGGAGGCCGGCCAGGATCAGGCCGCGGTCGAAGGCCAACACCGTGGCGCCCGTGCAGAGGCCGTAGGTGAAGCCGGCGAGGGGCGAGGCGCCGGCCGCGAAGATGATATTGTAGAGCAGCCCCGCGCCCGCAGCCGCCAGCAGGATCAGGACCCAGAACATGCGGTGAGCGGGCAGCATCGGCGCAACTCCAGCATGGCCAACCGAGCGGCCGCGCACCGGACCGGGTTTCACGGGTTCGACCCTATAGCGCGGGCGTGGCAGGCCCGCGCCCCATGACAGCAGGCATCGCCTAAAGTGCAGCGCCGCCGTCACGCGCCATCCCTTGCTCAACAATCCATGATGGCGCGAGTAAGGCGTGGAACGGCAGGGTCGCGATGGCGGCGTCTGTCGCCGGGTCCGGCGCCCCGAATGCGACGGAACAGGGAAGGGAACGACGCCATGCAGGCGAGGAGCTTCGGTGCAGCCCGCGTTCCGGTCTCGGTGATCGGACAGGGGACGTGGCACATCGACCGGTCGGACCGGGCCGACGCGGTCGCCGCTTTGCGCGCCGGCATCGATGCCGGCATGACCCATATCGACACGGCCGAGATGTACGGCGACGCGGAGGCGATCGTCGCCGAGGCGATCGCCGATTGCCGCGAGGAAATCTTCCTCGTGTCGAAGGTGGTGCCCGGCAACGCGACCCGCCGCGGCGTCGTGCGGGCCTGCGAGGATTCGCTGCGGCGGCTGCGGACCGACCGGCTCGACAGCTACCTGCTGCACTGGCCCGGCCAGCACCCCCTGGAGGAGACGATCGCGGGGTTCGAGGACCTGCGCCGGGCCGGAAAGATCCTGTCGTGGGGCGTCAGCAACTTCGACGTCGAGAATCTCGATCGGGCCCTCGCCATCGCCGGGCCCGACCGGATCGCCTGCAATCAGGTGCTCTACCATCTCAACGAGCGGGCGATCGAGCACGCCGTGCTGCCCTGGTGCGAGAAGCATGGCGTCGCCATGGTCGGCTATTCGCCGTTCGGCAGCGGCGATTTCCCCGATCCCGCCAGCGTCGGCGGCCGGGTCCTGGCGGGGATCGCAGAGGCGCACGGAACGACCCCGCATGCGGTCGCCCTCGCGTTCCTGACGCGCCTCACCGGAACCTTCACCATCCCGAAGACCGGGCGTCCGGCCCGCGCGGTGGAGAATGCCGGCGCGGCCGGCCTGCACCTCGGTTCGGCGGAGATCGCCATGATCGACGCGCATTTCCCGCGGGGTCCGCGCCCGCGGATGCTGCCGATGCTCTGACGATCCGGGGGCGATCCGGGGCGATCCGGCGCCTACGCCACGGCGGCCGGCAGGATCCGGGCCGCGGGGGGTGCCGTTCGAACCCGGTTGCGGCCGGCGGTCTTGGCCGCGTAGAGCGCCGCATCCGCCGACAGGAACAGCGTCTCGGGCGCCTCGCCGGACCTGGGATCGACGCCCGCGACGCCGATGCTGACGGTGGCGAGACCGCCGACCTCCGGCGCGTGCGCGATCTGGAGGTTGACCACGGCACGGCGAAGGCTCTCGGCGACAGCCCCCGCTGCCGCGGCGTCACGGTCGGGCAGCAGCGCGACGAACTCCTCACCGCCGATCCGGAAGCCGAGGCCGCCGGTCGGGAGGGTCCCGCGCAGGCAATCCGCGATCGCCCGGAGGACGTCGTCGCCGCGGCGATGTCCGAAACGGTCGTTGAACTGCTTGAAGTGGTCGGCATCGACGATCAGCAGCGACAGGGGCGTCCCGAAGCAGGCGGCCTGGGTCCAGGCCTCCGCGAAGTGCTCGTCGTAGCTCCGGCGGTTCGGCAGGCCGGTCAGGCCGTCCGTCCGGGCCAGCACGGTGAGCGCAGCGTTGGCCGCGCGCGTGCTCGCCGCGGCGGCCGCGTGTCGGCCGACCTCGCGTTTCACGAGGATCATGAAGCCGAAGCTCAGGATGTTGAGGCCCAGCATCAGCGCGGCGATGATCGCCGCCTTGAAGATCCAGTGGGCCCGGATGCTCTCGACGCTCGTCGCCACCGTCACGATCAGCGGGAGATCCTCGAGATTGGCGAAGCTGTACAGGCGCATCGCGCCGTCGAGATAGGATCGGCCGATGAACTCGCCGCGCTCGCTGGCCCGATAGGCGGCGTATCCGGGCCCGGCGCTGATGCTGCGGCCGAGGGCATCGCGCTTGGACGGCACGCGGATCAGCAGCGTCCCGTCCTGATGGAACACGTTGACGATCAGTCCGTCGTCGAAGCGCAGACGGTCGAAACGCGCGTGGAACTGACCGAGGTCGAGCGCGCCGGTGACGATCCCCGCGAAGGATCCATCCGGCAGCGCCACCGCCCGGGACATGCGGATGATCTGCCGCCCCGTCAGTAGCGAACGGCTCGGCCCCTTCAGGATCAGGCCCGAATCCGGTGCCGCGCGCAGGGCCTGGAATTCGGGCAGGCCGCTCAGATCCGACATCGGCAGCGTGCCGGGATCGCTCGTCGCGATGACGCGCCCCTCCCGATCCGTCACCGCGATGGAGCCGAGGCCCGCCCCGATGGCGGCGGCATTGAAGGCCGCCAAGCGTCTGAGTTCCGTGGCCAGGGCGGCCCCGTCCGTCCCGGCCGCCGCATGCGCAGCGGTGCGCAAGGACAGGTCGTAGGACCTGATGTTGTGCCCGACGCCCTCCTCGATCACCGAGAGAAGGGTCAGCGCGTTGCGCCGCGCGTTCTGCCAAGCGATGTCGCGCAGGTCGATGCAGAGATAGACGCCGAGCAGAGTCAGGCACAGGAGCAGAATCGCCCCCGCGACTTCGGTCAGGCGCGAGGCCGGGACCGCGAGATGCGCACGCAAGACTGCAATGGACGATCGCAGGACCATGGACAAAGCGGCGAGACGGCTGCGGTCGAACGCGCACGCGGTCGCCGGATCAGTGATCGACCCTAAGGTGGCACTCGATCGTTTTATGCAACGTTACCGTGAGGCCGCGGAAACGGTTAAACCGCCGCTGAAATCAGTCTATGGCGAAAAAGCGATGTTCGCGTTTCTGGTATCCCAGTCTCGATCGGGCGGCAGGCAGATCGGAGACCCCGTATTGCACGCGCGCCCGAGGCGATCGGCGCTCAGTCGCCGATCCCGAACAACTTCTCGATGAAGTTGCGATCGTCCTTCGGCGCCCGCCGGGCCGCCGCGGCCGCGCGCGGCACCGGAGCCTCCGGCGCGCCGAAGATCTGGCCGAGGACCCCGCCCGGCGCCTCCTGGCCGGCGCTCGCCACCGAGGCGGTCGTCTCCGGCGTTCGCCGCCAGCGGTTGATGTTGGGCAGCGGAACCGGGTTCTGACCCTTCAGCGCCTGGGTCATGTAGGTCTTCCAGACCTCCGCCGGCAGGTTGCCGCCCGTCACCTTCTTGGTCAGCTCGCCATCGTCGTTGCCGAGCCAGACCCCGGTCACGAGGCTGCCCGAATAGCCGATGAACCACGCGTCCCGGTAATCCTGGGTGGTCCCGGTCTTGCCGGCGAGGTCCCAGCCCGGGATGTCGGCCTTCTTGGCGGTGCCGCTGACGAAGGTCTCGTGCATCATGGCGTTCATCATGCCGTCGGCATCGGCGCTCATGACCCGGCCGAGGCCGCTCTCGGCGCGCTTGTAGAGAACCTTGCCGTCCTGTCCCTTCACGGCGGTGACCACGTAGGGGATGACGCCGGTGCCGCCATTGGCGAAGGCCCCGTAGGCGCCGACCATCTCCAGCAGCGTCACCTCGGAGGTGCCGAGGGCGATCGAGCCGTTGGCCTGGAGCGGCGAGGTGATGCCGAGGCGCTGCGCCGTCTGCACCACCGCCTTCGGGCCGACCTCCTGGCCGAGGCGCACCGCCACGGTGTTGAGGGAATGGGCGAGCGCCGTGCGCAGGGTGACCGGACCCTCGTAGCGGTGCGAATAGTTCTCCGGCGCCCAGGTGCCGATCCGGATCGGCGCGTCGTCGCGCACCGTGTCGGGGGTGGCGCCGTGCTCGACCGCGGTCAGGTACACGAACGGCTTGAACGAGGAGCCGGGCTGGCGCTTCGCCGTGGTGGCGCGGTTGAACTGGCTCTGCCCGTAGTCGCGCCCGCCGATCAGCGCGCGGATCGCCCCGTCGGGCCGCATCGACACCAGCGCGCCCTGGCCGACGTTGAAGCGGGCGCCCTTGGCGTTCAGCTCCTCGGTGAGCGTCCGCTCGGCGGTAGCCTGGAGGCCGGTATCCACCGTGGTCTGGACGGTGATGTCGGTGTCGAACTTGCCGACGTAATCGTCGAGCACGTCCATCACGAGGTCGGCGACGTAGTTGGCCGAGCCGCCGCCCCGGGCATTGGCGGGCCTGGCCGGCTGGGCGAGCGCCACCTTCACGTCCTGGGCAGAGGCGAAGCCGAGTTCCTGCATGGCGGCCAGTACCTGGGCGGCGCGGGCTTGCGCGGCCGGCAGGTTGCGGTTCGGGGCGAGACGCGAGGGCGCCTGGACGAGGCCGCCGAGCATCGCGGCCTGGGCGAGCGACACCTCCTTGGCGGGCTTGCCGAAATAGCGCTGCGCCGCCGCCTCGACGCCGTAGGCGCCGGCGCCGAAATAGACGCGGTTCAGGTAGAGTTCGAGGATCTCGTCCTTCGTATATTTGTGCTCCAGCCAGAGGGCGAGGATCGCCTCCTGGATTTTTCGCGATGCGGAGCGCTCAGGCGTCAGGAACAGGTTCTTGGCGAGCTGCTGGGTCAGCGTCGAGCCGCCCTGCGCGACGCCGCGCCGGGTCAGGTTCTGGCCGACGGCCCGCAGGATGCCGACCGGATCGACCCCGAAATGCTGGTAGAAGCGCCGGTCCTCGATCGCCACGAAGGCCCGGGGCAGGTAGGGCGGCAATTCCTTGATGGAGACCACCCGGCCGCCGGTCTCGCCGCGGTTGGCCAGCAGCGTGCCGTCGCTCGCCAGGATCGCGATGTTGGGCGGGCGCTTCGGCACCGCGAGTTGGTCGATCGGCGGAAGCTGCGACGCATGGTAGGCGATGAGCCCGGCAAGCCCGATGACGGCCCAGAGGCCGAGCACCACCGTGCCGTAGACGATACGGCCGAGCCATGACCGCCGCCGCCGCTTCCGGCCCGCACCCGTCGGACGTGCCGGCGTCTTCGCCGGCTTGCGTGACGGTCCACCCGCTCGATTCGCCACGCGTTCTCCTGATCCGGGCCGGTCCTCACGGGACAGGCGCAGATCGAGATCGCCGCGATCCCGCGCGCGCCCTTCCGGCACGTCGAAATTCGGCTCGATCCTGCCCCGACCTTTGGCCATGCATCCCGTCTTCGATTGATCCGGACCGGCGCGCCCATCGCGGGCGACGCCGCACCGTTGTCGCGCGCGCCATGCTGCGGCTTCGGCCCCGGTATTAAATACGACAGGGGCAGCCGCGCGCCCGCCTTGTCGAATCCGTTTGTGACCGCATCGGGGTGATGCTGGACGAGAAGGCTCGCCAATCCGTTAAGGCCGCATCAACCTCTCGGCGCCGCGTCCGCAGGCGTCGCGTCCGAAGGTGCCGCCACGCCCATCACCCGCCGCGCCTCGGCGAGCAAGACGGGGTGACGGGCCGATTGCGGACCGGCATCCGGCGTCTCCCGGCCGAGGCGGGCGACGCGCGACAGGAACAGCCGGCGGCGCAGGCCGAAGCGGCGCAGGCTCATCAGCAGCGCCTGAAGCACCAGACGAACCGCCTCCGTCCGCTCCCGCTCCAGGACGATCTCGGCCTTGAGAACCTCCTCGCGCCGGAGCGCGGCTTCGAGTTCGCCGCGCACGGCCGCCCGGGTCGCCTCGTCCCGGCGCGCGGCCTCCAGTTCGATCCGGCATTCCTGCAGGGCGCTGAGCAGCAGAAGCTCGTGCGCGGACGCATCCCTCACTCAGGTCCTCCCGATCCATCGCGCTCCGGCAGCAACCGGTGCGACCCGTCCTCACGCGATCGATATCGTGCGCCGACGCCATAACGAGCGCGGCCGCTGGCCGGAAGCCGCCATCCGGATTAATCGGCCGTGGCATCACGCATCACGGGGATTCGGGGACGTGAGAATTCGGATTGTCTCGGCCGTCACGGCCGGCTCGCTGGGGTTGAGCCTCGTGGCGCTCACCGCGGCCCAGGCCTACCAGCTCGATACGGTGAACCTGATCGCCTGCGCTCAGGAGGGGGGTGTCTGCCGGATGCCCTATCCCACCAACGTCTATTTCGGTGTCCCCGGCCGGACCAACGGCCGGCCGTTCCCGCAGGGTGGCGTGATCGCCTGCAACGCACAGACCTTCGGCGATCCGGCCCCGGGCCAGCCGAAGAGCTGCCGGTACGCCCCGCGCATCAATGCCGGCGGATCGAACGACCGTTACCGGGACGATGGCTATAACCGCCGCCGCGACGATGACCGCGACGACCGTGGCTACGACCGCGACTATGACCGCCCGCCGGTACGTCGCCCTTACGACGACGATTACGATCGGCCAGCACCGCGGCGCTACAGAGATTACCGGGACGATTACTGATCTCCGTCAGAATGCGGCGCGCGCCGTCCGTATTCAGCCTGTTAACGACCGTTCGTCATGGTCCCGGGCAGCAAAGCCCGGGGCTGCGGGCGCATGCGATCGAAGGAGAGGCTCATGACGGAGGACCGCCGCGGCACGTTCCGCAGGAACGCCTTCACGTTCGGCGCCCTGCTCCTGCCGCGTGGCGAGGTCGGCTGCCTGGTCTGGGACGCGACCGAGACGGGCGCCCAGATCGAGGTCGAGGACGGCGAAGCGGTGCCGGATCGGTTCCCACTCCGGCTCACGGCGGACGGTGATCCGCGGGAGGCCACCGTCGCGTGGCGGCAAAGCCGGCGGATCGGCATCGCCTTCGAAGCTTGAGCCGTCCCGTCAGGTCGCCGGCAGGGCCGAGCGGGCCGGCATCCGGGCCGGCGCGAGGTGGAAGCGCGCGGGCCGGACGAACAGAACGTCCAGCGGCGTGCCGCGGACGAGCCGCTCCAGGGCGAGCGGCAGCAGCACCGCCACGACCATGACGATCAGGCTCACGGCGCCGATGTCGGAGATGATCCCGGTTCGGACGAGGATCTCGCGCGCCGCCGCCATCGGCAGGGAGAACGCGAGGTAGATGACGATCGAGCGCCGGCCGCAGGTGCGGATGGCTTCGGCGACCGGGCCGCCGGCCCGGCCGATCAGGGCGGCCGCCACCACGATCGCGAGCGCGCCGGCTGCGCCCAGGGCGAGGCTCACCAGCGGCAGGCTTGCCAGGGTCGGATGGACGGGACCGCTGCCGGGCGTCAGGGCCAGCCACCCCTCGACGGCGGCCCAGAGGGCGAGGCCGCCGAGCGCCGGCCCGACATGCCTCCGGGCCGCGTCCGCCAGGGCGAAGATCCGGTCGGCGAACAGATATCCGGCCACGAAGTAGACGTAGCGGGCACAGAACTCCTCGACGAGGGTCGAGTCGCTGCGGAGGTCGGCGATCTGCAGAAGCGCGGCTGCGGCCAGCAGCACGCCGCCGGGCACGCGGCGCAGCAGCTTCGTCACCACCGAGAACACCGCCAGCAGGTAGATGAACCACAGGCTGGAATAGGGCTCGATCAGGCTATGCGCGAGGTGCGCCGCGAAAGCGGCCGGGCCGCCATCGCCGACGATCTTCCCGTATTTCGCGGCCGACTGGATCACCAGCCACAGCAGATAGAAGTAGGCGAAGTGGACGACGCGCCGGTCGGAGAACAGGCGCCAATCGCGGTCGATGACCCGTCCCATGAACAGGCCCGACAGCAGGAAGAAGTCCGGGATCCGGAACGGCTTCGCGAAGGCGACCACCGGGTGGAGAAAGCCTTCGCCCCCCATGGCGTCGCCCGTGCCCGTCACGGAATGCATCATCACGACGAGGAGAATGCAGATCCCCTTGGCGATATCGACCCAGGCCAGTCGATCCCGTGCGTCCCCTGCCCCAGCCATCATCGCATCCCCGATACTGCGATGATCCTGGACCCGGTTTGGTTGATGGCAAGATTCGACCGGCGGTCGATTTGTTGCCGTGGCCAATACTTGGTAAAGATTGGCCGCTCAGGTCTTGCGTCGGGACGTGCGCCGGTCGCGGGTCATGCGCGTCGCGGCGTGGAAGTCGTCGGGCTTGCCGCGGACCCAGGCGAGAAACCGGGCGATCTCCGGATCGGTCCGCAGCGCCTCCACGTCGGCGAGCCGCTTGGCAATCTCGGCCTCGCTGTAGCGGGCGTGGATGGCCGAGTGGCAGATCTGGTGGAGCCGCACGGTGCCGCGATGGGTGCCGCCCTTCAGCTTCGGCGTCAGGTGATGGAGGCTGGACCGGGCACGGGGCGGGATCGGCCGCTCGCAGAGCGGGCAGACCGGATCGACCCGGGGCGCGACCCCCGGCTGATCGGGATCATCGGCGCTCCAGCGCCGGGACCGCCGTCCGACCACCCACGACCTCCCTCATCCGCCGGTTATTCCACCGTCCCGGTCACCGCACACTTTCCGACGACGCGCGCCCCGAACAGCGCCTGCGCCTCGCGGTCCTGGAGGCCCAGGATCGAGACATGGTCGCCCGGCACCAGCTCGATCCGCGCCCGGGGCCCGGCCGCGGCGGCGAGCGCCAGGGCGAGCTTGGCCGGAACCACCGGATCGTCGCGGCCCTGGACGATCAGCACCGGCGCCATCCCGGTGCGGATGCGCAGATCCGAGCGGTAGGTGTCGCGCAGGAGCCAGGACGGTGCCAGCGGGGCATGCAGCCGCACCGTGTGGGTCATCGAGTCGAACGGCGCCTCCAGGTAGAGCCCGATTGCCGCGGAGCGCTCGGCGACCGCGACCGCAACGGCGGCCCCGAGGGAATGGCCGTGCAGCAGGATCGGCGCCCCCGGCGCCCGGGCCAGGGCTTCCGCCCAAGCTGCAAGACCATCTCGGATCAGGCCGTCCTCGCTCGGACGTCCGGTCGAACCCGGATAGCCGCGATAGGCCGGGGCCAGAACGCCCCAGCCGGCCGCGAACCATGGATTGGCTGAAAAGCGCGCCGCGTGCGGCTCCGGGCGGGAGCCGTTGCCGTGGAAGGTGATCACGATGCCGCAACCCGGCCGTGGCGCCCGCCAGAGGGCGTGGAGCGTTTCGCCATCCGCGGTGGCGATCGTGATCCGCTCGACCCCCGGTGGCACCACCGCCGGCGGCGATGGCCGATAGGCACCCGGATACAGGAAGCGGCGCTGCCCCAGGGCGAGCGCGACGAGCGCCAGCCCGTAGAGGAGGAGCCCCGCAAGCACGAGACCGATGAGAAGGCGCATTCGGATCGGCGAGAGCAAGTGGTGGGCGCAGATACATATCCCGGGGGTCATTACCGAGTCGGCTTGACCATGCGAAGGACCGCACAGAGTGGATCTGCGCCTCTCCGACCCAGAATAAGTTCCTCGCTTGACGGATGCCGCCGCCCGGTCGACGCGCGACCTCTTGCCGACTCAATCCGAGCTCCGTATCGCCTTTTCAATGAACACCGTTGTCGTGCAGATTCCCGTCCAATCGATTTCGGATTGGTCTTCCTTTCACACAGTATTCTCTGACCTGTTCGGATTTCCCGACGACTACGATCCGAATATGAATGCGTGGATCCATTGCATGTCATATGCAGACGACCAGCAGTCAGGCACGATGACCCGTACGGTGCAACCCGGCGAACTCCTCACCCTTCAGGTCGACGATGCCTCCAATTTCGCGGTTCGGTGCCCCGAGCAGTACAGGGCGCTGGTGAATTGCACTGCCTTCGTGAACTATCGACGGGTTGAGAGAGGAAGCCGACCAGTAGTGTCTCTTTTAGTATCTGGCATCTTTCTATAGAGACTAGATTTCCGAGCCGGAAACGAGACTACATTGCCGATTCGGCGAGTAGCCGCTTTCGAGAAGCGCCGACAAAGATCTGTCGACCGACCTGGGGTGCAGGCAGCCCCTCCTGGAGCCAGGTTGCGGAATCTGGTCCTAGATCCAGATCCGTCGGTCATGCCGTTCGGGGCCCGCTTCGAACGCCACCAGACCTTCGTGCGTGGATGTCGTTCGGTGTCGTCCCGCAGCATTGACAAAGCCGGCAGCAACCGTGAGTCTTGAATCGTTCCGAGGGGGGCCCCGCAGGGGGCTGAGATTGGGCATACGGCCCTGACCCTTGAACCTGATCCGGCTCATACCGGCGGAGGGACGGGAACCTGCGGTCGCGCGCCTCGCGGCCGGCTCTCTCATCTCACCCATCGCGTGGACCGGACCGCTCCAGGACGAGGAGAGGCCCACGATGAACGTACCCGTTCGCCCCAAGGACGTGACAGGCAACCCCGAGGCCGTGACCACCGGTCCGGTCACCGGATCGCGCAAGGTCTATGCGAGCCCGGCCGGACGGCCGGACATCCGCGTGCCCTACCGCGAGATCGCCCTCTCCGACCCGAAGGAGGCGCCGGTGCGGGTCTACGACCCGTCGGGCCCCTACACCGAGACCGACGCGCGCATCGACCTCAACGCCGGCCTGACCGGCGTGCGCGAGCCCTGGATCGCGGCCCGCGGCTATACGGCGGTCGAGCCCCGGGCGGTGAAGCCCGAGGATAACGGTTTCGCCGGCGACAAGCTCGTGGCCCCCTGCCCCGCCGAGCGGACCATCCGCAAGGCGGCGCCCGGCCAGATGGTCACGCAGTACGAGTTCGCCCGGGCCGGGATCATCACCGAGGAGATGATCTACGTCGCCCACCGCGAGAACGCCTGCCGCGAGCAGATGCTGGAGGGCGCCGAGGCCGCCCTCGCCGACGGCCAGAGCTTCGGCGCCGCGGTGCCGCCCTTCATCACCCCCGAATTCGTCCGCGACGAGATCGCCCGCGGCCGGGCGATCATCCCGGCCAACATCAACCACACCGAGCTGGAGCCGATGGCGATCGGCCGGAACTTCCTGGTCAAGATCAACGCCAATATCGGCAACTCGGCCGTGACGTCGTCTGCCGCCGAAGAGGTCGAGAAGCTGGTCTGGTCGATCCGCTGGGGCGCCGATACGGTCATGGACCTGTCGACCGGGCGCAACATCCACAACATCCGCTCGTGGATCATCCGCAACAGCCCGGTCCCGATCGGCACGGTGCCGATCTACCAAGCGCTGGAGAAGGTCGGCGGCGACCCGCTCAAGCTCGACTGGGAGGTGTTCAAGGACACGCTGATCGAGCAGGCCGAGCAGGGGATCGACTACTTCACGATCCATGCCGGCGTGCGGCTGGCCCACGTGCCGCTGACCGCCCGGCGCGTCACCGGCATCGTCTCGCGCGGCGGCTCGATCATGGCGCGCTGGTGCCTCGCCGGGCACCGGGAATCGTTCCTCTACGAGCGGTTCGACGAGATCTGCGACATCATGCGGGCCTACGACGTGTCGTTCTCCCTGGGCGACGGCCTGCGCCCCGGCTCGATCGCCGACGCCAACGACGCCGCCCAGTTCGGCGAGCTGGAGACGCTGGGCGAGCTGACCAAGGTCGCCTGGGACAAGGGCTGCCAGGTGATGATCGAGGGCCCCGGCCACGTGCCGATGCACAAGATCAAGGTCAACATGGAGAAGCAGCTGAAGGAGTGCGGCGAGGCGCCGTTCTACACCCTCGGCCCGCTGACCACCGACATTGCCCCCGGCTACGACCACATCACCTCGGGCATCGGCGCCGCGATGATCGGCTGGTTCGGCACCGCGATGCTCTGCTACGTCACCCCGAAGGAGCATCTGGGGCTCCCCGACCGGGACGACGTGAAGACCGGCGTCATCACCTACAAGATCGCCGCCCACGCCGCCGACCTCGCCAAGGGCCACCCCGCCGCGCAGCTGCGCGACGACGCGCTGAGCCGCGCCCGGTTCGACTTCCGCTGGGAGGACCAGTTCAATCTGGGCCTCGATCCGGATACCGCCCGGCGCTTCCACGACGAGACCCTGCCGAAGGACGCCCACAAGGTCGCGCATTTCTGCTCGATGTGCGGGCCGAAGTTCTGCTCGATGAAGATCACGCAGGATCTGCGCGCCGAGGTGCTGGCGATGGAGGAGGCCGGCGAGGTCGTGGGCGCGGCGCCCGCGATGTCGAAGGCCGAGGCCGAGGCCGGCATGAAGGCGAAGTCGCAGGAATTCCTGGCCGAGGGCGGGAAGCTCTACGTCGACGCCGCCGAGTGAGATGACGGCACGCCCGATCCGTTCAGGATTCGGGCGTGCCGCAGGCGGTCACCGGATCGTCGCCGGGCGGGACCCGAACGTCGATCGCCGATCCCGGGCGGGCGCCGTAGCCGTCATGCAGCGCCGCCAGCATCAGGTCCGCCGCGATTCTGACATCCGGCGGATCTCCAAGCTCGACCTCCCGGGCGAAATTGACGTGCGGGTTGGCCTGGGCGTAGCCCAGCGCCTGCAGGGCCGCCCGGGCGGATGGCTCCAGATGCAACCGGCCCTGGCCGGTCGGGCCGTAAGCACCGGATGAGGCTTCGCACAGCATCCGCGTGTCGCGATCGTGGAAGAGGCACTGAACGTAGCGCTGCGGCTCGCCGCGCAGGGCGATGACGATGAATCGGTCGCGGGCGTTTTCGACCGGGCCACGGCGATGGATCCCATCCAGGCGCGCCGCCAGCGCACACCGGTACCGCGCGATGAAGCGGCTCCGGCTCGCCGCAGTGCCGCCATCGGCGGCGGCCGCGACCGGCACCGTCATGATCATCAGGACCGCGCAGAACTGGCGCATCCGGCGTTTCCGTCCGATCGCGGGCGCCGAGACTCGGTGCCGCACGCGCGAGGACAGCACGCATTCGTGTCGACACGGTAACGGAATCTTCAGCGCATGCCGGATCGCCGCTCGGCCTCCGGTGGACGGAGGCCCAACGTTAAGGAACGGTTAGGCGGCGTATCGGCTCAATCCCTCGATCACAGGATCGCAGGAGATCAGCCATGGAGATCCGCCCGCTGGCGGGGGCCCCGCCGGGACCGCAGGGCCTGGACGCCCTCGGCGCCACAGCCGCTCCGGCCGAGACGCAACAGCCGTCCGACGCCGCCACGCGTTCCACGACGCTCGAGCCGGCGGTGAAGCTCGATATCGGCACGCCGAACGGCAAAGCCCGCTACATCCAGGATCTCGATACGAGCACCATCGTCTTTCAGGTCGTCGATAAGTCCTCCGGCACCGTGATCGATCAATTGCCCAGCGAGACGGCCCTCCGAAACCGTGCCTACGATTCGGCCCGCGAGTCCCACCGATCGCAGACAGGCAGCGTGTCGCGCATCGCCTGATTGGGTCGGTGACGGCAGGGTCCGGCGGAGTCGCGCCCGTCCGGATTGCCCGGCGGGGAACCGCGGATGATCCGTTTGACGCCGCCGCGGTCAGGCTGCTAGATCATGGCCGCGCATGTTGGCTCTGGTTTGAGGCCGAGCGGGTGAACCGCTTTGCCGAATCGGACGCTCCTCATGTCGGCGGGCGTAGTTCAGTGGTAGAACGTCAGCTTCCCAAGCTGAATGTCGTCGGTTCGATCCCGATCGCCCGCTCCAACTCACGCGCAAGGGCGTCAGCCTTTCTGACAGCCGTCCGCTGGATCCTCGAGGCAGTCCCCGACACTTGGTCAGGCTCCGTTCACGGCGGCCCGATAGGCGGGGTTCAACCCGGCCCGGCCCGCGACTTTCCGACCCGCTCCGCGTGCATAGCGCCGCGTAATCGCAACCTGAGCGTGAGCGTCCGCGGAATCGTAGATCTGATGAGCCCTTCGTCTCAAGAAGAGGGTTCCAAAGACATATTGGAATCAAACCTCCCCCCCCCCCGATCTTCGCGCCGAAACGGCGTGACTGGCTGAGACGCATGGGCGGTCCCGCCGGCGCATCCGCCGCAAACCTTGTGCATATGCTGGAAACTTCGCTTCGGGCTGGCTCGTGAACGTCAGGCCGTGCAACGTTTTACTCAGCTTCTTCGGGCAGTCTTGCCGCCTATAGTGGCCTGTTGGGCAAGAGACCGGGCAAGAACGATGCAGATCGTGACGGACGGGCAAGAGGAAGCAAAGACAATCCATCTCTCGGAAGTGCTCGGCGCCTTGAGCCACGCGCTCGATCTGACGGAAGGCCAGCCGGTTGGACATTGCGTCCGCGCGACCTGGATCGGCTTCAACATCGGCCGAAAGATGGGCCTGTCGGACGCACAACTCTGGGAACTCTACCACACGGTGATGCTGAAGGATCTCGGTTGCTCCAGCAACGCCGCGCGCATCTGCGAACTCTATCTCTCCGACGATCTCAGCTTCAAACGTGACTTCAAGACGGTGAGCGATAGCCTGCCGAAGGTGCTGGGTTTCGTCTTCTCCCATACAGGTCTCAAGGCCGGCCTCGCCGAACGCTTCCGCGCCGTGCTCAACATCTTGCAGAACGGTGGCGAGATCGTCGATGACCTCATTCAGACCCGCTGCCAACGCGGTGCGCAGATCGCCGGTCAGCTTCGCTTTCCAGTAAGCGTCTGCGAAGCCATCCACGCCCTGGATGAGCATTGGAACGGCGGTGGCCGACCGGATCGGCTCGCCGGTTCCGCCATCCCGCTCTACGCACGCATCGCGTTGCTCGCTCAGGTCGTCGACGTCTTTCACACCGCAGCCGGCCCGACGGCAGCGATCGCCGAGGCGCGGGCGCGATCGGGCAAATGGTTCGATCCTGAGGTTGTGGCCTGCTTCGAGGCGGTCGCGGTCGAGCCCGGCTTCTGGGAGACCCTGGCCTCGAGCGAGATCGAGGAGGCGGTCTTCGCCCTGGCCCAAGGGAGCCCGATCGTGGTGGACGAAGACTATCTCGATGACATCGCCCGAGCCTTCGCGCAGATCATCGATGCCAAGAGCCCGTTCACGTCCGGCCACTCCGAACGGGTCGCGGTCTACGCCGACATGATCGCGGCCGAACTCGGCTACGCCCCGGAGCGACGTCGCTGGTTGAAGCGCGCCGCGCTTCTGCATGACGTCGGGAAACTCGGCGTCTCGAACGCCATTCTCGACAAGAACGGCAAGCTGGACGATGCGGAGTGGCGGGATATGCGCAACCACGCCACTCTGTCGGAAACCATCCTGCGCCGCGTCGCTGCGTTCCACGAGATGGCGAGCATCGGTGGCGGTCACCATGAGCGGTTGGACGGTAAGGGCTACCCACGCGGATTGAGCGGCGACGCGATCGCACCGGAGACCCGCATCGTCTCTGTCGCCGATGTCTTCGACGCGCTGACCGCCGATCGGCCCTACCGCTCGGCCATGCCGCTTGAGAAGGCGCTCGGCATCATGCGTGCGGATCTCGGCACAGCATTCGACCCGGCCTGTTTCGCAGCGCTGGAGCGGGCACTGGCCTCGATCCAGGGCGACCTCGCCCAAGCGGCCTGAATCGAGCTCCCCCCCCCGACTACCGCACCCATACCCTCGCATGGACCGCGTCGTCCGCCTCGCCGCGATGCGATGGCTTGCCTGCCAGCGCGACGACAACTTTGTTTCCCAGCCATCCGTAGATTGGCGAACGCAGGGCCCAACACATCAGGGCGTCCAAGAAGCGATTTGACATGTCTCTGGCGTCCTCATCCCTGTCTCTATGAAACGTATGGATCGCTGCCGGCGCTGCCTCAGCCCATCGATCCGTCGCGCACAGCATCCGAGTAATGACTATTCGATTGATGCCGCTCGATCCGACCGCGAACACATCCTGCAACTTCAAGAACTGTGCGACCTGCGCCGCTATTGGACGTGAAGGGTGAGCTTCATCTTCGGATGGATTCCACACTGGATGACGAAGTCACCAGCCTCTTTGAGAACCAGGGTCGTCTGTCCGCCCGGCTCCTGATCGCCGGCATCGAAGGCAAAGCGATCGGCTTCGATGAAGGCGTGATGCACGGCACTCTGGTCACCGTTGACGAGGGTGATCGTATCGCCCCGGTGCAGATAGAGGTCGCCGGGATCATAGTGCCGCCCCTTCTGCAGCACGATGCGGACGACATTGGCGAGGTCGGCTCGTGCGGGAGTCAGCGCGAGACAAGCCGATGCGAGCACGAGGGACCCGGCGAGGAGCGATCTATATCGGAAATTGCACTTCGCCATCAATACAACCTAGAACAAGTGCTCACTGTAGCCTTATTCCTAGCCTTATCTATTTATAGACTGGTCAATTCCGAGATCAATAAGCGCATAAACTTGGACTTGGCTGGCGATTCCGCGCCGATTTGCGCGCTATTAGCGACAACGGCGGAGCAAAATCTTTACCATTTCGGCCGCGCGCTGCGTCTTTGCGGACGCGCGGCTGGTTTGCCGACGCACTGAGAAGCAGGGATGAAGCAACTCGGCGACAGGAGCGCGCCGTTCATCTGTTCGATCCCGGCAATTCGGGAAGCGAAGATAATCAGCGGCTGGCTGCTTTCGGTCAGGGCGGACGGCGCCCCGAATGGCTTCATTGAGTGGCAAGCCAAACAGGGGCGACCCAGACGCAGGCGCGTCGTCAATACCCGATAAAACATCACAGGTTGCGTTTTAACCGTTTATCAACCTTCCGATTACAAATTAAGATTGCAATTGGGTGTGGGGGCACCGCATGGCAAAGCAGTCTCTCAAGGTCGGCCAGAAAGTCACGGCGTTACCGGTCCACGCCGAAGCAGTCTTGCTGCGTGTGATGGAGCTGCGGGAAACCATTTTCGAGCTGGGCGATAGCGAACTCATTACGCTGATCGATCTGCTGGTCCTCAGAGCGGCCGCAGTTTCATGCACCAGCCACCGATCGATTGCCGGCTTGAACGTACGGCAAATCGCGGCCTGATCTCGCCTGGATCGGGTCATGGTGGGTGTGGTTTTCGACGCGTCTGCCTGTCGGGGTGGCCGCCTCTGTCATGCGTGGCCACGCAAGGTCCAAGGCCGAATGGCCGTCGAAGGTAGACTCGCGACGGTCCACTTCTGGTCAGAGTATCGGTGAAGCCGACATGGCTGTCGCGCCCGCTCTCGCCCCGATCTGGACGCGACGGTGACGGCAGGCAGCAACACGGCGTGCAATCGCGCGATGCGGTGATACCGCCGGCCACGACGCCGCACGGGATGCAACGGCTGCCAGATCGTCCTCGTAGCCCCGCATCCCCCGGGCGATGCGGGCTGGCCCCCTTCATTCCCGGCGTCTGGCGCTAGCGGCTCGGACGGGCGACCGACATCCTGGGCGCCGTGCCGAGGACAGCCATGCCGAGCGAGATCACCCTCTTCGAGGCCCGGCGGGTCATCACGATGAATCCATCGCGGCCGGAGGCGACGCACATCGCCGTGCACGACGGGCGCGTGCTGATGGTCGGGACGGCGGAGGACTGCGCCGGGCTCGACGCGGTTCCGGATCGCCGCTTCGCCGACAAGGTCATCCTCCCCGGCTTCGTCGAGGGGCACGCCCACGTGATGGAGGGCACCCTCTGGCGCCAGACCTATGTCGGCGCCGGCGACCGCCGCAGCCCGGACGGACGCCGCGTGCCGGGCCTGCGTGACATCGGCGCCGTCGTGGACCGGCTCTCGGAGGCGGACCGATCCATCGCAGACCCGGACCAGCTGCTCTACGGCTGGGGCTTCGATCCGCTGCATCTCGGCGGCGCGCGCCTGACCCGGCACGACCTCGACCGGGTCTCGACCACCCGGCCCGTGATGGTCCACCACGCCAGCCTGCACATCACCAACGTCAACAGCCTGCTCCTGGAGATGGCGGGCTTCGACGAGACCACCGCCATCGACGGCGTGCCGAAACTGCCGGACGGCACCCCGTCCGGCGAGCTGCAGGGGATCGCCGCCCGGCTGCGCCTGTTTCGGGGGCTCGGCTACAACCCGATGAGCGGGACCCTCGACGCCGCCGACGTGGGCCGGTTCGGTGCGGCCGCGCAGCTCCAGGGCATCACCACCATCGCCGACCTGCACAACGACCTCACGGATGCGACCGTGGCGGTCTACGGCGCCGCCTGCGTCGAGGGCCTGCCGGTGCGGATCGTGCCGGCTCTAGCCTCGGTCTCGTGTCCCCCGGAAGACGGCGTCGCCAGGATCGGCCGCCTCGTGGCCGCGAATACCGAGCGCCTGCGCTTCGGCATCGTGAAGATCGTCGTCGACGGGTCGATCCAGGGTTTCACCGCCCGGCTCCTGCCGCCGGGCTATCACAACGGCGCGCCGAACGGCCTCTGGTACGTCGCCCCCGAGGATCTCGACCGGATCGTCGGCATCTACCACGCCGCCGGCATTCAGCTTCACATCCACACCAACGGCAACGAGGCCACCGAGGCGGCCCTCGACGCGGTCGAGAAGGCGCAGATCGCCCATCCCCGTCCCGATCACCGGCACACCCTCCAGCATTGCCAGATGGCGACCGAGGCGCAGCTGCGGCGGGTCAAGGCCCTGGGCCTGTGCCTCAACCTGTTCTCGAACCACCTCTACTACTGGGGCGACTCCCATCACGACCTGACGATGGGACCCGAACGGGCGGCCCGGATCGACGCAGCCGGGAGCGCGGCGCGGCTCGGCATCCCGCTCGCAATCCACTCGGACGCGCCGGTGACGCCGCTGGGGCCGCTGTTCACCGCCTGGTGCGCCGTCAACCGGACCACGTCGTCGGGGCGCGTGCTCGGCCCCGAGGAGCGGCTGAGCGTCGCCCAAGCCCTGCACGCCGTCACGCTCGGGGCCGCCTACACCCTGCGGATGGATCACTGCGTGGGCTCCATCGAGGCCGGGAAGTTCGCCGATTTCGCCGTCCTCGACGCGGATCCGTTCGAGACGCCCCCGGAGGCGCTCAAGGATATCCCGGTTCACGCCACGGTGCTGGGCGGCCGCGTCTTCGCGGTGCCGCCGGCATGAGGCCCGGGCTTCCCGCGCCCGCGACGCGCTGCCCGCTGACGGTGGTCGGCGGCTTCCTCGGAGCCGGCAAGACGACGCTGCTGAACCGGCTGCTCGCCGGATCGCAGGGCCGCTACGCGGTGCTGGTCAACGATTTCGGGGCGATCAACGTCGATGCGGGCCTGATCCAGGACCATGACGGGCAGACCCTCCGGCTGACCAATGGCTGCGTCTGCTGCAGCCTCGCCGACGGCTTCCTCGATACGCTGATGCGCGTCCTCGCGGAGCCCGAACCCTTCGATCACATCGTGATCGAGGCGAGCGGCGTCGGCGATCCGGGCGCCATCGCGGAGATCGCCCTGGTGGAGCCCGGCCTCGTCCTGCGCGGCGTCGTCGTGCTGGCGGATGCCGAGCGCGTGCCGGGCCTCGCCGCCGACCCGCGCCTGGGCGACACGCTCGCCCGCCAGATCCGCGCCGCCGACCTCCTCGTGCTCAACAAGCGCGACCTCGTGGACGAAGCGGGCCGCGCGGCAGCCCGGGATACGCTCGCCGCCCTCGCGCCCGGCGTCCCGGTCATCGAGACCGTGGCGGCCGCGCTGCCCGCTTCTGTCTTCGATCTCGGCGGCGCGGGTCCGGACCGGGCCCGGCGGGGATCGGCCCGGCTGCGGGCCGAGGCGGTCACGCACGAGGAGGCTTTCCAGCGCCTGCTCTACCGGCGCGCGGGCGCGTTCGACCGCGCCGCGCTCGAACGGGCGCTCACCGGCATGCCGGCCTCGCTCCTGCGGCTGAAGGGGCGGCTCGGTCTGGCCGACAGGCCCGGGATGCACCTGCTTCAGATGGTCGGGCGCCGCTGGAGCCTGTCGCCGCTGCCGGAGCCCGCGCCCGACGCGGCCGAGCTCGTCGGCATCGCGGCCACCGATCCCGAAGCCGGCCCGGCGCTGGCCGGCCTCCTCGACGCCGCGTTGCGCCCCCCGCACACCCCACACGGAGACCGAACCCGATGCGCCTGACCAAACGCACGCTCCTCGGCGCCGGCCTCTCGGTCCTCGCCGCGCCCCTGACGGCCCCGATCCTCGGCCTGCCGGAGGCTCTGGCCGACGACACCAATGCGCCGCTGGTGATCGGCACCAGCCAGGTGCCGCGCCACTTTAACGGCGCCGTGCAGTCCGGCATCGCCACCGGGATGGTCTCGACACAGATCTTCGCGAGCCCGCTGCGCTACGACGACCAGTGGAACCCGCAACCCTACCTGGCGAAATCCTGGGCCGTCGCCCCCGACAACTTGAGCGTGACGCTTCACCTCGTGGAGGACGCCGTCTTCCACGACGGACACCCGCTGACCGCGGAGGATGTCGCCTTCTCGATCGGGGTGATCAAGGCCAACCATCCGTTCCAGACCATGCTGGAGCCGGTCGCGACGGTCGAGACCCCCGACGCCCACACGGTGGTCATCCGGCTCGCGCGCCCGCACCCGGCGCTGCTGCTGGCCATGTCGCCCGGCCTGATGCCGATCCTGCCCAAGCACGTCTACGGCGACGGCCAGGACATCAAGACCCATCCGGCCAACCTGAAGCCCGTCGGCTCCGGCCCGTTCAAGTTCGTCGAGTACAAGCAGGGGGAGTCAATTCAGCTGGAGCGGTTCGACCGGTTCTTCATCCCCGGGCGGCCCAAACTGGCGCGGCTCGTTTACCGGATCCTGCCGGACCAGAACAGCCTCGTCATCGCCACCGAGCGGCGCGAGATCGGCATGCTGCCGTTCCTGTCCTCGGTGCGCGACATCGAGCGCCTGGCCAAGGCGCCGACCCTGACGGTGACGGATCGCGGCTTCGAGGGGATCGGCCCGATCAACTGGCTGGCCTTCAACTGCGGGAAGAAGCCCCTCGACGACGTGCGCGTGCGCCGGGCGATCGCGCTGGCGGCCAACCGCGACTTCATCACGGGCAAGCTGCTCGGCGGCGTGGCGAAACCCGCCACCGGCCCGATCGTGCCGGGCTCGCCGTTCTACGAGCCGTCCGTCGACCTCTACAAGCTCGACATCGCCAAGGCGGACGCCCTGCTCGACGAGGCCGGGCTCAAGAAAGGGCCGGACGGCACGCGGTTCCCGCTCACCATCGACTACATCCCCAACGACAACGACCAGCAGCGCAACGTCGCCGAGTACCTCCGGGCCGGGCTCAAGCGGATCGGCATCGCCCTCCAGGTCCGGGCCGCGCCGGACTTCCCGACCTGGGCACAGCGCGTCTCCAACTTCGACTTCGACCTGACCATGGACAACGTCTTCAACTGGGGCGACCCGGTGATCGGCGTGGCGCGGACCTACCTGTCGACCAACATCCGCAAGGGCGTCATCTGGTCGAACACCCAGCAGTACAGGAACCCGAAGGTCGACGAACTGCTGAACGCCGCCGCGGTCGAGACCGACCTGCAGAAGCGCAAGGCGCTCTACGACGAATTCCAGACGATCGTCGTGTCCGAGGCGCCGATCGCCTACATCAACCTCACCCCCTACAAGGCGGTCTACGACAAGCGTCTGACGAACCTGCCCCTGTCGATCTGGGGGCCGCTCTCGCCCCTCGACGAGGTCGCCTGGGCGCAGGGCGCCGCCGGAGCCGAGCGATGACGGGCCTGCGCAGGCTCGGCGCGACGGCGGCGAACGCCGTCGGCCTGCTGCTCGCCGTGGTGGTGCTGAACTTCCTGCTGATCCAGGCGGCGCCGGGCGATCCGGCGCAGGTCATCGCCGGGGAGATGGGCGGCGCCTCGCCGGAGATCATGGCGGAGATCCGCACGCGCTACGGCCTCGACCGCAGCCTCCCCGAGCAGCTGGCGACCTATGTCGGCAAGGTGGCGCGGGGGGATCTCGGCTATTCGTTCTTCTTCAACGAGCCGGTCTCGCGCCTGATCCTCGGGCGGCTGCCGGCCACCGCCCTGCTGGTCCTGTCGTCCCTGGGCCTCGCGGTACTGGCCGGCGCCGGCCTCGGGATCCTGGGCGCCCGCAGGCCGAACGGCCTCCTCAGTCACGTCGTCTCCCTGGTGGCGATCGCCGGCAACGCCGCGCCGGTGTTCTGGACCGGCCTGATGCTGCTGGTCGTGTTCGCCTCCCTGTGGCCGGTACTGCCGGTCGCCGGGATGGAGGACGTCGCCACCCCGCGCCACGGCATCGCCTACGCCCTGGACGTCGCCCGGCACCTGGTTCTGCCGGCGCTCACCCTCGGCATCGTCTACGTCGCGCAGTACAGCCGCCTGATGCGCGCCAGCATGATCGACGCGCTCAACGCCGACTACGTCCGGACCGCCCGGGCCAAGGGCCTGCCGGAGCGGATCGTGATCGGCAAGCACGCCCTGCGCAACGCGCTGATCCCCCTCGTCACCATGGTGGGCCTCCAGTTCGGCCAGCTCTTCGCCGGGGCGATCCTGGTCGAGACCGTGTTCGCGTGGCCGGGGCTCGGCCGGCTGACCTTCGACTCGATCCTGCGACGCGACTACCCGACGCTGCTCGGCATCCTGTTCTGCTCGGCGCTGCTGGTCATCGCGGCGAACCTCGTCACCGATTTCCTCTACCGCCTGATCGATCCGCGGATCCGCGCCGGGAGGCCGGCATGAGCGCCCTCGTCGCGGCCGAGCCGGCGGCGCGGCCCGCGCCTTTGCGTTCCGAGGCGCCCCCGATGCCGCGTCCCGCAGCGAATCCCGGCCTCGCCGCCCTGCGCCTGTTCCTGCGCAACCCCAGTGGGATTCTGGGCTGCGTCATCCTGATCGGTCTGCTATTCGCCGCGCTGGCGGGCCCGCACCTCTACGGGGTCGATCCGTTCGAGATCGTCGGCGCCCCGTTCCAGCCGCCCGGGGGCGACCCGCTGCTCGGCACCGATTACCTCGGCCAGGACATTCTGGCGGCCCTGCTCCAGGGCGGCCGCGCGACACTGCTGGTCGGGTTCTCGGCGGCCCTCATCACCGTGGTGATCGGCGTGACCTTCGGGGCGCTCGCGGGCTTCTTCGGCGGCCGGGTCGACGCGGCCTTGATGAAGGTCACCGAGTTCTTCCAGGTGCTGCCGACCCTGCTGTTCGCGATGGTCCTCGTCACCCTGTTCGGCCAGAGGATCGCCATCACCACGATCGCGATCGGCATCGTCTCCTGGCCGCCCACCGCCCGGTTGACCCGGGCCGAGTTCCTGCGCCTGCGCGGCCTCGACTTCGTCAAGGCGGCCCGGGCGGCCGGCGCCGGACCGCTCTACCTGATCGGCCGGGTGATCCTGCCGAATGCCGCGCCGCCGATCGTGGTCTCCGCGACGCTGGCGATCGGCACCGCCGTGCTGTTCGAGGGCGCCCTGAGCTTCCTCGGGCTGGGCGACCCCAACGTGATGAGCTGGGGTCTGATGATCGGTCAGAACCGTGCCTATGCCCTGGAGGCGTGGTGGACCGTGCTGCTGCCCGGCGCGGCGATCTTCCTCGCGGTCCTCGGCGTCAGCCTCGTGGGCGATGCGGTCAACGACGCGGTCAACCCGCGCCTGCGCAAGCGGAGCTGAGCGATGGCCCCCGTTCTCGCCGTCGAGGATCTGACTGTCACCCTGACGCAGCCGGGCGGCCCCGTGCCGGTCCTGGAACGCCTGAGCTTCTCCGTCGAGGCCGGCCGCACCATCGCCCTCGTCGGCGAATCCGGCTGCGGCAAGAGCATGACCGCGCTGGCCATCATGGGCCTGCTGCCGGAGGGCTTTGCCCGCGCCGACGGCCGGATCCGGCTCGCCGGGGAGGACATCGCGGCCGCCAGGCCGGCCCGGCTCCGGGCTTTGCGCGGCAGCGCCCTGTCGATGATCTTCCAGGAGCCGATGACGGCCCTCAATCCGGTCTACACGGTCGGCGACCAGATCGCCGAGGCGCTGCGGCTGCACCAGCGGCTCGGGCGCCGCGCCGCCCTGGAGCGGGCGCTGGCGATGCTGAGGGCCGTGCAGATCCCGGCGGCCGAGCGTCGCCTCCATGCCTATCCGCACGAACTGTCCGGCGGCATGCGTCAGCGGGTGATGATCGCCATGGCGCTGGCCTGCCGGCCCAAGCTCCTGATCGCCGACGAGCCGACCACGGCCCTCGACGTGACCGTCCAGGCACAGGTCTTCGACCTGCTGAAGGTCCTTCAGGACGAGATGGGCACCGCCATCGTGCTGATCACCCACGACCTCGGGGCGGTGGCCGACATCGCCGACAGCGTGGCGGTGCTCTACGCCGGAAGCTGCATCGAGCAGGGCGACACCCAATCGGTGATGCGCGCGCCGCAGCATCCCTACACGCGCGGGCTGATGGCCTGCACGCCGCACCTGCGCCTCGGCGCGGCGGCCGATGCGGGGTCGGAATCGCTGCGCGAGATCCCGGGCCTCGTTCCGCCCCTCGGCCGGCGGCCGGCGATCTGCGCCTTCGCGGACCGCTGCGGCCGGGCCGACGCCACCTGCCTGGACAAGCCCCAGCCGGCCCTGGCCGAGTCCGGCCCGGCCCGGGCGGTGGCCTGCTGGCACCCGGAGACCCGCGCCGCATGACGTCGAACGCCGCATCGGCCCCGACCGGGGCGGACCTCCTGCAGGTCAACGATCTGAAGGTCCACTTCCCGGTCCCGGGGGGCGGGCGTGTCCACGCCGTCGACGGCGTGAGCTTCGTCGTGCGCCGGGGCGCCAGCTTCGGCATCGTCGGGGAATCCGGCTCCGGCAAGTCGACCACGGCGCAGGGGATCATGCGCCTCGTCCCGGCGACCGCCGGTCAGGTGGTCCTGCGCGGCGCGGACATCCTCGGCCTCCGGGGCGACAAGCTCCGACAGGCGCGCCGCCACATCCAGATGGTGTTCCAGGACCCGTTCGCCTCCCTCGATCCCCGGCGCTGCGCCGGGGACCTCGTGGCCGAGCCGCTGCGGCTGCTGGAGGGGCTGTCGCGACGGCAGGCGGCGGCGCGGCTCGACGCGCTGTTCGCCGCGGTGGGCCTGCCGGCCGAGGCCCGCAGCCTGTTCCCGCACCAGTTCTCCGGCGGGCAGCGCCAGCGCCTGTGCATCGCCCGGGCGCTGGCGACCGAGCCCGACATCATCGTCTGCGACGAGGCGGTCTCGGCGCTCGACGTCGCGATCCAGGCGCAGATCCTCAACCTCCTGGCCAAGCTCCAGGCCGAGCGCGGCCTCGCCTACATCTTCATCTCGCACGACCTCGGCGTCGTGCAGCACCTCTGCGACGAGGTCGCGGTGATGTATCTCGGCCGCATCGTCGAGCAGGCGCCGACCCGGACGTTCTTCTCCGCGCCGCGCCATCCCTACAGCTGGTCGCTGATCTCGGCGGCGGTGCCGGCCGGCCCCGCGCGGGACGCCCTGAAGGCGCGCTACCTCGTGCGCGGCGAGCCGCCGAGCCCGATCGATCCGCCCGCCGGCTGCCGGTTCGCCGGGCGCTGCCCGTTCGCGATCGAGCGGTGCCGCGCCGAGGATCCCGCCCTGCTGGCGACCGGCCCCGGCCATTACGTAGCCTGTCACCGGATCGGCGAGATCGCCGCACCGGATTTCGACCGGGCTCAGGCCGCCTGACCGCGCCCGATTCCCTGACGAACAAGGCCGCCCCGAACACGCGGGGCGGCCTTTTTTTCGATGCGGCGCGCCGCCGGTTCAGGCCGCCTCGTCGCGGTGGTGGTACCAGCGATAGAGCATCCGCTGCCCGATGCGCCGGAACGGGGCGAAGGGGTGACCCGGCAGCGCACCCTCGAAGATCGGCAGGCCCGCGGGCCTGCGCCCGGCCACCAGCCCGGCCAACCGGCGGCCGGCCTGGGCCGAGAACGAGACGCCGTTGCCGCCATAGCCCAGGGCGTAGAACAGGGGCTCGCCCGGTTCGGGCTGGACGATGCGGGGCATCATGTCGTGGCTGACATCGACCCAGCCCCACCACGAATAGTCGATCGCGATGCCTTCGAGGACCGGGAACTTCTGGTGCAGGCCATCGACAAGCAGGCGCAGGTGGCGCGGATGGGTCGCGTCCGCGCCGGTGATCGCGCTGCGGCTGCCGATCTGCACCCGGCCGTCGGGCAACCGGCGATAGTAGAAGCGCAGGGTGCGCGTGTCGGTGACGAAGGTCGTCGTGCGCAGCGTCGCGGCGATCTCGTCGGCGGTGAGCGGCCGCGTGACCAGGGAATTCGACAGGATCGGCATGATCCGGCTGCGCAGGCGCGGGTGCAGCCCCTGGCTGGTATAGCCCCCCGTGGCGATCGCCACCGCGCGGGCCCGCACGATCCCGTGGGGCGTCCGCACCCGGAAGCCGCCGCCGTCGCGGTCGATCCCGAGCACCGGGCTGGCCGGGTGAACCTTGGCCCCGGCCGCCCGCGCGGCCCGGAGGTAGCCGAAGGCGAACTTGGCCGGATGGATGCCGATCCCGAGCGGTTCGTGGAGCGCGCCGACCGCGCCGGCCTCGTCCATCCAGTCGCGCCGCAGCTCGTCCCGGCCGAGCATCCGGGTGCGGTAGCCGAAGACCGTGTTGGCGACCTCGGATTCCACCGCGAGCTTGGCGAAGGTGCGGGGCCGATGGGCGACGTAGATGTGGCCGCCGGGCTGCGGATCGGGGTCGAACTCGCGCACGAGTCCGGCGAAGTAGTCGAAGCCCTCCAGGATCTCGGCGTGGAGCCGGAGTGCGGTCTCGCGGCCGTAGCGGGCGATCCATTGCGAGCGGCTGAGCCGGCCCGAGGCGTTCTGGCCCTGGCCGCCGTTGCGGGTGCTGCAGCCCCAGGCGACCCGGTTGGCCTCCAGCACGGTGGCCTTGATGCCGTGATCGCGGGCGAGGCTGAGGGCGCAGGACAGGCCGGTGAAGCCGGAGCCGACGATCACCACGTCCGCGTCGACATCCCCCGTGATCGGGCCGTCATCCGCCGGCGGCGGGCCGGCGGTGGCGACCCAGTAGGTCGGCGCATAGGCGCGGTCCGTCCCCGGGGTGGCGTCGGTCAGCGGGTCGTAGGTCGGATCGTAGGGCGCGCCGGTCGGGCGCGGGACGGGATCGGGGGTCAGGCTCACGCTCCGCCTCCCTCAGGCCGCCTGGACCGGGCGGTCCTTGCGGAAGGCACTCTTGCGGGCGATCAGCGGACCGTCGAACACGAACAGGTCGACCCCCTCCACGGCGACCCGGCCGCCATCGGCCCGGGTGCCGGTGAACAGCCATTCCGACGTGGCCCGCTCCCCCGCCAGCGTGTGGCGCGACACCGTCCAGGCCACATCCGGCATGTCGGTCCAGACCGCCACGAAGGCCGCCCGCACGGATTCCTGTCCGGTCAGGCGCCGGCCGTGCGCCTCGGGGCCGGCGGCGGTGTCGAACACGATACCGGGGGTGAAGCAGGCCATCACGCCGTCGGCATCGTGGCGGTTGAAGGCCGCGAATAGGCGCTCCAATAGGGCGTGGCGCTCCGCTTCGGTCGTCGCTTCGTTCATGGACCTGTGCTCCCCTGGCGCACCGGCAGGCGCCCGTCGCTCGCGACGACCTAGCGCCGCCGCCGGCCGGCGGACGAGATCCAGAGCGAGGCCAAAGACGCGTCCAGTTGGCGGTCGAATCCGGGGGCAGAGGAGCCAGACGGAGACGATTCGGCCGGCGTCTGGCCCCTTGTGCACGGGGCTTGCCTTGTCGGACCCTGGCGCTGACGCGCCGAGCCGCATCGATCCGGTTTGCCAGAGGGGGGAGTGTGGACATGGACAGCGTAAGACCGCGATCGAATTCGCGCCGCTTCGTGGTGCGCGCGCTACTGATCGCCCTGACGCCCATGGTTCTGGGCCTCCTGGCCCCCGGCGCCGCCCGGGCCGCCGAGAAGTCGGTCACCTTCGCCCACCAGGACATGGTGGTGCCGTTCCGGGCCCTGATGGCCTCGGGGGCGATCGAGAAGGCCACCGGCTACACGGTGACCTGGCGCAAGTTCGGCGGCGGCGGCGACGTGATCCGCGCCATGGCGTCGGGCAACGTCCAGATCGGCGAGGCGGGGTCGAGCCCGATCGCGGCGGCGGCCTCGCAGGGGCTCGACATCGAGCTGTTCTGGATCCTCGACGAGATCGCCGATGCCGAGCAACTCGTGGCGCGCAACGGCACCGGTATCAGGAGCGTGGCCGACCTGCGCGGCAAGACCGTCGCGGTGCCGTTCGTCTCGACCTCCCACTACCAGCTGATCGCCGCCCTGGCGGAGGCCGGGCTCGGGCAGAAGGACGTGACGATCCTCAACATGCGTCCCCCTGAGATCGCCGCCGCCTGGGAGCGCGGCGACATCGACGCGACCTTCATCTGGGATCCGGTCCTCGCCCGGGTGAAGAAGTCCGGCACGGTGGTGCTCTCGGCGGGCGACATCGCCCGCAAGGGCAAGGCGACCTTCGACGGCCTCGTGGTCGACCGGGCCTGGGCGGCGCAGAACCGGGACTTCCTGGTCACGCTGGTCAAGCTGATCGCCGCCGAGGACGCCGCCTACGCGGCCAAGCCCTGGGCCGCCGACGCGCCCGAGGTGAAGGCGGTCGCCAAGATCACCGGCGCCGATCCCGCGGAGGTGCCGGCGAGCCTCGCGAGCTACCGCTTCCCGACCCTCGACGCGCAGGCCTCCCCGGCCTGGCTCGGCGGCGGAGCCGCCAAGGCCCTGACCGAGACCGCCGAGTTCCTGAAGGCCCAGGGCCGCGTCCAGGCCCTGGCGCCGGATTACGGCTGGTTCGTCACCGGGGACTACGTCGCCGCGGCCCGGAAGTAGCCGGCGGCTTCGGAGGGCGGCATGATCGAGATCCGCAACGTCAGCGTCCATTACGGAGAAGGCGAGGCCGGCATCGTCGCCCTCTCGCAGGTGAACCTGACGATCCGGCCCGGGGAGTTCGTGGTCGCCCTCGGCGCCTCGGGCTGCGGCAAGACCACCCTGCTCTCGGCGATCGCGGGCTTCCTCGAACCGACCGAGGGCAGCATCCTCCTCGACGGCGTGCCGATCCGGGGGCCGGGGGCCGACCGGGGCGTCGTGTTCCAGCGCCACGCCCTGATGCCCTGGCTGAGCGTGGCCGAGAACGTGGCGTTCGGCCCCAAGCTGCGCGGCGTCGCGCGCCCGGAGCGGCGCCGGATCGCCGGCGCGATGCTCGACCTCGTCGGGCTGGCCGAGTTCGCCGACCGGAAGGTCTACGAGCTCTCCGGCGGCATGCAGCAGCGGGTCGGCATCGCCCGGGCGCTCGCCGCCGATCCGCGCGCCCTGCTGATGGACGAGCCGCTGGGCGCCCTCGATGCGTTCACGCGCGAGCAGGTCCAGGAGCTGATCCTCCGGATCTGGCACCGGACCGGCAAGATGGCCTTATTCATCACCCACGACGTCGAGGAGGCGGTGTTCCTGGCCACGAAGCTCCTGATCATGAGCCCGCGGCCGGGCCGCATCATCGAGACGATCGACCTGCCGTTCTCGCGCGCGGTCGTGGCCGGGCGGGAGGCCCGGGCGGTCAAGTCGGATCCCGACTTCATCGCCGTGCGAGAGCGCGTGCTCGCGCGCATCCATCACCGGACCGATCCGGCGCTCGGGGGCGCCCGATGAGCGGCCTGCCCCTCGACGCGACGGCCGTGTCCGAACCGCAAAGGGTCCGTCCCAAGCGACCGGCCCGCCGCACCGCCGCGCTGGTCCCGATCGTGAGCACCGCCACCGTGCTGGCCTGCCTCGGCCTCTGGGCGGTCGCGACCCATATCGGCTGGATCAAGCCGCTGTTCCTGCCGCCGCCGGAGGCAATCCTGTCGGCCCTCGGCCAGGCCTGGAACGGGGACCTCGACGGCGCCCCCCTCGGCATCCATGTCCGCGACAGCCTGATGCGCGTCCTCGGGGCCTTCGGGCTCGCCACCCTGCTCGGCATCCCGGCCGGGCTGGCCATGGGGACGAGCCGGATCGCCCGGGGCATCCTCGATCCGCTGATCGAATTCTACCGGCCGCTGCCCCCGCTCGCCTACCTGCCGCTCATGATCATCTGGTTCGGGATCGGCGAAGTGTCGAAGGTTCTGCTGATCGTCCTCGCCTGCTTCGCCCCGGTGGCGCTGGCGACGCGCTCCGGCGTGCTCTCGGCCTCCGCCGACCAGATCAACGCGGCCCGCGCCCTCGGGGCGAGCCGCGCGCAGGTCCTGCGCTACGTGGTGCTCCCGGCGGCGCTGCCGGAGATCCTGATCGGCCTGCGGATCGGCATGGGGGTCGGCTGGACGACCCTGGTCGCCGCCGAGATGGTGGCGGCCCAGGCCGGGCTCGGCCAGCTCGTCCTCAACGCCTCCAACTTCCTGCGCACCGACGTGGTGGTGATGGGGATCCTGCTGATCGGCCTGTTCGCCACCCTGTTCGAAATCGGCCTGCGCCAGCTCGAACGCGTGCTGGTGCCCTGGAAGGGAAAGGCCTGAGGGGATCTTCGGTCCGCCCTGGCCCCCTCGGGCGCCGCCGGCTGGACCTGTCGCGGCGGCGGAGGCGCCCCTATCGACGGCGGGACGCCCCGAGCCGAACCGCGAGTGACTTGCCCATGTCGAACGACCCCGAGAGCCCGACGCGCGGTCAGGCGCGCTTCCCCGGGGGCGTACGCGATCGCCTCGCCGCCCTCGCCGGCCGCCACCTGATCGGGAACGCGCTGGTCGGCCCGGTGAGCGGCGATTGCCTGACCGTCCACGACCCCGCCACCGGGCACGCCCTGGCCCCGGCGCCGGCATCCGGCCCGGCGGATGTCGAGGCCGCGGTCGCGGCCGCCCGCGCCGCCGGCCGGGCCTGGGCACGGGTGCCGGCCCGGGAGCGCGGGCGGCTGGTGGCCGAGGGCGGGCGCCGGATCGCGGCGGCGTCCCCGGACCTCGCCCCGCTCCTCGCCGCCGAGACCGGGAAGGCGATCCGCACCGAGTGCCGCCCCGAGATCGCCACCGCGGCCGACATCCTCGCGATGTTCGGCGGCCTCGCCACCGAGTTGAAGGGCGAGACGCTGCCATTCAACCCGGACATGCTCGCGCTGACCACCCGCGAGCCCCTGGGCGTGGTGGCGGCGATCCTGCCCTGGAACGTGCCCCTCGTGCTGATGGCGCTCAAGATCGGCCCGGCTCTGGTCGCCGGCAACACCGTGGTGGTGAAGGCCTCCGAGGAGGCCCCCTTCGCGACGATCGAGGCGGCGCGGCTCCTGGCCGATCTCCTGCCGCCCGGCGTCCTCAATGTGATCTGCGGCACCGGTCCCGCCTGCGGGGCGCCGCTGGTCCGCCACCCCGACGTCGCCAAGGTGACCTTCACGGGCTCGCAGGCGGTGGGCGAGGCGATCTACCGCGACGCCGCCGACAAGCTGATCCCGGTGAGCCTGGAGCTCGGCGGCAAGAGCCCGATGCTGGTCTTTGCGGACGCCGACCTCGACCGGGCCGTCGCGGGCGCGGTGGCCGGCATGCGCTTCACCCGCCAGGGCCAGAGCTGCACCGCCTCGAGCCGGATCTACGTCGCCGCCGAGATGCACGACGCATTCGTGGAGCGTCTCGCCGCCGCCGTCTCGAACCTCCGGATGGGCGATCCCCTGGACGATGCCACCGACATCGGCACCGTGATCAACGCCCGGCAGCACGCCAGGATCATGGGCTACATCGCTCAGGGCGAGGCGACGCCCGGCGCACGGGCGGTGCGCTGCGGGACCCTGCCGGCGGCGCCGGACCTCGCCGGGGGCCTGTTCGTCGAGCCGGTCCTGTTCACCGGTCTGACCGAGGACAGCCCGCTCATGCGCGACGAGATCTTCGGTCCGGTCGCCTGCATCGTGCCGTTCTCCGACGAGGAAGCCGTTCTGGAGGCGGCGAATGCCGGCGCGTTCGGCCTCGCCGCGACGGTGTGGACCCGGGACCTGCGCCGGGCGCTGCAGGTGTCGCACGCGCTGGATGCCGGCTATGTCCAGGTCAACCAGAACCTGACGATCCAGACCAACCTCAGCTACGGCGGGTTCAAGAAGTCGGGCCTCGGCAAGGAAGCGTCCCTGGAATCGATGCTGGAGCACTTCACCCGCAAGAAGACCATCGTGGTCGACATGCGTTAGGGCGGTGGCTCCCGTCGTTCCGATGCCGGAACCGGCATCCCTGATCGCGATCGCGGCCGCGATCTTCGCCGCGGCGCTGATCCGCGGCTTCACGGGCTTCGGCTTCGCCCTGGCGGCCGTGCCGCTGCTCGGCTTCTCGCTCCCGCCGAGCCAGTGCGTCCCGCTCGCCGTCGCCCTTCAGTTCTGTGCGAGCCTGTCCGACCTGCCGCGGGCGCGCCGTACCTGCCACTGGCCCTCGCTCCGCTGGCTCGTCGCCGGCACGGTGGTCGGATCGCCGCTCGGCGTCGCCGCGCTGGCTGCGGCGAGCCCGGACGCCGCCCGGCTCGGGATCGCGCTGGTCTGCGGCTGCGGGACCGTCGCGCTCCTGCGCGGCTTCCGCTTCGCCGGGCTGCCGCGCGGGGGGGCGACCCTGGCGGTCGGGCTGGCGGCCGGCCTGTGCAACGGGCTCGCGGCGATGCCGGGTCCGCCCGTGGTCGCCTACTACCTCGCGACGCCGCTCTCGCCGCAGCAGGGGCGCGCCTCGCTGCTGGTGTTCTTCCTGGCCACGTCGATCGCCAGCGCCGTCAGCCTCGCGACCGCCGGGCTTCTCGGGGCCTTCCTGGCGATTCCGGTGGCGATCGGCTTCCCGCTCATCGTCGCCGGCAGCCGCCTCGGCGAGGCGCTCCTCCAGCGCGGCGCCGGACGGGAGCATCGAAGCCTGTCGATCCTGCTGCTCTGCGCCGTCGCCGTCACCAGCGTGGTGCAGGCGGTCTCAGACCTGCTCGGGCATCCCCTGTGACGCGGGGATGCCGGCCGGCGTCACGAGGTCCGCGAGGCGGGTCAGGCCCGCCTCGATCCGGTCGGTGCGGATCGAGGCGAAGCCCAGGCGGAAGCAGGCCCGGCCGGCCTCCGGGTCGGCGTAGAAGATGTCGCCCGGCTCGATCAGGACGCCGCGTGCGCGGGCGCGCACGCTGAGGTCCCGGGCATCGAGGCCCGCGGGTCCCTCGACCCAGAAGCTCGTGGCCCCCGGATCACGCCGCCAGCGGAACGCCGGCAGGAGGCGGGGCAGCAGGCTCGCAATCCGGACGGCGCGTTCCTCCAACACGCCGGCGGTCCGGCGCAGATGCGTGCGGTAATGCCCGAGGGCCACGAACATCGCGGTGGCGCGCTGATTGTTCGAGGGCGGGTGGCGCAGCATCAGCCGCCGCAGCACGCGCAGTTCCGCGATCACGGCCCGGGGCGCCACGACGTAACCGACGCGCAGGCCCGGAGCGAGCACCTTCGAGAAGCTGCCGACATAGATCACGCGGCCGTCGGTATCGAGACTCTTGAGGGATGGGATCTCGTCCGCCAGGGCGAGGTCGGCCTCGTAATCGTCCTCGACCAGGACGACGTCGTGGCGCCGCGCAGCTTCGAGGAGGGCGCGGCGTCGCTCCAGCGGCATCACCGCGGTGTTCGGGCACTGATGACCCACAGTGACGAACGCGACGTCCCGGCTGGCGAAGGCGGCGTCTGGCACGACCCCGTGCCGGTCGATGGCCAGCGTCGCGAGGTCGGCGGTGGCGAGGGTCAGCATGTTGCGGGTGTCGGGATAGCTCGGGTCCTCGACGCCCGCCGGCGTGTCGCGGCCGACCAGCAGCTGGATCAGGAGCGAGAGGGCCTGCTGCGAGCCGATGGTGACCATCACCTCGTCGGCGCTCGCGAAGATGCCCCGCCGCGGCAGCACCTGCAGGCGAAGCTGCTCCACGAGATCGGCATCGTCCTCGTCGATCAGGTCGCCCGCCCAGGCGTTGATCTCGGATACGCCGGAGGCTGCCCGCACGCTCTCGCGCCAATCGTTGGCCGGGAACAGGGACGGATCGAACTGGCCGAACAGGAAGGGATACGGGTAGTCGAGCCAGTCCCGGGGCTTGGTGATCTGCCGCAGCTGCGCGGGCCGGACCGCGAAGCGCCGCGACCACGCGATGGATCGTCCCGGGGTCGGTCCGCGTGTCTCGGAGACGGCCAGATCCGGCGCCAGGAAGATCCCGCTGCGCTCGTGAGCGACCAGAAACCCCTCGTCGATGAGCTGCTGGTACGCGTTCACCACGGTGTTGCGGGCGACGCCCAGCAGGGCCGCCAGCTGGCGCGTCGACGGCAGCCGAGCCTCCGCGGTGAACAGCCCCCGTTCGATGGCCGTCACGATCGCCCGACGGATCTGCAGATGCAGCGCCAAGCCGCTCCGGTCGAGCTCGCCGAACAGCTGCGTCCAGGCGAGGGCATGATCGGTGATAGCCATGGCATCGGGCTCCTGCTCGGCAACACGTCGCCCGAGGCAAGGATGGCGCCAGCGCGTCGGGACCGGCGGCTTTCCGTCCGCGATCCGCTTCGGGGAAGGCGCGGGCGGCGCCGGGCTGCACGTCGCCTACGCGGCCGGCTCGAAGATCGGGGCGATCGCAGGTCGGGCGTCGAAGGCGGTCATCGGCTGGCCGGCGGCGGAGACGGGCCGCGGGATCGGTCGACCCCGGTGGGGCCCGATCCCCTGCCCCCTCTAGTTGTGCGTCATGTCACCGGCGGCATGAGCGACACGTGGGCGGACACCACCTTCCATCCGACCTCCGGCAAGCGCATCCAGGTCTGGCTCTGACGCCCGATGCCGGGCTTGCCGCGCGGCTTGAACTCCAGATTCACGGTGGCGAAATCGCGCCCGATCGTGAGGATCTCCAGCCGGATCCGCGCCTCCTTGGTCCCGCCCGGCGGCGGATCGGCCGCGACCCGGGCGGCATGCACCTCGGCGAAACCGTAGCAGTTCTCGGTGAGGGCGTAGCGGATCGTGTGCGGACTGTCCCAGAAGGTCGCGTCGAGGACGGCGACATCCTTCTCGACGAGCGCCTGCTCGTAGCGCTCGAACAGGGCCGCGATCTCGGCCACGACCTCGGGGCGGTTCAGGGTCACGTCCATTCAGCCCTCTAGGGCGACCGCGGTGCGGATCAGGTCGAGGTCGGTTTCACGCGCACCGATGATCGACAGGCCGACCGGTGCGCCATCGACGTGGGCGCCCGGCAGATTGACCTGCGGGACGCCGGTGAGGCCGCCGTGGCTCGTCAGGCAGGCGATGCGCTCGCGTACAGGATGCAGCGCGCCGAGCGGCAGCCCGCGCGGGGGTGCCGGGAACGGGGTGGTTGGGAGGCACAGGATCGTGCCGGGGGGCAGGAGCCGGGCGAGGCGGGCCCGCGCCTCGATCCGCATCAGACTGGCGGCGCTGCGCTCGGCATCGGTCATCATCGAGCCCTGGATCAGCGACCGGGCGACCGAGAAGGCCATGCGCGGATTGCAGGCATCGAGCCAGGGTTCGAAGGTCTGCCACGCCTCGCTGCTCTGCAGGACGCGCTGCGCCCGCTGCCACACGGACAGGCCCTGCGGCGCCAGGGTCACGTCGCGCCGATTGCCGATCAGGGCGGCGAGGCGGTCGATCTGCGGGGCCAGTGCCTCCTGCACGGCGGCGTCCGCGAAGCCGAGCGCGTCGGCGGCCACGAGCAGCGTGTGGGGCGGGCGGTCCGGCATTGCCTGGCCGAACAGGACTTCGCCGACCCGAGCGAAGGTGCGTGCATCCCGGGCGAACCAGCCGCAGGTATCGGAACTCGGCGCCTGGACGCAGATCCCGGTGAAGTCGATGCGGCCGTGCGTCGGCCGGATACCGTAAAGCCCACAGAAGCTCGCCGGCACGCGCACCGAGCCGCCGGTGTCCGTGCCCAGCGCGAAATCGCAGGCGCCCGCGGCCACCGCGGAGGCCGAGCCGCTGGACGAGCCGCCGGGCACCCGATCGGGCGCCGCGGGATTGAGCGGCGTGCCGTCGTGGGCGTTCTCGCCGAGGATCCCCAGGGAGACCTCGTCGGTCACGGTCTTGCCGACCACCGAAGCGCCCGCATCGAGCAGCCTCTGCACCACGCCGGCATGGCGGGTCGGCGTCGGGTAGACCCGCGGCCAGTCCGGGTTGCCGCCGCCCGTGGGGACGTCGGCGACGTCGATCAGGTCCTTGACGGCGAAGGCGAGGCCGGCGAGCGGCCCCGTCGCGGATCCGGCGACGCGCACGCGCGGCCCGGGCAGAAACGGGTCCGTCGAGAGGGGTTGTTCAGGCGTCATGCGGGGATCGGTTCCTGCCAGTGGGCGCCGGGTACGGCGGCGAACAGCGTCTGGGTGTAGGGGTGCTTCGGCGGGGCGCCCAGCACCGAGGCCGCCGGCCCCTGCTCCACCGGGACGCCCTTCTGCAGGACGGCCACCGGGTCGGCGATGCCGGCCACCACGCCGAAATCGTGCATGACGGACAGGACGCTCGTGCTGTGCTCGCGCTGCAGCTCGCGGATCAGCTGGAGGATCTGCGCCTGGATGGTGACGTCGAGCGCCGTGGTCGGTTCGTCGGCGATGAGCAGCCGCGGGTTCAGCGCCAGCGCCATGGCGATCATCGCCCGCTGGCGCTGGCCGCCCGAGAGCTGGGGCGGGTAGGAGCGCAGCAGCCGGGCCGGGTCCGAGAGGTGGACGCTCGCCAGCAGCGCCAGGATGCGCGCCCGGCGGTCCGCGTGCCCGAGCGTCGTATGGATGCGCAGGACCTCGTCGCTGAGGCGGAGGGCTGGGGGTAATCGGGCGCTGTCGTGTCCCGTGCGTGCGGCGGAGGCACGGCTGTGAGGCCTCGCCGATACGCGTTTGACACGATCACGTCCGCGCCTCACGCATCCGCCGGGCCAGATTCTCGCCGATCATCACGCAGGTGAAGTGCAGGTTGGCCCGGCAATCGCTCGGCATGATGGAGGCGTCGCACACCCGCAGCCCGTCCAAACCCCGGACCTTGAGATCGGGATCGACGACACCGGAGGCGTCCTGCCAGCCGGTCATGCGGCATGTGCCGGCCGCGTGCTGGATGTCCCCGGCCTCGGCGAGCATCAGGGCGTCGAGTTCGTCATCCGGGAGGCGCGCGGCGTCGCCGATCGGGAGCGGGCTCTCGCCGAACCGGATCGCCGTCGCGAGATCGGCCAGGGCCGGGTGCTCCGACAGGCGCGCGAGACGGCGCACAGCGTCGCGCATCCGCAGGCGATCGCGCGGGTCGTCGAGCATGTTCTCGTCGATGACCGGGTTGGCCTCCGGATCGGCCGCGGTGAGGTGCAGCGTCCCGCGCGAGAACGCGTCGTAGAGGCCGACGCCGATCGCGCCCTGCGGCGTCGGCTCCGGGCCGGTCAAAGTCCGGTGATTGTAGGCGACGAAAATCATGTCGCGCTCCCCGCCGCCCGCGAGGCCGCTCGAATAGGTGACGCAGCAATTGGTGTGGCGCGCATCCGGGCCGAGGGCCCGGCGTTCCGGCTTCAGATCGAGGGTCGCCCGCAGAATCGGATGGTCCATGAAGTTGCGGCCGACCGCCTCGTGCGCTTGGCCGACGGGGATGCCGAGGGCCTGAAGCGGCTCGGCCGGTCCGATCCCGGAGCGCATCAGGATGGCCGGGCTATGAACGGCGCCGGCACACAGCACGATCTCGCGGCCCCGAATCTCGGTCCAGGGCCCCGCGCCGAAGCGCACGCGCAGGCCGGTCGCCCGGCGGCCCTCGAACAGGACGCGGTCGACCAGCGCCTCGCAGCGGATCTCGAGATTCGGCCGGTTGCGTGCCGGCTCTAGGTAGCCGTCATTGGTGGTGACCCGGTGACCGTCGCGGCTGTTGATCGGGTTGCACGAGACGCCCTCGCCCGTCGGCGCGTTGAGGTCCGCCTTCCAGGGATGGCCGGACGCCAGGGCTGCCGCGCGAAGCCCAAGATCCACCGCGCCCCAGGCCTCCGGCTTGGCGCGGTAGACCGGGAGCGGACCGCCGCGCCGGCGGCCATCCTCCGTGCCGAACTCGGTATCGTCCTCGATCCGGTCGAACAGGGGCATCACATCCGCGGCCGACCAGCCGGTGCAGCCCTGCGCTGCCCAGGCGTCGAAGGCCGCGGGCACGCCGCGGATCGCGATCTGCGCGTTGACCGTCGAACTGCCGCCGAGCGCGCGACCGCGCCAGTAGAAGCGGGGTTCCTGCACGCGGGTCCGCCGGCTCATCAGCCCCGGCCACTGCCAGTCCGCCTGATGGGCCGGGTCATACATGAACGGGATGATGTTGGCCGAGCGCAGCGCCGGCGGCGCATCGGCGGAGCGCCAGTCGCGCCCGGCTTCCAGCAGGAGCACCCGGCGGTGCGGATCCTCCGAGAGGCGGGCCGCCAGAGCCGCCCCGGCCGAGCCGGCGCCGACCACGATGACATCGTACGGGGCTGCGCTCATGGCTTGGCGACGTTCCAGAAGAGCGGGATGGCGGAGGGGATCAGCCCGGTGAGCGACGTTCGATAGGCTGCGGGCTGCGCGAACTGGCCGAACGGGACGACCAGCCCCTCGCCGTAGACGATGGTCTGGATCTCGCCCGCGAGGGCGCGCCGTCTGTCCAGATCCGGCTCGCGTGCGAAGCGGTCGAACAGGGTGACCATGCGCGGTTCGCACATGAAGCCGGAACTCGCCGCGTCCTGGCAGTTGAAGTTGATCGCGGAATTCGTCAGCGGCGAGCTGAGATCGAGGCCGAGCGCGTGGATGCCGAAGAGGCTCCAGCCGGCCTTCTTGGTGCGCCGGGCGAGGAGGGCTGCCCAATCCATGACCTGCAGGTCGACGGTGAAGCCGGCCTGCTTCAGCCGGTCGGCCAGGATGGTCGAGGACACGCGCGCCGCCTCGAGATCGTTGGCCACCATCACGATCACCGGCTCGCCCTTGTAGGCGGTCGCCTTCAGGGCAGCCCGGGCCGCCGCCACCGAGGGGTCGTGCAGGAGCTCCGTCCCGACATGCGTCTCGTAGGGCGAGCCGCAGATGAAGAAGGCGTCGCAGGTCTGCGAGAAGCGCGGATCGAGGCCGAACCCGTCCAGAACCTCGCGCTGATCGACGAGGCGCAGCAGCACGCGCCGGATCGCCGGGTCGTCGAAGGGCTTGGACGCCGTGTTGATGCGATAGTGGCCCGTGAACCTGTGCGGGCCGGTGAAGTTCATCACCGCCAAGCTCGGGTTGGCCTCGATCTGACCGATCAGGTCGAAGGGCGCGTACTGCATGTAGTCGATCTCGCCCGCCCCGAGGGCGCTCGTCGCCGTGGCCCCGTCGGGGATGACGCGGATGTCGAGGGCGTCGACCTTCACGACCTTGCCGCCGGCCAGGAAGTCCGCCGGCTCGGGACGCGGCCGATAGTCGGGGTTCCGGCGCAGCAGCATGTGGTCGCCGGGGATGTGGGCGGCGCGGTCGTAGACGAACGGACCGGATCCCACGACCTCCGTGAGCTGCGTCGTGGGGGGTGTGGCGGCGAGGCGGGCCGGCATGATGAACGGTGTGGGGCTCGACGTGGTGCCGAGCGTGTCGAGGACGAGGCCGTAGGGCTCCCGCAGCGTCAGCACGACGGTCCGGTCGTCCGCGGGCTCCAGGGCGGCGGTGACGTCCATGAGCCGGCCGCCCAGCGCGCTGCGCGCCGCCCACCGCTTCAGCGAGGCGACGCAATCGGCGGCCCGGACCGGCGCGCCGTCGTGGAAGCGCAGCCCGTCGCGCAGGGTGAAGCGCCACGTCAGCCGGTCATCCGACACCGACCATGTGTCGACCATCTGCGGCCGGAACACGCCCGCCGCGTCCGGCGCGAACAGCGTGTCGTACACCATGTAGCCGAAGGTCCGCGTGATGTAGGCCGTGGTGAAGTAGGGATCGAGGGTGACGATCTCGGCCTCCAGCACCGCCTTCACGGTCGTTTCCGCGCGGCCGGAGACCGGCGCAAGCAGCGCCGCGGCCACGAGAAGGCCGGAAAACCAGGATCGTCGCATTTTGCATTCACCCTTTGCCGGAGCGGCATAGGCAAGCGGGATACCAAGCCGAGCGCGCGCGTCGGCGCATCTTCGGCGGCCTCGGCATGGATGATGCAGAGCCCGTGCGCCTTCGAAGCGCTCATACGGTCCGGGAAACGCATGGCCTCCGCGAGCGGACGGATTCTCACAGGTTCCGAGGTGAAGGCGCTGTCGCAGCGCTCGGACCGACGCGGTGCCGTCCGCCTCGGCCTCCATCTCCTGCTGCTGGCCGGATCCGGCTGGCTGGTCTGGCGCTCGGGACCCTGGACGCTGCTGCCCGCCATGCTGCTGCTGGGCATCGCGCAATCGGCCCTGTTCGCGCCCATCCACGAGACCGTCCACCTGACCGCCTTCCGCGCGCGCCGGGCCAACGCCGTCGTCGGCTGGCTGGCGGCCTGCCCGTCACTGCTGAACTGGCACTTCTACACGGCGTTCCACCTCGCCCATCACCGTCACACCCAGGACCCCGAGCGGGATCCGGAACTCGCGCTGCCGCCGCCCTCGACCCTGGACGCCTATGTCTGGCGCATCCTGGCCCTGCCCTATTGGCGCACCCGACTGCAGGTGGCCTGGGCGGGCCTCCGTGGCGATCTCTCGGCCTACCCGTTCATCACCGATCGCGCCGCGCCCCGCATCATCCGCTCGATCCGGGCGATGTGCGCGGTCCTGCTCGTCGGCACGGCCCTCGCCGTGGTTCTGGTCGGCTGGTGGGCGCCCCTGGTCTTCTGGATCGGGCCGCAGCTCCTCGGGCAACCGTTCCTGCGACTCTACCTGCTCACCGAGCACACGCTCTGCACGATGGACGGCAACGGCCTGACCAACACGCGCACGACCTTGACCAACGGGCTCATGCGGCTCCTCATGTGGAACATGCCCTTCCACACCGAGCATCACCTCTACCCGTCGATCCCGTTCCACCGCCTTCCGGACGCCCACACTGCGATGCGCGCGCGGCTCGGCGTGCTGCAGCGGGGCTACGCCCGCTGGCATGTGGGCTTCGTGCGGACATTGCGCCCGTGAGCGACTGGGCGACGACGACCGGAACCTTCGACCTCGGCGACCTGCCGCTCCAATCGGGTGCGGTGCTGCCGGGGGCGCAGCTGCGCTGGAAGACGCACGGAAGCCTGTCGCCGGGGCGCGACAATGTGGTGCTGTATCCGACGAGCTACGGGGCCCAGCATCCGGACCTCGCATGGCTGATCGGCCCCGACGGGGTGCTGGATCCCGGCCGCTGGTTCATCGTCATCCCCGACATGTTCGGCAACGGATTGTCGTCGAGCCCGTCGAATACGCCGGGCTGGCCCGGCCTCGTCACCGCCTGGGATAACGTCCACGCGCAGCGCCGCCTGCTCGCCGAGCTGTGGGGGATCGAGCGCCTGCACGCCGTCTACGGCTGGTCGATGGGCGCACAGCAGGCCTATCACTGGGCGGCCCTGTTCCCCGGCCAAGTGGCCCGCGCGGTGATCAACTGCGGCAGCGCCCGGACCGCCACCCACAACCGCGTGTTCCTGAAGGGCCTCATGGCGGTGCTGGAGGCAGCGCCCGAGCATCGCGGTGGGGGTCGCTTCTCGGCCGAGCCGTCCGCCGCCCTCCGGGCCTTCGGACGCATCTATGCGGGCTGGGCGCTCAGCCAGGACTTCTACCGGGCGGACCTCCACCGCACCGCGCTCGGCGCCCCGGACCTCGACAGCTTCCTGCGCACCGACTGGGAGGAGCGCTTCGCCCGCCGCCCCGCGGCCGATCTCTACGCGCAGCTCTGCACCTGGGAGGCGGGCGACATCAGCCGCGACCCGCGCTACGGCGGCGATCTCACCCGGGCGCTCAACGCGATCACGGCCCGGCTGCTGCTGATGCCGGGCGAGACCGATCTCTACTTCCGCGTCGCCGACAACGCCGCCGAGCTGCCGCACCTGCGCGACGCCGTCCTGCGCCCGATTCCGAGCATCTGGGGCCATCGGGCCGGCAACCCGTCGAGCAATCCGGCCGATGCGGACTTCCTCCGCGACACCGTGCGGGCCTTTCTGGACTCAGCCGAGGCCCGCGCGACCTGACCGCCGGGCCGATCTCCGATGGCGGGGAAAGCTGACCTGGGCTTGCGTGTTGGACGGTCGGGCGCACCGCGCATCGTGCGATCGTACAGGGGATGTCATGGACTACAGGCAATTCGGACGCTCGGGCCTCACCGTGCCGGCGCTGAGCTTCGGCACCGGTACGTTCGGGGGCACGAACGAATTCTTCCAGCGCTGGGGGCAGACGGACGTCGCCGAGGCGACCCGCATGGTCGATCTGTGCCTCGATTCCGACGTCAACTTCTTCGACACGGCGGACATCTATTCGGCGGGGGCCTCGGAGGAGATCCTGGGGCAGGCCCTGAAGGGGAAGCGCGACCGCGCGCTGATCTCCACCAAGGCGACGTTCCGCTTCGACGACGCGCCCAATCAGGTCGGGTCCTCGCGCTATCACCTGATCCGCGCCTGCGAGGCCAGCCTGAAGCGCCTCGGCACCGACCACATCGACGTCTACTTCATGCACGGCTTCGACGCGCTCACACCCGTCGAAGAGACGCTGCGGGCCCTCGACGATCTCACCCGCTCGGGCAAGATCGGCTATATCGGCGCCTCGAACTTCTCGGGCTGGCAGCTCATGAAGGCGCTCGCCACTTCGGAGCGCTACGGGCTGGCCCGCTACGTCGCCTACCAGGGCTACTATTCCCTGATCGGCCGGCACTACGAGTGGGAGCTGATGCCCCTCGGGATCGACCAGGGCGTCGGCCTGATGGTGTGGAGCCCGCTCGGATGGGGCCGCCTCACCGGCAAGATCCGACGGGGCCAAGCCAACCAGAGCGGCCGCATCGCGGCGGGCGGTGCCGAGGGCGGGCCGCCGGTCTCCGATGACTATCTCTTCGGCGTCGTGGATGCGCTCGACGCCGTGGCGGCCGAGACCGGCAAGACCGTGGCACAGGTGGCGCTCAACTGGCTGCTGACTCGGCCGACCGTCTGCAACATCGTGGTCGGCGCACGCACGGAGGCGCAGCTGAAGCAGAACCTCGGCGCCCTGGGGTGGACGCTGGCGCCCGAGCAGGTCGCGCGCCTCGACGCGGCAAGCCACGAGACCCCGATCTATCCCTACTGGCACCAGAAGGGTTTTGACGAGCGCAATCCGAAGCCGACGACGTGGTAGCGGACGCTGACGGCGTCCGCGGGCAACCGGATCGGACGGTTCTGCCAAGCGTGCTGACGGGTCGCTAGAGGTGCGTCAGCCGCAGGCGCAACGCCGAATCCTCGGGCACCTCGGTCGCGGCCGCGCGCGGGGCAGACGCCTTCATCGACGAGAGCGGCCCGATTGCGGCTGGATCGATCGGATCGGCCTGAACCATCGTGCAGCCGCCGAGGGCCAGGGCGAGCGGCAGAGCCAGGAGGGGCCGGCGGAGCAAAGGGTGCATGCTGCCGGGCTCCTGACCCAATCGGGCGCCCACCAGCAGGACCCGTCGCCGTCCCGGCCGATATCGCTCCACGTCGAGGCCGGGAACACGCACGGGTTTGAACCTCCAACGGACGTCGCTCAGGCCGCGGCGCGGCGCTCGCCCGGCACCAGATCCCGGCTCGCCTGCTCGATCCGCACCAGCCAGCCCTCGGCGGCCTCCGCGCGGCGCTCGGCGGCCTGCACCCGGGCCTCCATCGCCTGAAGCTTCGCGGCCGCCTCCGCCTCGACCTTCCCGATCTGCGCCTCGGCGCGGGCGCGGAGTTCGCCGGCCTTCGCGTCCGCCTGGGCCTGAACCTCGCGCACCAGTTGCTCGAAGGCGCGGACTTCCTGCTGCGTGCGCCGAAGCTCCTGGAGCAGGGCGTCCTGCTCGGCGGCCTGTTCGCGCAGGCGCGCCTCCTGCTGCTGGGCGGCGCTCTTGGCTGCCGTCAGGGTATCGAGCACGCCGGTCCAGTCGGAGGGGACCCGGCGGGGCGCAGGCGCCGCGTCGCTCACCACGGCGAGCGCGGGAGCGGCCTGGGCGGGCGCCGTTGGCTTGTCCTGGCCCTCCGGCCGGTGCGCCACAATGTGCGCATCGAGGTTGGCCCAGAACGCCTCGTCCATCGCTGGCATCGCCATTCCCTTCTGCCCGTACGTGTCTCAAGACGGCGGCTGGGAAACGCCACGCCGGGGGCTCCCGCGGAACACCCAGGGCGGCGCGTCCATATCTCGGTGCCTCCCGCGGACCGGGAGGCATTCAACGCGGCCTCAGCGGCCCGTCGTGCCGGTCCTGCGCGCAGGAGGCTCGACGACGAATTCGGAATCGATCGTCTCGGCAATCCGGCGCAGCCAGTCCTCGGCTGAGGCGGCACGCTCCTCCGCGAGACGGGCGCGCTCCTCCGCGGCCTGGATCAGCAGCGCCGCCTGCGCCTGGGCCTCGTCGGTGCGCTGCTCGGCGGCGCGGACCTTCGCGTCGGCATCCCGGAGGTCGGCGCGCACCTGCTCGATCAGCTCCTGGACCTGCACCTCGTAGTCCTGGGCGCGATCCTCGACTTCACGGATGTAGTGGGCCGCACCGCGCACCCGGTCGAGCAAGCCCGACCATTTCGCGCTCGTCGGCACCGACCCGAGAACCACGACCTTGGCGTCCGGCTTCGCGTCGGACTTGGCACCGTCTTCGCCCGACGCGGCCGCGTCCCGAGGGTCAGACTCGATCCGTCTTGACTGATCCATGGTCGATCCTGAAGCCGGGGGAGGAGCGATGGGGTCCGGACGCTCGTCCTTAGCCTTCGGCCTGGATCTGGCCCATATGGCCGCCGAGCAGGAGCGTCTTGGCGGCCGCGTCGATCCGCGAGAGCCACTTCTCGGCGGTGTAGGCGCGCAGGTCCGCGACCCGCACCTGCTCCTCGGCCGCCCGGACCCAGGCCTCGGCCTCGGCCTGGAGCGTGCGCACCCGGGCCTCGGCCTCGGCGCGGATCTCCTCGACCTGCGAATCCGCATCCGCCTGGACGCGCTGGAGGCGGATATCGGCCCGCGTCTGGATCTCGTGGGCGCGCATCTCGGAGAGCTGGAGCCGCTGCTGGGTCTCCTTCAGCTCGCGCTGCAGGGTCTCGATCAGCACCTCGTGGGAGGCACTCTGCTCCCGCAGGCGCTTCTTCTGCTCGTCGGCGAGGCCGACCATGCCGTTGATGATGTCGAGGGTCGTCATCCAGTCCGAGACCGCGTCGGTCTGGGCTTCGAAGGATGACGGAGCCTGCGCCAGAGCATCGATCGAGGCCGTCGTCGCGGTCGGGACCGGATCGGCGTCGTTGACGGCCGCGTCCGGCATCACAGCGGCGGGCGCCTCTTCCGTGTCCAGGCTCAGGCGCAGCGCCGGCAACTCGCCGGGACCGGAACTGGGTTTAAGCCTTAAGATCTCCGCCGAGGGCTTCTCGGAGATACGGTCCAGACTTTCCGCGACCTGCGTCAGGATGTGGGACCAAGAGGCTGTGGGCGCCGCGATCATGCTCATTGCTGCCTTTCCCGGGGCGAACATGGCATGATAAAGACACAGACATGGTTAATGAGCCGTTAATTGTGTATTCGAGCGATAGCATTTCATAACCATCTCTGAACCGCAATTAATCTTCGTCCTCCGCGACATCGCCGGCCTTCCTCGACGGCGCGACGCCCACCAGTTGCCGTTTCGGCACGATATTCGATCGGGCATGAGGGAATTGAAGCAGCACAATTAACGGTTTTCGCCAGATCAACCAGCCTTAGTAGCGGGCAAATATCATGATCGGGCTGGCCCCATGATCCCAACCCGCCCCTTGGCCGTGATGGTCCGCCTGCATCAGTTTAGACCTCCGCCGAGATCGTCAAACGATCCGGGTTCGTTTTGATTCCGAAGCGTCCAACGCAAATAAAACCTTCGCTAACTGCCGGGATCATCGGCTTGATTACCTAACCAGCCGATGAAGACCGAACCGCCAACCCGCGTTGCACGGCCCCGTCGCAACGATGCGGTCGCGATGCTCAGGAACGCAGCGGCACCACAGCGCGGTCCTCGACCGTCGCCGAACGGAAGCGGGCGAAGCGCTCGGCCAGCACGGGCAGGACCAGAAGGTTCAGGATCGTGGAACTGACGAGGCCGCCGAGAATCACGAGCGCCATCGGCCCTTCGATCTCCCGCCCCGGCTCGCCCGCGCCCAGGGCGAGCGGCAGCAGGCCGAGGCCGGTGACCAGGGAGGTCATCAGGATCGGCACCATCCGGTCGGCGGCGCCCTCGGCGGCGGTGGCGGCGTTCCAGGGGCGGCCGTCCCGGTTCACCATCTGCTCGTAATGGGCGATCATCATCACGCTGTTGCGCAGCGAGATGCCCGCGAGGGTGACGAAGCCGACGATCGAGCCCAGCGACAGAACGCCGCCGGTCAGCGCCGCCGCCGCGACGCCGCCCACGAACGCGAAGGGCAGGTTCACGAGGACGAGGATCAGGTTCGCGGCCGATCCCGTCACGATCGCGAGGAGCACCACGATGCCGAAACCCGCGAGTGCCGCGTGGAACAGCAGATCGCGCCGGGCAGCCGCCTGCGCCTCGGCGGCGCCCGAGAAGGTCACGTAGACGCCCTCCGGCAGACGGACCTCGCGGGCGATCTTGCGCTTGGCCGCCGCCACGAACGCCGCCACATCGCGGCCCGCGACGTTGGCGGTCACCGCCTGCATCCGCTGCGCGCCGAGGTGCTGGACCTGATAGCGCCCGGCACTCTCGTAGACGTCGGCGACCTGCGACAGGCGCACGTAGCGCCCGCCGGGCGCCCGCAGGGGCAGATCGCCGACCGCGCTGAGGCGACCGCGCACCTGGGCGTCGAGGATCACCAGCACGTTGACGACCGCATTGCCCCGGTAGCTCTGGCCGACCACGTCGCCCTGATAGGCGGTGCGCACCGCCTCCAGCACCTCCACCGGATCGAGCCCCCAATGGCGCAGATCCACCGGTCGCAGCGCCACGGTGACCTGCGGCAGGCCGGCCGGCGCGGCCTGCTGCACGTCCTGGGCGCCCTTCACCTCGGCGAGTTCGCGGGCGACCGAGCGCGCCGCGGCCTCGATCCGGTCGAGATCGCTGCCGACCACGTTGACCACCACCGGCGCGGTGTAGCCCGACACCGTTTCCTCGATGCGCTCGGTCAGGAAGGACTTGAGTGAGAACGCGGCGCCGGGGAAGCCCGCGATCAGCGTCCGGATCGCCGCCTCGACCTGGCGCTGGGCGGCCCCGTCGAGGCCGGGCTCCAGGTCGATATGGATCTCGCTGTAATGCGGCCCCGCCGTATCCTCGCCGGCCTCCGCGCGCCCGATCTGGGCGGCGACCGCCCGCACCCCCGGGATCGCCTTCAGGTCGGCGGTGACGAGGCCGCTGAGGCGCTGGGATTCCTGCAACGCGGTGCCGGGCACCGCCACCATGTGGAGGATCATGTGGCCCTCCCGGAGGTCGGGCAGGAACACCGCGCCGAGGGTCGGCAGGATGGCGGCGCCGCCGAGCGTGATCAGGACGCTCGCCAGCATCACGAGCCGCGGCACCCGGGCGATCCGCGTCAGCAACCCGAGATAGCCCGCCCGGCTCCAGCGCACGACCGGGGGCTCGCGCGCCGCCTCGCCGGCGCCTGAACGTCCGCCGAGCAGCAGCAAGGCGAGGGCCGGCGTTACCGTGAGCGCCACGAGGAGCGAGGCGACCACCGCCGCGATATAGGCGAGCGCCAGCGGGCCGAAGAGGCGTCCGGCCACTCCGGTGAGCGCCAGGACCGGCAGGAACATCAGGAGCACGGCGAGCGTCGCGTAGGCGACGGAACTGCGCACCTCCAGCATGGCCCCGAGCACCACCCGGGCGCCGCCACGCCCCTCGGCCCGCGCCGCCCGCAGCCGGCGGGACGCGTTCTCGACGCCGATCACCGCATCGTCCACCACCTCGCCGATGGCGAGCGCCAGCCCGCCGAGCGTCAGGGTGTTGAGGCTCTCGCCCCAGGCCTGGAGGGCGAGCGCGGCCGCGATCAGCGACAGGGGAATCGCCGTCGCGCTGATCAGGGCCGCCCGCCAGTCCGCCAGGAAGACCAGCAGCACGATCACCACCAGCACGCCGCCGAGGGCGAGCGCCTGGAGGACGTTGCCGGTGGCGACATCCACGAAATTCGCCGGCCGGAACAGGTCGGCCCGCACGGCGACGCCCTCGCGCTGCAGGACCGGGCGCAACTCGTCGAGGGCCGTCTCCAGGCGTGCCGTCACCACCCGCGTATCGACGCCGACCTGGGCGCCGACCATCAGCAGCACGCCGGGCGTGCCGTCCACCAGGGCGGCACTGATCCCGGGCTCCGGGGCGGCCGTCACCGTGGCGACGTCCGAGAGTAGCACGCTCGGGCCGCCATCGTTGTGCAGCACCGTCTGCCCGAGCGCCTCGGGGGTGAGCGACTGCCCCTCCGTCCGCAGCAGGACGCGCTGGTTCGGCGTGTCGACGAAGCCCGCCCCGCGCACGCCGGTCGCCTTCCGGGCCGCCGCCAGCACGTCGTTGAGGCCGATCTGGTAGCGGATCAGGTCGTCCGGGCGGATCTGGACCTGCAGCGCGCGCACCGCCCCGCCGTAGAGCGACACCTGCGCGATGCCCGGCACCGACTGGAGGCGGCGGCGCACGGTCCATTCGGCGATGTGGCGCAGGTCCATCGCGTCGCGCGTCGCCGACGTGAGCCCGACGAGCAGCACCGTGAGCGTCGAGGACGTGAGCGGCGTCATCGCGGGGGCCGAGACCCCGTCGGGCAGGCGCCCCGCCAGGGCGGCCAGCCGTTCGTTGACCCGCTGGCGCACCCGGTCGACGTCGCTGCCGGCCTTGAACACCGCGGTGATCACCGACAGGCCCTGGATCGAGGTCGAGCGCAGCGTCTCCAGGCCGGGCAGACCGCCGACCGCGACCTCGACCGGCTGCGTGACCAGCATCTCGACCTGCTCCGAATCGAGCCCCGGCGCCTCGGCCTGGATCGTCACGGTGGGCGGCGCGAATTCGGGAAACACGTCGTAGCGCGCGCCCGCGAGGGCGTAGAGGCCGAAGACCAGCAGCGCGCAGGCCAGAGCCAGGACGACCCGGGGCTGCCGCACGGCGAAGCCGACGAGGGCGGCCTGCGGCCCGCGCGCCGCCTCCCCGGAAGGCTCAGTCATCGTCGTCGCCCACCACGCGGATGCGGCTCTTCATCTCCTCGGACAGGAGCGCCTGCCCGCCCCGCAGCACGATCTCGGTGCCGTCCGGCAGATCCTCCACCACGAAAGAATCCGCCGACATCGGCGCGTCCGGCCGGATCGGATGGCGCACGAAGGCGCCGTCGCCGGTGCCACGATAGACCCAGGTTCCCCCCTCCCCGTGGACGACGGCATCCTCGGGCACGAGCACGCCGCGGACCGACCGCTCGGCCGGCAGGAAGGCCATGGTGCTGGTGCCCGGCAGGAGGCCGCTGTCGCCCGCGACGAGATAGTAGAAGCTCTGCCCCTGGATGCGGGGATCGGTCCGGGTCGCGGGCGAGACCAGCCGCAGGGCGACCCGTTCGCTCTGCGGCGGCACCTCGGCGAAGGCGGCCTGCGGCGGCGTCGCGAGGCTTTCACCCGGCGGCAGGGTCACTTGGATCAGGAAATCCGAACGCTCGATCAGACGGGTCACCAGGGGCGCGCGGTCGATGATCGCCTTGCCGAGAACCGATCCCCATTCCTGCCGCGCGGTGGCGCTGAGCGTCCGCACCTGCGACTCCGCCGCCGTCTGGGCGGCACGATCGGTGAGCAACGTGCCCTCTGCGGTCTCGATCTGGGCGACCGCCACCACCCCGGCGCCGAGGTTGCGGGCGCGGCGGGCGGCGCTGGCCGAGACCTCGACGCGCGCCTGTGCCATCTGCAACGCCGCGACGGCCCCCGCGTAGCTGTTGGCCAGTTCCGTGATGCGCGCGATGTCGAGGACGGTGCCGTAGGCTGTCAGTTCCTGCCGGTGCAGGACGGCCGGCCGGGTCTCGGTGACAAGGCCGATCCGCTTCCGCTCCGGGTCGGTCAACCGGATGAAAGTGCGTCCGTCCTCGACGGCGGTGCGCGGGGGTGGCAGGCGCACTTCGGCGACGGGCGCTCGGCGCAGATCGGGCAGCAACGCATCGATCCGCGCGCGCAGATCCTGCAGATAGGGTGCGGCCCGGGCTGGCAGGACCGCATCCGCCGCGCCGATGGCAACGGCGATCGCCACGATCACCACGCCGCCGACGATCAGGGGCCCTCGCACACCCACGTTCTGCCCCCCTGCCCGATTGCCGAATTATCCCGGTTCAGATGCCAAATACACCCGGAACGGCTCGGCTCAAACCCGGCAGTGATCGAAGGCGGGGGACGGGCGCACAGGGTTCGGGTGATGAACTTATCTGGGATGCCGGCACGGTCGCCCCACGAAAAAGCCCGCCTCGGCACTGCGAGGCGGGCTCTCATCAGAGCAGGTCTTGGTGGGGTGACTTAGCAGCCGTCAGACTTCACCGGGGCGGTATCCCGGTCGGCCACCGCCTTGTTCATGGCGCCCACCGTGCCGGGGGAAGCCGGCTGCGAGCCACCGGCGAGGTTTGCTGCGCCCGGATCGGTGCTGTTGGACTTCGCGCCCGGCGTGGTCTTCGCCTCGCGGTCCGCGGTCTGCGTGGCGCCCGCGTTGTTCATGGCGCCGACCGTGCCGGGCGAAGCAGGCTGATTGCCGCCGGCGAGATTCTTGCTGGACTTGTCGACGTCCGAGCTCTGCGGGTTGGATGCGTGCTGATCCGGCGTCTTGGGCATCGTCGTCCCGGTCGCGCACGGGGCAGCAAGGGCGGGGCTGGCCGCGAGGGCCAGGAGCGCGACGGCGCTGGCCAGGCGTGTGACCTTCATGAACGTTCCTCCGAAGATTTTACTCACCGCCAATTGCCAAATCCACCTAAAAGTTCCGCCACGATTGCCCAGAACTTCACATCGGCGCGAACAAGGCTCAGACTTGCCGCGGGTTGACCGGCCGCATCTCTCGACCGTCGCGCAGCTCTTGCCGGGCTCTTGGGAGCGGGCTGAGCGCGCCATCCCGTCACCGGGCCGCCATCGGGTCGCAGCCTTTGCGGATGCGGCCCGGCATCGCCCTTGCACTCCGTGTCGGCCTGCTCAAAAGTCCCGGGTGCCATCTCACTGCAGACGCGAGTCGGTGCATTCCCGGCATCGCGAAGGGGCCATCCTTTGACGCGCGTGGATCTGAACTCCGACCTCGGCGAGGGCTTCGGCGCCTATACCTGCGGCGACGACGCGGCGATCCTCGACATCGTCACCTCGGCCAACGTCGCCTGCGGCCTGCACGCGGGCGATCCCGAGATCATGGCCCGCACCTTCGCGCTGGCGAAGGCGCGCGGCGTGGCGGTGGGCGCCCATCCGGGCTTCCCGGACCTCTGGGGCTTCGGCCGGCGGCGGATCCCGTTCACCCCGGGGGAGATCGAGCGGCTGGTCGCCTATCAGGTCGGGGCCGCCCAGGCGCTCGCCGCCTATGCGGGCCACCGCCTCACCTACGTGAAGACCCACGGCGCGCTGGGCAATCTCGCGGCGGAGGACCAATCCGTCGCCAATGCGGTCGCCCGGGCCGTCAAGGCGGTCGATCCCGGGCTGGCGCTGCTCGCCATCGCGCTGAGCGCCCAGGTGCGTGCGGGGGAGGCGGCGGGGCTCGAGGTCCACCAGGAGATCTTCGCCGACCGCGGCTACACCGAGGCGGGGCAGCTGATCCCCAGGAGCGAGCCGGGCGCCTTCGTCACCGATCCGACAGGAGCGGCGGATAGAATCCTGCGCATGGTCCAGAACGGCATCATCCTGACGGCATCGGGCCGGGAATTGCCGACCCCGATCCGCTCGATCTGCGTGCACGGCGACACCGCCCATGCGGTCGCGACCGCTCGGGCGGTCCGGGATCGGCTGGAGGGCGCCGGGGTGACGCTGGCACCGTTCCGACCGTGAGCGCAGCTCTGGACGAGCCCCGGCTCCGCGACGCCGGCGAGGCCGCCCTGGTGGTCGAGTTCGGCGGCACGGTCGATCCGGCGATCAGCGACCGGGTCCTGGCGCTGGACGAGGCCCTCGGCGCCGATCCACCCGAGGGCCTGCGCGAGCGCGTGCCGACCTATCGCTCCCTGATGCTGCATTACGATCCCCTGGTGCTCGACCGCGCGGCGCTCGTCGAACGGGTCCGGACCCTCGCGGCCGGGACGCTGGACCGCGCGGCCGCCACGACCCTGTGGACGCTGCCCTGCTGCTATGCCGCCCCGCACGGGGAGGATGTCGCCCAGGTGGCCGAGCGCACCGGCCTCTCGCCCGACGCGGTGGTGGCGACCCATGCGGGGGCGACCTACCGGGTCTACATGTACGGGTTCGCGCCGGGCTTCGCCTATCTCGGTGGGTTGCCGGAGGTCCTGGCCGTGCCCCGCCGGGCGAGCCCGCGCCCGCCCCATCCGGCGAACGCGGTGGTGATCGGCGGCGGACTCGCGGCGGTCGCCACCGTCCCGATGCCGACCGGCTGGTACGTGATCGGCGCAACCCCGGCCCGGCTCTACGCACCGGAGCGCGATCCGACCTTCTTCGTCGGTGCGGGCGACCTGATCCGCTTCGAGCCGGTGGATGCCGCGACCTTCGACGCCCTGTCGGCGCGGGAGGCCAGCGGCGAACCGGTGGCCCGCCGCTGGGAATCCCGGACATGACGGCGCTTCACGTCGAGGCCGCAGGCCCCGGGATCACCCTTCAGGATGGCGGCCGGCACGGTTACCTGCGCTACGGCATCACCGCGGCCGGTCCGATGGATCCGCTGATGCATGCCACCGCCAACCGGGCGGCCGGCAACGCCCTCGACGCCACCGCCATCGAGATCTCGACCGGCGGCGTGACGCTGACCGCGGAGGGCGGCGCGGTCGGCATCGCGCTGGTCGCGCCGGGCTTCCGGGTCGCCCTCGACGGTGCGACGCTGCCCGATACCGTCGCGCTGGCCCTGGAGCCCGGTCGGACCCTCGTCGTGCGGGCGGGCGATGCCGGCGCCTGGGGTTATTGCGCGGTGAGCGGCCGCATCGCGGTGGCGCCGGTCCTCGGATCGACGGCGACCCACACCCGCTCGGGACTCGGCGGCCTCGACGGACGCGGTCTCGCGGCGGGCGACCGCCTGCCGATCGCCGAAGCCCGGCTCGGCGACGTCGCCCCGCACCGCCTCGTCGCGCCGTGGCTCGACCGGGACCCGCGCGTGATCCGCGTGGTGCTCGGGCCGCAGGACGATTACTTCGCCCCCGACCAGATCGCGGCCTTCCTGGCCGGCCCCTGGACGGTCTCGCCCCGGGGCGACCGCATGGCCTGCTTCCTCGACGGGACGCCCCTCCGCCACGCCAAGGGCCACGATATCGTCTCCGACGGCGTCGCCATGGGGGCGATCCAGGTGCCCGGCAACGGGCTGCCGATCGTGCTGATGGCCGACCGGCAATCGACCGGCGGCTATCCGAAGATCGCCACCGTGATCGGCCCCGATCTCGGCCGCCTGGCCCAGGTGCGCGGCGGGGCGCGGATCGCCTTCCGGGGGGTCTCGGTGGACGAGGCCGTGGCGGCACGCCGGGCCGAGCGCGATGTCCTGCGCGATCCAGCGGCGCGGGAGCCGGTGGTGCGGACGGATTTTGCCTCCGATTTCCTGCTCGGCCTCAACCTCGTCGGCGGCGTCGCCGACGGTCGCGCCTGAGGCTGCGACACGCTATGGGCGGGCGGCCGGTGCCTCGACCGGGACGACAATCAGAAAGGCCCCACGCATGGCTCACGCGGTCAACGCCCCGGAGACGCCGCCCGTCCGCAGCAACGAGCCGCTGAACGCCGACAGCGTCCGCAAAGCCCGGATCGACCTCGCCGCCTGCCTGCGCTGGGCCGCGCGCAACGGCCTCGAAGAGGGCATCTGCAACCATTTCTCGGCGGTCCTGCCGGATCGGCCCGACCTGTTCCTGGTCAATCCCTACGGTCTCGCCTTCGCGGAGGTCACGGCGTCGAGCCTGCTGCTCTGCGACTTCCACGGCAACGTCGTGGAGGGCGACGGCCGGCCTGAGGCGACGGCGTTCCACATCCATGCCGAGCTGCACCGGCTCAAGCCCCGCGCCCGGGCGGCCTTCCACACCCACATGCCCTACGCCACCGCGCTGGCCATGCTGGAGGGCCAGCCCCTGCTCTGGGCCGGCCAGACGGCCCTGCGCTTCTACGGCCGCATCGCGGTCGACGAGGATTACAACGGGCTGGCGCTGGACTCCCAGGAGGGCCAGCGGATCGCCAGCAGCGCCAGCGAAGCCGACGTGGTGTTCCTGAAGAACCACGGCGTGATGGTGCTCGGCGAGACCATCGCGGAGGCCTGGGACGACCTCTACTATCTGGAGCGCGCCGCGCAGGCGCAGGTGCTCGCCCTCAGCACCGGGCGGACCCTGAAGGTCGTGCCCGAGGCGATCGTGAAGCACGTCGCCGCCCAGGAGGCGGCCGGCCGCGCCGAGAGCGCCCGGCTGCATCTCGAGAGCGTCAAGCGGGTGCTCGCCCGGGACGAGCCGGCCTTCCTGGCCTGACCGGAGCGGAGACGGGTCCGGCGCGCCCTCCCGCGCCGGAGCGATGCTCGCTTCGGCGGAGAGCCCGGGGCTGCCCATCACGCCCGGCTGGCGTCGCGCGCGGCGAGTGCCCTCATCGTGTTCGTCGTGTCGCGATGCTATGGCGGATCCTCGCGCCCGGTCGGTGACCCAGGTCTCCCGATCCGGCGAAACGAAAAAAGACGCCACGAGCCGGACGATCAGCCCGTCATCGTGCCCGGAGGACGCCATCAGCCATGACGGATGCCCACAAGGTCGAGCACTGGATCGACCGGTTTCCGCTTCTCCGCGCGCTCAGCCCCGCCCATCTGCAGATCGCCCGGGGAACCGTGCACTTCCCGGTTCTGGATGCGGGGGCCGTCGCCTACGAGCTGGACGGCGCGTGCGCCAACTACCTGATGTGCCTCGAGGGGCGCACGCGCGTCTTCCGCATGTCGGAGGGTGGGCGCGAGGTCCTGATCTACAAGGTCGGTCCGGGCGGCACCTGTGCCTTGACCACGCAGTGCCTGCTCTCGGGCGGCACCTTCCCGGCCCAGAGCGTGGCCGAAGCTCGAACCGAGCTCGCGGCGCTGCCGGTGAGCACCTTTCAGCACCTGATGGGCGAGAGCGCCGCCTTCCGCAGCTTCGTCATGGACGATTACACCCGGCTGATGTCCGGCCTGTTCACGCTGATCGACGAGGTCGCGTTCGCGCCCTTGAAGCAGCGTCTCGCGCAACGCCTTCTCGCCGAGGCCGATCCGAGGGGCGTCGTCGCGGTGACGCATCAGAAGCTCGCGGACGACGTGGGCAGCGTGCGCGAGGTGGTGAGCCGCGTTCTGGCCCAGTGGGCCGAGGCGGGCCTGATCGAGCTCCGGCGCGGGGCGATCGAGGTCGTCGATCGCAGCAGCTTGGCCGCGGCGGGCCGGCGGTAGCGCGCGCGGACCGGCATCTGCCTCGAAGCCTGCTGCCAGCCGAAATCCCGCACCGGCTTCGGCTTGAACCCAGCGCATCACACGGTCACTTCGGCTGGGTCTCCGTCGATGGCCCACCCCGAATCCGCTCCAGCAGCGCAGGATCGGCATAGCCGTCGGCCGGCAACCCGATCGAGCCCTGGAAGGCGCGCAAAGCCGCCCGGGTCTTCGGGCCGATCTTGCCGTCGACGCCGCCGGTGGCGAAACCACGCTCGGTCAGACGGGTCTGCAGGTCGCGCCGCTCGTCCCCGGTGAGCACCCGGTCGCCCCGGGGCCAGTCGCAGACGAGGCCCGGATCGCCGCGCAGGCGGTCCGACAGCAGCGCCACGGTCAGCGCGTAGGCGAGCGCCGTGTTGTAGCGCAGGATCACCGCGAAGTTCGGCCGCAGCAGGAAGGCCGGCCCGCGGATCCCGGCGGGCAGGATCAGGGTGGCCTCCGCGGCCTCGTCCGGGAACGCCGCCGGACGGGCGGGCCGCACGCCGAGGGCCCGCCATGCCGTGAGGGTGCGGGGCGTCGTCTCGTCGGCCAGAGCGGCGTCGAAACCGTCGGGCAGCAGCGCCTCGCTGCCCCAGCCCTCGCCGGGTTTCCAGCCATGGGCGCGGAGATAATTGGCCGTCGAGGCGAGGGCGTCCGGCACCGAGGTCCAGATATCGCGCTTGCTGTCGCCGTCGAAATCGACCGCGTCGCGCTGGTAGACGCTCGGCATGAACTGGGTGTGGCCCATCGCCCCCGCCCAGGATCCGGTGAGGCCGCCCGGCATCCGCTCGAGCGGCGCCTGGTTCCAGGCGAGGATCTGAAGGGCCGCCGACAGCTCGTTGCGCCAGTACGGCGCGCGGGCGGGATCACCGCAGGCGAGCGTCGCGAGCGAGCGGACCACCGGCTTCACGACGGCGGGATTGTCGAGCACCGCGCCGAAGCTCGATTCGACGCCCCAGAACGCCGCCAGGATGTGGCGATCGACTCCGTACCGGGCCTCGATGGCCGCGAAGGTCTCAGCCTGGTCCGCGAGTTTGGCCCGGCCCGCTTCGATGCGGGCCGGCGTGATGCTGGCCTCGATGTAGTCCCACAGCGGCCGGACGAACTCGCCCTGGCTCGTGGTGGCGGCCAGCACCTCGGGATCGGACGTCAGGCTGCCGAGTTGAGCTTCGGCCAGGCCCTGCGGCACGGCCTGAGAGGCGGCCCAGGCGATCAGGTCTGTCCGGCAGGTCTCGAAGGGCAGCGGCACGGGTGGCGACGCCTCGGACGCCGCGCTGGCGACGGTCGGCGCCAGGGCGCAGGCGAGTACGGCGATGCGGAGTTCCGGACAGGATCGTATCGGGCTGCTCATCGGCGTTGGGGGCTCGCGATCGGTGGGGGTGTCAGCATACCCGCCCATCGGGGGCGGCTTCCAGGGGTGGAACAGGTGGCCTTGCGGCGGCGACGGCGCGCCGATGGGCTTGCGGACACCCCGCGGGACGGACGGCGAACCGGGCCTCGCCCTGCCTCAGTGGCCAAAGGAGATCGACGGATGAAGCAGCTTGCCCTCGCGACGATCGGTGCAGCTCTGCTCGCCGCTGCTCCGGCCGATGCCCTGGAGGTCACCCGAAGCCGTGACATCCCCGCTCCCGCACCGGCGGTCTGGGCCCTGGTCGGCGATTTCTGCGCCATCCAATTCTGGCACCCGCAGGTGGAACGCTGCATCCTGTCGGCCGATGACGACGATGACGGCATCCGCGCGCAGATCCGTGGCCTGGTCGTGAAGGGCGGCCTCGGGACCATCGTGGAGGTCGAGACCGCCCGCGACGAGACGGGCCTGAATTACAGCTACAGCTTCATCCAGGGTCCCCTGCCGGTGCGGGCCTACAACGCCACGCTGGCGGTCCGGCCGAACGGCAGCGGGTCCACCGTGATCTGGAGCGCAAGCTTCGACGCCGAGGGGATGAGCGATGCCGAGGCCGTCGCCGACATCGCCGGCGTGTTCGAGGCGGGGCTTGCCGGGATCGCCCGCGAGGCGTCCAGATGACGGCCGGCCGAATCGAATGGCCGCGCGAACAGGCTCCAGGCCGGCGCGTTGGCCCCTCGTCCCGGCGTTCGTCCGCCCCGACGTGAGCGGCACCGGGGCGACAGATCGCCAGGCCCGATACCAGCAGGCAGCCTCAGGAGGCCGAGACCCGCATGCGCCGTCACCGCCACGCCAAGATCGTCGCCACCGTCGGCCCCGCCAGTTCGGCGCCCGACCAGCTGAAGGCCCTGTTCCTCGCCGGGGTCGATACCTTCCGGCTGAACTTCAGCCACGGGGTGCAGGAGGACCACGCCCGGGTCCACGCCGCGATCCGCGCCCTTGAGAAGGAGGTCGGCCGGCCGATCGGCATCCTGCAGGACCTCCAGGGACCGAAGATCCGGATCGGCACGCTGCAGGGGGGACGCCTCGATCTGACGGCCGGCGAGATGGTGCGCTTCGTCCTTGAGGGCGCGGACGGCGACAAGCAGACGATCCCGCTCCACCACCCGGAGATCTTCGACGCCGTGGTGCCCGGCCAGGAATTGCTGATCGACGACGGGCGGGTGCGGGTCCGGGTCACCGGGCCGGAGCGGACCGCGATCACCACCGAGGTGGTGACCGGGGGGCCGATCTCCAACCGCAAGGGCGTCAACCTGCCGGGCACGCTGCTTGACCTGTCGCCGCTCACCGAGAAGGACCGGGCCGACCTCGCCTTCGGGCTCGATCTCGGCGTCGACTGGGTGGCCCTGTCCTTCGTGCAGAAGCCCTCCGACGTCATCGAGGCGCGCGGGATCATCGGCGACCGGGCCGGCATCATGTCGAAGATCGAGAAGCCGCAGGCGCTGGAGCGGATCGACGACATCATCCGGCTCTCCGACGCCGTGATGGTGGCGCGTGGCGACCTCGGCGTCGAGATCCCGCACGAGGACGTGCCGGCCCGCCAGAAGGAGCTGATCCGCGCCTGCCGGCTCGCCGTGAAGCCCGTGGTGGTGGCGACCCAGATGCTCGACTCGATGGTCAACGCCCCGGCACCGACCCGGGCCGAGGCCTCGGACGTCGCCACCGCGATCTACGACGGCGCCGATGCCGTGATGCTGTCGGCGGAATCGGCCACCGGACGCTACCCGGTGGAGGCGGTCACGATGATGGACCGGATCATCCGCAGCGTGGAGGGGCACAAGCTCTACCACTCCATCGTGGCGGCCCTGGAGCCCGGCGAGGAGGAGACGCCGCCCCATGCGGTCGCCACCGCCACGGCCGAGCTCGCCGAAGCGATTCACGCCGCCGCGATCGTGGCCTACACGTCGAGCGGCACGACGGCGGCCCGGGTCGCCCGGAAGCGCCCCGCCGCCGCAATCCTGGCGCTCACCCCGAACCTCGCGACCTCGCGCCGCTTGAGCCTGCTCTGGGGCGCGCACAGCGTTCACACGGACGACGTGGATTCCTACGAAGAAATGACCGTCAAGGCCTGCCAGCACGCCCAGGAGGAGGGCTTCGCCAAGCCGAACGACATCATCGTGGTGGCGGCCGGCATCCCGTTCCACACGGCGGGCAACACCAACAACATCCGGCTGATGCAGGTCTGAACCGGGCCGGGCGGGTGGAACGCGCCGCGCGGCTCGCCCGTTGAATCGAAAGCTGCGCCGTTTTGGCGCAAGATCGGAGGGCTATCCCATGAACCTGATCGGACGCCTCGTCACCAAGCTCCTCGGCAACGAGAACCGCCCCGTGGATCGCGACGACCGGAACGCCAGCACGGCGACGCCGATCGGCCGCCTCGTCACCAAGATCCTGGGCAAGTGAACCAGGCCACCGCGCGCCACCCGGCGCGCGGCTCAGGATCGAGCGGGTTCAGTTCGCGAGGGCGCTCGCCGTCTCCTTGACCGTGGGTGCGGCCGGCACCGTGTGCTGCCAGAAGGTTCCTGTCCGCCCCTTCGCGAACCCTTCGTCGTACAGCGCGCGCATGTAGGCGGTGTCGAACCCCTTCGAGGCCGGCACCTTTGGGCCGCCCTCGTCAATATAGGTCAGGTTGAAGCCGATCCCGTTGCCCCGCGCCAGCGCGTAGGTCGCGGTCAGCGTGGCCCGCGAACGGGCGCGGCTCGCCGTCGTGAACGAGCGCTCCACGATCGAGAGCGTGTTGTCCTTCGTGACCTCGAAATCCGGCTCCAGGCGGCCGTTGATCACCACGTAGATCTCGGCCTTTCCACCGGTGCGGATCCGCCCGTCGCGCAGCAGCAGGGTCTGCGGCAGGGTGAAGACCGGCGTCACCACCGAGCCGTCGACATGCATCTCCTGGAAGCGCGCGTCGCCGGCCGAGACGTCGATGAATTGCGGCGGGAACACCGCCGGGATGCTGGCCGAAGCGGCGAGCACGTCACGGAATAGCTCCCGGGCATTCGGCGCACCGCTCGCCGCGATGGCGCCCATGTTCCAGATCACCGCCCGCTGGGAGTCGAGGTTGGTGGTCACCACCATCAGGCGCCGGCCCTTGGCGTGCTCTTCCGCCACCGCGCGGATCAGGTCCGCCGTCACGTAGCGGTCGATGAGGTTGCGCAGGCGGCCGTCGCCGAACAGCCCGGAGCCGAACAGCACATTGGCGAGGTTGGGCGAGGCCACCAGCTCGCTCGCGACACCGCTGGTGTAGAACTCGGTGAGATAGGCGTCGTAGCCCGAACCCAGGAACGCGAAGGGCGCGATCAGCGCGCCGGTCGAGACGCCGGAGACCAGGGTGAATTCCGGCCGCTGGCCCGATTGGGTCCAGCCGTTGAGGACGCCTGCGCCGTAAGCGCCGTCGCCGCCGCCGCCCGAGAGCGCCAGATAGGAGAAGCCCTTGGTCCGGCGATGCGGATTGGCGGCGAGTTCCGCAATGGTCTCCACGGAGGCGTCCGCGTAGACGCGCGCCCCGGGGATACCGGGAACGCTCGCGAGGGAGGCCTGCTCGGCCGTGTACGGCGTGCGCGGAAGGCTGCCGCAGGCCGCGACCTGACCCGCCAGCCCGAGCGCGGCCAGCGCCCGCAAGCCTGTCCGACGGAAACCCATCTCGTCACCTTGATCCGTGAAGCTTGGCCACATTGCCACAGGAAACGAGCCTGGCCGTGACGCGCGTTCCGTCTTTGCCGCCCGGCAAGCGCGATATCCGCCTGCTGTGGCGCCCGGGTCACGATCCGACGGGATCACGGCACGAGCGAGGCCGCCCGCGATGCCCCGATGCCGTGGCCGGCCCGGTCTCCGACGGCGCCAAACCCGATCCCGGTGAGCCACCGTGGGGGTGCAAGCGGGCATTGCCGGTGGACAGGGGTCGAGGGCGGCGGCCGCGCACCCTTGCAACGTTCGGGAGCGCCGCGCTAGGGTTCCCTGCGGCCTGACGGGACAGGGTGTCGCACCATGGTGCGGCCCGCCCGGCGTGGCTGCGCGGTTCGCTCGGCAACGTATTCCGCCGATGGACGGGTCCTCGGGATCCGGGAGGCGCGCGCCGGGGTTCGGCGCAGCGCGGGCCGCAGGGGGCGGAGGGGACTATGGAAACGGCTGTCGGCTGGACGGATGATCGCGTGGCGCTCCTGCGCCGGTTGTGGGAAGACGGGCAGAGCGCGAGCAAGATCGCGGCGCAGCTCGGCGGCGTCACCCGCAATGCCGTGATCGGCAAGGTCCATCGCCTTGGGCTGGCGGGCCGTGCCCGGGGCGGGGAAGAAGCGCCCGCCGCGGCGCCGACCGCCAAGGTCATCGAGATCGAGACCGCCATCGCGGTGGTGGAGACCCAGGCCCCGGAGCCGGTCGCGATCGTGCCCCATCGTCCGGCGGCGGAATTTCCGGTCGCCGCCCCGGCCCCGGCTCCGATGCCCCTGCCGGTCTCCCAGCGCGTCACCATCATGGACCTCCGGGAATCCATGTGCCGCTGGCCGCTCGGCGATCCGACCACGCCGGAATTCCGGTTCTGCGGCGCCCGCTCGATCACGGGTCTGCCCTACTGCACCCACCACGCCGAGATCGCCTATCAGCCGGCGACCGAGCGGAAGCGGGATCGCCGGGTCGCCGGGTTCCGCTGATCGCGCGGCCCTTCACGGCTGCAGGAGGCCGGCCGCGCGGAGATAGCGCGCGGTGGCCGCATTGATGCGCTCCGGCGGCACGAGGCCGATCAGGTTCTTCGGGTTCGTCGGGGCGGCCCTGTCATGGCCGAGCGCGCGGGCGATCCGGTCGGCCGCGTCCCCATCGAAGCCCGGGCGCGCCAGGACGAAACTCCACGAGCCCACCGTCTCGATCGGATCTGCCTGACCGGGGAAGCTGCCGGCCGGAACCGTCAGGCGCTTCATCGCGGCGCCGGGCTGCGCCAGACGGGCGATACCGGCCTCCGAGGGACCGAAGAACCGCGCGCCGCCCGGTGCCCGGGCCATGGCGAAAAAGCCCGGCCAATCGAGACCGCCGCCCCAGAGCGCATCGGCCTGACCGTCGCGCACCAGGGTCGGCCCGTCGCCCGCGCGATCGAGCAGGATCGGGCGGATGTCGTGGTGTGGGTCGAGCCCCGAGGCGGCGAGCGCGCTGCGGGCCATGACGGTGAGCCCCGATTGGTGCGTTCCCAGCACGACCGGGCGGCCGCGCAGATCCGCCACGGAGCGGATGGGGCTGGCCGCCGGCACGACGAACAGGCCGGGCGTCGGATACATCGGGGCCAGCACGGTGACGCCGTCGGCGACCGCGAAGGCCGGGTAGGCGTATTCCCCCTGCACGAGGCCCAGATCGACGCTGCCGGCCTGCAGCAGACCGAGATTGTCGACCGATCCGCCGCTGGGACGGGACTCGATGATCAGCGTCGGATCGGCGTGCCGGATCGTATCCGCGAAAGCGGAACCGAAGGCCGGGAAGCCGCCGCCGGGCGTCGCCGTTGCCAGAACCACGCGGGCGGGCTCGTCGGAGCGGGCAGATCCGGACGCGAGGAGTCCCAGCACGCCCAGGAGTGCCGTCCGGCGGCTCGCCATCCCTGGTCCCAAGAGCTGTCCGCGGGTCGACATCGGCGCACGCCTCGCACGGGCGCCGGACCGGCGCCGATCAGGAGAAAAAGTTTCTCTCGACTCCGCGATAGTCAGCAATGCTGTTCCACGGCTCGGCCGGGAACAGTGCGAGAGCGGAAAGAACTTTCGATATGGGCACTTAGCCTGATTGCTCCCCGGACGGCAACGCGATATCGCAGCCTCCCGTCCGGGCTGAACCAAGCCTCCCGTCCCGGGGGTGTTGGTCTCGTCCTTCCGGACCCACATCTCATCGACCCCAACACGAGCAGGAGCTCCGCGATGGCCGATACCCTTAACGCGCCGGCGAAGGTCGGCCATGGCCGTGTCTACGGCTCGATCACCGAGACGATCGGCAACACCCCCCTGGTCCGCCTGAACCGCCTGCCGAAGGAGCACGGCGTCGACGCCGAGATCCTGCTGAAGCTGGAGTTCTTCAACCCGATCGCCAGCGTCAAGGACCGCATCGGCGTCAACATGATCGACGCGCTGGAGGCCTCCGGCAAGCTTCAGCCGGGCGGCACGCTGGTGGAGCCGACCTCCGGCAACACCGGCATCGCGCTGGCCTTCACGGCCGCGGCCCGGGGCTACCGCCTGATCCTGGTCATGCCGGAGACGATGTCGCTGGAGCGGCGCAAGATGCTGGCCTTCCTGGGCGCCGAGCTGGCGCTCACCCCGGGCGCCCAGGGCATGAAGGGCGCGATCGCCAAGGCCGAGGAGCTGCTGAAGGAGATCCCCGGGTCGGTGATGCCGCAGCAATTCTCGAACCCGGCCAACCCCGAGATCCACCGCAAGACCACGGCCGAGGAGATCTGGAGCGACACCGGCGGCCAGCTCGATGCGTTCGTGGCCGGCGTCGGCACCGGCGGCACCGTGACGGGCGTCGGCGAGGTGCTGAAGCCGCGCCTGCCGAACCTCAAGGTCTTCGCCGTCGAGCCGGAGGATTCCCCGGTCATCTCGGGCGGCCAGCCCGGCCCGCACAAGATCCAGGGCATCGGCGCGGGCTTCATCCCCGACAACCTGCACACCGACATCCTCGACGGCGTGCTGAAGGTGTCCAACCAGACCGCCTTCGAGACCGCCCGGGCGCTGGCCAAGCTGGAGGGCATCCCGGGCGGCATCTCGACGGGCGGCAACGTCGCGGCCGCGCTCGAACTGGCCAAGCGGCCGGAATTCCAGGGCAAGCGCATCGTCACGATCGCCTGCTCGTTCGCCGAGCGCTACATCTCGTCGGCGCTGTTCGACGGGATCGGCTGACCGGGAGACCTTGCTCCGCGCAAGGACCTGCTCGTGCCCCGCGCCCCTTCGGATGGCGCGGGGCTACGTGATTGAGGGTGCCTTGGTGGGACCCGGCGCCATCGGAATGCGACCCGCGACTGGACGCATTGACACCGCGGAGCGTCCCGATGAATCGCCGCAAGTACAGCGCCCTGTGCTGCCGCCGACTTACAAAATTAAATTCCTAGATGCAACAAACAATACGCATTCCCATAGTTTTCAGATTAGAAACTTGATCTATCTTACCCCACAATAACAAACTTGCCATTGTTTTCGTGCGATATAGTTGGTCGGTGAATTTCCAGGGCCGGTCTGGATCTAGCTCACTCTTTCCGTTACCGCCGATCCTGTGATCGATCGGTGATTCCTGATGCGCTGTCTCCTCGTGATCCTGTCGAGCCTCTGGTCTCAGGCGGCGCTGGCGCAGGGCTTTGCTGTCCACGACCTGACGCCGCTCGCAGATGAAGCCCGCAACGCGCTCGGCAAGGACGCCACCGTGCAGGCGCAGCCCCTCCAGCTCATGCTGACCTGCCCGCCCTGCGATGGTGCTCCCACGGTCGCGCTGCAGCTCGGACGTCTCACGGATGGAACCGAGGGCCGTATCCGGTCCGGCAAGACCACCATGGGGGCGCTGGAAACGATGTGCCTGCAGAAGAACCCGGATTGCCGGCTGACCACCCTGCCGGCCGGTCGAGCGGTGGCGTGGATCACGTCCTACGCCTTCGGGTCGGGGGCCGGTGCGACCGCCGTCGTCCTGCGGGACGGCGATCTCCTGACGATCGACGCCCGGTCGATCGACCGCGGGGCGGCGGAGGACGCAGTCCTGGGCCTCGCCCGGAAGCTCCTGCCGCGGATCGTCGGCCGCTGACGCCGCGGACGACCCACCCGCGCTCGATCGCCCCGCCGGCGCAACCCTCCTTCGCCGCCTCCGTTGTCCCGCGAAGACACGGAGAGGTGAGCCATGATCGGGCAGACAGAACGACCGTCGCTGAAGGATTTCGACGCCAACGCGGATCGCAACGGCCAAGATCTCGGCCAGGACTCGCCGCTGGATGTCGGCTCGCCTGCCCGCACGCAGGCGGATCTGAAGCGCGACCCGGCGGGCGACGCCGAGACCGCGCGGATCGCCTCGGGTACCCCCGGCTCCGACGCCACGGACGCCACCGAAGCCGAGACGCCGCGGGAGAACCTCGACAAGCTGAAGGGCAAGTCCGGCGGCGGCTCGGCGCTGAACGAGGCGATCGACCGCGCTACGGCGGCCGTCGGCCAGGACGACGGGAAGCGCTGATGGGCCGACCGACCAGCGAGTCCGGCACCGTCACCCGCAAGCCCGACGACACCGTCGGGTCCCGCGGCGAGCCGCCCGCCGGGGGCGGCCACCAGACGGCCGATCAGGCCGCCATCACCGACATGGGCGGGGGCGGCAAGCCCCAGCCGGAGCCCCGGGAGGGGTGGGGCGGCACCGGCGAGCCGGGGCGGTCGCCGCCGGCCATCGGCGGCTCATCCGGCGGCCATTCCGATCAGAAGGCCTCCCGCGGCCCCGCCGCCGGCAAGACTGTCGCGGACGGGCACGCCCGAGCCGAACAGGAGAATCGGGAATGAGCGAACACGACGAGCCGGGCGCGAAGCCCGAGACGCCGAAGAACGTCGCGCCCGACGCCGTGAAGGACCCGAACGAGAAGACCGAGGGTCATCCGGGGGCCGGGCCGGCCAGCGGCGGCAAGCAGAACGACGAGACCGACCCCGGCAGCAGTTGACGTAGCCCGTCAGCCGAGCCGGAACGGGATCGGGCCGGCGGCGAGCTTCACGTCGTCGGGCCGGCACCCGGTCTCGACGCAGGCGTAGCGGATCGCATCCTGGCGCGAGCGGAAGATGCCCCCGGCCCGTCCGCCGGTCTCGACGGCCACCCAATGGCCTTCGCCGTCCTGGCCGACGAGGTAGGAGAGCGGGGTCCCAGCGGCCGACAGGGGCGACGGGGATGCATTCAACGCGACGGGCATGGTCGTCTTAGGGGTTCACGCGGACCTCTCGGGTGCCGCCATGCCAAGCTAGGAGGCCCGGCATAAGGGTTCGATGGCCCCGAGAGCGATCCGGAATAAGGGCTGCATCAGCAACCGGACCTGAGCGCCCGGTTGCCGGACATTCACGTCCGGTGCCGGACATTCAAGTCCGGTGCCGGACGTTCAGCTCAGGCCGCGTTCTCCTTGGAACGCTCGGCGCGCTTGCGGTCGTTCGGGTCGAGAACCGCCTTGCGGAGACGGATCGACTTCGGCGTCACCTCGACCAGCTCGTCGTCCTGAATCCAGGCGAGCGAGCGCTCCAGGGTCATCCGGATCGGCGGGGTGAGGCGCACGGCCTCGTCCTTCGAGGTGGTGCGGATGTTGGTGAGCTTCTTGCCCTTGAGCACGTTCACCTCGAGATCGTTCTCGCGATTGTGCTCGCCGACGATCATGCCCTGGTACACCTTCCAGCCCGGCTCGATCATCATCGGGCCGCGATCCTCCAGGTTCCACATGGCGTAGGCCACGGCCTCGCCCTGGTCGTTGGAGATCAGCACGCCGTTGCGCCGGCCCGGCATCTCGCCCTTGTGGGGCTCGTAGGCCTTGAACAGCCGGTTCATGATCGCGGTGCCGCGGGTATCGGTGAGAAGCTCGCCCTGGTAGCCGATCAGGCCGCGGGTCGGGGCGTGGAACACGAGACGCAGGCGATTGCCGCCCGACGGCCGCATCTCCAGCATCTCGGCTCGCCGCTCGGACATCTTCTGCACGACGACGCCGGAATGCTCCTCGTCGACGTCGATCACGACCTCCTCGACCGGCTCCAGCAGACCGCCGTTCTCGTCGCGCTCGTAGACGACGCGCGGCCGCGACACGGCGATCTCGAAGCCCTCGCGGCGCATGGTCTCGATCAGGATCGACAGCTGCAATTCGCCGCGGCCGGAGACGTAGAAACTGTCCTTGTCGGCGGCCTCCTCGATCTTGAGCGTGACGTTGCCCTCGGCCTCCTTGAACAGGCGGTCGCGGATCATGCGACTCGTGACCTTGTCGCCCTCGGTGCCGGCGAGCGGGCTGTCGTTCACGATGAACGACATGGTCACGGTCGGCGGATCGATCGGCTGGGCCTGGATCGGAGTCTCGACCTGCGGGTCGCAGAACGTGTCGGCGACGGTGCCCTTGATCAGGCCTGCGATCGAGACGATGTCGCCCGCCTCGCCCACGTCGATCGGCGCGCGCTCCAGGCCCCGGAAGGCGAGGATCTTCGACACGCGGCCGGTCTCGACGACCTTGCCGGTGCGGTCGAGCACCTTGATCGACTGGTTGGGCTTCACCGAGCCCGACGCGATGCGGCCGGTGATGATGCGGCCCAGGAACGGGTTGGCCTCCAGCAGAGTGCCGAGCATCCGGAACGGGCCTTCCTCGGTCCGGGCCGGGGGAACGTGCTTGAGCACGAGTTCGAACAGCGGCTCCAGGCCCACCGACGGATCGGCTTCGGGGCTGTCGGCCATCCAGCCGTTGCGGCCCGACCCGTAGAGGATCGGGAAGTCGAGCTGCTCGTCGGTGGCGTCGAGGGCGGCGAACAGGTCGAACACCTCGTTCACGACCTCGTTGATGCGGGCATCCGGCCGATCGACCTTGTTGATCGCCACGATCGGCCGCAGGCCGATCTTGAGCGCCTTGCCGACCACGAACTTGGTCTGCGGCATCGGCCCCTCGGCCGCGTCGACCAGCACGATCACGCCGTCGACCATCGACAGGATGCGCTCGACCTCGCCGCCGAAATCGGCGTGGCCGGGGGTGTCGACGATGTTGACGCGGGTATCCTTCCAGAGGACCGAGGTCGCCTTGGCCAGGATCGTGATGCCACGTTCCTTCTCGAGGTCGTTCGAGTCCATCGCCCGCTCCTCGACCCGCTGGTTCTCGCGGAAGGTGCCGGACTGGGCCAGCAGCTTGTCGACGAGCGTCGTCTTGCCGTGGTCGACGTGGGCGATGATGGCGATGTTGCGCAGATTCATGGCGGCCCGAAACGGGTTGTGCCGGCTCCCTGGCGACCGCGCGGCGCGGCCGTCCGCGCCGGTTCAGGTACGGAGTCGTTGTGGTTGCGTCGCAATATAAGGACGCGCGCTCTTGGGCAAGGCCACCGTCGGTCGGGCTGGCGCCGGAAGACCGGATAATCGGGCTCTGAAGCCGCTTGGCGCTGCCAGGTTCCAAGCGTGGCAAGGGGCGCAGATCAGCCCTGCGACGGGTCACAGGTGCTCGCCTGCACCCTATATGACAAGCCGATGACGCCGTGAGGCGATCCATGGGTCCGCGCAGGGCGGTCGCTCGGGTGCAGTGGATGAAGCCAGACCCTTGGATTACCGTGCCGAGTCTGAGTCCAGCGATGGGCACGGCGAATCGGCATGACGACCGCGGCGACAGCTCCCCCTCGGAACGAACCGATGCGTGCGCTTGAGCCGCGGCTGTTCCCGTACATCTGGCGGTATTCGAAGGCGGATCAGTTCCGGATCTGCGCCGTCGTCCTGGCTTCCCTGCCGTTCTACTTCGCCTCGCTCGACCTGCCGAAGCGCATCGTCAACGACGCGATCACCGGCAAGGCCTTCGCGCACGGCGAAGCGACCGCGCCGTTTCTCAACATCACGGTGTCATGGCCGCAGCTTCTCGGCGGCGGCACCACCCGATTGTTCGAGGGCTTCCAGCTCGATCGGTTCGAGCTCCTGCTCGGCCTGTCGACGCTGTTCCTGAGCCTCGTGCTGATCAACGGCGCGTTCAAGTTCTGGATCAACCTGCAGAAGGGCATCCTCGGCGAGCGGATGCTCCGGCGGCTGCGGTTCCAGCTCTTCGCCCTGATGCTGCGCTTCTCATCCGAGACGCAGCGGGAGGTGAAATCCTCCGAGACCGCCACGATCATCCGCGACGAGGTCGAGCCGATCGGCTCCTTCATCGGCGACGCGATCGTGGTGCCGGTCTTCCTCGGCACGCAGGCGGCCACGGCCCTCGCCTTCATCCTGATGCAGAACCTGTGGCTCGGCCTCGCGGCCGGCGGCATGGTGGGCGTTCAGATGACCGTGATCCCGCGGCTCCGGCGCGAGATCATCCGCCTGAGCCGCCGCCGCCAGATCGCCTCGCGGGCCCTCGCGGGCCGCGTCGCCGAGGTGCTCGACGGGCTGCCGGCGGTGCTGATCAACGACACCGGCCGCTGGGAGCGCGCCGAGATCGGCGGACGGCTCTACGCGCTTTACGACCTGCGATTGCGGATCTACCGGCGCAAGTTCGCGGTCAAATACCTGAACAACCTGCTCGCTCAGGTCACGCCGTTCCTGTTCTACGCGATCGGCGGCTACTTCGCCCTGAAGGGCGAGCTCGATATCGGTCAGCTCGTGGCCGTGCTCGCCGCCTATCGCGACCTGCCCCCGCCCCTCAAAGAGTTGATCGACTGGGACCAGCAGCGCCTCGACGTGGAGGTGAAGTACGAGACCGTGGCGGCGCATTTCGGACCGCAGCGCCTGCGTCCGGCCGAGCCCGAGCTGGGCGAGACGCCGCCGCCGCTCGGCAGCCCGCTCCGGATCGAGGGCCTGACCGTGCGCGACCCGCAGGGCGGCGGGCCGATCGAGGTCGCCGACGCCGAAGTCCAGCTGCCGGCGCGCCTCGCCCTCCTCCCGCCCGGCCCGGTCGCCCAGGAATTCGCCCGCGTCCTCGCCGGCCTCCAGACGGCGCAGGGCGGGACGATCCGGATCGGCGAGCACGACCTGTCGACCCTGCCGCGGCCGGTTCACGCCTACCGGATCGCCTTCGCGGGGGTGGAGCCGGTGCTGTTCCCGGGCACGCTGCGCGACAACATCCTCTACGGCCTGCGCATCCGGCCGCTGCGGACAGGCAGCCTCGATCTCAGCAAGATGCGGATCAACGAGGCGGTGAAGACCGGCAACCCGTGCGACAGCGTCGATGACCCGTGGATCGACTACCGGCGCCTCGGGATCCGCGACGCCAAGGGTCTCGACGACTACCTCCTCAACCTCCTGAGCCGCCTCGACCTCGGCGACGACCTCTACCGGTTCGGCCTAGGCGCCCTCAGCTCGGTCACCCACGAGACGCCGGCGGGCCAGCGCATGATCGCGGCGCGGGAGCACCTCCGCCAGCATTTCGTGCAGACGGGTCTCGCCGACCTCGTGATCCCCTTCGCCCGCGGCCGCTACAACGATCAGGCGACCGTGGGGGAGAACCTGCTGTTCGGCGTCCCGCGCGACCCGTCGCTGACGGATCCGCAGCGTCTCGCCGCGGCCCCCCTGTTCCGCGGGGCGCTGGAGGAGGCGCATCTCCTCGACGACCTCGACCGCATGGGCGTGGCCATCGCCAGCAACCTAAAGGACATTTTCGCCGACGTGCCGCCCGGCCATCCGCTGTTCCGGCGGTTCTCGCTGATCACGCCGGACGCCCTGCCGGACTACCTGCGCCGGCTCGCCCGCCTGCCCGCCGACGGGCGGCTCAGCGAGGCGGACAGCGTCGCCTTCCTGGCCCTCACCCTGGCCTATGTCGAGCCGCGGATGCGCTTCGGCCTGCTCGACGAGGCGATGACCCAGCGTCTCGTCGGGGCGCGCACCATCGTCCAGCGCCACATGCACGGCGACCACGACTGCGACGTCGAATCCTACGATCCCAACCGGATCAACCCGCGCAGCACCGTGCTCGACAACCTGCTGTTCGGCCGCATCGACACGGCGCGGATGCACGGCGAGGCGATCATCCAGCGGGAGGCGCGGGCGGTGTTCCGGGAGTTCGACCTGGAGCGGGGAATCCAGCTCCGCGGGCTGGAGAAGCAGGTGGGCAACCGCGGCCAATTGCTCGCCGAGCGGGTCCGGGTGCGGATCGCCCTCGCCCGGGCCATCCTGCGCCAGCCGGAGGTTCTGGTGGTGGACCGGGTCGACGAGTTCCTGGAGCGCGGCGTCGACACGCTGCTGGATGTCGCCGAGGCGACCCTGCCCCGGGCGAGCCTCGTGGCGAGCCTGTCGGCGGAGGCGGATGCCGCCCGGTTCCCGGGGCGCCTGACGCTGCGCAAGCCGGAGGCGCGCCTGCGCGCCGCCGAATGAGGGCGGGGTGACCGGCCCGCAGGCTCCCGGTTTACAGCCCGGCCCGTCTCCGGCACAGGATGGCACCCATGCCCGTTCTTCTGGACGCGACCGTGACACAGGCCGGAACCACCCCGAGCCTCGCCGGGCTGCCGCGCGTGGTGCCCCCGCACCGCGTGCCGCCGGAGCGGGAGCTGCCGATCTGGGCCTATCTCCGCTCGATCCGCGACAACAGCCTCCGGGGCTTCCCCCGGCGCGCCTTCGAGGAGCCGGTGACCCGCCGGGGCCTGCTCGGCCGGTCGAGCTTCGTGCTGAATGACCCGGAGGCGATCCGCCGGGTCCTCGTCGAGAATCAGGCGAATTACGCCCGCACCACCGGGACGATCCGGATCCTGCGCCCGATCCTCGGCGACGGGCTCCTGATCAGTGAAGGTTCGGCCTGGCGCCACCAGCGGCGGACGATGGCCCCGGCCTTCACGCCGCGGGCGATCGACGGCCTCGTGCCGCACATCGCGGCCGCCATCACGGATGGGCTGGACCACATCGCCGACGAGGCCGCGGCGGGCCCGGTCGACCTGTTCACGGCCTATCACCGGCTCGCCCTGGAGGTGGCCGGGCGCGCCATGTTCTCGGTGGGCATGGACGAGCACGGGGCGGAGCTGCGCCGGCTCATCATCCAATACGGGAAGCGGATGGGCCGGCCGCACCTCCTCGACATCGTGACGCCGCCGGGTTGGCCGGTGCCGCTCGACTGGTCGCGGGCGCGCTTCCGCCGCCGCTGGATCCCGTTCCTCGATCGGATCATCGCGGCCCGCCAGGCCTCGGGCCGGAGCCATGCAGGGTCGGGCGACCTGCTGGACCTGCTCGCGACGGCGCGCAATCCCGATACCGGCGCCGCCTTCACGCCGGCGGAGCTGCGCGATCAGGTCGCCACCATGATCCTCGCCGGCCACGAGACCACGGGCGGCACGCTGTTCTGGGCCTCCTACCTGCTGGCCCTTGCCCCGGAGGTGCAGGAGCGCGTCGCCGCGGAGGCCCGGAGCGCGGACCTCACCGACCCGACCGGCTGCCAGAGCGACGGACGCCTCCCCCTCACCCGCGCGGTGATCGACGAGACCCTGCGCCTCTACCCCGCGGCCTTCGTGGTGGTCCGGCGGGCCCTCGGGCCCGACACGGTGGCGGGGCATGCGGTGAAGACCAGTGACATCGTGATGGTCAGTCCCTGGGTTCTCCACCGGCATCGGTCGCTCTGGTCGGACCCGGAGGCCTTCGATCCCGGCCGGTTCCTGCCCGGGGCGCCGCCGCCGTCGCGTTTCGCCTACCTGCCCTTCGGCGCCGGTCCGCGGGTCTGCATCGGCGCCCAGTTCGCGCTGAGCGAGGCGGTGCTCGCATTGGCGCAGGTGCTGATCCGATTCCGGATCGAACTCGATGGGGACGAGCCGGTCCTGCCCCAGGCGGTGGTCACGACCCTGCCGGAGCGGTTCGCCCGGTTCCGGCTGATCCCGCGGGATCCGGTCAGCCCGCGATCCCCGTGATCGTCGCGGAGGCCGAGCGCGGGTCGCGCATCGGCCAGCGCCCGGTCTCGACCTGCGCGAGGAACGCGTCGAGCAACGCGTTGTAGGCGTCGGGCTCCTCGACCGAGAGGGCGTGGCCGGTATTGGGCAGGATCGCGAGGCCCGCCGAGGGGATCACCCGCTTCAGCATCAGGCTCGGGGCGAGGCAGGGCCAATCCTCATCGCCGGTGACGATCAGGGTCGGCACGGTGATCCGGCCCAGCGCGTCCGTGAGGTCGTAGAGCGAAGGGCGTTCCCTCTGGACGCCGAGCTGCGTGTTGGCCGAGCCGACAGCGGAATGCTCGGCCAGCAACCGCTTGAACTCGGCATGCCCCCGCGGATCCTTGTTGGCGAACTGCACCCGGGTTGGCCCGTAGGCGTAGCGCTCCGCGAAGGCCGCCATGCCGTCGCGGCGCAGGAGTTCCGCGGTCGCCGTGGCTTCGGCCCGGAACGTCGCCTGCCGGTCCGGTTCGGCGCCGTAGCCGCATCCACCGAGGCACAGCGACAAAGCGCGGTCGTGGTGGCGCAGGCCGAAATGCAGGGTCGCGAAGGCGCCCATCGAGATCCCCACGACGTGGGCGCGCGGCGCGCCGATCTGATCGAGGATCGCCAGGATGTCGTCGGCGGCGCGCGCCTGGGAATAGGCCGCGACGGACTCGGGCACGTCCGAGGGCGGATAGCCCCGGGCGTTGAAGGCGATCGCGCGGTAGCGGCGGCCGAAATGGCGCAGCTGCGCCTCGTAGCTGCGGTGATCCCCGGCGAATTCGTGCACGAAGACCAGCGGCGTTCCCGATCCGCTCTCCTCGTAATGGAGGCGGATTCCGTCGTCGGTGGTGGCGCTCGGCATGTTCGCTCCGTGAACGCTCTCCCCCGCGCGAGCGGAGTTAGGGCGACGCATCGAGCGGTCGAGGGCCGGGCCGTGAACCCAAAAGGCGACGCCGCACCCGGCGGACCGGGCGCGGCTATCGCAGTGTCGTGCCGGCGGGAGAGACCCCGCTGCGGCTCAAGCGGCCTTCTTGGAGGATCCCGGCCGGCCGCCCTTGTTGGCGGCGACCTCGGCGAGCTTGGCCGCGAGCTTCGCGTCGAGCTTGGCGGCGGCACCGAGCGGGAGCTCGATGTCGAGGCCGAGCGTCGAGACCGCCTCGCCGCGCTCCAGGGTGACCTTCACCTTGTCGGGCTCGACCGCGACATGGTTGGCGATCACCGCCAGGATCTCCTCGCGGAGCTGGAGCACGAGGTCGGGACGACCCGACTCCGCACGCTCGTGGGCCAGGATCAGCTGCAGGCGGTCGCGGGCGACCGACCCGGAATTGCGCTTCTGGAAGATCCCGAGGATGCTCATGCCGCCCTCCGCATGAACAGCTTGTCGAGGAACGACTTGCGCTCGACCGGCAGGCTCATCGGCACCTCCTCGCCCTTCAGCCGGCGTGCCGCGTCGGCATAGGCCCGCGCCGGGGCGCAGAGGGGGTTGTTGAGGGTCACCGGGCAGCCGAGGTTCGAGGCGCGCAGCACCTCCTGGCTCTCCGGGATGATCGCGAGCAGCGGGATCGACAGGATGTCGAGCACGTCCTCGGTCTTGAGCATGTCGCCGCGGTCGGCCCGGGACGGGTCGTAGCGGGTGAGGATCAGGTGCTTCTCCATCTCCTCGCCCTTCTCGGCCTTGGCCGTCTTGGAATCGAGGAGGCCGATGATCCGGTCGGAGTCGCGCACCGAGGAGACCTCGGGGTTGGTCACGACCACCGCGATGTCGGCGTGGTGCATGGCGAGCTGGGCGCCGCGCTCGATGCCGGCGGGGGAGTCGCAGATCACCCAATCGAACTTCTCGCGCAGCTCCTCCATGACCCGGGCGACGCCCGCATCGGTGAGCGCGTCCTTGTCGCGGGTCTGCGAGGCCGGCAGCAGGTGCAGGGTGTCGACCCGCTTGTCCTTGATCAGCGCCTGCGGCAGCTTGGCGTCGCCGTTGACCACGTTGATCAGGTCGTAGACCACGCGGCGCTCGGCGCCCATGATCAGGTCGAGGTTGCGCAGGCCGACGTCGAAATCGACGACGCACACGCTCTGCCCGCCCTGCGCCAGGGCCGCTCCGAGGGCCGCGGTCGTCGTCGTCTTGCCGACGCCGCCCTTGCCCGATGTGACGACGAGAACCTTTGCCACGCGTCGATCTCCCTTAATCCAGAGCTTGCTCAGTCCAAGCTTGCCATTCGGATGTTGCCGCCATCGAGCCAGACCTGGGCGGCCTTGCCGCGCAGGGTCGTGCCCATGTCCTCCGCCGTCCGCACGAGGCGGTCGATCCCCAGCAACTCGGGTTCGAATTTGCGGCAGTAGATTCGTGCGCGCGGATTGCGCGCGGCTCCGGCGATCGCGCGACCGCGCAGGGCGCCGTAGACGTGGATCGAGCCCCCGGCCAGGATCTCGGCCCCCGAGGAGACCGAGCCCATCACGGTCACGTCCCCGGTCGGGTTGATGACGCTCTGACCGGACCGGACCGAGCCCTCGACGGTGATCGAGGTGACCACCGGTTGCGGCGGCTCCGCCGGTACGCTCGGGATTTCGACCTTCTCGGTCGGCTGCCCCTTGAGCAGGAGCGGCGGCAGCCCCGCACCGACCGCGTCGGCGCCCTCGATCCCGAGGACCGAGATGCCACGGGCCCTAAGTTCGTTCATTAACGTTTCGAGGGCGTCCGGCTCAGGCTTGAGCTGGGCGCAGTCGAGGATGACGGCCCGGCCTTTCAGCAGGGTCGGCGAGCGCTTGAGCGCCGCGTCGAGGCCCGCGAGCCACTCGGGGAGTGGCGGCTCGGGGGAGAGGGCCAGGGCCTTGAAGGCCCGCCCGCGCAGGCTGAGCGGCCGGGGCGCGGAGGGAGATGCCGCCTGGGCGGTCTCCGGTTCGATCGGCTCGGGGAGAGTCTCGCTCATGTCCGCCCGTTAAGAGTCCTTACCGGACCATTGACGGCGGGTATGGTTACCGAAGGGTTAAGTTTCTGATCCGGTCGGCAAATTCTGCCGGGATCCTGGTATCGGTGCAGCGGAGGACGCTTGCAGAGCATCTATCGCCCGTCGGCGCGCGAACCATGCCCTCGGGTCGCGACGATGCTCCAGCCTCGGAATGAACGGAAATCTCTATTCGACGACGCCGTGCGCTCAAGCGTATGACCGCCCGGTCAGAACCCGGCTTCTTTCTGATGTCGCACGGCCAGGATCGTTACCACCTCGCCGTCGAACCGATAGCGCGCGACGTAGCTGCTATCCCCGAAACCGATCAGCCACTCTCGATACTCTTCAGGGAAATCCTCGATCCTTCGGCCCATCCGCGGATGGACACCAAGCTTCTGAAGGCCCTGAATGATGATCGCGCCGGCTCGTTGAGCCGCCGACGGATTGTTCGGACGAAGAAACGCGCGCAGGCGCTGAAGATCGCGAAGCGCTGCCGCAGTGAAGACTACTCGTGGCATTCGGGCGCGGGACGCTCGTTCTCATCGCCCCAACTCGACAACCACTGCTCGACCTCTTCAGCCGTCACATGAAGGCCGGACGCTTGAGCTTCGTCCCAAGCCTTCAGGGTGTCCTGCCGCAGAAGCTCCCGCTTCTCCTCACGGTCGACATATTGGGCGATGGCTTCGCGCATGATGCCGTCGGGCGTGCGGCGACGGATTTCGGCAAGTTGCTCGATCCGACCCTTCAGCGCGTCATCGAGCTCGATGGATGTGGACGAGGCCATGCTGCGAACTCAAGGCGAACGGTTCTGAAGCCCCACTATAGAGGACCCCGCCAAGCCGTCGACATGGCCAACCCCGTGAAGCCGGGCGCCTATCGGATGACCAACGAGCCTGGGTCGGACGGACGCCTACCCTCGCTCGAACAGGTTCAGCTTGATCGCGTCCTCCAGCAGCCGGACCTCCACGGCCTGACCGCGGAAGGCCGGGTCGAGGTCGTCGGCGGCGCGGTAGAGGCCGTCGATCGCCACCAGCTCGGGCTCGAACTTGCGGCACCAGATCCGCGCGGCGGGGTTGCCCGCGGCGCCCGCGATCGCCCGGCCGCGCAGGGCGCCGTAGACGTGGATCGAGCCCCCCGCGATCACCTCGGCCCCCGAGGCGACGGCGCCCAGGACGGTCACGTCGCCTTCGAGATGCAGCACGGTCTGTCCCGAGCGCACCGGCGTATCGAGGATCAGCGAGCGTGCGGCCTCCTTGGGCTGCGGCTCCGGCGGCGCGGCCTCGCCGGGGGCGGGCATGGCGACCTCCCCGGCGGCGCGCCCGCCCGACAGGGCCGGCGGCATCCCAGGGGCCAGGAGAGCCGGCGGCGCGCCCTCGATCCCGAGGATCGCGATGTGGCGCGCGGCGAGATCCGCCAGCAGCCCGTCGAGGTCCTCCCGCGTCAGACGCAGGCCCGCGAGGTCGAGGATCACCGGGCGCCCCGCGAAGAAATTCGGCGCGCGCCGGTTCAGGGCGTCGAGGTCGCCGAGCCAGTCGGCCACGGGCGGGATCGGCGCCAGCACGGTCGCCATGAAGGAGCGGCCGCGGAAGCGGATCGGCGGGCGCGCCGGCTCGGATGTCGGCTGGGTCACGGGTATCTTCGATGTCGCTGCAATCGTCGCCTGCATCCATGCTTTGCCGGCGCGCGTGGGGCAATCCCGTTGCATCCTCTGTGACGCCAAGGCGGGCCCGTGAACGCGTTTCTGTTGTAGAGAGAGGCGGCAGCCGATCCGGACGGGACCGTTGAGCAGCCTCCAAGCCCCAAAACCCTTTGTCGTCGACGACCTGACCCGCGCCAACCAGCGCCGGGCGGCCGATCCGCGCGCTTCCGCCTGGGTCTCGGCCAATGCCGGGGCGGGCAAGACCAAGGTGCTCACCGACCGGGTGGTGCGCCTCCTGCTCGACGGGTCGCCCCCCGGGCGGATCCTGTGCCTCACCTTCACCAAGGCGGCGGCCGCCAACATGGCGATCCGCGTGTTCCGGCTGCTCGGACGCTGGGTGACCCTGGACGACGCGACGCTGGCCGCCGAACTGGCCGAGCTCACCGGCGAGCGGGCCGGGCCGGAGCGCCTCCGCATGGCGCGCCGGCTCTTCGCCCGGGCGGTCGAGACGCCGGGCGGCCTCAAGATCGAGACCCTGCACGCCCTATGCGAGCGGCTGCTGCACATGTTCCCCTTCGAGGCGAACGTGCCGGCGCGCTTCGTGGTGCTCGACGACACCAAGGCCCGCGAGATCTTCGAGATCGAGATGGCCAACGTCCTGGCCGACGCGGTCTCGAACGGCGACACGCCGCTCAGCGCCGCCCTGGCCCGGGTCGCCCCCGAGGCGACGGGCGACGCCCTGCGCGCGGCGATCCGGTCCGCTTTGCGGGCCCGGAGCTTCGTCGGCGATGCCGCCGGTCTGGAAGCCGCGTTCGGGCGCCTGCACGGGGCGCTCGGCCTCGCCGCCGAGGAGACGGCCGAGCGGATCGAGGCCGCGATCCTCGAGGGCGGCCCCGGATGCCGGCCGGACGACAGGGCGGCTTTGGTGGCGGCCCTCCGCACCGGCAAGGCCAACGACGAGAAGCTCGCCGACGCCCTCGCCGAGGCGGAAGCCGAGCGCGTGCGCTCGGAAGGACGGCCCGATCGGGCCGAAGCCCTCGCGCTCTACCGGTCGGTCTTCTTCACCCAGAAGGACGAGCCCAAGGCCGACAGCAGCCTCGGCACCAAGGCGGTGCCGGCCACAGCCAAGGAAGCGCTGATCGCCGAGCGCGACCGGCTGGACCCGCTGTTCGACCGCCTGCGCGCCGCCCGGGCCCATGCCCGCACGCAGGCCCTGTTCCAGCTCGCGGCCGAGATCCACCGCCGGGTGGAGGCGCAGAAGGCGCGGCTCGGCGCCCTCGACTTCGACGACCTGATCCACAAGGCCCTGGACCTGCTCGGCCGGGTCGGGGCCGGCTGGGTCCTGTACAAGCTCGACCGGGGCATCGACCACGTCCTGGTCGACGAGGCGCAGGACACCAACCCGGAGCAATGGGCGATCCTGCGGGCGATCACCCAGGAATTCGCCGCCGGCGAGGGCGCCCGGACCGGCAGCCGCACCCGTTTCGCGGTGGGCGATCCCAAGCAGTCGATCTACGGCTTCCAGGGCGCGGAGCCGCGGGAATTCGCCCTGACGCGGGCGGCCTGGATCGCGGAATCGCGCTCGGCCGGGCTGATCTTCGAGGACGTGCCGCTGACCCTGTCGTTCCGCTCCACCAGCCTCGTCCTGCGGGCGGTCGACGCGGTCTTCGCCCTCGACGCGCACAATGAGGGCCTGTCCTTCGAGGATACGGTGCGCCGGACGGTCCATGCCAGCGCGCGGCCCGGCGCGCCCGGGGCCGTGGAGCTGTGGCCGATCGCCGAGCCCGAGCCGGCGGCCGAGCCCGATGCCTGGACCGCCCCGGTCGACGCCCCCGAGACCAGCGCCCCGGCGATCGTCACCGCGCGACGGGTCGCGCAGGCCGTGCGGACCTGGATCACCCGGGGTGACGCCACCGGCCGGATCTGGCGCCCCGGCGACGTGCTGATCCTCGTGCGCAAGCGCGGACCGGCCTTCGAGGAGGTGATCCGCGCCCTGAAGGGCCTCGGGGTTCCGGTGGCCGGCCAGGACCGGCTGGAGGTCTCGGCCCATATCGCGGTGGCCGATCTCGTCGCCGCCGGCCGGGCCGGCCTCCTGCCCGCCGACGACCTGACGCTGGCCACCGCGCTCAAGACGCCGCTGGTCGGCCTGACGGACGAGGATCTGGTACGGATCGCCGCCCGCCGCGACCTGTCGGAGACGCTGGAGGATGCCCTCCACCGCCACGCCACATCGGGGGATGCCGCAGCGACCCGCGGGCTCGCGGCGCTGACGGAGTGGATCGCGCTGGCCGGCCTGCACGGCCCGTTCGGCTTCTACGCGCGGCTCCTCGGGCCTCTGGGCGGCCGAGCCAAGCTGGTGGCGCGGCTGGGCGGCGAGGCGGGCGATGCCATCGACGTCTTCCTCGCCGCCGCCGCGCAGGCTGAGACCGGCGAGGACGCCCCCTCCCTCGGCGGATTCCTGTCACGCTATGTCGGCGCCGAGGCCGGGCATACGGTCAAGCGCGATCTCGAGTCCGGGCGCGACGAGGTGCGCGTCATGACGGTGCACGGGGCCAAAGGCCTGGAGGCGCCGGTCGTGGTGCTCCTCGACGGCTGCGAGCCGCTCGGCCGCAACGACCCGCCCCTGCTGCCCCTGGCGGAGGCCGGAACGGCACTGCCGCCGGTCTGGTCCGGTGGGCGCACGCAGGATTGCGCCGCCACCGAGGCCGCCCGGGCCGCTCTGCTCGCCCGGTCGCGGCAGGAGCACAACCGCCTGCTCTACGTGGCCATGACCCGGGCGGCCGACCGCCTCATCGTGGCGCCGTTCCGCGGCCACGAGCGCGAGACCGAGGCCGCGTGGTGCCGGATGATCCAGGCCGGCCTGGAGGCGACCCTGGGCACGGGCCAGACCGTCGACCTCCTCTACGGCCCGGCGATCGTGTGGCACGACGGGACGGAGGCCGCCCGCAAGCGCGACGCACCGGCGGCGATCCCGGCGCCCGAGCCTGAGCCCGGCTGGCTCCGCAGCCCCGTGCCGCCGGAGCCGGAGCTTCAGTCGCTCAACCCGTCCGGGGCGCTCGCGGCCGCGGACGGCACCCGCGTGCCGCCGCCGCGCCTCGCCGACGCGCAGGCCCGGCGGCGCGGCATCCTGATCCACGCCCTGCTGCAGCACCTTCCCCGCGTCGTGCAAGACCGGCGGGAGGCGGCCGGCCTCGCCTTCGTCCGGTCCCGGGCGCCCGGGCTGCCCCGGCCTGCCCATAGCGCCATCGTCCGCTCCGTCCTGCGCATCATCGACGATCCGGACCTCGCGCCCCTGTTCGCACCGGACGCCCGCGCCGAGGTGAGCCTGTCGGGGCGGGTGCGCACGGCGGCCGGCGAGCGCGTGGTCCAGGGCCGCGTAGACCGGCTCTGCGTCACCGCGGACTCGGTGCGGGTCGCCGACTTCAAGACCGGGCGCCCGCCCGATCCGGATGCCCCCCTGCCCCCGGCCGAAGCCGGCCAGATCGCCCTCTACGCGCGGCTCCTCGGCCAGATCTACCCCGGCCGCACGATCCGCCCCATGCTGGTCTGGACATCCGGGCCGGTGATCCGCGCCCTCGACGCGGCCGATATCGCGGCGGCGCTGGAGCGGGCCGGGATCGCGGCGTAAGATCGATCCGGTGGGCGTGTCCGACATGCGCCAGCGCACACGCATGAGGCATGTCCCCATGACGGATCATGCCGGCGCATCAGGACTTCTTGACCACGCCCCGACCCGTCGCCAATTCTGGTCGAACCGCGCGGGCCCCTGCCCGTCCGACGCCGCCCTCCAGGCGGCGACTTCCGAAGGGTGACGTTATGGCGACCATGAAGGTAACCGACGCGAGCTTCGAGCAGGACGTTCTTCAGTCCGCCGAGCCCGTCGTTGTGGATTTCTGGGCGGAGTGGTGCGGCCCCTGCCGCCAGATCGGCCCGGCCCTTGAGGAGATCGCCACCGACCTGCAGGGCAAGGTGAAGATCGCCAAGGTCAACGTCGACGAGAATCCGCAGATCGCCGCCCAGTACGGCATCCGCTCGATCCCGACCCTGCTGCTGTTCAAGAACGGCGAGCGGGTCGATCAGAAGGTCGGCGCCGCCCCCAAGGGCGACCTGTCGCGCTGGATCGGCGCCCAGACCGCCTGACCGAAACACGCTGACGACAAAAGGAAAGCCCGGCCGCAAGGCCGGGCTTTCTCGGTTTCGAGCCCAGATCTTGTTGTTTCCGACCCCGGGCCGAAGCCCGGGATCAGGCTTTCGGTCTCAGTACGAGCCGAACTTGTAGTTCAGGCCGGCGCGGACGACGGCGAAGTCGTTCGAGTTGCGGCTGCTGCCGGTGACGGCATAGACCGGCTGATACGCGCCGTTGACGGCGGCGGCGCCGACCAGCGGCAAGCCGGTGCGGTTGCGGTCGAGGCTGACGTACAGGCCTTCGACCTTGAACGTCACCGCCGAGGAGCGGAAGAAGTTCAGGAACGAGTCCGTGGGCAGGGCGAACTCGGCGCCGCCGCCGACTGTGTAGCCAGTCTTGAAGTCGTCGCGGCGGCCGGCGAAGTTCTGGAACGCGATGTTCCGGGTGCCGTCGTCGGTGCCGGTGGCGTAGGCGAAGCCGCCGGTGGCGTACACGAGGGTCCGGTCGAAGGCGTAGCCGAGACGGCCGCGGACGGTGCCGAAGAAGTCCAGCGTGTTCAGCGTGCCGTTGACCGGCAGGAAGCCGGCGTTCACGGCGCGGGCGTTCGTGGCGTAGCGCGGGCGACCGCCGAAATCGAGGTACTGCGCGTCAGCCTCGAAGCCGACCACGATGCCCGAGCCCGGGGTGAACTGGTAGTTGTAGCCGATCTGACCGCCGCCCGAGAAACCTTCGCGGTTGTTGCGGTTGTAGAGCAGCACGGAGCCGTTCGGGGCCAGGGCCTGGTAGGGCACGAGGCCGGCGCCGGTCAGGACGGCCGGGCTGCCGGCGGTCTGGACGAAGCCGCTGTTGTTGGAACGGCTGCTGGCATCGAACGCGTAGCCGGCGTTGATACCGAAATAGGCGCCCGTCCAGGTGAAGACCGGAACCGGCGTGAAGACCGGCGGCGGCGCGGCCCGGCGCGGAAGGTCGGCGGCGGATGCAGCAGCCGTCAAAGCCGTAAACGCGGCCAAAGACGTGATAAGACGCTTCATTACTATGCTCCCCAGCAGTAGCCCGATCGATCATGAATTTAGGCGATGGGGTCCGCCGCGGATGTAGCTTGGCCGCCACAGCCGGGGGAAAGCGTGAGCGGACGACGTCTTTCGTCGGGTCGATTACGGCGAATAGACGACCCGAGGGTGGCAACGCACGGAAAATCGAGAGTTGTCTTCGGTCAGTAGTGACATCCGCAAGATGCAAGGCGGTTACTTGCGGACCCTGGGGCGCCCCTGATTCCGAAGAGACCGCCCGGGCGGCGTCAGACCGGCGGGGTGTCGTTGGCGGCTAAAACTAAGCCGGCCAAGTAAAGCGAGCCGCAGATCAGGATGCGCGGCGGCCGCTCGAAGGCGATGTCCTTCACCATCGCGAGGGCCGCCTCGATGCTCGGCGCCGTATAGGTCGAGAGGCCGACGCCCTCGCCGATCCGGGCGACTTCGTCCGCCGGGCGTGCCGCCAGCGTGCCGCTGATCGGCACCGCCACGAGGGCCCGCGCCAGCCCGACGAAGTTGCGCAGGAAGCCGTCCGCGTCCTTGGTGCCGAGCAGCCCGACGATCAGCACGAGGGGCACGTCGCTCTTCTCGCCGAGATCCGCCATGGCGGCGGCGAGAATCCGGCCGCCGTCGATGTTGTGGCCCCCGTCGAGCCACAGCTCGGTGCCGGAATCGAGCTGGGCGGCCAGCCGACCGCGGCCCAGGCGCTGGAGCCGGCCCGGCCACTCGACCTCGGTCAGCCCCTTCTCCAGGGCCGTGATGCCGATATCGCCGAACCCGGCCGCCCGCAGGGCCGTGATCGCCGTGCCGGCATTGACCAGCTGATGGCGCCCGGCGAGCCGGGGGCGGGGCAGGTCGAACAGGTCGGTCTCGTCCTGATAGACGAGCCGGCCGCGCTCCTCGTGGACGGAGAAATCCTGATTGCCCACGAAGATGGGCCCGGCGCCGATCTCCTCGGCGCGCCGGCACAGCACGGCGTCGGCCTCGGCATAGTCCTGGGCGGCGATCACCGCCGGGCAGCCGCGCTTGAAGATCCCGGCCTTTTCGGTCGCCACCGATTCGACCGTGTCGCCGAGGTACTCGGCGTGGTCGCGGCCGATCGGCGTGACCACCGCGCAGGCGGGTTGCGCGATCACGTTGGTGGCGTCGAGCCGGCCGCCGAGCCCGACCTCCAGCAGCAGCACATCGGCCGGGCTCTCCGAGAACAGCACCAGGGCCGCCGCCGTGGTGATCTCGAACATGGTGATCGGTTCGCCGGCATTGGCGGTCTCGCAACGCGCGAAGGCGTCCGCCAGCCGGTCCTCGTCCACGAACTGCCCGCCGCCGATCCCGCCGATCCGGATCCGCTCGTGGAAGCGCACGAGGTGGGGCGAGGTGTAGACATGCGCGGCCAGCCCCCCGGCCTCGAGGATCGCCCGCATGAACGCGATGGTCGAGCCCTTGCCGTTGGTGCCGGCGACGTGGATCACCGGCGGCAGGCGCCGCTCCGGATGGTTGAGCTTGGCGAGCAGCCGCTCGATCCGGCCGAGCGACAGGTCGATGGTCCGCGGGTGCAGCGCGAGGAATCGCGCCATCAGGGCATCGGACGAGGCCATCGCGCGGGCTTTACGCCGCCTCGGCGGCCGAGGCCGCAGTCACCGGCTCGGCGACGTTGGTCAGGAGGCCGCAGAGGCGGGCGATGGTCTCCTTGAGCTGGTGGCGGTGGACCACCTGATCGACCATGCCGTGCTCGCGCAGGTACTCGGCCCGCTGGAACCCGTCCGGCAGCTTCTCGCGGATGGTCTGCTCGATCACCCGCGGGCCTGCGAAGCAGATCAGCGCCCCCGGCTCGGCGAGGTGGACGTCGCCCAGCATGGCGTAGGAGGCGGTGACGCCGCCGGTGGTCGGGTTGGTCAGCACCACGATGTAGGGGAGCCGCGCGGCGTTGAGGCGGCGCACCGCCACGGTCGTGCGCGGCATCTGCATGAGCGACAGGATGCCCTCCTGCATGCGCGCGCCGCCGGAGGCCGCGAACAGCACGTAGGGGGTGCGCTTCTCCAGCGCGGTCTCGGCGCCACGGACGAAGGCCGCGCCCGCCGCCATGCCGAGGGAGCCGGCCATGAAGCCGAATTCCTGCGCGGCCAGCACCATCGGCAGGCCGCCGACCCGGCCGAAGCCGATCTTGAACGCGTCCTGCAGCCCGGTCTTGGCGCGGGCCTCCTTGAGCCGGTCGACGTAGCGCTTCTCGTCGCGGAACTTGAGCGGATCGGCGGGGACCTCGGGCAGCGCCACGTCGAGCCACGTGCCCTCGTCGAACATCATCTTCAGGCGCGCCTGGGCGCTCATCTTGAGATGATGCTCGGAGCCGGGGATGACCCAGTGGTTGGCCTCCACCTCCTTGTGGAACACCATCTGGCCCGTGTCCGGGCATTTGACCCAGAGGTTCTCGGGCGTCTCGCGCTTGAACAGGGTCTTGATCCGGGGGCGCACCACCTCCGAGATCCAGTTCATCGGTTCGACCATCGCCTCGCGTCCGTCCGCTTCGAGCCCGCGCCAATATCAGGTGGCGGGCGCCTCACCGCCAGGGTCAGCCGGGAATTCCGCTCAGGCCGCCCGTTCCACCGAGGCGGCGCGCACGCCCTCGGCCAGTTCACGCACCAGCCCCGTCACCGCCGGGACGGTGCCGGCCTGCGGCCGTCCCTCGGCGTCGAGCGAGCGGACCAGCGCGTCCACCAGCGCCGAGCCGACCACCACGCCGTCGGCGCCCTTGGCGATCGCCGCCGCGTGGGCGCCGGTCTTCACCCCGAAGCCGACCACGACCGGAAGGTCGGTGTGCTGGCGGATGCGGCCGACCGCCTCCGACACCTTGCCGAAATCCGGCGTCGCGGTGCCGGTAATGCCGGTGATCGACACGTAGTAGACGAAGCCCGCGGTGTTCGCGAGCACGGCCGGCAGGCGCCGGGCGTCGGTGGTCGGCGTCGCGAGCCGGATGAAAGCCAGGCCCTTGGCGAGCGCCGGCAGGCACAGCTCGGAATCCTCCTCCGGCGGCAGATCGACCACGATCAGCCCGTCGATCCCGGCCGCCACCGCGTCCTCGAGGAAGCGATCGACGCCGTAGGTGTGGATCGGGTTGTAGTAGCCCATCAGCACGATCGGGGTGGTGCCGTTCTCCGCCCGGAAGCGGCGCACGAGGTCCAGCGTGACGGCAACCGTCTGTCCGGCCTTCAGCGCCCGCAGGCCCGCCGCCTGGATGGCCGGGCCGTCCGCCATCGGGTCGGTGAAGGGCAGGCCGAATTCCAGGATGTCGGCGCCGGCACCCGGCAAGGCCTTCAGGACCTCGAGGGAAGTCTCGGGATCGGGATCGCCCGCCATCACGTAGGTGACGAGGACGGCCCGGTTCTCCGCGCGGGCGCGGGCGAAGGTGGCGTCGATGCGGCTGGACATGGGTCGGGCAGGGTTCGCGGTTGCGGGCATCCGGGGCCCGGGGTTGCCCCGCGCTACACCAAAGCCGGCGGCCCGTGAAGCGGGCGGCGCTCGGCTCCCCTGCGCGCACCCCGGTTGCTGCCGTGTCGGGCTGCCGGTAGCCCTCCGCCATGACCACGACTCTTCCCTTGCGCCCGTTCGCCGCGCTGCTGTTCGATATGGACGGTACCCTCATCAGCTCGATTGCGTCCGCCGAGCGGACCTGGTCACGCTGGGCCACGGCGCACGGGCTCGACGTGGCGACGTTCCTGCCGACGATCCACGGCGTGCGCTCCGTGGAGACGATCCGCCGCCTCAACCTGCCGGGGGTCGATCCCGAGGCCGAGGCGGCGGCGATCACGGCCGCCGAGATGGAGGATGTCGCCGACGTCACCGAGATCCCCGGCGCGCGGGCGTTCCTGGCAAGCCTGCCGCCGGAGCGCTGGGCGATCGTGACCTCGGCCCCGAAGGCCCTGGCGCTCCGCCGCCTCGCGGCAGCCGACATGCCGGTACCTGAGCTGATGGTGGCGGCCGAGGACGTGTCGCAGGGTAAGCCCGCGCCGGATTGCTTCCTGGAGGCCCCCCGTCTGCTGGGCATCGCCGCGGCGGATTGCTGCGTGTTCGAGGATGCGCCGGCCGGGATCCGCGCCGCCGAGGCGGCGGGTGCATCGGTGGTCGTGGTGACCGCGACCCATCACGAGCCGGCCTCGTCCGGGCACCCCGCGATCCCCGATTTCCGCCACCTGCGCGCCCTGGCGACCCCGGAGGGCCTTCGCCTGACCACGAGGCTTTGAGACAGTTTCGGGAGGGTCACCGACTTCCGCTGCCGGCCGCGCAGCCCTATTCAGCGTCGCACAGGCCGTATCCGGAGCAGTGCGCCGATGATCAAGCCCGACGGTGCGAGACCAGGCCTGTTCGAGACCGCGGAAGGTCTCCGGCTGGTCGCGGCGCGCACGGATCCCGCTTGGCGCCGCTGGGGGCCGTATCTCAGCGACCGGCAATGGGGCACGGTCCGGGAGGATTACAGTCCCGGCGGCGACGCCTGGGACTACCTGCCCCACGACCATGCCCGGTCCCGGGCCTACCGCTGGGGTGAGGACGGGATCGGCGGCTTCGGCGACCGTCACCTCAACTGGTGCCTGTCGCTGGCCCTCTGGAACCACCGCGATCCGATCCTGAAGGAACGACTGTTCGGCCTGACCAACCAGGAGGGCAACCACGGCGAGGACGTCAAGGAACTCTACTACTACCTCGACGGCACTCCGACCCACGCCTTCATGCGGATGCTCTACAAGTGTCCGCAGGCCGAATTTCCCTATGACCGGCTCGTCGCGGAGAATGCCCGCCGCGGCCTCGACGATCCGGAATTCGAGCTGCTCGACACCGGCGTCTTCGACGAAGGCCGCTACTGCGATGTCGCGATCGAATACGCCAAGGCGGCGCCCGACGACATCCTGATGCGGGTCACCGCCACCAACCGGGGCCCGGAGGCCGCCGACCTCACCCTGCTGCCGCAGCTCTGGGCCCGCAACACGTGGTCGTGGAAGCAGGGCACGCCGAAGCCGGAGCTGATGGCGGGATCCGACGGGTCGGTCTGGGTGCGCCATCCCGACATGCCGCCGATGCGCTTCTTTGCCGAGGACGCGGCGGAGCTGCTGTTCACCGAGAACGAGACCAACACACACCGCCTGTTCGGCTCAGGCCCCGCCGCGGGCTTCTACAAGGACGGGATCGATCGATGCGTGGTCGGCGGCGATCGATCGGCCGTCAACCACCTGTCCGGCACCAAATGCGCGGCGCGCTACACGCTGCACCTCGGGCCCGGCGAGAGCCGCACCCTACGCCTGCGCCTGCGCGCCGAGACCGCGCCGGGGGAGCCCTTCGCGGATTTCGACGCCGCCTTCGCCACCCGCGAGGCGGAGGCGGACGCCTTCTACGCCGCCCTCCAGGCACCGATCGCCGATCCCGAGATGCGCCGTGTCCAACGGCAGGCGCTCGCCGGCATGCTCTGGTCGAAGCAGCTTTACCATTACGACGTGCGCGAGTGGCTCGCGGGCGATCCGGCCCAGCCCGCCCCCTCGCCCGAGCGCCGGTACGGACGCAACGGCGACTGGGCGCACCTGCGCGCCAACGACATCATCTCGATGCCGGATGCCTGGGAATATCCCTGGTTCGCCTCCTGGGACCTCGCCCTGCAGGCGATCGTGTTCGCGCTGGTCGATCCCGACTTCGCCAAGAACCAGCTCCTGCTCCTCGTCGATGAGTCCTACGCCCACCCGAACGCGGCGTTGCCGGCCTACGAATGGGGCTTCGGGGACGCCAACCCGCCGATCCACGCGCTCGCCGCCTGGCGGGTGTTCGAGCTCGACCGGGCGCTCACCGGCACGCCGGACCACGTCTTCCTCAAGCGGATCTTCAACAAGCTGACGCTGAACTTCACGTGGTGGGTCAACCGCAAGGATGCCGACGACCGCAACCTGTTCCAGGGCGGCTTCCTCGGGCTCGACAATATCGGGATCTTCGACCGGTCGAAGCCGGTCGGCGACGGCGCCACCCTGACCCAGTCCGACGCCACCGCCTGGATGGCCGCCTATGCGCTCGCCTTGATGCGCATCGCCATCGAACTGGCGCTCCGCGACCGGACCTACGAGGACATGGCGGAAAAGTTCTTCGAGCATTTCCTCCTGATCGCGGCGGCGACCGGCGACGGCGTGTGGGACGAGGAAGACGGCTTCTTCTACGACGTGATCGAGACCCGCGCGGGCGCGCGCCTGCCGATCCGGGTGCGGACGCTGGTGGGCCTGATCCCGATCTTCGCGGTGGCGACGATCGGCGAAGGCGATCTGGAAAAGCTGCCGGCTTTGCGCAGCCGGATGTCGTTCTTCCTCAGGAACCGGCCGGACCTCGCCGCCCTGGTGTCGCGCTGGAACGAGCCCGGCCAGGGCCAGTCCGCCCTGCTGTCGCTGCTGCGCGGGCACCGGCTGAAGGCACTGCTGCAGCGCGCCCTCGATCCGGCGGAGTTCCTGTCCGATCACGGCCTGCGGGGGGTCTCCCGCGTCTACAAGGAGAAACCCTTCTGCTTCACCTGGAACGGGCGGGATCTGGGTCTCGCCTACGAGCCCGCGGAATCGCGCTCGCGCCTGTTCGGCGGCAACTCGAACTGGCGCGGGCCGGTCTGGATGCCGGTCAACTATCTGCTGATCACCGCCCTGAACCTGTTCCACGACTATTACGGCCCGGACTTCCGGGTCGAGGCGCCGACCGGCTCGGGACGGACGTCGTCGCTCCGCGAGATCGCCCTGGACCTGTCACGCCGCCTCATCGCCCTCTCGACCCGCGGCACCGACGGGCGCAGGCCTGTCTACGGCGACAGCCGGCTGGAGCAAGACGACCCGCATTTCCGCGACCACGTGCTGTTCTTTGAATACTACGACGGCGATACCGGTCGGGGCGTCGGCGCCTCCCATCAGACCGGATGGTCGGGGCTCGTGGCGCTGCTGATCCAGGACGTCGCGACCGCAACGGCGCCTACTCCGCCGCCATCTTCACCCGGAGCCGCTGATTGACCCCGATCTGGCGTGAGATGTCGGAGCGAAGGGCGCTGTAGGTCGCCGACACCAGGGGATAATCGACCGGCAGACCCCATTTGACCCGGTAGGCCTCCGGCGTCAGCCCGCGGAGGGTCAGGTGCCGCCGCAGGGTCTTGTAGGGCTTCCCGTCCTCGAAGCTGACGAGGGCGTCGGGCCGGATCGAGGCTCGGATCTGCGCCTCGGTCGCACGCCTGACCGCAGGTTGCGACGGCTGGTTCAGCGACAGAACGGCGCTGTGGACCGTAGAGAGTATATCCGGCAGGATATCGGCAGGGACGCTGTTACGCGTGACATACGCGCTCAGGATGCGCGCAGCGATATCGACACTCGGCGGAATGGTCCGCATGGCCGCTTCCTCCGTACCGTCGTCATGCGACGGAGCGTTCTTTCGCGCAGCGATTTTGAGGCCGCCAAAACTTCAGTGTCGAATTCTCGACACAACCAAGAGGCGAATTGATTGATGAATCATTCTACCTAAAATATGTAATTTCAGTCAACGCCCATTCAGCGTGCACGCTTGGTCGATGGTCGGCCGGCGAACCGGATGGGCTGAACGTCTCCTGCGCTGTGCCTTGATGGCCGCACCGGGAGCGTCAGGGGCCGCCAGCGCCCGATCTGCCGAGAGCTCTTATGGGTCGCAGGGTGTCGTCGCAGAGCTGCTCAGAACAGCAGATGCAGCGCCAGCGGCGCCAGGATCGCCGTCAGAAAAGCGTTGAGCCCCATGGCGATGCCCGCGAAGGTGCCGGCGACCTCGCTCACCTGGAAGGCCCGTGCCGTGCCGATGCCGTGGGCGGCCAGCCCGGCGGCGAAACCGCGCGCGCGCATGTCGTCGATCTTCAGCGCGTTCATCATCGGCGTCACCAGGATCGCCCCGATGATGCCGGTGAGGATCACCAGGATCGCGGTCAGCGTCGGATCGCCGCCGAGCGCCTCCGCGATGCCCATGGCGACACCGGAGGTCACCGATTTGGGAGCCAGCGAAACGAGGACCGGCTGCGGGATGTCGAGCAGCCGGGCCAGGACGATCACCACGGCCAGCGTCGTCACGGCGCCCGCGGCCAGAGCCGTCAGCATCGGAACCAGCGCCCGCTTGACCGTCGCCCGCCGCTCGTAGAGCGGCATGGCCAGCACCACGGTGGCCGGCCCGAGCAGGAAGTGCACGAACTGCGCGCCCTCGAAATAGACCGGATAGGGCGTGCCGGTCAGCGCCAGCACGCCGCCGACCAGCGTCACCGTGATCAGTACTGGATTGGCGATCGGATGCCGGCCGGTCGCGGCGGCGATCCGGTCGGCCAGGACGTAGGCGGTCAGCGTCACCGTCAGCCACAGCAGCGGCGTCTTGGCGAGGTAGACCCAGAGGGAGAAGTCGCCGCTCACGCGTCAGCGCTCCCCGTCGCGCCCCGGACGCTCCACCCGGGCCGCCACCGCCCGGAACACCAGCACGGTGACCAGCAGGGACAGCGCCGTCGAGACCACCAGCACGATGGCGAGCTTCACGCCCTGCGCCCTCAGCAGGTCGAGGCGGCCGACGACGCCGACGCCCGCCGGGACGAACAGCAGCGACAGGTTCAGCAGAAGGCCCCGCGCGGTGTTTTCCAGGGTGCCGTCGGTCAGCGGCTTCGGGAGGAAGCGCGGCAGGCCGAACCGCGCGCTGTCGCGCAGGAGCAGGAAGCCGAACATCAGCCCCATGCCGATCACCGGCCCGGGGATCGGCACGTGGGCGCCGCGGGCGATGGCCTCGCCCACAAGCTGGGCCAGCAGGATGAGCGCCAAGCTCGCGATCATCGCCCGGCTGCCCCTCAGGCCATCCCGGCCTGCCGCTGGCCGATGCTGCGCGCCGTTGCGATGGCCCGGTCGTCGAAGCCGAGGAGCCGGCCCAGCCGCTCGACCAGGGCCTCCTCGAACTCGTCGACCCGGCCGTCCGCCGCCGCGACCGACCACGCCATGGTCAGGAGGGCTTCGCGCTCGACCCTGTCGGCATCGTGGGGAATCATCTCGACGAGGCTCGCCACGTCGCGGGTCTCGGAATCCATCGCGGCCGCGCGCTCGATCAGCGCCCGCGCGGCGTCCGGCCCGTCGGCGTAGTGGCCCTGCACCAGGCGGGACAGGCGCTCGCTCTCGGAAGCCGCCAGGATCCCGTCGACCCGCGCCACATGGACGAGGAGCGCGGTGGCGGCGAGATGCGTGTCGTCCACGGTGTCGTCGGCGCCCACGCCGAGGGCTTCGGCCGCGTAGGCACGCAGGCGTGCGATGAGGGACATGGGGGCTCCGGGGGGCTCCGAGCGGGGCACCAATCGATTGTGCCTCGCACAGTTCGGGCCCACACCCTGCGCCGTCAAGGACGGGACCGCGGATGGAAGCCGGGCGTGGCCCTGCTGCATCGCCCCGATTTCAGCCTCGCGCCGCCGCGATCGACCCGGCGACCAATTCCGCCAGGATTGCATCCGCCGCGCGAACGACCTCCGGCCCGGCCTGCGCGGGGGTACCGGCCCGGAACGGCGGATCCGGGGCATATTCAGCCACGAGCTGCGCGGTGCGGGCGTAGGCGGTTCCGCGCAGGCGCGCGGCGAGGGCAAGCCCGAGGTCGAGCCCCGCCGAGATTCCCGCGCCGGTCATGCGGTTGCGGTCGACCACGACGCGCTCCGCCACCGGCTCGGCGCCGAGGAGTGGCAGCACCGCGTCACGCACGCACCAGTGCGACGTCGCGCGATAACCCCGCAGCAGGCCGGCCGCGCCCAGGATCAGCGATCCGGTGCAGACGCTCGTCACCCAGGCGGCCCGTCCGGCACGATCCCGCAGGAAGGCGAGGAGCCGGGCGTTGCGCATCTGCGCCGGTGTGCCGTCGCCCCCGGGCACGAACAGGACATCGAGGTCGCGCGGACAGGTCTCGAAGGTATGGGTCGCGATCAGCGACAGGCCGGTATCGCTCGTGACCGGGCCTGCGGTCTCGGCGACGAGATGGAGGCTGCCGGGCGCCAACCCCGCGAGCAGATCCTGCGGGCCGACGAGGTCGAGGGCCGTCAGGCCCGGGAACAGCAGCATCGCGATGCGGACCGGCCGATCGTCCGGGATCGGGCCGGGCGCGTCGTCCGCCCGCGCGAGGGCCGGCCAGACGTTCGCTGCCGCGACAGCAGCGGCGACGAGATCCCGGCGGCGCGGCCCCGTCGGCCCGGTCACGACCGGCGCGTCACAGCGGCCAGGCCGCGTCGCGGTAGGCGCTGTCCCAGAACATCCATTCGAGGCGCGTGGCCTGCGTGAAGGCGTGGTGCATGCGTGCCCGCTCGCCTGCGCCGACATCCTGGGCCGCCCGGTCGGTGGCGGCGATCATCGCGGCGACGGCCGCGGCGAAATCCGTCCCCGCGTAGGTGTCGATCCAGGCCCGGTACGGGTTGCCGGCGGCAGCCCGGGCGAAGATGTCGTCACCGACGGCCTTGTAGATCCAGAAGCACGGCAGCAGGGCAGCGCAGACCACCGGGAATGGCTCGGCATAGGCCGTGGCCAGCAGATAGCTCACGTAGTGATCGCAGGCCGGCGTCAACGGGGTGGCCGCGAAGGTCTCGGGACCGATTCCGTAATCGCGGAAGAAGCCGCCGTGCAGGGCACGCTCCACCACGATGGCCTCCTGCGCGGCCGTGGCGAACTGCACGATCCCGTCCGGATCCGGCGCCTTCGCGGCCGCGAGGCTCAGCGCGCGGCCGAAGCCCACGAGGTAATGGGCGTCCTGCACGATGTAGTGGCGGAACCGGTCCTGCGGCAGCGTGCCGGCCGCGAGCTCCGCGTTGAACGGCATCGACCGGATTTTTTCGTAGGCGGGGGCGTTGCGCGCCCAGGCCTCCTGGGAGAATGAGCCCGCGTCCGCCATGTCAGCCCTGCCGCTGCGCGTGGGTGACGGCGACGTGGATCAGCTCGGCGAGCGTCCGGACGCCGAGCTTCTGGCGCATCTGCGAGCAGGCGTTGGTGACGGTCTTGTAGCTCACCGAGAGATCGGTCGCGATGGCGCCGTAGGACCGGCCCTGAGCGAGCCGGGCCAGGATCTGCTGCTCGCGCGGGGTCAGCTGCGATTCCGGCGTGCGCCGGGCGTCCGCCCGCAGCATCGCCACTTCGGTGGCCAGCCGCCGGTCGAGATAGACTTCGCCGATCCGCACCTTGCCGAAGGCCTCGAACAGCTCGGCCGAGGCGTGATCCTTCAGGACGTAGCCGAGCGCCCCGGCCTCGAGCGCGCGGGCCACGATCACCGGATCGTTGTGCATGCTGAAGACCAGGATCCGCGTCTCCGGCGCGACGGCGCGGATCCGGCGGATCAGGCCGAGGCCCGCCATGCCGCTGCCCTGGAAGGTCAGGTCGCAGATCACCACCGGCGGGCGGAGCCGGTGGAAGATCCGGTATCCCCCGACCACCGTGGTCGCCTCCGCGATCGTCTCGACCCCGGCATCCTCCAGCACGCGGCGACAGCCCTGCAGGACGATCGGATGATCGTCGATCACGAGGACCGGCAGGCGGGTTGCGGCGATGTCGATCTGGGAGGCGATGGCGTTCATGCGCTCGGCGCGGCGTTCTCGTCGCCCCGGTCCGGCGGAACGGGGATCATGATCCGGACGATTGCGCCGGGGCCGGCATTGTCAAGGGCGAAGGTGCCGCCCAGGGCCTCGACGCGCTCGCGCATCCCCGACAGACCGAGCCCGGTGCCGTGCTCGGGCGGGACACCGGTGCCGTTGTCGCGGATGGTCACGGTCAGATGGCCGTCGCTCTCGGCGGCCTCCGCCTCGACCCGGGTGGCGGCGCCGTGTCGCACGGCGTTGGTGGCACTCTCCTGCACGCAGCGGAACACGGTGAGGTCCACGAGGTCGCCGTAGCCGCGCGCCAGACCGTCGAACCGGCCGATGAACGCCAGGCCCGGATGGCGCTGGGCGAAGCCGCGCAGGAGCAGGTCCAGGCAAGTGGCGAGCGGCGCCTGCCCGAGCCCGTGCGGCCGCAGACGGTTCAGCAACTCCCTGTTGACGGTCTGGACCTGCCCCACGATGGCGCTGATCTCGGCCGCCCGCGCGGCCAGCTTGTCGCGGCTCGGCTCGGTCGGCCCCGAGGCGATCCGGGCGATCGAGGCGGCATTCGCCTCCAGCGCGAACAGGCAGGGGCCGAACTCGTCGTGGAGTTCGAGGGCGGTGCGGCGGCGCTCGTCGTCCTGGGCGGTGAGCAATTGCCGGTTGAGGCGCCCGTTGGCGGCGCGGACCTCGCCGAGCGCCGCCGCGACCTTGTTGAAGCGCTCGGCGATGACGGCCAGTTCCTGCGCGCCAGGGGGCTCCAGACGGGCGGTGTAGTCGTGGTGCTCCAGCTGCGTCAGGCCGTCGCCGAGCCGCCGCAGGGGCGCCAGAATCCGGCCGAGGGCGACGTAGAGCGCGATCAGCATGGCGAGGTTGATCGCCGCGGTGGTCAGCGAGAGCGCCCGGGCATAGCCCCAGATCTCGTCGATCTCGTCAAGGGGCTGGGTGGTGATCTGCGCGGTGCCGAGCTGCCGGCCGTTCACGGTGATCGGGAGGGTGTGGCGCTCGATCGGCGGCATGATCAGATCGGCGAACCAGCGCGGCGCCTCACGGACGGTGCGATGGCTCGGGACAGCGCTGCCGACGCGCGCGCCGGCATTGTCCAACACCGCGACGCGGACGTGCCGCAACACCATGAAGCGCAGGTCGAGGGTCTGCAGCAGGCTCTCGGCCGGTGTCGCGTCCGACAGGCGGATCGTGTCGGCGACCAGCGATTCGACCGTCGCGAGCGAGGCCCGGGTCTCGACCCGCACCGCCGTGCGGGCATTGAGCACGATCACGCCGCACGAGACCAGCGCCGCCAGGGCATCGATGAGCAGCACCACGGCCACGAGGCGCGCCCGAGTCGACCACGCCGACCAGGGCCAGCGCCCGGCCCGTTGGGCGACGGTCGCGGGCGAGTCGGGCATCGGGCGTTGGGTCGGTCGCGCATCCACGCCGAGACCCATAGCCGGCGGGCCGGCGAAGTCCATGCCGCGCCTGCCCCCGTCACCGCCCGACGGGTTTCGATCGATGACGAATTGTTAAGCCGTCGATGCATATCCTGTGGATAGCGGTCGTTCGACTGGGCACGCCCAGAATTCGCCTCGACATCTTTGCGCCGTATTGCGGTTCCTCTACTGGCAGCCGTGTTGAACACCCTCCGGCTCGACGGAGGGCGGCGATCGGTTGAGGGGAGCCCGGTCGCACGCGACGTCTATCGTGTCAGAGGCCCCGGACCATGATCGACCTCGCGCTGGACCCCTCTGAAACCCGCGAGAACCGGATCTCGGCAGCGTCACCGCGCCGTGCGCTCAACCTGCGCGTCGTCCTGTTCGGGCTGGCCGGGTTCGGTGTGCTCGGCGGCTTCGGCGTCGCCGCCTCGACGCTGATGGCCGGGCTCGCCGCGCCACCCCCGATGAAGATCGCGACGGCCCCGGGCCGGGCCGAGGATTGGCCCGACCTGAAGGACGGGCTCCCGGCCGTGGCCGGAACCGTCGTGGCCGCAGCCTCGGAGACGAAGCCGGCCGAACCGGCGGCGCCGGCCCCGCGCATGGCGTCCCTGCCCGAGACGTTCACCCCCGCGGCGGCGACCCGGAGCCCAGCCGCATCGAAACCCGCCAAGGCTGCGGATGCCACCGTCCCGCCGGCCCGGCGCATCCCGACGCCGACTCCGGTAGCGCCGCTCGCGGCGGCCCGCCAGGTCGTGCCGCTCCCGCCGAGCCGCACCGCCGCGCTTCAGGCGCCCCGCCCGTCCGAGACCGTGCGGGCCCATGTGGCCCACGCGCCGGCCGAGCCGGCCGCGAAACCGGTCGCCGCCGCGGCGCCGGAGAAGACCGCGAAGCCGGCCCCCAAGGCCGTCGCCGCCAAGACGCCGCCGACCAAGACGGCGCCGGTGAAGACGGCCGAGAAGGCCAAGCGCACCGCTCCGACCGCCGTCGCCCAGGCCGAGGCCGCGGAACCCGAGGAGACGGAAGTGCTCGGGATCAAGCTGCCGTCGCTGGCCCCCGCCGGCCGGAAGCTGAAGGAGAGCGTCGACGCCCTCGGCGATGCCGTGAAGAGCGTGTTCTGAGCGGCCGTATCCGGATCGGACGCGCGCAAGCGCCGCCTTGAAACGACAGCTCACAGTCCACGACAGCATCCCGTGGCAGCATCATCGTACGATCCCACCCAATCCCCCTCATCCTGAGGTGCCGGAGCGTAGCGGAGGCCTCGAAGGTGCCCTCCAGGGATCGCGCGGCTGGCCGGAGGGCTCCTTCGAGGCCCGCTTCGCGGTCACCTCAGGATGAGGGGGTGGTTTGGACGGCCGATCGGAGGTTTGCTGTGTTGTGTCGTGTACCGTCGCCCGCCTCGGCGGGCGTCGAAGGAGGCACCCAGACGGCGCTGCGAATCCTGTAGGCCTCCCTAGCGGCCACTTCGGCCCGTACGTCAGGATGAGACCGCGGGTTGGAAGCGCAACCGAAACCGGGCTCCTCAAAGGCGCCCGATGCCGTCTCAGCCCCGGCCCGAATGCCGGTCCGGCTTGTTGTCGGGACGCGGCCCGGTCCGCTCCACCTTGCGCTGATGCTTCCCGGCCCGCGGGCTCGCGAACCCCTTCGGCCCGCCGCGGCCCGGCCGCTCGGCCGGAGCCCCCTCCCCCGCCAGCGCCTCGACCTGGATCTCCGGCGAGCCGTTGCGGGCGAAGGCCTCGGCGAAGCGCGCCGCCGCGTTGCCGCGCACCTCGAACTTGGTCTCGCGGTCGAAGATCCGGATCGCCCCGATCTCCTGTCGGCCGATCCCGCCCCGGCGGGTGAGCATCGGCAGGAGGCGGCGCGGATCGGCGTTGTCGCGGCGGCCGAGGTTGAGCCGGAACCAGACCGCGGGCCCCATGGCGGCGATCCGCTCCGGATCCATCGGGTCGTAGGGCGGACGCTCGCCCCGCGGCGCACGCCCCTCCCCCGGATCGCTGACCTCCTCGGGCGCCGGCAGGCGGGTGCGGTAGACCCGGGCGAGCAGCGCGGCCAGTTCCTCCGGGCTCTTGCTGGCGAGCAAGGTCCCGGCCAGCGCCACATCCTCCTCGGCCGGCGGCTCGGCGAAGAGCGGGTCGGAGAGCATGCGCTCGCCGTCGAGCCGGCGGATCTCGTCGGCCGAGGGCGGCCCCGACCATTCGGGGCTCACCTTGGCGATGGCGAACATCTGCTCGGCCCGGCGGCGCCGGGAATTCGGGATCAGCAGCACCGAGGTGCCCTTGCGCCCGGCCCGGCCGGTGCGGCCGCTGCGGTGCTGAAGCACCTCGGCGTCGTGCGGCAGATCCGCGTGGATCACGAGGCTCAAGCTCGGCAGGTCGATCCCGCGCGCTGCGACATCCGTGGCTACGCAGACGCGGGCCCGGCCATCGCGCAGGGCCTGGAGGGCGGCGTTGCGCTCGCCCTGGCCCAGCTCGCCCGAGAGCGCGACGACGGAAAAGCCGCGCTCGGTCAGGTTCGCCTGGAGGTGGCGGACGGCGTTGCGGGTGTTGCAGAACACGATCGCGGTCGCGGCATCGGCCTCGCGCAGGAGGTTGAGCACCACGTGCTCGGTCTCCCGCGGCATGATCCGCACCGCCCGGTAGGCGATGTCGGCGTGGCCCCGCGTCTCGCTCTTGATGGCGAGGCGCAGGGCGTCGCGCTGGTAGCGCTCGGCCAGGGACTCGATCGCCTTCGGCAGGGTCGCGGAGAACAGGTAGGTCGCCCGCTCCGGCGGCGTCGCCGAGAGGATGAACTCGATATCCTCCCGGAAGCCGAGATCGAGCATCTCGTCGGCCTCGTCGAGGACCACGGCGCGCAAAGCGGTCGGATCGAGGTTGCGCCGCTCCAGATGGTCGCGCAGCCGACCCGGCGTGCCCACGACGATGTGGGTGCCCTCGGCCAGCATCCGGCTCTCCCGGCGGGGATCCATGCCGCCGACACAGGCGGTGATCCGGCCGCCGGCCGGGCCGTAGAGCCAGAACAGCTCGCGCTGGACCTGCAGCGCGAGCTCCCGGGTCGGCGCGATCACCAGGGCGAGCGGCGCTCCGGCGGGCGGCAGGGCCTCGGCGTCGCCGATGAGCATGCCGGCCATGGCGAGGCCGTACGCCACGGTCTTGCCGGAGCCGGTCTGGGCGGAGACGAGGAGGTCGCGGTCGCCGGCGGCCGCCTCGAGCACCGCGGCCTGAACCGGGGTGGGATCGGCGTAGCCGCGGTCGGAAAGGGCCCGCGCGAGGGGGGCGGGCAGGGTCGGGAAAGGCAAGCTTCGGAAACTCTCAACGGCCGCGCCGCGCTCGGCAGCGCGCCATCGCGCGGCGGAGGGTTCAGGCGCCGGACTTTATTCAGATTGCGGGAAGGTAACGCCAATCGCGCGTGCTGACCACTCCCGTCGCAGCATGGGGCGGTTGCACCGGATCAATCCGGTTCGAACAGGTCCGTCTGGCTGAAATCCTGGCCGACGAAAAGCAGCGGACAATCCTGTTCCTTGGCGAGGTCGTACGCGAAGCAGTCTCCGAGATTGAGGCCGGCGGGATGGAAGCCCTTCCCCCAGCGCCGATATATCCCGGCAATGCGGCGTGCCGCGACCGCGGTCACCGGCACGATCTCGACCGCCAGAGCCTCGATCAGCGTCGTCATCTCGACCTCGATGTTCCGGCGGGCGGACACGATCAGGGCCTCGGCCACGGTGGCGGACGACATCAGAAGCCGCTCCTCGCGCTCGATCGCCGCGCCGCATCGCTCCGCGTCCGGCTCCCCCTGCAGGATCGCCATCAGCGCCGACGTATCGATGACGATCATCCGGGCAGGCCGTCGTCACCGTAAAGAAAATCCTGGCTCCGGGCCGCGCTCGGCCCCGGCGTGATCTTGGCGGCCGCCGAAGCCCGCGCGGCGGCGATGATCGCGCCGCGCTCCTTCCGATCCGGTTTCGGCATGACGGCGGTGAGGCGGACCACGGGCTGGCCGTGCCGGGTCAGGACCACCTCGTCGCCGGCCTCGGCACGCCGGACCAGTTCGGTGAGCTGTGCCTTGGCGTCGGTCACGGATACCCGCATCGCATCCCCCCGGACCGCCCCTGGTCGCGCCCTGCAAATGGACTATGACATGGTCTAACATTGCACAGCGCAGCGTCAACGCGGCCCGACCGGAGACCGGCACCGACATGATTGCACTCCTTCGGGTGGCGGTAGCCTGGGCGACGGTCCTGGCCTTCGCGTGGTTCGGCAAGGGCTGGCTCGCCGACCTGTCGCAGCCGCTCGTCGCCGGAGGCCTGTTCGCGTGGCTGCTGGCGGTGATCGTGTGGGCGGCCTTCGGCGTCGTGCACGAGGCGGAGGCGATCGCCCACCGGCTCGGCGAGCCCCTCGGCACCCTGGTGCTGACGCTGTCCATCGTGATCATCGAGGTGGCGCTGATCTCGGCCGTGATGCTCTCGGCCAAGGACGCGCCGACGCTCGGCCGCGACACGATGTTCGCCGTGCTGATGATCGTGCTGAATGGCGTGGTCGGGCTCGGGCTGCTGGTCGGCGGCCTGCGCCATCATCAGCAGCGCTACAACCTGCAGGGGGCGTCCGCCTTCATGTCGGTGATCATCCCGCTCACCACGATCGCGCTGATCATCCCGAACTTCACCAGCTCGACCAGCGACGGCACACTCACGACCCTCCAGGCCGTGACCTTCTCGGTCTTCACCCTGGCGCTCTACGGTGTGTTCCTGCTGATCCAGACCGGCCGCCACAGTGAGTTCTTCATCGACGCCGAGGCTCAGGAGACCGGACTTGAGGGCGATGCCGCCACGGCTTCGGGCGGCATCGCGAAACATATCGGCCTGCTGCTCGCCAACGTCGTGCCGATCGTGATCCTGGCCAAGAGCCTCGCGGTGATCCTCGATCACGGCATCGCGGCGCTGGGCGCCCCCTCGGCGCTCGGCGGCGTGTTGATCGCCGCCATCGTGTTCACCCCGGAGGGGATCTCGGCCCTGAAGGCGGTGGCGCGCAACGAATTGCAGCGGGCGATCAACCTGTGCCTGGGCGCGGCGACCTCGACGGTCGGCCTGACCGTGCCGGCCGTGCTGGCCATCGGGCTGCTCACCGGCCAGACCGTGGTGCTCGGCCTCAAGCCCACCGAGATGACCCTGCTCGCCGTGACGCTGATCCTCAGCGCCCAGACGTTTTCCGGCACGCGCACCACGGTGCTGGAGGGGGCGGTGCACCTCGTGCTGTTCTTCGTCTACCTCGTGCTGATCTTCAGCCCGTGATCCGCACGCCCGGCTTCCTGCCGCCGACGAACGCGGAGTGTGACGACCGGACGGGCACCTACCGGGTGGACAGAAGGGCAGCCATCCTGAACTCGCCCGGCGTCATCCCGTGCTTGGCCTAGAAGCGACGGGAGAAGTGGGCTTGGCTGGAGAATCCGCAGCCATACGCCACGGTGCCGATCTGCAGATGGCTGCGCCCGACGTCATTGAGCCGCTGCTCGGCTGCAAGAAGCCGGCGCTCCCAGATGTAATCGGAGATGTGCCGGCCCCGCTCGTGAAACAGCTCCTGCAGCCGGCGCAGCGAGACGCCGACGGCGGCGGCGAGTTCCCGAGGCCCGAGATCGGGATCGCTCAGGTTGGCCTCCACATAGGCTTTGGCGCGCTGGACGGTCACCGTTCCGCCCACGGGCCGGGACACGTCCTGCGCGAGGCTCTCGGCGACGCTGGCGACGATCAGGTCGATGCCGATCATCGACAGGCGATCCGCATTCTCCGGCGTGAGGCTGCCGCTGAGTTGGACCAGTTCGGTCAGGAAGCCCGTCGCCAACGACCTGCTGCCGATGCCCGGGCCGATCGTAAGCCCGCTATAGACCCGCGTCGGGCCGAGGGCGGCTTCCACCCGACTACGCGGCATATGCAGGGTGAGCATCTGACTGCCCGGGCTGTATTCCTGCGCCGCGGGACTGCTGTCGAGAATCAGAAAGTCGCCCGGCCGCTGCACCGAGGTTCGCCCGTGTTTGATGCTGTTCGCAACGCCCGCGAGACGGAGGAAGACGGCGACATTCTCATCCTGGCCGTGAAGCCGGATCAGACCGGGTGTGGCCTCGGTGCGGAACGAGCCATGCGTGGTCCGGATCGCATCGAACTGGCCGATCCGCGCGGCTTCCAGTTTCGCCTCGAAGGGATCGCTCGCGTCGCGCGTCTGCTGGGTCGGGACGCGCATCTCGTGCATGGCGTCGCACCAGCGCTGGAACTTGTCACGGACGTGGAACGTCTCGGTGGAAAAGACAGTCCTCATCTCTTGTTCTGTCACCGCAGATGCGCGTGGTATCACACGATTGACGGACGGTGCAATTCATATTTCATTAATATCTTTCGATAAAGGTTTGATTTCTGGAAAATTTTCAGAATAGCAAATTCTCGTCTTACTGAAGTCGCTGAATGTTTCTAATTTCGCTTTTTCTGCCGTCATCCAGATTTGCACTATTTATATATCGGTCTATTCGACGCCTCATGCAGGGCGATCAGAGATCGCGATGTCCCACGCGCGACGGGCCCTGAAACTGACGCAGAGCATTCTGTCGGCAAGCCGCAGTCGAGGAGCGTAAGAATCGAGTTCGCCGAGCTGACCATGGCGCACAATCGATCATGCTGCAGCGATCCGATGTGGAACGACCCCGACCTGCGCTACGGTCGGCCAATTCCGAGATCGTCGTCGCGTTGGCACTGACGCATTGCGTTCCGGATGATGCGCTCGCCCCTTCGGCACCTGTCCCGATATGGGTTGAACGGCCGAAGGCAAAGGCTCGATACAGCCCGTCGTCCCTGGAACGCCTGCCGAGCTCCGCTCAGCGATCCGGATACCGCTCGAGCCGCGACGCGCGGGGAAGCGGGGCACTCTTCATCCTTGATCGCGGTTTCGGTGCCCAATGCGGAACTGACGGCCTCGGCGCGATCGCGGCGTCGAGGGCTGAAGGGTTGGCCGGGCAATGCCGGAGTGCGGCTGTCAAGCGCCGAAGCGCTCGGTGCGGATCACCCCCGGCGCCACGCCGGCCGCCAGGATGAGGTCGGAGGCCGCCGCGACGAAGCGGTTCGAGCCGCAGAGAAACACCTTGCCGGGCGGCCCGGTCCGGCGCAGCGCCGCGGCGACGAGGTCGGCGTCGATGCGCTTGCCGCCCGGGTCCCGCGTCGTCGCGAGGTGGAGCGAGAAGCGCGCGTCCTCCGCGGCCAGCCGCTCCAGCTCGGGGAGCGCGATCGCCTCCGCCCGGGTGCGGACGGAGTAGATCAAGGCCGCCGGGATCTCCCGCCAGCCCTGCGCCCGCCGCCGGAGCATCGCCAGCAGGGGCACCACCCCGGAGCCGCCGCCGCCCAGGAGCAGCGGCCCGCCATCCGGGCCATCCCACGAGAAGGAGCCGCCGATCGGCCCGCGCAGCTCCACCTGATCGCCCACCGCGGCGACGCCCGTGAACCAGGACGAGACCTCGCCATCCGGCAGGCCCTCGATCAGCAATTCCAGGGTGCCGCTGCCGTCCTGGGCGGAGGCGACCGAGTAGCTGCGCTGGGCCTGATAGCCGTCCTCGGCGGTGAGCCGGACATCGACATGCTGGCCCGCCCGGTAGCTTTCTGCCAGCGGGCAGCGCAGCCGGACGCTCGTCACGTGGTGTGTGACCGGCGCGATGGCGGTGATCGCGGCCCGATGCCAGCGGAAGACGATCGGCTCAGTCACCGGTGTAGCGCTGCTCACGCCAGGGATCTCCGTACATGTGATAGCCGCGCAGCTCCCAGAAGCCGGCCGTGTCGGTCTTGGTGAAGCGCAGGCCCTTCACCCATTTGGCGCTCTTCCAGAAATAGAGGTGCGGCACGAAGAGCCGCGCCGGGCCGCCATGGTCCGGGTGGATCGGCTGGCCGGCATAGCGCGTCGCCACCAGGGCCTGCCCGCCGACGAGATCGGACACCGGCACGTTGGTGGTGTAGTCGTCGAAGGATTCCGCCAGCAGGAACGGCGTCGGCGCCGTGATGCCGGCATCGGCCAGCAGGTCGTCGAAGCTGACGCCCTCCCAGGCGGTGTCGAACTTCGACCACTTGGTGACGCAGTGGATGTCCCCGTGCCACGTGGTCCGGGGCAGCGCCTCGAACGCCTCCCAGCTCCACGTCTTGATCGGGCGGGAGCCCTCGCGCAGCGTGAACTGCCACGTGGCGAGATCGACCGTCGGGTTGGGGCCGATCTGCAGGATCGGGAAATCGTCGGTGAGATACTGGCCCGGCGGCAGGCGCGCGCCGGTCTCGGGCGGCTGCCTGCGCCCGACGAAACCCCGTGTCACCATGCCGGCCTCCGCTGCACGCCCATCCCGACGGGTGTGGTGCGGCGGAACACCCCACGTCAAGCCGCCGTGTTCCGTGATGTGCGGCCGAACAAACGCCCCAAAGCTGAGGTGTGCTACCGGGATTGTGCCGATGAGCGGCACGAATCGCCTTCTTTCAGGGGGATGTCATGAAGTACCTACTCGCGACGAGCCTTGTCGTCGGGAGCCTCGCCACGCTGGCGCCGGCCGCCCAGGCCCGTGACGGCATCGGCGCCGGCGGCGCGGCGGCCCTCGGCGTGCTCGGCGGCCTCGCGGTCGGCGGCGCCATCGCGTCGGCCAACAACGGCTATTACCCGGGCCGCCCGGTCTACCGCGCCCCGCCGCCGGTCTACGTCGAGGAAGATTACGGCCCGGTCTGCCACTTCGAGCGCCGCCGGACCATCGATCCCTACGGCGACGTCTACATCCGCCGCGTCCGCGTCTGCGAATAAGCGGCCTCCGGCGCGGGCTCGACGGCCCGCCCCGGCTTCAGCCGCTCGGCGCAGGCGATGCCGCCGAGCACAAGCGCCAGGGCGATCCCTTCCGTCGCCCCGAACGGCTCGCCGACCAGCAGGACGGCGAGGATCGCGCCGAAGATCGGCACGAGATTGACGAACAGGCCGGCCCGGTTCGGGCCGATCAGTTCCACCCCGCGCATGAAGAAGAGCTGCGACAGCAGCGAGGGCCCGAGGCCCACGAACAGCACCATGGCCCAGCCCTCCGGGCCCGGCCAGACGGCGTGGCCGGCGGCCCATTCGACGGCGAGCGGCGGCAGCGAGGTCACGAAGGCGGCGACCGCCATGGCGGCGAAGAACGCCAGCCCCGAGACCTTGGGCCGGGTCGGCAGGAAGATCGTGTAGCCCGCGTAGAGCAGGCAGGCCCCGAACACCAGGACATCGCCGCGGTTGAAGGCGAGATGCGTGAGCACCGCCAGATCGCCGTGGGTGGCGGCGAGCCCCGCGCCGATCAGCGTCAGGACCACGCCCGCCATCTGCCCGGCGGTCACCGGAATCCGGTAGGCCACGCGGTTCATGACGATCACCAGCACCGGGATCGCCCCCTGGAACAGGGCGAGATTGATCGCCCCGGTATAGGCGCCGGCCGCGTAGAACAGGCAGTTGAAGGCCGTATAGCCTAGGCCGCCCATCAGCAGGATGCGCAGCCAGTGCGGGCGCAGCAACGGCCATTCCGCCACGAGCTTGTGCCCGGCGAAGGGCATGAGCGCCGTGCAGGCCACCGCCCAGCGCAACGTCGTGATGACCTGAGGCGAGATATGCCCCGGCGCCCAGCGGCTCGTGACCGCGTTCCCGGCCCAGAGCAGCGCCGTGAGCGTGAGCAGACCGTAAGCAGGTGCGGCCGACGAAGGGCGCGCCGCCCCCTCGGTGGTCAACGGCGGCGGAACTGGCCGCCGCGCACCTGCGGACGCGGGCCGGAGGAGCGCTCGTCCTTGTGGCGGAACACGAGGCGGCCCTTCTCGAGGTCGTAGGGCGACATCTCGACCGTCACCCGGTCACCCGCCAGCGTCTTGATGCGGTTCTTCTTCATCTTGCCGGCCGTGTAGGCCACGATCTCGTGGCCCTGGTCGAGCTGCACGCGGTAGCGCGCATCCGGCAGGATCTCGATGACGAGACCATCGAACTGCATCAATTCTTCTTTTGCCATGCACCTTCTCCAGTCGGACCGTCCGGCAGCAGGCGTTCCGGCAATACGTCTCGGGTTATGATCGAGCTCGGGAAACGCCGCAGGGCGCGGATCCGATCCGGAAGACCGACCGCGCCAGCTCAGCAGCACGCCTGCATTTAGTCGCCGCAGGAACCCGCCGCAAGCCACGGCGGTGCCTTACAGTTCGGTCATCGACACGATTGACCGGCTTTCACGGCTCGGCAGGCTCATGGCCGGCATAGTCGAGGCGTCCGTCCGGCGTCCGCCGCCAGACCCGCAATGCGACGGGACCGCCGGTGCGATCGCCCCGCGCGTCGAAGCCGACCGGCCCGAGAATCGTGCGGAGGGGCGGAGTGTTGCGCAACGCCTCGGCCACCTTCCGGCCGTCGGCGATCCGGCCCGTCTTCGGATCGGCCGCGCGGGCGCGCTCGACCGCCTGATAGAGGAGTTCCACCGCCGCGTAGGCGCCCGCCGCCACGCTCTCGGCCTCCGGGCTGCGCGCGACCGGCTTGCCGCCGCGGGGATCGGGCAGGCGCGGCGGATCGGGGGCGAGCGTCATGACGGTGCCCTCCGCCGCCGGGCCGGCCGCCGTGGCGAAGCCCGGATCGAGGATCCCGTCGCTGGCGACCAGCGTGGCGCCGAGCCCGGCCTGCCGCATCGCGTGGAGCAGGGTCGCGGCCTCGGGCGCGAGCCCGCCGAAGTAGACCGCGTCGACCCGTGCCGCCTTCAACCGGGCGACGAGATCCGAGAGGTCGCGCGTGGCGCGCGGAAAACTGTCGAACAGCACTTCCGGCGCGCCGGCCTCCTTCAGCTGGGCCGCCACCGCGTCGGCGAGGCCGCGCCCGAAGGTCGAGCGGTCGTTGAGGATGCCGACGCGGCGTCCCGCGAATATTTTGGCGAGATAGGCGCCCGCCGCCCGGCCCTGCTGGGCGTCGCTGGGGGTCAGCCGGAACAGGTCCCAGAGGCCGCGGCCGGTGAGCGGCGTGTAGCTCGCCCCCGGCGTCACCAGCACGGCGCCGGCCTCTTCGTAGACCGGTGCGGCCGCGGCGACGGCACCGGATTCGAACGGCCCGATCACGAGGCGCACGCCGTCCGCCGTCAGCTTCCGGGCGACCGCGACGGCCTGCTTGGCGTCCCCGGCATCGTCGGCCGGCACCAGGACCAGCCTGGGGCGCCCCCCGGCGGCGCGGTTCAGATCGGCCACCGCCTGCTCGGCCCCCTGCCGCAGGCCCTGGCCGAACGGGGCGTCCGGGCCCGAGAGCGGCGCCGAGAGGCCGATCCGCACCGGCGCCTGCGCGGCGGCCGGCATCGCAGCCAAAGCAAGGAGGCCCGCGAGGGTCAGGGAGAGGCGTCGGATCATGCCGGCATTCTACGGCCCGGCCTGCGGTTTCCGGAAGAGCCGCCTCCCCCCGAGCGATGCGGTCGGCGAGGCAACGGGCCATGCACCCTGTGAGCGTATCGGGATCCTGATACGCGCGGAAGCGCTGGCGGGCGGGCGCGATGTGCGGAATAAGGGCATCGCCCCGGCCCGTCGCCGGACCTGCCGGTGCGCCGACGCGTCGCCGACCAAGACCCTCTGGGACGATAGACGATCATGACCTCGCTGTTCGCCGGCATCCAGGACGCGCCGCTCGATCCGATCATGCGCCTGTTCGAGGCCTTCAACGCCGATCCGAGCCCGAAGAAGCTCAACCTCGTGGTCGGCGTGTACACGGATGCCGAGGGCAAGGTGCCGCGCCTGCGCGCCGTGCAGACGGCCGAAAAGCGCTGGATCGAGAAGGGCCTGCCGAAGACCTACCGGCCGATCGAAGGCACCAAGCCGTTCCGCGACGCCGTGCAGGAACTGCTGTTCGGCAAGGGCGCGCCGATCCTGTCGCAGAACCGCACCGCGACGCTCCAGAGCATCGGCGGGACCGGCGCCCTGAAGACCGGCGCGGACGTGCTGGCAAAGCTCTATCCCGACGCCAAGGTGGCGGTGAGCAACCCGAGCTGGGAGAACCACAAGGCCCTGTTCACCCAGGCCGGCTTCACCGTGGTCGACTATCCCTACTTCTCGGCCGAGACCGGCGGCGCCGACTATCCGGCCATGAGGGCCTATCTCCAGGATCTGCCGAAGGGCTCGATCGTGGTGCTGCACGCCTGCTGCCACAACCCGACCGGCGCCGATCTCAGCCTCGATGAGTGGCGCGATCTCGTGCCCCTGATGGCGGAGCGCGGCCTGATCCCGTTCCTCGACATCGCCTACCAAGGCTTCGGCAACGGCCTCGACGCCGATGCCGAGCCGGTGCGCCTGTTCGCCGAGTCGGGCCAGGAATTCCTGGTCGCCTCCTCGTTCTCGAAGTCGTTCTCGCTCTACGGCGAGCGCGTCGGGGCGCTCACCATCGTGGCCGAGAACCCGGCCGCGAAGGCCAAGGTCGAGGCCTTCGCCAAGCGCCTTGTCCGGGCGAGCTACTCGAACCCGCACACCCACGGCGCCGCGATCGTCGAGATCGTGCTCACCGATCCGGAGCTGCGGGCCGATTGGGAGCGGGAACTCGCCGAGATGCGCGACCGGATCCGCGCCATGCGCGAGCGGATGGCCGACAGCCTGCAGCAGCGCCACCCCGAGCGCGGCTTCGACGCCATCAAGACGCAGAAGGGCATGTTCTCCTACACGGGCCTCAGCCCCGCCGAGGCCACCCGCCTGCGCGAGGAGCACGAGGTCTATGCCCTGGAGACCGGCCGGATCTGCGTCGCCGCGGTCAACAGCCACAACATCGATCACGTCATCGACGCGATCGACGCGGTGGTGAAGGGCTGACCCGGTGGCGGCCCTCAAGCGCGTCTGCCGGTTCAACGTCTGGATCAACCCGGTCTTCGACGAACGCCTGAGGGCCGAGCCCGATATCGACCTGCAGGTCGGTGACCTGCAGGGTCCGGAGGACGCGCTGCGGGACCTGCTCCGGCAGGCGCATGTCTTCCACGTCTCGCCCGCGCGGGACGAGCTGCCGCGCCGCTGGCACGTCACCGACGCGCTGCTGGCGGAGTGCCCGAACCTGCTCGCCGTCTCCTCCGGTGGGGCGGGCTTCGACACGGTCGACGCCGCCGCCTGCACCCGGGCCGGCGTGGCGGTGGTCAATCAGGTGGGCGGCAACGCCCAGTCGGTCGCGGAGCTGGCGATCGGCCTGATGCTCGCCGTATCGCGAAAAATCTGCGTGTCGGACCGGCTGCTCCGGACGGCGCGCGGCTTCTCGCGGGAATCGCTGATGGGTCACGAGATCGGCGGCTCGACCCTCGGGCTCGTCGGGATCGGGCATACCGGCCGCGCGGTGGCCAAGCTCGCCCGCGGCTTCGACATGCGCGTCCTGGCCTATGACCCGCTGCTGTCGGCGGACGAAATCCGGGCGCGCGGGGCGGAGCCGGTCGACCGGGCGCGACTGCTCGCGGAATCCGACATCGTCTCCCTGCACTGCCCCCTCGACGACACCACCCGCGGCAGCTTCGACGCCGAGACCTTCGCGGCGATGAAGCCGGGGGCGCTGTTCATCACCACCGCCCGGGGCGGGGTCCATGATGAGGCGGCCCTCGCCACGGCGCTGACCTCGGGCCATCTCGCCGGCGCGGGTCTCGATGTCTGGGCGCCGGAACCGCCGCCCCTGGAATCCGGCCTGCTCCAGCTCGAGACCGTGGTGGCGACCTACCACACGGCCGGCGTCACCCACGAGGCGCGCCGCAACGTGGCCGCCTGGGGCGCCGAGCAGATCATCGGGCTTCTCAAGGGCGAGACCCCGCCGCGGCTGGTCAATCCGGAGGTCTGGCCGGCGGTGCTGGAGCGGCGGGCGCGGTTGCTGGGCTGAGCGTCAGGCGGCCACCGCCATGAGGCACTGATCCCCCCTCCACCTAATCCTGAGGTGACCGCGAAGCGGGCCTCGAAGGAGGGCTCCAGCCAGCCGCGCGATTCCTGGAGGGCTCCTTCGAGGCCTCCGCTGCGCTCCGGCGCCTCAGGATGAGGGGGTGGGTTGGAGTCGACGGCCTGTTACGTCGCCGCCCGCATCCAGCCGAGCCCCGCCTCGGTGCCGGCCGCCGGATGGTACTCGCAGCCGACGAAGCCGGCGTAACCCACCTCCGCCAGCGCCGCGAAGATCGGCTCGAACGCGATCGTCCCCGTCCCCGGCTCATGCCGGCCCGGATCATCGGCGATCTGGACATGGGCGATGAGGGCTGCGTGGTCGCGGATCAGGGCCGCCGGATCGTGGCCCAGGCAGACGCAGTGATAGGCGTCAAACAGCAGCTTGACGTTGTCGCGGCCGATGGCCTCGATCGCATCCACCGCCACCTGCGGATCATCGATCACGTAATTGGCGATCGAGCCCGGGCCGATCGGCTCGACGATCACCGTCATGCCCCGCGCCTTGGCGGCATCGGCCGCGAAGGCGAGGTTCTCAAGGTACGTATCCCAGAGCCGCGCCGGCTCGACCCCGGCCGGCCGGACGCCCGCCATCGGGTGGACCATGCGGCAGCCGAGCTGTTCGACATAGTCGAGCGTCGGCGCGATCGTGGAGCGGTAATACTCCACCTTGTCGGGCAGAGCCGCAAAACCCTTCTCGCCCTTGGAGGCGTCGCCCGCCGGAAACCCGGTCTGCACCAGCGGCACCCCCGCCCGCTCCAGCCAACCCGCCACCTCCCGGGCCGGCGTCGCGAACAGGTTCGGGTGCTCGACCGCGCGGAAGCCGGCCTTGGCGGCGGCCGCGAAGCGCTCGGCGAGCGGCAACTCCGTGAACAGGAAGCCGCAATGGCCGCTGAGGCGATCCTTGTAGGCACCGAGTTGCATGGTCAGGCGCTCCGGCCGGTTTCGATCATGGCGCGCATCCGGTCCACCGCCGCGTGGGGGGCGGTCAGCACAGGGACGGACACCGCCTTCCGCACCGCCTCGGCGGCCCGGGAGGTGGAGAAATGCGCCAGCATGATCGCGTCGCAGTCAGAGAGTTCCGGTGCGCGCTCGGCGATCAGCCGGTTGTGGGTCTCGGCGTCGCCGGCCCGCAGACGCGCCATGGCGTCGTCGACCAGGATGGTCCGCAGGGTCGCCGGGCGCCCGGCTTGGCCGACGAACTCCTCGAACTCGTCGGTCATCGTGCCGATGGACGGTCCGAAGGTCGCCAGCATGCCGATGCGCTCACCCTGCGCGATGGCAGCGCGGAACATCGCCTCGTTGGGCTTGAGCACCGGCACCGGTACCGTCTCGATCAGCCGGTCGATCGCCGGCCCGAAGGCCGAGCAGGTGATCAGGATGCCGTCCGCGCCCATGTCGTGGCCGTAGCGGCCGAACCGCACGAAACGCTCGATCATGCCCTCCGAGATGTCACCTGCCTCCTTGGCCCGGTCCGCCGACAGACCGTCGTCGAGGAGGTTGACCGTCTCGGCCCCGGGCCACTTTTCCGCGAAGGCCGCCTGGATTGGTGCCATGGCGACCGGCGTCGCGTGCAGGAGGACGATGCGGGGCGCCATTGGACTGTCCGGGTTGAGCGCGTCGGTGGATCACGCGTTGTAAGCGATTTCAAAAGGGCGGCACAATAGCGCCGATCATCCGGCGTCGCGCCGCGGCGGTGCCGTGCTGGCGCGCAGGATCAACTCGGCGTCGATCTCGGTGAGCCGCACCACCGGGCGCCCCTGGATCCGAGCGATCAAATGATCGCCGGCCGCGTGACCGATCTCGGCGGAGTGAATGCGGATCGTGGTCAGGGGCGGATCCAGAAACGGCGAAAAATCGGAATCGTTGTGGCCGATCACCGACAGGTCGCCCGGCACCGAGAGACCCCGGGCGCGGGCCTCGATCATCGCCCCGAAGGCGATCTGATCGGTGCCGCAGATGATCGCGGTGGGCGGCGGGCCCCCGGCCAGCATCTGGCGGAACCCGTCCCGGCCGCCGCCGATCCCGTAGGAGATCTCGATGTCGTGCTCGGGGGCGAGCCGCAGCCCGCGGGCGGCGAGCGCCTGCGCGATACCGATCACCCGGGCGCCGCCGCGGTCGTTGTCCTTGCGCAGGCCGGAGATCACGCCGATCCGGCGATGGCCGAGATCCATCAGATAGTTGGCCGCCCGCGCCGCCGAGGCCGCATTGTCGAACCCTACGCAGGAATGCTGCCGGGACAGGCTGAAGGTCTGCACCATCGGGATGCCCGAGCGGGCGATCCGCGCATAGAGATCCGGGTGGTGGATGTCGCCGACCAGCATCAAGCCATCGACGCCCCGCTCCAGCAGGAAGGTCGCCTCGCGCAGCTCGTCCTCCAGATCGTAGCCGGCATTGGCGGCGATGAGGGTGTAGCCCGCCTGCCGCAGCCGATCCTGAACGCTCGACAGGACGCGGACGAAGGCCTCGTTCTCGATGTTGGGCACGACCGCGCCCACCGCCATGAACCGCCGGGTCGAGAGCGCCCGGGCCGCACCGTTGGCGACGAAGCCGAGATCCTGCGCGGCGCGCATCACGGCCTCACGCTTGTCGGCCCGGACTCCGGCGGAGCCGTTGAGAACCCGGGAGACCGTGGCGGTGGAAACGCCGGCGCGGCGGGCCACGTCCCGCGCCACCGGGCTGCGCCCCAGCGGTTCGAGGATGTCGTCCGGCAGATCCAGCACCGATGTCTTGCCCCGCGGCTTAGAGTGGCCCGGCAGTATATTGACACCCCTTCGGCCGGTTGGCTATCTGAAAGCGCTTTCAGAAACCGTCCCCCGTGACGGAGCGCAGGGAGGACTTGATGGCGACGCTCGATCACCCGGCCTCCGCATCGGCAACGCCCGAGCGCGACTCGCCGACGGTCGGCGGGGCCGACGCCACCGCGGCGGGGATCGCCGCGCCGCAGGCGATCGTCACCAGCCTCAAGCGCAGCGATGCGGTCACGCCCTATCGGTTCCGCGACCTGCTGGCGCTCGACGATTTCGAGCGGCACGCCAAGCGGCTCCTGCCGCCGATGATCTTCCAGTACGTCTCCGGCGGCGTCGAGACGGGGTCAGCCCTGGCGCAGAGCCGGGGCGCCTATGCCGATTATGCCCTCGTGCCGCGGCTGATGCGGGACACCTCGGCGCGGGACACCGCGACCACGCTGTTCGGCCACACCTACGCGGCGCCGTTCGGGATCGGCCCGCTCGGCGGGGCCGCCTTCATCGCCTACCGGGGCGACCTCATGCTCGCCGAGGCGGCCCGGCGGATGAACCTGCCGATGTGTCTCAGCGCCTCCTCGCTGATCAAGCTGGAGGATGTCTACGCCCAGAACCCGCAGGCATGGTTCCAGGGCTACTTGCCCGGCGACCAGAACCGGATCGACCGCCTGCTCGATCGCGTCGCCGCCACCGGCTACCGGACCTTCGTGGTCACCGCCGACACGCCGACGCTGGGCAACCGCGAGCACAACATCCGCAGCGGCTTCTCCATGCCGATCAAGGTCACGCCGAAGGTGGCGTGGCAGAGCGCGACGCACCCGCGCTGGTTGATCGGCACCGTCGCCCGCACCTTCCTGAAGCACGGCGCGCCGCATTTCGAGAACACCGAGGCCGAGCGCGGCCCGCCGATGATGTCGCAAGGCGCCGTGCGCAACACCATCGCCCGCGACCAGCTCTCGTGGAAGAACCTGGAGGCGATCCGCAAGCGCTGGACCGGCAACCTCCTGGTGAAGGGGCTGCTCGCCCCGGAGGATGTCGAGATCGCCCGCGAATGCGGCGCCGATGGCGTGATCCTCTCGACCCATGGGGGCCGCCAGCTCGACTACGCCGTCGCGCCGCTCGACGTGCTGCCGGAAATCGCCGCCAAGAAGGGCGGGCTGAAGATCATCGTCGACAGCGGCATCCGCCGGGGCACCGACGTGATGAAGGCCCTGGCGCTCGGCGCCGACTTCGTGCTGCTCGGCCGGCCCTTCATGTTCGGCGCCGCGCTCGGCGGGGCGGAGGGCGTCCAGCACGCGATGCGGATCCTCAAGGAGGAGCTCAACCGCGACATGGCCTTGCTCGGGATCAACCGCCTGTCCGAGCTGAACCCGGATTTCCTGCGGCGCGTCCCCCGTCGGACCTGAACCGGAGCGCCGCATGACCGATCCCGCCCCCCTCGGCCTCGCCTTCGTCGGCTGCTTCACCACCGAGCGGCGCCGGGCGCGCGGCCGGGGCATCGATGTCTACCGGACCGGCGGCGGCCTGGACGGCTGGGTCCATCTCGGCCGGGTCGACGGGCTCACCAACCCCTCCTTCCTGGTTGCGGACCCGCGACGCGCCGTCCTCTACTCGGTGCAGGGCGATGGCGAGGCGGCGAGCGCCTTTGCGACCGCGCCCGATGGCACCCTGCGCGCCCTGGGGGGCGCCGCCACCGGCGGCACCAACAGCGTGCATCAGGCCCTCGACCCGACCGGCCGCTTCCTGATCGTGGCCAACTATGCCAGCGGCTCGGTCGCGTTGATGCCGGTGCGTCCCGATGGCGGCCTGGATCCGGCCTGCCACGTCCTGCCGCTGCCGGGCGATCCGGGTCCGCACCGGACCGAGCAGGCCTGCGCCCATCCCCATCACGTCGTCCTGTCGCCGGACGGGCGGCACGTGCTCGTGCCCGACAAGGGTCTCGACCGGATCTTCGTCTTGGCGGTTGACGGCGAGCGGCTCGCGATCGTGTCGGAGACCGCGATGCGCCCCGGTGCCGGGCCGCGCCACGTCGCGTTCCACCCGCGGGCGCCCCTGGCCTTCCTGGTCAACGAGTTGGACTCGAGCATCGCGACCTGCCGCTGGGATGCGGAGGCCGGCACGCTGACGCCGCTGCATCTCGCCGCGACCCTGCCGCCGGACTTCTTCGGTGCCAGCACAGCCGCCGCCATCGTGGTCACGCCGGACGGGCGGTTCGTCTACGCCTCGAACCGGGGCCAGGACGGGATCGCGCGCTTCCGCGTGGATGCGGAGGCCGGGCGGCTCGATCCGGCGGGCTGGACGCCCTCGGGCGGCCGCGACCCGCGCTTCATGGTGATGGCGCCGGACGGGACGCACCTGCTCGTGGCCAACGAGCAGGGCGACAGCCTCGTGGAATTCGCCATCGATGCCGACAGCGGGGCCCTGACCAAGTCGGGCGACCGCCCGAGCCTCAGCCCCTGCACGATCGCGTTTTTGTAGGAGACTCAAGCCCGTTCGCGATCACGGATGCACCTATTGAAAACCAGGACCCACGCCGATCCCGCCCTTGACCTCATCCTGAGGTGCCGCAACGCAGCGAAGGCCTCGAAGGAGCCCTCCAGCCGGCCGCGCGATCTCTGGAGCCCTCCTTCGAGGCCGCTCCGCGGCACCTCAGGATGAGGTGGAGGTTGGAAATAGCCGATCTCGCCGAACGACAATAAACAAAGTGAATACCCCGGAGGAAATTCTATGTTCGCCAAGCGCTATAGATTTCTGATCGCATTCCTGCTGTTCATAGCCGGGATCATCAATTACATGGACCGCGCCGCGCTCGGCGTAGCGGCACCCTTCGTCAAGCAGGACCTGAACCTGTCGCCTTCGGAACTCGGGGTGATCTTCTCGACCTTCTTCTTCGGCTACGCTCTGTTCGCCTTCGTGGGTGGCCAGCTCGCCGACCGCTACGGCCCGCGCAGCGTCTACAGCTGGGCCGCCGCGTCCTGGTCGATCCTGTGCATGCTCACCGGCGCGGTGACCGGCTTCGCCCAGATGTTCGTGGTCCGCTCGCTGTTCGGCTTCGCCGAGGGGCCGATGAACTCCACCACGAACCGCACCCTCACCACGTGGTTCCCCCGCGAGGAGACCGCCCGGACCATCGGCTTCACCTTCTCGGGCCAGACGGTCGGCAGCGCCATCGCGGCGCCGGTCGTCGGCCTGCTGGCGATCCAGTACGGCTGGCGGGTCGCCTTCGTGGCGATCGGCGCGGTCGGCCTGCTCTGGGTCGTGGCGTGGCGCCTGCTGATGACCGACCGCCCCCAGGACAATCCGCGCGTCGGCCCGGAGGAGATCGCCCTGATCGAGCGCAGCCGGTCGGTCACGCATCTCGCGCCCTCCGACCATGCCCGCTCGCTCAAGGAATACCTGTTCCTGCCGAGCACCCTGTCGCTCGGCCTCGGCATGTTCGCGGTCAACTACACCGTCTACATCTTCCTCTCGTGGCTCCCGAGCTATCTCACCGACGCCCTGCACATGCCGGTCAAGGAGATGGCGCTCGTGGCCTCGATCCCCTGGGCCTGCGGCTTCGTCGGCTATGTCGGCGGCGGGATCGTCGCCGATCACCTCTACAAGCGGATGGGCGACAAGCTCGCCGCCCGGAAGCTCACCACGATCGTCCCGCTCGCCATCGCGGGGGTCGCGCTGATCGCCGTCAACGCCGCGCCGAACGCTGCCGTCGCGGTCGGATTGATCGCCCTGTCCGTGCTGATGCTGACGAGTTCCGTGCAGTCCTGCTGGGCGACGATCCACGAGCTGGTCCCCGAGGCCCGCGTCGGAGGGGTGAGCGGCTTCATCCACCTCCTGAGCAACATCTCGGGCATCATCGGGCCGACCGCCACGGGCTTCGCCGTGCAGTATCTCGGCGGCTACGCCAGCGCCTTCGTGATCGCCGCCCTGATCGCGGCGGCGGGCGTGATCGCCATGGCGATCTTTGTCCGGCGGCCGCGCCTGCCCGAGTCGGCCGTCCCCCTCACCGCGGCCAAGGCCGTCTGACCCCGGAGCATCCATGAGCGCCGAGACCGTTCCGCAACGACCCGTCCTGCTGACCGGCGCTTCCGGCGCCCTCGGGCGCGTGCTGACCCGCGCGCTCGGGGAGGCCGGCTGGACGCTTTGGCTCACCGACCGGGTCCCCTTCCCCGATCCGTTGCCGGAGGGGGCCCGCTTCCAACGCGCCGATCTGGAGGACGGCCCCGCGATCCTGCGGCTGGCGGAGGGCTGCGGCACGATTCTGCATTTCGGCGGAATCTCGGTGGAGCACCCGTTCGAGACGGTGATCGGCCCGAACATCCGCGGCCTCTATCACGCCTACGAGGCGGCCCGCCGGGAGGGCGCGCGGATGGTGTTCGCGTCCTCCAACCACACGATCGGCTTTCACGAGCGGTCGACGGTTCTGAACGACGACTGCGCGCTGAAGCCCGACGGCTTTTACGGCCTGTCGAAGGCCTACGGCGAGCTGATGGGCGGCCTGTACCGCGACAAGCACGGGGTCGAGAGCGTCTTCCTGCGGATCGGCTCGTGCTTCCCGGAGCCCACCGATGCGCGGATGCTGGCCACGTGGCTGTCCTACGCCGACCTCACCCGCCTCGTGATGCGCGCCACCCTGGCGCCGAGCCTCGGCCCAGACCGGACGGTGGTGATCTGGGGCGCCTCGAAGAACAGCCGCATGACGTGGTGGGGCCGGGACGGGCGCGACACGATCGGCTGGGCGCCGCAGGACAGCGCCGACTCCTACGCGTCGGCGCTGGAGGGCAAGACCAGCGGCAACCCGGTGGTGGAGCGCTACCAGGGCGGCGGGTTCACGGGGCTCGATTATTCCCGCCGGGACGACGCGGGACGGTGACGGTCGACCGCAAACGCGATCTCCCACCCATCCCCTCATCCTGAGGTGCCCGCGGCAGCGGGCCTCGAAGGAGGGCTCCAAGGATCGCGACGGCCCCTGGGGAGCTCCTTCGAGGCCTGTGCTCCGCTTCCGGCACTCAGGATGAGGGCGCGCGTGGGAGACACCAGACATCCGTCCACGAACCGACCGACCCGCCGGACCGACCAGCTCACCAACACGACGATGGACCACGACATGACCGACGCTCCCCCCGCGACCCAGCTGAAATGCGCCCTCGTGGTGCGCGGCGCCTTCGACGCGCATGTCATCCCGGCCTTCGAGGCGGCGGGCGGACGGACGGCGATCCACTGGGCGCCGACCACCGTCATCATGAAGGCGCTGGAGGCCGGCGAGACGGCCGACGCGGTGCTGGTCCTGTCGGACGCCATGGAGCGCCTGATCGCCGAGAACCGGGTCGAGCCGGAAACCCGGGTGGACGCGGTGCGCTCGCGCTACGGCCTCGCCGTGAAGGCCGGGGCGCCGCACCCGGACATCTCGACCGTCGAGGCGCTGAAGCGCACGCTCACCGCGGCGCGCTCGGTCGCCTATTCGCGCACCGGCGCGAGCGGGATCTACTTTGCCGGCCTGCTGCCGCGGCTCGGCCTCGCCGAGGCGGTCAACGCCAAGGCCACCATCATCCCGCAGGGTTTCACGGCGGAGAAGCTGGTCTCCGGTGAGGCCGACATCGCGGTCCAGCAGATCAGCGAACTCATGGTGGTGCCGGGGATCGAGGTGGTCGGCCCCTTCCCCGAGCCGGTCCAGGAGGTGACGACCTTCGCGGCCGCGATCCTGCGGGGCGCGACCGACCGGACGGGGGCCGCGCGCTTCCTCGCCGGGCTGACGACGCCGAAGGCCGCCGCGGCCTACCGGGCGAGCGGCCTGGAACCGGCCTTCTGACCGGCCGGGGCCTTCCCCGACGCCGGTCCGCGACAATCCAAAAACGTCTCACGAGGAAACGATGGCCCCGAGCGAACAGGACCGGATCGTCCGGCAGGTCTTCTTCCGGCTGATGCCGCTGCTCTTCATCGGCTACGTCATGGCCTATGTCGATCGGATCAATGTCGGCTTCGCGGCCCTGCGGATGAACGCCGATCTCGGCATCGGCCCGGCCGTGTTCGGGCTCGGCGCCGGGATCTTCTTCATCGGCTATTTCCTGTTCGAGGTGCCGAGCAACCTGATCCTGGAGAAGGTCGGCGCGCGGCGCTGGATCGCCCGGATCATGATCACCTGGGGCCTGCTCTCGGCCGCCATGATGTTCGTCCAGGGCGCGACGAGCTTCCTCGTCCTGCGCTTCCTGCTCGGGGCCGCCGAGGCCGGGTTCTACCCCGGTGTGATCCTCTACCTGACCTACTGGTTCCCCAAGGCCTACCGGGCGCGGATCTTCGGTGCCTTCGCGGTGGGCATCCCGGTCTCGCTGGCGATCGGCGCGCCGCTCTCGACCGCGATCCTGCAGCTCGACGGTGCCCTCGGCCTGAAGGGCTGGCAATGGCTGTTCCTGCTGGAGGGAATCCCCACCACCCTGTTCGGCTTCGTCTTCCTGGCGCTGATCCCCGATCGCCCGAAGGACGCGGCCTGGCTCGCCCCCGCGGACCGGACGGCTCTCCAGGCGGTCATCGACGCGGAGCAGCGCAGCGTGGCGGCGACCCACGGCACCAGCCTGCGCCGGGCCTTCGCCGACCCGCGGCTGATCGCCCTTTCGTTCATCTACTTCGCCAACACGGGCGCCAATCTCGGCCTCGCGTTCTTCCTGCCGCAGATCCTGAAGAGCACCGGCCTCTCGGACATGCAGACCGGCCTGATGACCGCGGTGCCGTACGTGTTCGGGGTGGTGGGCGGCCTGACCATCGGCTGGATCTCGGATCGGACCGGCGACCGGCGCCTGACCCTGGCGGCCGCGCTGCTCCTGACGGCGACCGGCTTGGCGCTGGCCGGACTCGCCACCGGCTCGCTCTGGGCCGTGGCCTTCATGGCGGTGGCCGCCGCCGGCCTCTATGGCGGCAAGGCGCCGTTCTGGGCGCTGCCCTCGGTGTTCCTCACCGGCAGCGCGGCGGCGGGCGGCATCGCGCTGATCAACTGCGTGGGCAATCTCGGCGGCTTCGTCGCGCCCGCCATCGTGGGCTGGATCCGCGAGACCAGCGGCAGCTTCGAGGCCGGATTGTACTTCCTCGCGGCGCTGGCCTTCTCGGCGGTGATCGTGACCCTGCTGGTCGTCAATGCGCGGTTCGGTGACGCGCGGGCCGCCAGGGGGGGAACGCCCGTTCCAGCGGTCGCACCGCGTCGCTGAGGCAATCCGGCGCGGGACGTGTTCGATCCCGCGCCGGGCCGATAACGACGCGGGCGGCCGCGTCCCGCGGTTCGCGACCGCAAAAAAGTCCTTATGCTCGTGCTGTCCGGACGCCCAATCCCGTCCGACCGGATCGCGCCCTCCATGCTGAAGACCGCCTTCGTTGCCGCCCGCGACCGTCAGCGGCTCTCGGAGATCGCGACGATCCTGATCGGCTTCGGCGTGACCCGCGTCGTGGACCGCCTCGGACTGCGCTATCTGCCGCTGCTGCCGCGCCGCCAGCCCCGGGTCGACGTCACCCGCCTGTCGGAGCCGGAGCGGCTGCGCCGGGCGATCGAGGCGCTGGGGCCCACCTTCATCAAGTTCGGGCAGGTCCTGGCGAGCCGGCCCGACCTCCTGTCGCCGGCCTGGACCGAGGAGCTGCAGAAGCTCCACAGCCAGGTCGTGCCGGTCTCCTGGGAGCAGATCGGGCCGCAGCTCGAACAGGATCTCGGCGGGCCGCCCCAGGAGATCTTCGCCGAGTTCGACACCAACCCGATCGCCTCGGCGTCGATCGCCCAGGTCTACCGGGCGCGGCTGCACTCGGGCGAGGACGTCATCGTCAAGGTGCTGCGGCCGAACCTGCGCAAGATCATCGAGGCGGATCTGCGCCTGATGGCGCACGGGGCCCGCATCGTCGAGAACGAGTGGCCCGACATGGCCCGCTACCAGCCGCGGGAGCAGATGCGCCACCTCGCCGACGGGTTGAACGGCGAGCTCGACCTGCTCAACGAGGCGCGCAACTGCGAGCTCCTGGCCCAGATCTTCGAGGACCGCGACGACATCGTCTTCCCGAAGATCCACTGGGAACACTGCTCCGAGCGGGTGCTGGTGCAGGACTTCATCCACGGCATCCCGCCGAACGACGACGCGGCGCTCCGCGCGGCCGGCCTCGACAAGAAGCTGCTCGCCCAGAAGGGCACCGACGCCTTCCTGCAGATGGCGCTGATCGAGGGGCACTTCCACGCCGATCCGCACCCCGGCAACATGCTGGCGCTGCCGGGCAACAAGATCGGCTTCATCGATTTCGGCATCATCGGCCGCCTGTCGCAGCGCCGCCGGTCGCAGCTGCTGGTGCTGATCGGCGCGATGCTCAAGCAGGATGCGGACGGCCTGATGGCCGTGCTGCTGGACTGGACCGGCACCAGCAACCCCGACCTGACCCGGCTTCAGGTCTCGGCCCAGTCCTTCGTGGAGAGCCATTCCTCGATCCCGCTCAACCTCGGGCTCGTGCTCACCGACTTCATGAACATGGCCCGCGAGAACGACCTCGCCATGCCGACCGACCTCGCCATCCTGTTCAAGGGGCTGGTGACCGCCGACGGCGTGATGCGCCACCTCGATCCCGATTTCGACCTGTTCGCGGCGGCCGGCCCCACGGTGCGGGCCAGCATGCAGACGCAGTTCTCGCTCTCGGCGCTCAAGCAGAAGGCCGAGGCGCTCGGCGTCGGCCTCTACGGGGCGGCCTCGGAGCTGCCGACCCTGATCCACCTGATGCTGGTGCGCCTGAAGCAGGGCCGCGTCACCGTCGAGATCGAGGTGAAGGGCCTCGACAAGGTCACCCGCGGCATCGAGCGCGCCGCCGCCCGCGTGGCGGTGGCCCTGGTGGTGGCGGCCTTCGCGACCCAGCTCGCGCCGCGGCTCATCGACCTCGGCACGCCGGTCTTCGTCTCGATCGGCTTGATAATCTTCGTGCTCGGGATCGGGTGGCTCGTCCTGCTGATGCGAAACAAGTAGCTGTCTTCGCCGCCGCGGAAAATCGTAACATAAGTTTTTGCCCGCCGGCGAATACACGTTCCGATTGATTATCCCGGTCGTCATGGTAGCGTGTGCCATCCAACGATTCGCTCGGCTACGGGCAGGGATCCGGCACCAGAAGCGGACTGATCCGCCGGTGCCAGCCCGGCCCCCACGGCGTCGCCGCGTCTGCGCGTCGGTGGACCTGTTGCGCCATGCACGGGCGCGCCGCCGGGGGTGACGAGGGGGGCGGGCGATGGAAGCGGTCGTCATGTTGCCGCGGTTCGACGGGGCGGAGCGGCGCCTCGACATGCTCGAAGCCGAGAATGCCCGCCTGCGTGACCAGCTGGCGCAGGCCAGCGCGCAGGCCGACCGGGAGCGGCAGCGCAGCCGCCGCCTCGGCCGCATCATCGAGGCGGCGAGCCGCGTCGAGGCCGGCCGGTTCGCCGTGGAGCGACCGCGGGCCGTCGCGCCGGAGATCCGGGCGCCCCTCGCAGGCCTCAGGCCCTCCGCGCCGCCGCCGGCCTCCAACGACTATCTGGAACTGCTCGAGTGCGACGGGTGCCTGATCACCGCCTCGGCGGGCGGTCCGGCTCTGTCCGGCGTTCAGGACGAGGCGGAGGCGATCGGCCGCCCGTGGATCGACGTCTGGACGCGGCCGGAGGATCGCGAGGCCGCGGCCGGTGCCCTGGATCAGGCACGCCTCGGCCGGCCGAGCCGGTTCCAGGCACAGATCGAGACCGGCTCCGTCGTCCGGTGGTGGGACGTGGCGGTCACGCCGATCGGCGCGACCCCCGGCAGCCCCGAGCGCATCCTCACGGTGTCCCGCGACATCACCGAGCTGAAGCTCGCCGAGGCGCACCAGACCCTGCTGATGCAGGAACTGGCCCACCGGATGAAGAATACGATCGCCATGGTCCAGGCGGTGGCGGCGCAGACCATGCGCAACGCGGTCTCGCTCGAAGCCGCCGGCGAGGCGCTGGCGGCGCGTCTGCTGGCGCTGGCGAAGGCCCACGATGTCCTGCTCCAGGGCTCGTTCGCCCGCGCCTCCCTGGTCGGTCTGGTGGCGGGGGCGATCTCGCTGCACGACGATGGGGCGACCGATCGTTTCCGGGTCGAGGGCGCCGACCTGACCCTGGGACCGCGCCACGGCCTGACCCTGGCGCTGATGCTGCACGAACTCGGGACCAACGCCGCCAAGTACGGCGCCCTCTCGGTGGCCGGCGGCAAGGTCGGGATCACCTGGACGGTGAACGACGCCGAGGGCGGCCCGCTTCTGCGCTTCCGCTGGGAGGAAATCGGCGGCCCGCCCGTGACCCCGCCGACCCGCACCGGTTTCGGCACACGCCTCATCGCCCGCAGCCTCGTGCACGGCTTCGGCGGTACGGCGCAGCTCAGCTATCCCCCGGAAGGGGCGGTCCTGACGTTCGAGGCGCCGCTCGCGGCGGTGATCGCCGGCTGATCGGCGCGGGGCATGACGGCCCCCAGGTCCTGCAGGGCCGCGGCCGTCTGATCGCGCAGCAGCCGCAATGCGGCCAGGGGTTCGGTCAGGTCCTGTCCCGCCGCGGCGGCCTCCTCCACGGTGCGGCAGGCCTGGGATAAGGCCTCGCAGCCGAGCATGCCCGACATCGACACCAGCGTGTGCGCCTCCCGCCCGTAATCGGCCGGCGTGCGGTCCCCCTCCGCGACGGCGCCGGCGAGACTGAGGAGGAAGCGGTCGACGATGCGGGCGAGCTTCTCCGGTCCGATCACCGTGCTGAGTTCGTCGAGCGCCTCTCGCTTCACGAGCGCCTGGGACACGGTCCGTCTCCGTAAGGGGACCTGAGAGTCGATCATGGGGCGGCGCACCGAGCGGCGCGGCCCCGAAATCGGGCTTGCGACTCCGATGCCGTGCGGGTGTGTCAACTTTTCGACGCAGTTAGGAGTTGCGGCTGCCGCGTCCAAGATTCTGAAAAGCGTCTCGCCACCGCGCCTTGTTTTCGCGCGACGAAATGCTGGATGCGTCCATCGCAACCACGAAAAGTTGCACTTCGCCCAGGTACAAACTTTAAACTTGTGCAGCCGCCACGCCTCGGCCGAGTGGTCAGGCCGGCTGCCAATGCTTAAGAGTCGGCGACCACACAGGGCGAACGCCCGGGGAGCCCAGACGCCGTGTTCGATCGAGCGCCGTGGTGACGGCCTACAGCCTGCGCGCCCGGCTTCTCGCCCTGTGGATCCTGCTGCTCGCTTCGGCGATCGCGACCGCCTACCTGATGTTCGGCGTCTATGCCCAGTCGACCGGTGTCCAGGTGGCCCGGACCGATGTCACGGTCGGGCGGGCCTGCCGCGAGATCATCGACCGCTACGCAGCCCGGGCGGATCAGCGCGAATCCGTCGCCGAAGCGGACCTCGCGGGCGTGGTCGAGGCGGCGCTTGCCGGGTTTCCGGGCATCGAGGGCGGCATCTGGAGCGCCCAGGACGGATCGATCGCCTACGCCTATCCCACCTACGAGGGGACCGGGCCGAAGACCGATCTCCCCGCCGCCGAGCGCGACACGATCGCCGGAGTGAACGCCCAGGCGCTGCGCGTCGAACACGCGATCTCGCTGAACCGACCGAGCCGCACGCAGGTGCTGCTGCTCCAGGCCTGCCCCCTGCGCGGGCCCGAGCCCGGTTTGACCGCGTGGACCATGGGGCGCGCCCACGTCAACGACGGCCCGACCTACACGCGCTTCCTGGCGGGCCTCGGCTTCCTCGCCGCCACCGTGCTGGGCTCGGCGGCCTTTCTCGGCTGGTTCCTCTACGGCTTCTCCGACCGGATCGCCCGGCTGGAGGGCGCCCTCTCGGCGCCGCGGCCGGACGGCGAAGACCTGCCGCGCCTCGACCCCACGGGCGAGCGGGAATTCGACCGCCTCGTCGACGCCCTCAACGCGGCGGGCGGACGCCTGCGGGAGGCACGCGGCCGCGTCGTGGCCGCCGAGCGCCTGGCCGCCGTGGGTCGGCTCGCGGCGAGCATCGCCCACGAGATCCGCAACCCGATCGCCGCGATGCGGCTCAAGGCCGAGAACGCCCTGGTCAGCGGCGATCCGGACCGCGCCGCCTCGGCCCTGCGCACGGTGCTCGGCCAGATCGCGCGGGTGGACACGCTGCTGCGCGACCTGCTCAACCTGACGCAGGCGCGCCCCCTCAACCGGGCCCCCACCGCGGTGGCGCCGCTGCTCGCGGAGTGCGCCGGCCTGCACGAGGATCTCGCGAGCGGCCGAGCCGTGCAGGTCGTGATCGCGGCGGCCGGACTGCCGGAGGGGGACCATCCGCATATCGACCGGGCTCAGGTCGCCCGCGCCCTCGACAACCTGCTGCTGAATGCCCTCCAGAACACGCCGCCCGGCGGCCGGGTCTGGCTCGGCGCCGAGCGGGTCACGCGCGATGGCGCCGTCCGCCTCCGGCTCCGGGTCAGCGACACCGGTCCCGGCGTCGACCCTGCGATCCGCGACAGCCTGTTCGAGCCCTTCGCCACCGGCCGCGCGGACGGGACCGGGCTCGGGCTCGCGATCGTGCGCGAGATCGCCCTGGCCCATCGCGGCGACGTCAGGCTGGACGCGGGCGCGCCGGAGACCACCTTCCTGCTGGATCTGCCATGGCAACCATCCTGATCGTCGACGACGACCCGGCCCTGCGCGAGGGGCTCGCCGAGACGGTGGCCGATCTCGGGCACACGCCGCTGCCGGCGGCGTCCGGCTCGGAGGCGCTGGCGCGGCTGCAGGACAGCGTGATCTCGGCGGTGCTCCTCGACCTGCGCATGCCGGGCGACCTCGACGGCATGTCGGTTCTGGAACGGATCTGCGCGCTGTCGGACCGGCCGCCCGTGACCGTGCTGACCGCCTTCGCGAGCCCGGCCAACACCATCGAGGCGATGCGCCTGGGCGCCCACGATCACCTGACCAAGCCGATCGGCCGCGCCGACCTCGCCGCCGTCCTCGACGCGATGCTCAGGACCGTCCGCGCGGCGGATGCCGTCACGGACATCCCGGCCGGCCATCCGGGCCTCGTCGGCTCCAGCGAAGGCATGCGGCGGGTCCAGAAGACGATCGGCCTCGTGGCCGATATCGCCTCGACGGTGCTGATCCAGGGGGAGACCGGCACCGGCAAGGAAGAGGTCGCCCGCGCGCTCCACGCCTTCTCCCGGCGACGCGGGCGCCCCTTCGTCCCGGTGAACTGCGCGGCGATCCCGGGGGACCTGCTGGAGAGCGAGCTGTTCGGGCATGTCCGGGGGGCGTTCGGCGGGGCGGCGGCGGACCGCGCCGGCGCGTTTCACCGGGCCGAGGGCGGCACGCTGTTCCTGGACGAGATCGGCGACATGCCGGCCACCATGCAGGCCAAGATCCTGAGGGTCATCCAGGATTGCGTCGTGACGCCGGTGGGCGGCAGCCCGACGCGGGTCGATGTCCGGCTCCTGGCCGCCACCCACCGCGATCTCCCGGGGCTCGTGGCCGAGGGGCGGTTCCGCGCCGATCTCTACTATCGCCTGAACGTCGTGCCGATCATGCTGCCACCCCTGCGCGAGCGCCTCGCCGACATCGTCCCCCTGGCCGAACATTTCCTGGCCGGATCGGGCAAGCGCCTCGATCGGGGCGCCGCCTCGTGCCTGCTGGCCCATGACTGGCCCGGCAATGTCCGCGAGCTGCGCAACGTCGTCGAGCGCGCCGCGGTCCTGGTCCGCGGCGGCGTGATCGCGGCCGGGGATCTCGACCTGCCCGCGGACAGGCCGGACCGGCGGACCGGCGACGCGCCCCCGGCGGATTGGCTGTCCGGCGATCTGCCGAATGCCGTCGCGCGCCTGGAGCGGGCGATGATCGTCGCCGCCCTGCGCGAGACCGACGGCAACCGGGCCGGTGCCGCCCGGCGCCTCGGGATTCAGCGCCAGCTCCTCTACGCCAAGATCGAGCGCTACGGCCTCGGCGGGCCGGGGGCCGATCTGTCGGCTGAAGCGACAGGTGATGTCGGGAATTCTGACGCTCCCAGGGACCTCGACCCCGACTGACCCCCGCGCACGCTGGGGAATCGTGCGCGGCGCGTCCACGATCGCCTTTGTGACGGAACCGAAGATGCGCGCGGGCGTCGAGCACCGCGAGCGACGGGCCGACCGGAATCCGGCGGGCCCGTCCGTTTGATCGGGGCGGATCGGGATGAGCAGCATCGGGACGGGCGCGACGGGCGCCGACGCGGAAGTCCGCACCCCTTCGACCAAGGCCCTGCGCGGCCTCGATGCCCTCAACTTCTTCCTGGCCGACGTACGCGACGGGCTCGGCCCCTACCTCGCCATCTACCTGATCGCCGTGCGCGGTCCGGATCAGGGCTGGAACGAGGCCACAACCGGCCTGGTGATGACCATCGCGGGGATCCTCGGCCTCATCGCGCAGACACCCGCGGGTGCCTTCATCGATGCCACCAACCACAAGCGCGCCATGGTGATCGGCGGTGCGATCGCGGTGACGGCGAGCTGCCTCGTGCTGCCGTTCATCTCCAACTTCTACCTCGTGACCGCGACCCAATCGATCGCGCACGTCGCCGGCACGATCTTCCCGCCGGCGCTCGCCGCCATCACCCTCGGCCTCGTCGGCCCGAAGATGTTCGCCAAGCGCATCGGTCGCAACGAGGGCTTCAACCACGCCGGCAACGCGGTCTCGGCCGCGGTGGCGGGGGGGCTGGCGTACTTCTTCGGGCCGATCGTGGTGTTCTGGCTCATGGGCATCCTGGCCGCCTGCTCGATCGGCGCCATGCTGATGGTGCCGGCCGACGCCATCGACGACGATCTCGCCCGGGGCATGACCGCGGAGGAGGAAGCCGCGCAGGAAAAACCCTCCGGTCTCGCCACCCTGCTGCAGAACAAGGCGCTGCTGCTCTTCGCGGTGCTCTGCGCGATCTTCCACCTCGCCAACGCCGCCATGCTGACCTCGGTGGGCCAGCTCCTCACGCACCTGTCGGGCAAGGACCACGCGACCTCGCTGATCGCGGTCTGCATCGTGGCGGCGCAGTGCGTGATGGTGCCGGTGGCGATCTTTGTGGGCGCCAAAGCGGATGTGATCGGCCGCAAGCCGATCTTCCTGGCGGCCTTCGGGGTGCTGGCCGTGCGCGGGGTGCTCTACACCCTGTCGGATAATCCGTTCTGGCTGGTCGGCGTGCAGCTTCTCGACGGGATCGGCGCGGGCATCTACGGCGCGCTGTTCCCGATCGTCGTATCCGACCTGACCCGCGGCGGGGGGCGCTTCAACGCCGCCCAGGGCGCGGTGGCCACCGCCCAGGGTATCGGCGCATCGCTCAGCGCCACGCTCGCCGGCGTGATCATCGTGTCGGCCGGCTACTCCACGGCCTTCCTGGCGCTCGCCGCCATCGCGGCCCTCGGCTTCGCGCTGTATCTCACGCTGATGCCCGAGACCCGAAACGCCGTCGCCGCCGGCAGCGAGCCCGAGAGCGGCGGCACGCTTCCGCCGGCCGTTCGCGCGCGTGCCTGAAGAGGTGTTGGAACGTTTGCTCCGCGCGCGACACTGAAGCGTCGCTCAGCGATTCGGCACACCATTGCCCCGACGGAACGCGGATCCGGCTGCCTCTACGCATCACGAGGCAGCAGCGAACTCCGGCGCGACCGCCACCGCCGGTGTCGCCTCCGGCGGCGCCTTGCGTGACACGTAGTAGATGTCGACGGCGCGCCAGAAGGCGCCCTGCTCCTCCACCGAGCGGCGGGCGAGCGAACCTTCGAGGATCGCCATCGCGGCCCGGGCGGGCTCGCTGCGCTCAAGCTCGTCGAGCAGACCCGCGAGATGCAGCATGACGATCGCCTCCGAACAAACAGTAACTCAGACCAACGCCCGAGCGTGCGTAACGATCCGGCGCTGGCTGCGCGGTGCGGGCCTGCACGATCCTTGCCTGACACAATCGGGGGGCTACCATCGCCGCGTCGAGCGCGACTCGGCAACGTCTTCATCGTTCGAGGATCACCGCATGTTTGTCTGCCGAAGCGGCGCGGCCCATTCCCTGCGCGGAGCAGCCTTCGCGCTGGCCCTGGCCAGCCTCTGCGGGGCGAGCCCGCTGCTCGCCCGCGAGATGCCCGAGGCCGGCACGGCGGCGGCGGCGAAGAAGCCGAACGTCGTGATCCTCGCCACCGGCGGTACGATCGCGGGCGCCGGCGCGGATGCCGCCAACAGCGCCACCTACACGGCCGCCAAGGTGCCGGTGGACAAGCTGATCGCGGCCGTGCCGCAGATCAGCACCATCGCCAACGTCCGCGGCGAGCAGGTCTTCCAGATCGCCTCCGAGAGCTTCACGGATGCGCAGCTCGTCCAGCTCGGCAAGCGGGTCTCCCAGCTCCTGAAGCAGGACGACGTCGACGGCGTGGTCATCACCCACGGCACCGACACCCTGGAGGAGACCTCGTTCTTCCTCGACCTCGTGGTGAAGAGCGACAAGCCGATCGTGGTGGTCGGCTCGATGCGGCCCGGCACGGCGATCTCGGCGGATGGCGCCCTCAACCTGCTCGACGCCGTCACGGTCGCCGCCAGCAAGGAGGCGATCGGCAAGGGCGTCACCGTCACGATGAACGACTACATCCAGTGCGGGCGGGACGTGAACAAGCGGACCAACATCGTGCCGAGCGCCTTCTACAGCCAGTGGGGTCCGCTGGGCATGGTGGTCGAGGGCAAGACCTACTTCTTCCGCTCGCTCACGAAGCGGCACAACACCAGCTCCGAGTTCGACATCGACCAGATCGACAGCCTGCCGCTGGTGGGCATCGTCTACGGCTCGGGCAACATGATCCCGGGCGTCTACGACACGGAGGTCCAGGCCGGCGCCAAGGCGATCGTCAACGCCGGAACCGGCAACGGCTCGGTGCCCGGCTACCTCGTCGACAAGCTCAAGGACATCCGGTCCAAGGGCACGATCGTGATCCGCTCCTCGCGGGTGCCGGACGGCTTCGTCCTGCGCAACGCCGAGCAGCCCGACGACACATATGACTGGGTGGTCGCCCACGACCTGAACCCTGCCAAGGCCAAGATCCTGGCGGCCGTCGCGCTCACCAAGACGAACGACACGAAGGAGCTGCAGCGAATCTTCTGGGAGTATTGAGGCGGTTCGAAGCGGACGCTTCCCCTCCCCCTTGCGGGGAGGGGCAAGGGGTGGGGGTGGTGCAGGATCGAGCGTGATGGTGCCGCCTGCATTTCCCCCACCTCCAACGCCTCCCCGCAAGGGCTACGGGCGACACAGGTTTGAGGCACGAGACTTTTGACGGAACGCGACGCGCCCCCTCTCCCGTGCGGGAGAGGGTTGGGGATGAGGGACGAGAACTCTCAGGATAGGGCATGCCCCCGACGTGCCGACAGGTAGCGCCTTTTGCGGAAAGACCTGATCCCTCACCCGGCTTTCTGCGAAAGCAGACCTCTCCCGCACGGGAGGGGGGACCCACGCCCTTTCAAGGAGGCGAGCGAGCCAGTCGAAAGCTCAAAACCGCGTAACCCATGCCGCAAGGGGGGAGAGAACGCCGCGGCCGACGATTGGCGAGCCTGCGAGCCAAATCGGGAGGGTCGGGAAGGCGCACCCCGGATCGCCCCGCCGGGTTACATCCTGCCGCACACAGCTTAAGTACCGGCAACCGACATGGCCCTGTGGTCGAGCCGAGTCGCGGCTCCGGCCCCGCCCGTCGGCACCGAGCCTGGAGGAATCAGCATGACCGAGCTTCATCCCGAGGTCGCGGCGGTCACCGAGCGCGTCGTTTCGCGCTCCCGCGAGACCCGGCGCGCCTATCTCGACCTGATCGCCCGCGAGCGCGAGGCTGGGGTCCGGCGGGGCAAGCTCGCCTGCGGCAACCTCGCCCACGGCTTCGCGGCCGCCGGCGAGGACAAGGCGGCGATCCGCGACGAGCGGACCGCGATGAACATCGGCATCGTCACCGCCTACAACGACATGCTCTCGGCCCATCAGCCCTACGGGCGCTATCCGGAGCAGATCAAGCTGTTCGCCCGGGAGCGCGGCGCCACCGCGCAGGTCGCGGGCGGAACGCCGGCCATGTGCGACGGCGTCACCCAAGGGCAGAGCGGCATGGAGCTTTCGCTGTTCTCCCGGGACACGATCGCCCTCTCGACCGCGGTGGGCTTGAGCCACGGCATGTTCGACGGCGCGACGCTGCTGGGCATCTGCGACAAGATCGTGCCCGGCCTGCTGATCGGCGCACTCCGCTTCGGCCACCTGCCGACGATCCTGATCCCGGCCGGGCCGATGCCGTCGGGCCTCGCCAACAAGGAGAAGCAGCGGATCCGCCAGCTCTACGCCGAGGGCAAGGTTGGCCGGGCGGAATTGCTCGAATCCGAGTCCGCCTCCTACCATTCGGCCGGCACCTGCACGTTCTACGGCACCGCGAACTCCAACCAGATGATGATGGACATGATGGGCCTGCACATGCCGGGCGCGTCCTTCATCAATCCCGGCACCAAGCTGCGCCAGGCCGTGACCCGGGCGGCGATCCACCGGCTCACCGAGATCGGCGGCGCCGGCAACGACTACCGGCCGCTGGGCCTCTGCGTCGACGAGAAGGCGATCGTGAACGCCGCCGTCGGCCTGCTGGCCACGGGCGGCTCGACCAACCACGCGATCCACCTGCCCGCCATCGCGCGCGCCGCCGGCATCGTGATCGACTGGGAGGACATCGACCGGCTGTCCAGCGCCGTGCCGCTGATCGCCCGGGTCTATCCGAACGGCGCCGGCGACGTGAACCACTTCCACGCCGCGGGCGGGATGAGCTTCGTGATGCGCGCGCTGCTCGATGCCGGGCTGCTGCACGACGACATCCTGACGGTGGCCGGCCAGTCGCTGCGCGATCACGCCCGCGACCCGAAGCTCGACGGCGAGGAACTGGTCTTCGAGGATGCCGTTCCGGAGAGCCTCGACGACACGATGCTGCGGCGCCCCGGCAATCCATTCCAGTCGGATGGCGGCATGCGGCTGGTGAAGGGCAATCTCGGCCGGGCGACGTTCAAGACCAGCGCCGTGGAGGAGCAGCGCCGGACCATCGAGGCCCCGGCCCGGGTGTTCTCCGATCAGGACGAGGTGCTGAAGGCGTTCAAGGCCGGCGAGCTGGAACGGGATGTCGTGGTGGTGGTCCGGTTCCAGGGCCCGAAGGCCAACGGCATGCCGGAACTGCACAAGCTCACCCCGCCGCTCGGTGTGCTGCAGGACCGCGGCCACAAGGTCGCGCTGGTGACGGATGGGCGGATGTCCGGCGCCTCCGGCAAGGTCCCGGCCGCCATCCACCTGAGCCCCGAGGCCCTGGGCGGCGGGCCGATCGGGCGGATCCGCGACGGCGACATCGTCCGGCTCAGCGCCGCCGAGGGCCTGCTGGAGGTGCTGGTCGACGACGCGGAATTCGCGGCCCGTCCCGAGGCCGAGGCTCCGCCGCCCGGCCAGGGCACCGGACGCGAATTGTTCGCGTTCATGCGCCATGGGGCCGACACGGCCGAGCGCGGGGCCTCCGCGATGCTCGCGGCCGCCGGTCTCTGACATCTGGACAGGAGTTGCCGACCATGAACGATCTGACCAGCATCGACGCGCTGATGCGCTCCGTGCCCGTCATTCCGGTCCTGGTGATCGACGACGTCGCCCAGGCGCGGCCCATCGCCGAGGCCCTGGTGAAGGGCGGGCTCACCGCCCTGGAGGTCACCCTGCGGACGCCCGCCGCCCTCGACGTCATCCGGGAGATGACCCGCGTCGAGGGTGCGGTCGTCGGGGCCGGGACGGTGCTGAACCCGCGCGATCTCGACAACGCGCTGGCGGCCGGCGCCGAGTTCATCGTCTCGCCCGGTCTCACGGAGCCGCTGACCGATGCCGCCAAGGCGAACGGCGTGCCCTACCTGCCGGGCGTCGCCACGGCGGCCGACATCATGCGCGGCCTGGATTACGGGCTCGACCGGTTCAAGTTCTTCCCGGCCGAGGCGGCGGGCGGGATCAAGGCGCTCAAGGCGCACGCGGCGGTGTTCGGCGCGGTGCGGTTCTGCCCGACCGGCGGGATCACCGAACTGAGCGCGCCGGATTGGCTGGCGATCCCGTCCGTGCTCTGCGTCGGCGGCAGCTGGGTGGTGAAGCCCGGCACGCCGGATCCCGCGGCGATCGAGCAGGCGGCGCGGGCGGCCGCGAAGCTGCGCAGGGCGGTGTAACAGCACCAAATCCTGCGCGCTGGATGCGGGTGGACTACCACCCGCTTCCTCATCCTGAGGTGCCGGAGCGCAGCGGAGGCCTCGAAGGAGCCGTCCAGCCAGCCGCGCGATCCCTGGAGCCCTCCTTCGAGACCCGCTGAAGCGGGACCTCAGGATGAGGTCGCAGGCTGGAAAGGCGTGTGGCTCCGCGCTACTCCGCCGGCAGCGGCTGCCGGCGCTGCTCCCGCGGGGTGAACACCCCGCCCTCGGGCTCCAGCGTGATCCGCCGGTCGTGGAACGCGTCGAGCGTCGAGCGGTGGCCGATCGACACGATGGATGTCCCCGGCAGCCGCTCGCGCAGCATGCGGTAGAGCGCGGCCTCCGAGGGCTCGTCCAGGGAGGCGGTCGCCTCGTCGAGGAACAGCCATTCGGGCTTCGCCAGCAGCACGCGGGCGATGGCAAGGCGCTGCTGCTCGCCCCCCGACAGGCGCCGCTCCCAGCTATCGACCTCATCCAGGCGGTCAGCGAGATGCGGCAGCTGGGCGGCGACCAGGGCTTCCCGGATAGCCTCGTCGGAGAACTGGTCGGTCGTGTTCGGATAGACCACCGCGCCGCGCAGGGTGCCGAGCGGGATGTAGGGGCGCTGCGGCAGCAGCAGCGCCGATTGCCCCGCGGGCACGTCGACCCGGCCCTTGCCGAACGGCCAGATCCCGGCGATCGCCCGGAACAGCGTCGACTTGCCCGAGCCGGACGGGCCGGTCACCAGGGTCGCGCCGCCCCGCGGCAGCGTCAGCGCGTCGGCGGTGACGATCGGGCGCCCGTCCGGCAGGGCGAGCACCAGCCCGCGCGCCGTCACGTCGCCGGTGCTCTCGTTGCCCTGAACGAGCCCGTAGCCCGCCGACGCGAGGGCTTCGGCCTTGGTCATCGCCCGGCGGAAGGAGCCGAGACGGTTGGTGTTGGCCTTGTAGGCGGCGAGCGTGGTGTAGGAATCCACGAAGAACGACAGCGAGCTCTGCACCTGCCCGAAGGCCTGCGAGGTCTGCTGGAGGGCGCCGAGGGTGATCTTCTTGGCGAAGAAGGACGGCGCGGCCAGCACCATCGGGAAGATCACGCTCGCCTGCCGGTAGCTGAACGTGAAGGCGATCAGCTTGATGCGCCGGAAGATGATGCCGACGTAGTTGTCGATCACGCTGTGGAACAGCGTCGAGAGCCGGGAGGCCTCGGCGCGCTCGCCGCGCAGCAGGGCGATCTGCTCGGAATAGATGCGGTTGCGGGCCAGCGCGAAGCGGAAATTCGCCTCGACCTGCTCCTGCCGGAAGTCGAGCCCGATCAGCGGCCGGCCGATCAGGTGGGTGAGCCACGTGCCCACCACCGCGTAGCCGATCACCAGCCAGACCAGGAAGCCCGGGATCACCGTGTCGGTGAACGGCACGACGAAGTCGCGCGACAGGGTCCAGAGGATGACCATGAACGAGACGAGCTGCGCCGCCTGGCTGAGCAGCCGGATCGACAGGGTCGTGGTCTGCACGATGAAGCTGTTGACGTCGGCCTGGATACGCTGATCCGGGTTGTCGGCCTCCTCGTCGGTGAACGGGATCCGGTAATGGGTGCCGTTGCCGAGCCAGCGCTCGTACAGGCTGTGGGTCAGCCACGTGCGCCAGCGGATCAACAGCGAGGAATCCACGAACAGGTCGAACATGCCGATGGCGATGTTCAGCGTGGCCAGCGGCACGAACACCCAAAGCAGCTGATACCAGAAGGCGTTGGCGTCATACTCCTGCAGGGAGTTGTAGATGTCGCGGTAGAAGAAATTGAACCGCAGGGTCAGGGCCACGTCGGCGAAATTCACGAAGATCGAGAGCGCCACGAGGTTGCGGCCGATCCGTCCCTCGGTGGTGCCGAACCAGCGGAACAGGCCGATCTCCTTGGTCGGCTTGTCGCGGTTGGCGAAGTACGGATCGGCGATGTTGGTGATCGCCTGGATCGGTTCGAGATAGGAGATGCCGAGCACGATGGCGGCGAACACCACCGCGCCGGTGGCGGCGAAGGCCGGGGGGAGGAGCGCGGCGATCACCGGCGGCAGCAGCCCCATCGCGGCGGCCGTCTTCGTGCCGGCGAGCAGCAGGTAGCCGACGCCGTAGACCGAGACGAACACCTTCAGGTAGGCCGAGATGGTGTTGGACGCGATCAGGATGCCGGCGAGCACGAAGCCGGCGAGCGAGACGTAGAGCGGCGGGCTCGGGATGCCCGGGAGCGCCAGCAGGATCAGCGCGGCGACGGCCGTGAGCACGGCCTGGATTCCGAGCCCGGTCCTGAGTGCTGCCACGCGTCTCTCCCGTCCCACCGCGCCCGACGGGGGCGCAACCCGGCGGCCTTGGCCCCGGTCGATGGCGAGATAGTGGCCTTTGCCACACGCTGTCGCGTGAAATTGTCGTCACGTTTGCGGGATGCGGCGATTTATGCCGGTCGCGCCTACCAGTTCCACTCCTCGAAGCCCGGCTCGCGACAGCGATAGCCGATCGGGCATTGCGGGTTGTCGCGCGTGGGCGCGAAGCGCAACTCGGCGATCTCCGAACCGCTGCACTGGCCGGGGCCGCTGACGAAGCGCTCCGGCGCCGATCCGGCCGCGATCACGACATCCCGCTCGCCTTTGACGAGGGCCATGGCCTCGGCACAGGTCATCCGGGCGGTCATCGAGCCGCGCGGCGCGCGGGTTTGCGCAAGCGCCTCCGCCCCGGTCGCGACCGCGACGAGGTGTACGCACAGCAGGGTGAGGGCCAGCGGCCTCATCAGACACGGGTCCAGCATGCGCCCAGGAGAACAATCCGCGGGCATCGTACCATCCTGCACGGGCCGGCGGCCCGCGACTGTCACCGGAATGCGCCACCGGACGCCTTTCGCCGTCGGACCGCCGCAATCGGCGGATTATGAGATTTTCGGACCGCCGCGACGGGATGCGATTGACGGGCGAGGCACGAGCGGCTCAACCGGCCGATCACGCCTCCGGCACGCGCGCCCCGCGCCCGGCGTGTCGACCGATTCGCCCTGGACCGATTCACCCTGGAGCCACGGGATCCCTCGATGTCCGCCCTCTCGATCCTCGACATCTCGGCGGTCCGCGCCGCGCCCGTCTCCCGCGAGCCCTACGCCTACACGCTGGGCAACAACGTCCTGAATCCCGACGCGATCGACGAGATCCGCCGCGACTTCCCGGACATCGCCAAGCCCGGCTACCTCACGGTCGACGAGGTCGCCCTGAAGGGCCGCTTCAAGGCGCTGATCGACGAGCTGGAGAGCGACGAATTCTCCAGGATCCTCGGGGAGAAATTCGGGATCGACCTCGTCTCCTGCCCGCGGCTCACCACCATCATGCGGAAGAGCCAGCCGAAATACGGCTCGATCCACACCGACGGGCCGTCGAAGGTGCTGACGCTCCTCGTCTACATGAACGACGCCTGGGAGGCCCCGGCCGCCGGCCGCCTGCGGGTGCTGTACGACGGGAAGAATTACGAGCCCTTCGCGGTCGAGGTGCCGCCCACCATGGGGACGATGTTCGCGTTCCTGCGCGCCGACAATTCCTGGCACGGCCACGAGCCCTTCGAGGGCGAGCGGCGCGTGGTGCAGGTGGCATGGCTTAAGGATGCGTCCGAATTGGAGCGCAAGCGCAAGCGCAACCGCACGGCTCAGTTCCTGAAGGGGATCTTCGGCCGCTGAGCGGACGCCGGAAGGGGGGACGATGGGAGCCATGGTGCTGGCGGACCCGGGCGGTGGAACCCGTCCCGAGCCCAGGCGTCGCTATGTCGTGCCGGGCCTGCTGATCGCCGGCTGGATCGGTCTGTTCGCCTACAGCGCCGCCTATCTCACGGAAGACCTGCCGTTCCGCCCCCAGAAGCCTGAGGCCAGCACGCCCGGGGAAACCACGGCCGGCCCGCGCGCCGTCGCGAGCCGGGTCGTGATGTCCGATCTGCCTGCAAGCACATCCCCGACGAGCCCGCAGGAGGCGCCGGCGCCGGCCCAGGCGTCCCGACCGGCTGTCGCGAGCCTCCCCGCTCGACCGGCCTCGGCCCCGGCGCCCGCGAATGCCGACTATGTCGGCACGTGGGGTCCCACGGCCGCGGCCTGCGGCAGTCGCTCGCGGCGGCGGGGCTACATCCCGGCGACGATCACGCAGGATCAAGCCCGCGCCGGCCGCACCATCTGCACCTTCCACGACACGCGCCGGTCCGGGGGCGCCTGGGTGACCGCCGCCGAGTGCAGCGATCGCGGGCGGCACTGGTCCTCCCAGGTTCGATTGACGGTAGACGACGACCATCTGACGTGGTCGAGCAGCCGGGGGACCGTGTCGTACACCCGCTGCAGCCGGCGCAGCGGCTAGCGTCGCGGCCTATCGGGGCGATCGCTCCGCGGCGCTTAGGACGATCCGCGCGGCGGCCCGGCTCGGCGTATCGGCATCGGCCAGCTGCATCCGCTCGTCGATCCGGGCCAGCGCGGCGCATTGCGCCATGCGCGCATCGCCCCCCGCCAGCAGGGGCGCCAGAGCCTCGGCGAGACGCCCGGGCGTGCAATCAGCTTGGACGAATTCCGGCATCGCGTTCTCGGCGAGGATCAGGTTCGGCAGCACGATGGTCGGCACCTGAATAAGCCGGCGGGCGATGACCTCCTCGGCCCGCGAGACCTTGTAGGCGACCACCATGGGGACGCCCGCGAGCGCCAGCTCCAGCGTGACCGTACCGGAGGCCGCGAGCGCCGCGCGGGCACCCCGGAAGGTGGCATATTTCGGCGCCTCGCCGGTGACGATCTCGACCGGCACCGGCCACGCCGCCGCGAGGCGCTCGATCAGGGCGCGGTGGCGCGTCACCGCCGGCAGCACCGGCTCGACCCGATGGGTGCGTGCCACGAGCGCCAAGGCTTGCCCGAAGACCGGCATCAGCCGCTCGATCTCGGAGCGGCGTGACCCCGGCAGGATGACGAGGCTGTAGGGCTCCGTGTCCCGGCGCAGGGTTTCCGAATCGGACGGGCGCAGCTCGGCCAAGCGCTCGATCAGCGGATGCCCGACATAGGTGCAGGGCGGCCCACCGAGCCGTCGATGCGCCTCGGGCTCGAAGGGCAGCAGCGCCAGGACATGGTCGATGAAGGCGCGCATGCCCTTCGCGCGCCATGGGCGCCACGCCCAGACGCTCGGCGAGACGTAGTCGATGATCGGGATGCCGGGGGCGGCCTTGCGCACCCGCTTGGCCACCGCATGGGTGAAGCCGGGGCTGTCGATGATGACCAGCACGTCAGGCCGGGCGCGCACCACGGCCTCGGCGGTCTCGCGGATACGGCGCAGCAGCGTGCGGGCGCGGGCGAGCACCGGCAGGTAGCCCATCACCGCCACGTCATCGAGGGGGAACAGGGAGACGAACCCCGCCTCCGCCATCGCCTCGCCGCCGACGCCGCCGAACGCCACGTCCGGGGCCGCCTCACGCAGAGCCCGCATCAGCTTGGCGCCGAGCTGGTCGCCGGAATCCTCGCCGGCCACGAGCCAGATGGTGCGGGGCCGGGTCATCGCGGGACGCTCGCGTAGCCGGTGACGAACAGGCCGAGGCGATCGGCCTCCGCGGCGGTGGCGACGCGGTCGATCACCAGCGTCCCCCGAGCTTCGAGGGCGAGGCCGACGCAGCCGGCCCTTGCGGCATTCCGCACCGTGCGCGGGCCGATCGCCGGCAGGTCGATGCGCCAATCCTGTCCGAGCTTCGGCGCCTTGACCAGAACGGTCGCGGGCAGCGCCCGGCCCCAGCCGAAGGGTCGGCGCCCGAGGGCGCGGGCGCGGGCCAGCATCCCGTCGGTCCCCTCCGGCCCCTCGACGGCGAGCACCCGGTCACCGGCGACAACCACGGCCTGCCCGAGATCGAAGGGCGAGAGTGCGGCCAGCACGCCGCGCCCGGCGGCGATCGAGGCCGTGGCATCCGAATCCGGCTGCCGGCGCCCGATCGGTCCCTCCGGGCAGAGCAGATCCGGCGCGGCCTCGTGGACGCCGATGATCCGGTGCCCGTCCTCCTCGACCAGCGCCAGCGCGGCGCGCAGGAGGCGGTCGTCGCCCCCGCCCGCGATGGCCCGCAGCGCCTCGCGGTTGCGCAGGGCCGCGCCGGCATTGAGGATCGCGGCCGGGCTCGGCCGGGAGACGCCCCCGGCCGGAACCACGAGGGCCGGGCCCCAGCGGCGCAGCAGCTTCAGGGTCGCGGCGAGATCGAGGAGGTCGACCGTGGCGTCCGCGCTGGCCCGGAGGCTCTGCCCCGTGAAGCCGCGCAGCGCGATCACCCGGAACGGCCGGCGCGCCCGGCGCAGGGATTCGGCGACGAGTTCCGGCAGTCGACCGGCCCCGGCGATCAGCACGAGGGCGCCCTCGGGCGTGGGGTCGGCCTTCGCCATGGCGGGCGCCGATCAGGCGGCGCTGATCGGGGTCGGGACTTCGCGCGGCGTGCAGATCGAGCGCTTGCCGCCCACGCGGATGAACTCGAGGATTTCGCGCACCGCGTCGTGGGACTCGAAGGTCGCGGCCACGTCCTCGACCCGCTCCATCAGCGTTCCCTCGGGGGCGAAGAGCAGGCGGTAAGCCCGCCGCAGGGCGTGAATGTCCTCCCGGGCGAAGCCCCGGCGCTGCAGGCCGATGATGTTGAGGCCCGACAGATAGGCGCGGTTGCCCAGCACCATGCCGTAGGGGATGCAGTCGTTCTCCAGCCCCGACAGACCGCCCACGAAGGCGTGCGCCCCAACCCGGGCGAACTGGATGACGGCCGCCCCGCCCCCGAGAATCGCGTAGTCGCCCACCGAGCAGTGGCCCGCCAGCATGACGTTGTTGGAGAAGATCACGTGCGATCCCACCCGGCAATCGTGGCCGACATGCGAATTCGCCAGGAAGGTGCAGTGATCGCCCACCACGGTCTCCAGCCCGCCGCCGCTGGTGCCGGGGTTCATGGTGACGCCCTCACGGATCAGGCAATCGGCGCCGATCGTGAGGGTCGAAGGCTCGCCGCGGTACTTCAGGTCCTGCGGCGGGTGGCCGATCGATGCGAAGGGGTAGATGCGCGTGCGGGCGCCGATCGTGGTCCGGCCCGCGACGACGACGTGGCTGACGAGTTCGCAACCGGCGCCGAGGACGACCTCCGGCCCGACATGGCAGAACGGGCCGATCCGCGCCCCGTCGCCGATCTGAGCGCCAGGCTCGATCACGGCGCCCGGGTGAATGAAGGGCGCGCTCACTCCATCACCAGCATGGCGCTGATCTCCGCCTCGGCGACCAGGGTCCCGTCGACCCGGGCCTCGCCGCGGAACCACCACATGGTCCTGCGCTGGTTCAGCTTCTTCATATGGAAGCGTACCTGATCGCCGGGCGTGACGGGCTTGCGGAACTTGCACTTGTCGATGGTCATGAAGAACACCTGCTTGGTGCTCCGCCCATCCGCCCTGATGTGGCGGCAGCAGATCGCGCCGGCCGTCTGGGCCATGCCCTCGATCAGGAGCACGCCCGGGAAGACCGGCATGTCCGGAAAGTGCCCCATGAATTGCGGCTCGTTGGCCGTGACGTTCTTGATGCCGATGCAGGATTCGTCGCGATCGATCTCCACGATCCGATCCACCAGAAGGAACGGATAACGGTGCGGCAGCAGCTCCAGCAGCGTCTGGATATCGGCTGTGCCCAACTCGCCGCCGGTCTCGCGCGCCGCCTCACTCATCGGATCCCGCACCTCGACTTGCCGCCAGCGGCGGCCTGACATCCCGCCGCGCGTGGCGGAGGGAGCGCCCTCTTCGGCAGAAATCGCCGGAAGCGCAAGGCCTTCCGGGCATCAAGACCGTCCAGGCATCTCATCTTTCCGGACCTGCGGGGCAAGCCGGGAAGCCGCAGCCGGGCCTCAGGCCTCGTCGTCCGCCGCGGCCTTGCCCGAGCGCTCGGCGAGGCGGGCGAGGGTCGTGAGTTCGCGGAACCACGCCCGCACCGGCTTGGCGGGCGTCCCGCCCCAACGGCTGCCCGGGGGCACGTCGCGGTTGACGTTGGACGAGCCGGCGATCTGCGAACCGCGGCCGATGCGCAAGTGCCCGACGACGCCGACCTGCCCGCCGAGGACGACGTAATCCTCCAGCGTGGTCGAGCCCGAGATACCGACGCCCGACACGATCACGCAGTGGCGCCCGATCACGACGTTGTGGGCGATCTGCACGAGGTTGTCGATCTTGGTCCCCTCCCCGATCACCGTGTCGCGCGAGGCGCCCCGGTCGATCGTGGTGTTGGCGCCGATCTCGACGTCGTCCTGGACGATGACGCGGCCGATCTGCGGGACCTTGAGGTGGGTGACCCCCATGGCGAAGCCGAACCCGTCCTGACCGAGCCGCGCACCGGGATGCAGGATCACGCGGTTTCCCAGCAGGGCATGGCTCAGCGTGGTGCCGGCACCGATGGCGCAGTCGCGCCCGATCCGGACGCCCGGGCCGATCACCGCGTTCGGACCGACGATCGTCCCGCTTCCGATCTCCGCGCCGGGGCCGACGACCGCGCCCGGATCGACCGTGACGCCCTCTTCGAGCCGCGCGTCGGGATGGACATGGGCGCCAGGGGCGACACCGCGGGCGCCGAACTGCGATCCGGGCCGTAGGGCATCCGGATGGAGGCGCCCCAGTAGGACCGCGTAGGCGCGGTAGGGATCCCGGGTGACCAGAGCGATCGTGCCGGCCGGGCAGCGGGCCGCGAAGCGCGGCGAGACCAGGCAGGCCCCCGCCCGCGTCGCCGCGAAGGCGTCGCCGTAGCGGGCGTTATCCATATAGGCGAGGTGCTCGGGTCCGGCGCCCTCCAGGGGGGCCGCACCGACGAGTCTGGCATCCGGATCGGCGCCCTCGGGAACGCTGGCCCCGGCGACGGCCGCGATCTCGGCGAGGGTGAGGCTGGCCGCAGCGGCGAAGAAGATCGGGTCTGACATGCTGGACAACGCGCCGGCCGGATAATCCGACCGGCGCGCCGGGATTTCGATCAGAACCGCGAGCCGCCGGAGAAGCGGAACGCCTGGGTCTGGTCCTTGCCGACATGGCCGACCTTGCCGAGGATCGGCACGTAGACCGGGATGCCCTCATCCTTGGTCAGTGCGTAGGCGTAGTCGAACCGGATCGGGCCGAGCGGCGAGTTCCACAGGATGGAGGCGCCGACCGAGGAGCGGATCGTGGCACTGTCGCGGACGTTCACGCATTCCGGCTCGACGCCGATCTTGTAGGCGTTGAAGTTGCAGCGACCGGTGGCCGGATCGGTTCCGTTGATGAAGCTGTCGCCGTTCACGTCGAACGAGCGCCGGCTGTTGTAGCCGAACAGCGTACCGGCATCGGCGAAGAGCGCGCCCTTCAGGCCGAGATCGCGCGGGACGAGGGGCAGCGGGAACTGCACTTCGAGGGTGCCGCCGATATAGGTCGAGCCGCCGATCGCGTTCGAGCGGGCATCGGCGATGCCGACGTCGCGCGGACCGATGCCGTTCGGCGCGAAGCCGCGCACCAGCGACGGGCCGAGGAAGAACTCGTCGGTCACCCGCAGGGGCTGGTTGTTGATCGACTGGATGTGGCCGCCCTGGAACCGGACGAAGCCGACCACGTCCTCGAACAGCTCCTTGTAGTAGCGCGCATCGGCGGTGACGCGGAAGAACTTCGAGTCGCCGCCCAGGCCCGCCACATCGGGCTTCAGCTCGGCGTAGAAGCCGTTATGCGGCGCGCCGATCACGTCCAGGGTCGAGTAGGCGAGCGTCAGGCCGGCCAGCGAGGTCAGCGTGTTGCCCTGCGAGCCCTTGATGGCGATGGAGGCCTCGCCGTCATATGCGCAGTTCGGATAGACCGCCTGACCGGCGATGCTCCGGCCGGTATTCGGATCGATCGTGCCCGGCCCGTAAGTCGCGGTGTATCCCGGGATCGGCACCGAGCAGTCGTTGTACGGCCGCTTGAGGGTGTTCGGGACCTTCAACTCGGTGTTGTACAGCGAGTAGCGCAGGGTGATGCCGAACTCCTCGGTGATCGGCAGGCCGAGGCGCAGCTGGCCACCGTAGACCGTGGTCTCGTAGCGCGAGTACCGGGTCAGGTCGGAGTACTTGTAGAAGGCGTCGAAGCCCGCGGCGAGGCGATAGCCGAGGAAGTACGGCTCGGTGAACGAGAAGTCGACGCCGCGCGAGTACTGGCCACCCGTACCGGCCAAGCGGACGTACTGGCCGCGGCCGAGGAAGTTCGACTCGGAAACCGAGACCTCGCCGATGATGCCGTCCTGGGTGGAGTAGCCGCCCGCCACCGAGAACGAACCCGTGGGCTGATCCTCAACGTCGATGTTGATGACCACGCGATCCGGGGCCGAGCCCGGCTCGTTGGAGAAGCGGACCTTCTTGAAGAAGCCCAGGCCGTTCAGACGCCGCTCGGCGCGGTCGGTCAGCACACGGTTGTAGGCATCGCCCTCGGCAATATCGAGCTCGCGGCGGATGACGTAGTCGCGGGTGCGGGTGTTGCCGCGGATGTTGATGCGCTCGACGTAGACGTGCGGGCCGTCCTCGACCACGAAGCCCAGGGAAACCTGATGGCTCGCCGGGTCGCGCTGGCCGGTCGGGCGGACCTGCGCGAAGGGATAGCCCGCGCGGTTCACCTCGCGGGTGACGTTGTTCAACGTCTTCTCGACATCGTCGGCGTTGTAGACATCGCCCACGGCCGTGGCGACGCCGTCGGTCAGCTCGGCGGTGTTGAGGCCCGGCAGGCGCGAATCCACCTGCACCGCGCCGACCTTGTACTGCTCGCCCTCGTTCACCGTAACGGTGATGACGTAGCCCGACTTCTCGCCCTCGACGTAGCGCGCGTCGGCGCTGACCACCTGGAAGTCGGCGTAGCCGTTCTTCAGGTAGTAGCGGCGGACCTGATCGAGGTCGTTGGTGATGCGATCGGGATCGTAGACGTCGGAGGTCTTGATGAACGACAGGAAGTTCATCTCCGAGGAGCTCATCAGCCCCTTCAGGGTCCGCTCCGAATAGGCGTTGTTGCCGACGAAGTTGATCGAGAGGATGCCGGTCTTGTCGCCCTCGTCGATCTGATAGATCACGTCGACCCGGCCATTCGGCAGATCGACCGTGCGGTAGGTCACCTTGGCGGTGCCGCGGCCGAACCGCTTGTAGACGTCGCGGATGCGGGCGAGGTCGGCGTTGATGATCGCCTCGCTGTACGGGCCCCGGGCCTTGGCCTCGACGATCCCCTCGAGGGTCGCCTTCTCAACCTTCTTGTTGCCCTCGAAGACGACGCGGTTGATCAGGTTGTTCTCGCGGACGGTGACCACCGTGCGCCCGCCGGCTTGGGTGACCTTCACGTCCGAGAACATGCCGCTCGCCAGCAGGTTGCGGCGCGCCTCCTCGGCGGAGCCGGACGCCGTCCCGGTCACGTAGGACCGGACCGTGTCGGCATCGACGCGCTGGTTGCCCTGGACGACGATCTGCTGTGCCTGAGCGGCCCCGCTCAGGACGACGCTCAGACCCGCAGTGACTAGGACGATGGTTCTCCGCACCGACTTACGTCGGGGCTTCCCCGTCAACGACATCATGCAATCGCCCGTTTCTGTTCTGGTCGCGGGGGTTAGCCCGTCACAGGCGACCGTTGATCGGCCGTCCCGTCACCTGGTCCAAGCGTGGCTTCGGTCCAAGCGTAGCTCTTAGCGGGATTCCCCTGCCAAGCAAACGCGCGGGTGGCCATCGTCAGGGGATTTTGGGGGGTCGTGGCCTTCGCGCCACTTAACGGTACGGCCACCCCGGGGGCAAACCGTCGAATGTGGTGAACAACCCGTAAACGCCTGCGCCGACGCATCTTTTTCAGAGCGTCGGCGCGGCTTTCAACACGTCGTTAACCCTGTTTTCGCCGATCGGCGAGGCCAGGATCGGGCGGCTTCGGGGCCGGATCGCGGCGGGAATCGGGCATCCTTTCCGGTGGAGATCGGGGAGGATGTCCGGCGGCTCCCGGAGGGATCGCAACCCCTCCGGATCAGGTGTTCCGCCAGGACGCGCCGAGGTTGAGGATATCGTTCCAGGCGGCGAACAGCATCAGCATCAGCACCAGGGCGAGTCCGATCCGGAAGCCGATCTCCTGGGCGCGCTCGCTGAGCGGGCGGCCGCGGACGACCTCGAAGGCGTAGAACAGGAGGTGGCCGCCATCGAGCAGCGGCACCGGGAACAGGTTCAGCAGGCCGATCGAGACCGAGAGGAGCGCGATCAGCCCCACGAGGCCGCCGACGCCGCCGGTCTTGGCGACCTCGCCGGACACACGGGCGATTCCGATCGGACCCGAGAGCTGGTCTGCCGATTCCCGGCCGGTCATGAGCTTGCCGAGATACGAGAAGGTGCGCTCGACGACGAAGTAGGTCTCCTTCACGCCGAGGTTCAGGGAATCGACGGCGCCGTAGCGCACGAGGCGCGCCTCGGACCCCGCGGGGGAGCGAATCCCCAGCCGGCCGATCCGGTGGCGGCCGAACGGGGTCTTCTCCTCGAAGGTGGCCGGCGTCGCCTGGATGGTGATCGGATGGTCGTCGCGCTCCACCGTGAAGGTCAGCGGCGTGCCGGCGCTGCCCGTCACCGTGCGGTACATGGCGTTGAAATCGCCGATCTTCTCGCCGTCGATGGCGGTGATCACGTCGCCCGGCTTGAACCCGGCCTGGGCGGCGACGCTGTTCGGCTCCACCGAGGAGACGCGGGCCGGCAGCTCGTAGCGCCCGCCGAGCCAGATCGCGCCCGCAAACAGCGCCACCGCCAGGATGAAGTTCGCCACCGGGCCGGCCGCGACGATCGCGGCACGCTTGGCCACGGGCTGGGTCGGGAAGCTGATCGCCCGCTCCTGCGGGGTCATGCGGGCCACGGCCTCGGGGTCGGGCATGCTGGCGCCGTTGACGTCGCCGTGGAACTTCACGTAACCGCCGAGGGGGATGGCGCAGAGCTTCCAGCGTGTGCCGCGGCGGTCGTTGAACCCGATTAGTTCCGGCCCGAAGCCGAGCGAGAAGGCGTGGACGCCGACGCCGCACCAGCGCCCGACCAGGAAATGGCCCATTTCGTGCACGAACACCACGACGGTGAGCACGAACAGGAACGGGATCAGGGCGCCGAAAAAGCCGCCCGCGGTACCGCCCATCGCGTTGAGGAAGTCCATAAGCCGATCCCTGGCCGTCGCCGCGCCGGCCCCCCGGGATCGGCGCATCCCGACAGTCTAGCAGATCGGTGGGGCGCTCCGCCAACGCAATCCTGTGCGGGATCGCGCATGGTCGCACGGGGCCAGGGCTCGCCCCGTCAGTGGCCGCCGCCGCCGGCCATGGCGCGCGGACGGCGGACCAGCGGAACCGCGCAGGCCATGGCCAGGAACAGGATCGTCAGGGCGAGGAACACGTCCTCGAAGGCCATGACGAGTCCCTGGATCCGCACCGTATTGGTCATCGCCTTGAGCGCCATGCCGGGGGCGGCGCTGCCGAAGGACTCGAAACTGCGCTGGAGGGTGTCGAGGCGCTCCAGGGCGGCGGTGTTCGTCCAACTGAAGCGCTCGTGCAGCCGGGCGAGGTGCAGGTCCCAGCGATCGTTCAGTACGGTGTTGATCAAGGCCAGCCCCACCGCGCCGCCGAGATTGCGGGTCAGGTTGAACAGGCCGGAGGCGTTCTTCATCCGGGCCGGCGGCAGGGTGCCCAGCGCGATGTTGTTGATCGGGATCATGCACAGCATCAGCGAGCAGCCGCGCAGGATCTGCGGTAGCAGCAGCTCGTAGAAGTCCCAATCCTTGGTGAGCCCGGTGACGATCCAGGTGCCGCAGGCGAAGCCCGCGAAGCCGATCCCCATCATGATCCGCGGATCGACCTTGCCGGACAGGCGGCCGGCGATCGGCGCGGTGATGAACATGAACAGGCCGGAGACGAACATCGTCTCGCCGATCATCAGCGCCGAGTAGCCGCGCACCCGGGCGAGATAGACCGGATAGATGTAGGTCAGCCCGTAGAGGCCGATGCCGAGCACGAAGCTCGCCACGCAGCCGCTGGCGAAATTGCGGTCCGAGAAGGCGCGCAGATCGACGATCGGTTGCTTGGCCGTGAACACCCGCCAGAAGAACAGCAGCGCCCAGACCCCGCAGATCACCGCGCAGGCGAACACCGTCTCGTCCTGCAGCCAATCGTGGTTCGGCCCCTCCTCCAGCACGTATTCGAGGCAGCCGAGGAAGCCCGCCATGAAGGCGAGGCCCGCCCAGTCGAAGGCTTCGAGCAGGCTGTAGTTGGGCTTGTCGAAATCGACCAGGATCCAGGTCGAGACGGTCACGAAGATGCCCGGCACCACGTTGATCAGGAACAGCCAGTGCCACGACATCAGGTCGGTGAGATAGCCGCCGACCGTCGGACCGATCGTCGGCGCGAGGGTCGCCACGAGGCCGATCATCGGCGACACGATGGTCCGCTTCGAGGGCGGGAAGATCGTGAAGGCCGCCGCGAACACGGTCGGGATCATGCCGCCGCCGATGAAGCCCTGCGCGGCGCGCCAGACGATCATCTCGCCGATCGACGAGGAGGTCGCGCACATCAGGCTCATCAGCGTGAAGCCCCCCGCCGAGATGGCGAACATCCAGCGTGTCGAGAGCACCCGCGACAGGGTGCCCGACAGCGGGATCGAGATGACCTCGGCGATCAGGTAGCTGGTCTGGACCCAGGGGATCTCGTCGCCCGAGGCCGAGAGGCCGGCCTGGATCTCGTTGAGGGAGGCCGAGACGATCTGGATGTCCAGGATCGCCATGAACATCCCGAACACCATGCAGATGAACGCCACCATCCGGCGACGGTCGAGCGGCGGCTCGGCGGCGCGGGCCGGGGCGCCCGGCGCCAGAGCGGCGGTGGCGGCCATCGCGCGCCCTACCGGCTCGCGGTGCTGACCGGCCGCACGCGCGCGGCCCGGTCGAGCACCGAGCGGTCCGCGCCGGCGCGGGTATCGACCCGCACCACCGCCGACAGGCCCGGCCGCAGCAGACCCTCGCGGGCAACATCCTCCGGCACCCGCACCCGCACGGGCAGGCGCTGGACGATCTTAGTGAAGTTGCCGGTGGCGTTGTCGGGCGGCAGCAGGCTGAACACCGAGCCGGAGGCCGGCGAGAAGGATTCCACCACGCCCTGGATCTCGCGATCCGGATAGGCGTCGACCGTCACGGTTACCGGCTGGCCGGGGCGCATGCGCTGAACCTGCGTCTCCTTGAAGTTGGCATCGATGCGGACGCTCTGCAGCGGCACCAGCGCGGCGATCCGGGTGCCGGGCGCCACGTAGGCCCCCGCTTCGACGGCCTTGTTGCCCACCACGCCGTCGAACGGCGCGCGGATCACCGCGAAGTCGAGATCCCGGCGGGCGCGGTCGACGGCGGTGCGCAATTCGGCCGCGACGCTCTCCGCCTCGCGCTTCTGCGCCGTGAGGACATCGACATTGGCGCGGGCGGCCACGAGGCCGGCTTCCATGGCCTTGACCGACGCCTCGGTCCGGTCGCGGTCGGCGCGGGTCTGGTCGATACGCGACTTGGCGACGTAATCGGCCTGCATCTGCATCGAGCGGGCGAAATCGGCCTGGGCGCGGACGGCGTCGGCGCGGGTCGCATCGAGCTGGGCGGCGGCCTGGGCGACCTGCGCCCGCGCGGCCTCGGCCTGCCGGGCGATCCGCGCGATGGTGCTTTCCTGCGTGGCGAGCTTGTCCTGCGCGGCCTGGAGCGCGAGGCGGTAATCGCCGTCGTCGAGCTTGGCGATCACGTCGCCCTTCTTGACCGAGAGGCCGTTCACTACCGGGACCGCCTCGAGGTAGCCCGGGACCTTGGCGGCGAGCACCGAGATGTCGGCCTGGACGTAGGCATCGTCCGTCGAGACGAAGAACCGCCCGACCGTCCACCATTGCCACCCGGAATAGGCGCCGCCGCCGAGGGCGACGACCAGGAGGGCGAGCAGGATAGCCCGGCGGAGCGGGCGCTTGCGCACCGGCGCGTCGCCATCCGGCGTCGACGTTTGATTGACAGTCACAGCTGATGTCGGCGCAGCCGTCGGACGAGCCGGGCCCTCGGCCCGCTCCTCGTCGCCGCGTTCGACGACCGGATCGGGGCGATCAGCGTCCTCGCGCAGGGACATTGCAGAGCCTCACAGCCAACGACAACCGCAATGACCGAACCGTTCGGTCAAAACCTCGGCGCGCCTTGACGCGATTCCGAATTGGGCCCAGGGTATGTTGACCGAACGGTTCGGTCAAGCGGGGCGGCGCCAGGGGCGCCGGGCGGAACGATGGCACAGGGTGCAGCGCTGGATCGGGGCGTGACCGCGCACGAGGGCGACAAGCGCCGACAGATCCTGGACGGGGCCCGGACGGTCTTCCTTTCGGCGGGCTACGATGGCGCGAGCATGGGTGAGATCGCGCGGGCGGCCGGCGTCTCTAAGGGCACGCTCTACGTGTATTTCGACAGCAAGGAGGCGCTGTTCGAGGCCTTGATCCTCGAGGAGAAGGCCAGCCTCGCCGAGACGCTCTTCACCTTCGATCCGAACGATACCGATATCCCGGCCGTCCTGACGCGCCTAGGGATGAGTTTCCTCGCCGAGATGTCGCAGCCGCGGCACATCTCGATGCACCGCATGGTGATCGGCGTCTGCGAGAAGTTCCCACAATTCGGGCAGGTCTATTACGACGCCGGTCCGGCCCGCGGCGTGGCGCGGCTCGCGGCCTATCTCGACGTGCAGGTGACGGCAGGTCGGCTGCGCATCGCTGACACCACCCTGGCGGCCCAGCACTTTTTGCATCTCTGCCTGGCCGGGCTCCTGACGCGGATGCTGTTCGCCGCGGCCGGCAAGGCGGACGAGGCCCGGATGCGGTTCCAGACCGCAGAGGCAGTGCGTGTCTTCCTGGCCGGGTACGGGCCGGAGCGCTGACGCGTCGCCCGAGCTGGCTGCTAACCGGCCGCGCGTAGCTCCGGCAGCGCCTCGGCGCTCCAGACCCGGACATGGGCGTCGATGGCCAGCGCCTCGTCGACATCGGCCGGCGCGGCCCGGTACTGCCCGGCGAAATGCGTGCAGGCGCGCTCGACCAGATCGCTGATCCCGTAGAAGCCGATCCGGCCGGCGATGAAGGCCGCCACCGCGATCTCGTTGGCCGCATTCATCACGGTCGGCGCCGCCCCGCCCGCGGCGAGGGCAGCCCGGGCGATCCGCAGGCACGGGAAGCGCTCCTCGTCCGCGGCCTCGAAAGTGAGGGAGCCGAGCTTCACGAGGTCGAGGGGTCGCCCACGCGCGATGGTCAGCCGGTCGCCGAGGCCGAGGCAGTGCGAGATCGGCACGCGCATGTCGGGGAGCGCCAATTCGGCGGTCACGGCCCCGTCGAGCCAGTAGACCATGCCGTGGATCACCGATTGCGGATGGACCACGACGTCCAGGCGCTCGGGCTCGATGCCGAACAGGTGGTGCGCCTCGATCAGTTCGAGGCCCTTGTTCATCAGGCTCGCCGAATCGATGTTGATCTTCATGCCCATCGACCACGTCGGATGGGCGGCGGCCTCGGTGGCGGAGGCGGCGGCGATGCGCTCGCGGGTCCAGGTGCGGAACGGGCCGCCGGAGGCCGTGATCATCATGGTGCGCACGTCGGCGAGTGGCCGTCCGGCCAGCGCTTGGCTCAGGGCGTCGTGCTCGGAATCCATCGGCAGGATCGTGGCGCCGTAGCGGGCTGCGTCGCGCATGAAGGCGTCGCCGGCGCAGACGAGGCTCTCCTTGTTGGCGAGCGCCACCGTCCGGCCCAGGCGCAACGCCGCGTGGGTAGACTTGAGGCCCGCCGCTCCGCTCACCGCCGCCACGACGATATCGGCGTCCCGGGCGACCGCCTCCATGACGGCGCCCTCCCCGGCCCCGTTGGGGATGCCGGAGCCCGACAGGGCCTCCGCCAGCGCCGGGCCGGCGGATTCATCCGCGAGGGCCGCGAAGGATGCGTTCAGCTCCCGCGCCATCCGGGCCAGCGCGACGGGATCCTTGCCGCCCACGAGGGCGCCGACGCTGAAGCGGTCGGCGTGCTGGGCGAGCAGGTCGGCCGTGGACTTGCCGATCGAGCCGGTGGCGCCGAAGACGGTGACGATCTGGGTCACGGGTTCAACTCCCTCATCGTCACGTGATCAGCCCAGCCCCGCGCAGGGCCAGATAGACGGCAGCCAACAGGGCGACCGCGAAGAAACCGTCGAGGCGGTCCATGACGCCGCCATGGCCCGGAATGATCTTTCCCGAGTCCTTCACGCCGTAGCGGCGCTTGAGGCCGGATTCGATCAGGTCGCCCGATTGGCTGAGCACCGAGGCGAGCGCACTCACGCCCGCCACCACCGGGAGGGAGGCGGCGCTCGGCAGGGTCATGCCGGCGAGATCGGCGACGACCGGCACCAGGGTCCCGGCCGCGACGCCGCCGATCAGGCCGCCCAGGGCGCCGGACCACGTCTTGTTGGGCGAGACCCGCGGCATCAGCTTCGGGCCGCCGATCTTCCGGCCGGCGAAATAGGCGGCGATGTCGGTGGACCAGACCACCGCGAACATCCAGGCCGGGCCGACGAGCCCGATGGCGGGATCGTCGCGCAGCGCCACGGGCACCGCCGCGATGGCGCCGGCGCCGAGCACGCCCAGGAAGGCGCGCGTCCGGCCCCAGCCGGTCCGCGCCACCGTGGCGCAGGCGGCCGCGCCGAGGATCAGGACGGCGAGGCAGGCGGCCGTCGGCGCGCCGCCGCGCTGGCAGAGCAGCAGGGCGCCGAGGGTCGCCGCGCCCAGCGCGATCAGCACCTCGCGCGGCTCGGTGCGGCTCATCACCATCCACTCGGCGAAGCCGATGATGCCGGCGGCCAACCAGATGCCCGCGAAGGGCCAGCCGCCATAGACCAGCCCGGCCAGCACGCCGGCCCCGAGCACGAGGCCCGAGGCGACGCGCAGCCACAGCTCGCGCCGGCTCTTGCGGGGAGCCTTGGACGGTGCGGCCGGTGCGGCGGCGGCGGTCACGTGCGGACCGTGCCTCGCCTCAAACCTGCATGATCTCCTTCTCCTTGGAGGCCAGCACGCCGTCGATCTCGGCGATGTACTGGTCGGTCGCCTTCTGCACGTCGGCGGCCTGGCGCTTCTCGTCGTCCTCCGAGATGGCGCTGTCCTTCAGGAGCTTCTTGAGATGGTCGAGGCCGTCCCGGCGGACGTGGCGAACGGCGACGCGCGCCTCCTCGGTGTACTTGTGGGCGACCTTGACCATCTCCTTGCGGCGCTGCTCGTTCATCTCGGGGATGCGGAGCCGGATGGTCTGGCCTTCCGTCTGCGGGTTCAGGCCCAGGTCGGATTCGCGGATCGCCTTCTCGACGGCGGTGACCATGCTGCGGTCCCAGACCGAGATCGACAGGAGCCGCGGCTCCGGCACGCTCACGGTGGCGACCTGGGCCATCGGCATCGCCGAGCCGTAGGCATCCACCTGGATCGGGTCGAGCAGCGACGGCGTGGCCCGCCCGGTGCGCAGGGATCCGAGATCCTTGGAGAGCGAAGCGACGGCGCCCTGCATCCGGCGCTTGATGTCGTTGAGGTCGAATTCCGGTGTAGCCATGAGAATCGTCCCGAGACGTCTGACGTGGTGTTCTCGCCCGGCGCGGGCAGTCGCGGCCTCAATGGACGAATTTTTTCAGGGCCGCAAACGGTTGCGGCGGCGCGCGGGCCGCTCGGTCAGGGCGCGACCAGGGTCGAGGGCGCCGCGCCCGACAGGATCGCGGCGATCGAGCTCGGCGGGTGCAGCGAGCCGACCACGATCGACAGGCGGCTCTCCCGGGCGAGCGCGAAGGCGGCGGTGTCCATGACTTTCAGGTCCCGGGCGATCGCCTCGTCATGGGTGATGCGGTCGTAGCGGGTCGCGCTCGGATCCGTCTTGGGATCGGCCGAGTAGACGCCGTCCACCTGCGTCGCCTTCAGCACGGCGTCGCAGCGCAGCTCGGCCGCGCGCAGCACTGCGGCGGTGTCGGTGGTGAAATACGGGTTGCCGGTGCCCCCGGCGAGGACCACCACCTGACCCTTGTCCAGATGGTGCAAGGCCGGCTGGCGGGCGTAGGTCTCGCAGATGGTCGGCATCGAGACCGCCGACATGGTCCGCGCCTGGACGCCGGCCGCGTTCAGCGCCGTCTCGATGGCGAGCGAGTTCATGACGGTCGCCATCATGCCGAGCGAATCCCCGGTGGCCCGGTCGATCCAGCCGGCCGCCGAGATGCGCGCCCCGCGGATCATGTTGCCGCCGCCCACCACGATGGCGACTTCGGCGCCGGTCTCGATGGTGCGGGCGATGTCCTCGGCGAGGGCCGCCAGCGTCGGCGGATGCAGCCAGTAGCCGTCCGGTGCGGCGAGCGCCTCCCCGGACAACTTCACGAGGATACGGCGAAACGGCGTCGTCTCCGGCATCTGGATCCCCGTCCGACCCGCCGCGTGCGAGCCGGGAGGCTTCTACGTCAACCGTGTGAGCGCCGTCGAGGGGCGGGCCGCGATCGGACGGGGATCGCCGGCCGACACGCGAACGACGTCGAGCCCTGGCAAAGCCAGCTGGACTTCGCCCCCGGCCCCGGACATCCATGCGCATCGCCCTGGTGATCAACACCGAATCCGGCAGCGTCGGCGGCACGACGCCGGAGGCGATCCGCGAACGGATCGTCGCAGCCGGAATCGAGGCCGTCGGCGAGGCCGACAGGGGCGCCTCCCTGCCGGCGCGGATCGCCGCGGCGGTCGCCGAGCCCGGGATCGATGCGGTGGTAGTGGCCGGGGGCGACGGCACGGTCGCCTGTGCGGCCGCCGCCCTCGCCGGACGCGCGATACCGCTCGGCATCCTTCCGCTCGGCACGATGAACCTGCTGGCCAAGGATCTCGGCCTGCCGCTCGATCTCGACGGCGCCATCGCCAATCTCGCGCAGGGCGTGCCGCGGCCGATCGATGTCGGCGACGTGAATGGGCGGATCTTCGTCATCAATTCGGTGCTCGGCATGGCCGCCCGGGTCGCCCGCCATCGGGAGGCGCATCGCACCCGCCGGGCACTGCGCACCCTGCTGCGCTGGGCGCTCGGGCTGCTCCGCCATCTCGGCCGCTATCCGCGGCTCACGGTGACGGGCCTGATCGACGGGAAGGCGCGGCGCCTGCGGGGACGTTTGGTGGCCGTCGTCGTCGGTGACTACGTCGAGCAGCCGGGACGCGTGCTCGTACGGGCACCGATCGATGCCGGCCAGATCACGCTCTACGTGCTCGCCAATCTCTCGGTGTGGCGCAGCCTGCGCCTCGCCGTCGGATTCGCCCGCGGCGACTGGCGCCGGCTCCCCGACGTGGAGCGGCTTCCGGTCGGCGATCTCAGTATCGCGTCGCGACGACGGGCGCTCCTGGTGATGAACGACGGCGAGGTGCTGCTGATCCCCACCCCCCTGCATTACCGCATCCGGCGGCACGCGCTGACGGTGATCGTGCCGCGCTCCGGGACAGGCCAGCGCTTCGCCGAGGGGACGCCGGCGACATGAGGCGGATCAGCCACATCTCCGACCTCCATTTCGGCCGCACCGATCCGGCCGTCGTCGAGGCGCTGGTGGACGAACTCAATGGGGACGCACCGGACCTGATCGTCGCCTCGGGCGACTTCACCATGGCGGCGCGCCGGTCGGAATTCGCGCAGGCCCGCGCCTTCCTGAACCGCCTGTCGCCGCCCTGGATCGGGGTGCCCGGCAACCACGATATCTCGCCCTACGATCTAGTGCAGCGGTTCGCGCGGCCGTTCGCGCGCTATCGGCACGCCATCGCGCCGGAGACGGAGCCGTGCTTCGCGGATGCGGAGATCGGCATCGTCTGCCTGAACACGGTCCGGCGCTGGGCGCCGGAGCCGGACTGGTCGCACGGTCTCATCCGGCGCAGCCAGATCGCCCGGACCGAGGCGCGTCTCACGGCCATGCCGGAGCACCTGTTCAAGATCGTGGTGGGCCACCATCCGTTCAGGCCGCCGCCCTGGGACGAGGAGGCCCGATTGGTCGGCCGTGCGGATCTTGCGCTGGCGGCCTTCCGCCGCTGCGGCGTCGGCCTGACGCTCGCCGGGCATCTGCACCGGCACTACGCGCGCTTCGCCCTGGACGACGATCCCGCGGTCGAGGCGGTCGACCGGGGTGTGATGCGCGGCAGTCGGGGTCGGCTGCTGGCCGTCCAGGCCGGCTCGGCGACCTCGACGCGCCTGCGCGGGAACGAGCCCAACGCCTACAACCGCATCACCGTCGAGGATGGCTGCGCCACCGTCACGGTGCGGGTCTGGGACGGCGGAGCGTGGGTCGATGCGGCGCCGGCATGACGTGAACCGTCACGCCGGCGCCAAATCTCAGCTGCCCGTCAGGACGCCGACGGCGCCGACGACGGTCATCACAAGGCCGGACGCGAAGGCGCCGATCATCAGGTAGGAGAGGGGCTTCAAAGTCATGTTGGGAAGGTAGTGCGCATCCGCGAGATGCGGTGTGCGCCGCAACACAGGGCAGAGAAACGCAGTCGACGGAGCCGGGATTCCGGCCTTCAGCTTTGTGTTGCGGGAACGGGTTGGCGAACCGCGGAGCTTGCCGTCTCGCCCATCATGGACGCCCGTGTACCGAGCGCATCCATCACGGCTTCGGGGTGACGGTGGATCGTCCAGATCAAGGCCCGTGCGGTCGCGTTCGGCTTCGACTTGCCCTGTTCCCAGTTCTTGACCGTCGCCTCTTCCAACCCGAACCGCAACGCGAACTGGGCCTGCGAAAGCTGCAGAGCCTCGCGCACACTCCGGACCGAGATTGCGTCCGGCCCATGCTTGCGCGCCTCGATGCCCAGTTCGCTCAGTTCGGCGATCAGCCGGTCGAGGCTCTCGACCTTGGGGACTTCGATGTAGGCTTCCCCGGTATCGAAAAGCTCCGTCATGACGGCGTGGGCAGCCTTCGCCGGTAGATGTCTACGCACGAGGGCCCGGGCTGCCGCCACCGTGTCGAGGTCCGCCCCCGCCAGTCGCCTGAGGCTGACCCGCTCTGCGGAGCCGTCGCGGACGGGGATCGCGTCCCGAATTTGCACCCGTGGTCCGAACGCCGCCAACAACGTGGATCTCGTCGACATCCAGCGCCTCCATGACTCCCTGGGCTATATCCCGGAGGAGAGCCGCCCCCCATGACGTCATGGGATCGCCGCCGAGATGCAGGCCCATCAGCCTGAGCGAGCGATCCGAGAGCGTCACCTCGGCCATCACGTCGAGCGAGCCCCAGGGCGTCCGCACCTCGACCGTGAAGACCGGATCGTCGCTGTTGGCGTGAATCGACAACGATCGTGACTGCGCAAGCCACCCGCCGCCTATCCTATACGCAGATTGCCCATAAGACGAAACCCCTGACGTGGCGGCCAAGGGTCGACTGTCGTCCGCTGCGCGCCGCGCCGACGGTCTGACGCCAGATAAAAAACCCCGCCTGGCTCACGCCGGACGGGGTCAACGTCTTTGTCGATTGGATCGCGACAGGTCGCGTTAGGCGCGGCCGGCCTGCTGCGCCACCTCGGTGGCGAAGTCCGGCCCGTCTTCCTTCTCGATGCCCTCGCCCAGCGCGTAGCGCACGAAGGCCGTCAGGGTCACCGGACCGCCGACCTTGGAGCCGGCCTCCTTGAGGACCTGGCTCACCGTCTTCGAGCCGTCATGCACGAAGGGCTGCTCGAGGAGGGTGACCTCCTTGTAGTAGCTCTTCAGGCCGCTCTCGATGATCTTGGCCATCACGTGGTCCGGCTTGCCGGCATTCTTCTCGCGCAGGATGTTGGACTCGCGCTCCACCGTGGCGGCATCGACGCCCGAGGCGTCGAGCGCCACCGGGTTGGTCGCCGCGACGTGCATGGCGATCTGGCGGCCGAGCGTCGAGAGCGCCTCGACGTCCCCCTCGGACTCGAGCGCCACGAGCACGCCGATCTTGCCGAGGCCCTCGGAGATCTGGTTGTGCACGTAGGAGGCGATGACGCCATTCTTGACCTCGAGCTTGGCGACGCGGCGCAGGTTCATGTTCTCGCCGATCGTGGCGATCAGGGCCTGCAGCTTCTCGGAGACGGTCTCGGTGGCGCCCGGGAAATGGGCGTTCTGGAGACCCTCCAGCGTGCCGTCGGTGTTCAGCGCGATCTTGGCGGCTTCGCGGGCGAAGGCCTGGAAGGCGTCGTTGCGGGCGACGAAGTCGGTCTCGGAGTTCACCTCGACCACCGCGGCGTGGTGACCGGCGGACTCGACGGCGACCAGACCCTCGGCGGCGACGCGGCCGGCCTTCTTGGCGGCCTTCGCGAGACCCTTCTTGCGCAGCCAATCGACCGCGGCCTCGATGTCGCCACCCGTCTCGTTGAGCGCACCCTTGCAATCCATCATGCCGGCGCCGGTCGTCTCCCGGAGCTCCTTCACCATCGCGGCGGTGATGTTGGCCATGGCGGTCCCTTTCGTGTGGTCTGGATGAGAGAGGCCCGGCGCGCGGGTGAGCGGCCGGGCCCGGTATGCGGGGAACCGCGACGGCCCGATGACGGTGCCGCCGCGACGTCCGGATGGTTCAGGCCGCGGCGGCGGCCTCGACGAAGCCGCGGGCCTGCGAGACCCACGAATCGCGGTCGATGCGGCCGTTGAGCTTCAGGTCGGTGTCGACCTTCGTGACGTCCTCGGGGGTCATCGCGGCGATCTGCCAGTAGTGGTAGATGCCGGCGTCGTTGAGCTTCTGCACGATCTGCGGACCGGCGCCGTTCAGCTTGGTCAGGTCGTCCGGCGCGCCGCGCGGGGCGGCGAGCAGCTCGAAATGCTCGGTCGACTCGGCGAGCATCGCCACGTCGGCCGGGTCGAGGGCGTCGGACTCGACCGAGACGGCCGCGTCGTCGTTCGCCGGCAGCTCCTCGGCCATCGGCTCCTCGGAGGCACCGAGGTCCATGCCGGACGAGCCCTGGGCGCGCGAGATGCCGTCGATGGCAGCCTTGGCGATCAGGTCGCAGTAGAGCGCGATGGCACGGCCCGCGTCGTCGTTGGCCGGAACGATGTAGCTGATGCCGTCCGGGTTGCAGTTGGTGTCGACGATGGCGGCCACCGGGATGCCGAGGCGGTTCGCCTCCTTGATCGCCAGCTGCTCCTTGTTGGTGTCGATCACGAACAGCAGGTCGGGAACGCCGCCCATGTCCTTGATGCCGCCGAGCGCCTTCTCGAGCTTCTCCTTCTCACGGGAGAGCATCAGGCGCTCCTTCTTGGTCAGGCCCGGGCCGCCGGTCTCGAGCGTCTCGGTGACCTTGCGCAGGCGCGAGATCGAACCCGAGATCGTCTTCCAGTTGGTGAGCATGCCGCCCAGCCAGCGGGAGTTCACGTAGTACTGGGCCGAACGCTTGGCCGCCTCGGCGATCGTGTCGGCCGCCTGGCGCTTGGTGCCGACGAACAGCACGCGGCCGCCCTTGGCGACGGTGTCGCTCACCGCCTGCAGCGCCTGATGCATCGCCGGCACGGTCTGGGCGAGGTCGATGATGTGGATGTTGTTGCGGGTGCCGAAGATGTACGGCTGCATCTTCGGGTTCCAGCGATGGGCCTGGTGACCGAAATGGGCGCCCGCCTCGAGGAGCTGACGCATAGAGAAATCGACGGCCATTCTTGTGTGCTCTCCGGTTGGATCCGCCGCGGAGGGATGCAGCCGCCCGACGCATTCGGGCGACCACCGGAAACGCCTCATTCAGGCATGAGGCCGGCTCCGCGTGTGGGATGGGCGGGCGCTTAGCAGAGGGCCGGGTCGAAGGCAAGGCTCCGCGGAGAAGGGCAGTCGAAGGATACCGCGCAGGCGGCACCAAACCTCAATCACAGCCTGTGCTCAAATGGCTTGCAACACGCAGGCTAGGCTCCTGATAATCAGGCCATGGCGGCGGTTGCGTCCGACACCCTCAAATTCGCTCGAACCCTCCGGGAGAAGGCGAAGCTCTCACCCGAACAGGCGGAGGGCTTGGCCGATGCCAGGGCGGAAGCGCTGCAGGGCGATCTCGTCACGAAGGCGGATCTGCGTGCCGAGTTGGCGGATACGCGGTCCGGGATTGTGCGCTGAATCGCGGGCCTGATCGGCTTCCAGTCGCTCGCGATCATCGGCGCGGTCGTCGCCCTCGCTCGGACCCTTCACTGAAATGCCCGTAGCCCGGATCACCCATCGGCGAACACCGCCGCCAGTTCTTCAGCCGTCATGACGCGATAAGCCCCGGCCGCCAGATCCGCCGGTAGATCCAGCCCGCCGACCCGGTCCCGGTGCAAAGCCGTGACGTGGTTGCCCACGGCGGCGAACATCCGGCGGACCTGATGGTAGCGCCCCTCGGTCAGCGTCACCGCGCAATGGGTGGCATCCTCGGTTACGAGGTCCACCGGCAGCAGCGGCCGCTCCTCGCCCTCCAGCATCAGCGTGCCCGACGCGAAGACCGACGCCTCGCGGCCGGTCAGCGGCCGGTCCAGGGTGACGCGGTAGCGCTTGGCCACCTGGGCCTTCGGGCTGATGATCCGGTGCAGCAGCGCCCCGTCGTCGGTCAGCAGCAGCAGGCCCGAGGTCTCCTTGTCGAGCCGGCCCACGGTGGAGAGCGGCGGGTCGCGCCGGCGCCAGCGCTCCGGCATAAGTCCGTAGACCAGCGGTCCGGCCTCCTTGTGCGAGCAGGTCACCCCGAGGGGCTTGTACAGCATCAGGCAGAGGCCCGGCAGCGGATCCAGCGGCGCACCGTCGATCGTCAGGCGCCCGGGGAGATCCGGATCGAGGGCGATCCGCGCGCCGGCATCGTCGAGTTCTGCGCCGTCGAGGCGGATCGCCCCGGCCCGGGCGAGCCCCTGGATCTCCCGGCGCGAGCCGTAGCCGAGATTGGCGAGGAGCTTGTCGAGCCGCACGGCCTTCGCGCTCACCGGCGCGCCTCGTAGACCCGATAGCCGTTCTCCTGGACCGTCACGGAGACGGCCCGGAACGCCGCGCGCAGGGGCGGCTCGTAGGGCAGATGCGCGTTGGCCACGAGCCAGAGCGTGCCGCCCGGCCGCAGCGACTCGGCGGCGCGGGCGATGAAGGCCCGGCCGAGCGCCTGATCCTCCGATCCGCCCTCGTGGAAAGGTGGATTCGTGACGATGAAATCGAGGTCGGCCGGCACCTGCCCGGGCGTCCGGATATCGGCCCAGATAATCGTGGCCCGCGGATCGGGGACGTTGCGGCGGGCCATCTCGACGGCACGCCGGTCGATCTCCACCAGAGTCATCGCGGTCACGGCCTCCGAGGCGAGAACCGCCCGGGCCAGGATCCCGAGGCCGCAGCCGAGATCGGCGCCGCGCCCCTTCAACGCCGGCAGGTTCGCCATGAGCAGGGCCGTGCCGGGATCGAGCCGATCCCAGGAGAAGATGCCGGGCTGCGTGCACAGGGCGAGGTTGTCGACGTGACGCGGCCCACCCGCGTCGATGGCCTCGTCGATTCCCGCCGGCTCCGGCGGCCGCGCCGCCCGGCAGATCCGGTGATGGCGGCGCGGCTGGTCGGCGGCCGCGCAGCCGAAGGCGCCGAGTTCCTTCGCCAACCGGGTTCCGCCACGGTCCTTCGGCGCCAGGGCGATCATCCGGCCACCGGGGCCCAACGCCCGTAGGATCTGGGCGAGCACGTAGCGCCGCTCCACCGTACCCGGCGGGGCGAAGACGGTGGCGGACTCAAGGCTGTTCTCGGACAGGTCCTCGAGCCGCGCGGCACCGGGAATCAAAGGGGAAACCTGCACGGCATCGCCGGGGATCTCGGCGAGATCCGTCGGCGGCAGGCCGTAGACGGCATGTCGCATGAATGTCTTGGAAGTTGGAGAGCCGGCTCCGGAACGCGACTCCGCGGCGGTGCGGGGAGACCCGCGCCCGACTCGGATCATCCGGGGGAACGCCCCGGTTTATACCGGAATGTCGCCGGAAGCCCAGCCTCCCCGTCGGGGCGGCCGGGATCGCCGGTCAACCCCGGGGGAATTCGAGGCCCATCTCGCGGTAGCGGGCCGGGTCGTCGGCCCAGTTCTCCCGCACCTTCACGTGCAGGAACAGGTGGACCTTGGCGTCGGCCGCCTCGGCGATCTCGATGCGGGCCGCCTGCCCGATCGACCGGATGGTCTGGCCGCCCTTGCCGAGCACGATCGACCGCTGGCTTTCGCGCTCCACGAAGATCGTCTGCTCGATCCGCACCGAGCCGTCGGCCCGGACCTGCCACTGATCGGTCTCGACCGTGGAGCGATAGGGCAGCTCCTCGTGCAGCCGGTCGTAGATCTTTTCGCGGGTAATCTCGGCGGCGAGCATGCGCAGCGGCGCGTCCGAGACCTGGTCCTCCGGGTAGAGCCAGGGGCCGGCCGGCATCCGAGCGGCGAGCGCCCGCCGGAGATCCTGCACGCCGCTGCCGTTCAGCGCCGAGATCATGAAGGTCTCGGCGAAGGGCGCGGCGGCGTTGAGCTTGGCCGCGAGGTCGAGCAGCCGCTCGCGGGCGATCAGGTCGATCTTGTTGAGGATCAGCAGCTTGTCGCGCTTCACTCCGTCGAGGCGCGCCAGCACGGCCTCGACCTCCTCGTCGACGCCCTTGCGGGCATCCACCAGCAGGCAGACCGCGTCCGCGTCGGCGGCGCCGCTCCAGGCCGAATGCACCATCGCCCGGTCGAGCCGGCGCTTGGGCGCGAAGATGCCGGGCGTGTCGACCAGCACGACCTGGGCGTTGCCCTCGATGAAGATGCCGCGCACCAGCGCCCGGGTCGTCTGCACCTTGCGGGAGACGATCGAGACCTTCGTGCCGACGAGATTGTTCAGGAGCGTCGACTTGCCGGCATTCGGCACGCCGATCAGCGCGACGAAGCCCGCCCGGGCGTCGGTGGGCGTGCCCGGCAGCGCGGAGACGATGTTGGTGTCGCCTTCGGGCTGCGAATCGTCCGGATCGTGGTCGGTCATGCTGTCTCCGTCGGCCCCGCCGCCGGCAGGGTCCCGATCCCCTCCCGCTCCAACAGCGCCTGCGCGGCCGCCTGCTCGGCGATCCGCTTCGATGTGCCCTCGCCGAGCCCGGGGGCAAGGCCCTCGACCTGAACCGCGATGCGGAACTTCGGGGCGTGATCCGGGCCGGTGCGCTCGACCACCTCGTAGGTGGGGATCGGCAGGCTCCGGCCCATGGCCCATTCCTGCAGGGCCGATTTGGCGTCGCGGCCCCGCGAGGCCGCCGGGGGCGCACTTGGATTGAAATGCGCCTCGACAACGGCCCGGGCCACGTCGAAGCCGGCATCGAGATAGATGGCGCCGAGGATCGCCTCGCAGACATCGGCCAGGATGGTCTGGTTGCGGCGCCCGCCCCCCATGACCTCGCCCTGCCCGAGGATCAGGTGGGGTCCGACATCCCAGGACGCGGCCACGACCGCGCAGGTCTCCCGCCGCACGAGGGCGGCGAGCCGGCGCGAGAGATCGCCCTCGTCGGCATCCGGGAAGGCGGCGTAGAGCCGGTCCGCCACCGCGAGGCCGAGCACGCGGTCGCCGAGGAATTCGAGGCGCTGGTAGCTGCCGCCCCGGCCCGCGGCCTTGCTGGTGTGGGTCAGGGCCCGGGTCAGCAGGCTCTGGTCGGCGAAGCTGTGCCCGATCCGCGCCTCCAGCAGGCCGAGCGGCGGGCGCGGCTTGTGGGCGCGCCGGGTCCGCGCCGAGGTCTGGGGCTGGGCGGCCTCGTCCAAGTCCGGACCGATCAATGGATCGTCGAGAACAGGCGGGTCCAGCGGACATGGGCCGGCCAGTTCCAGACCTGCCACGCCGGCGTGCCCTCGTCGATCGAGAAGAAGATCATCTCGGCCCGGCCCACGAAGTTGGCGAAGGGCACGTAGCCGACATTGGCGAGATCGCGCGAATCGGTGGAGTTGTCGCGGTTGTCGCCCATCATGAAGAAATGCCCGGCCGGGACCGTGTAGAGCTCGGTCTTGTCCCAGAAGCCGTTGTCGCCGTCGCGCTCGATAACCTTATGGACCACGCCGTTCGGCAGGGTCTCGAGGTATTGCGGCACCTTGGTGGCCTGCCCGTAGGGGTCGGTCGTCTCGTAGTCGGCGATCCGCTCGCGCTTGACCGCCTTGCCGTTGATGTTGAGCACGCCGTCGATCATCTGGATCTTGTCACCCGGCAGGCCGATCACGCGCTTGATGTAGTCGGTCGAATTGTCCTTCGGCAGCTTGAACACCGCGATGTCGCCGCGCTTGGGCTCGGCGGCCCAGATCCGGCCGTCGGCCTGGATCGGGATGTATTCCGAGAGCGGTAGCGAATACTTCGAGTAGCCGTAGGAGTACTTCGAGACGAACAGGTAGTCGCCGATCAGCAGGGTCGGAACCAGCGAGCCGGAGGGGATGTTGAACGGCTGGAACAAGAGCGTGCGCACCACGAGGGCGATGAGCAGCGCCTGGATGCCGACCTTCAGGGTCTCGCGGATGCTGGCCCAGGTGCCGGTCTCGGCGGGCTTCCTGAGCGGCTTGCCGTCGTAATCCACGCGCACGTTCCGTCTTCGGTTGAGATTGCGTCGTCTGCCGCCAAGCGGGCGGCGCGGAAAGCGGTTGTCCCGAGAATACGCCGCAATCGTGTCCGCTGTGAGCGGCGGGTCTAGACCAAGCGCGATCCCCCCGCAACGCGCGAAGGGGGCCGGCTAATCCGGCCCGTCCTCAGCTATCGACCGGCAGGGGCAGCGCCTCGATGATCACGAACGCTTGTGCCAGGGGCGGGTCGTCCGTGAGGCTCACATGCAGGTGCGCGGCGTGCCCGGGGGGCAGCAGGGTGGCGAGCCGCGCGGCGGCACCGCCGGTGAGCCGCAGGGTCGGCTGGCCGGAGGGCAGGTTCACTACCTCCATGTCGCGCCAGAAGACGCCCACGCTGAGGCCGGTGCCGAGCGCCTTGGCGCAGGCCTCCTTGGCAGCGAAGCGCCGCGCATAGCCCTCCGCGCGCGCCGCACGCGCATCGCACCGCGCCCGCTCCCCATCGGTGAAGACCCGGTGGGTGAACCGCGCGCCGTGGCGCTCCAGCGTCCGGGCGATCCGGCGGATGTCGCAGAGGTCCGAGCCGATGCCGATGATCATGCGGACCGGGCGCGGTCCATGGCCGCCCGCATGTCCCGCACGGCCAGGGCGAGCCCTTTGAAGATCGCGTCGGCGATCAGCGCATGGCCGATGTTCAATTCCCGGATCTGCGGCAGCGCCGCCACCGGACCGACGCTGCCGACGGTGAGGCCGTGGCCGGCATGGATCTCCAGGCCGAGGACGGCGCCGTGCTCGGCGGCGCGCCGGATGCGGGCGAGTTCCTGCGCGGTGCGCGCTGCATCATCCTCCAGCGCCGCCTCGCAATAGCTGCCGGTATGCAGCTCGACCACCGGCGCCCCGAGGGCGCGGGCGGCCTCCATCACCGCCGGTTCCGGCTCGACGAACAGCGACACCCGGATGCCGGCCTCCGAGAGCGCCCGGATGCGCGGCGTGAGGTGATCGCGCCCTCCGATGATGTCGAGCCCACCCTCGGTGGTGCGCTCCTCGCGCTTCTCCGGGACGAGGCAGGCGGCGTGGGGCCGCGTGTCCAGAGCGATTCCCACCATCTCGTCGGTGGCGGCCATCTCGAAGTTGAGCGGCACGGAGAGTCTGCGCCTGAGCGCCGCGATGTCGGCGTCGCGGATGTGGCGCCGGTCCTCGCGCAGATGCGCCGTGATGCCGTCCGCCCCCGCCTCCACCGCGAGCAACGCGGCCCGCAGCGGGTCCGGATAGTCGCCGCCGCGGGCGTTGCGGACGGTGGCGACGTGGTCGATGTTGACGCCGAGGCGCTGCTTCTCGGAGGTCATCCGTTCGTTCGTCCCAAGATCGGCGTCAGGCGCCGGGTGCTCGCCGCGATATGCTGGCGTGCTGGCGTTCCGGCAAGGCGGGTTGAAGCATGGCGCCGCTTCGCGACGCGTGCTGTGCTGGGTCCGGGTCGCATTCCGCTGGCGCTCCATGCGCCCGGGAAAGGCGAGCCGCTTCGTCTGCACCATCCCTTTCTCGGACAGGCGGAGCGCCAGCGGAACCTGATCCGGATCCGGCGCAGGGAACGCCGCGAAAGCAGTCCCACGCCAAAGCCCACCAGCTTGCCATCCCCCAAAAAACCGACTATGCGCCGCCCCTCGCGTTCGCTCCGGCCGGGGGCTGAACGGACGGTGCCGCTTGCGGCATAGGGCTCGTCAAGATCCCGTCGTCCGGTGTCTCCGCCTTCGATCAACCGCTCGGGCCTGAAAATCGGCTCGAAGGGCTTGGCGCCGAGCGATGCGCGAGATGAACCGGCCCGAACCAACCGCCTCGCGCGGCCGGGCTCCTTTTGACGATGAAAGGCCCGACAATGCCTCTCTACGAGCATGTGCTCTTGGCCCGCCAGGACGTGACGTCCCAGCAGGTCGAGACGATGATCGACACCTACAAGGGTGTGATCGAGCAGAACGGTGGCCGTCTCGAGAAGATCGAGATGTGGGGCGTGAAGTCCCTCGCCTACCGGATCAAGAAGAACCGCAAGGCGCATTTCGCGCTCCTCAACATCGACGCCCCGCCGGCCGCCATCGCTGAGATGGAGCGCCAGATGCAGATCTCCGAGGACGTGCTCCGCTTCATGACCGTCCGGGTCGAGGAACTCGACCAAGAGCCGTCCGCCATGATGCAGAAGCGCGACCGCGACGACCGCAAGGATCGCGAGCGCGGCCGTCGTCGCGACGACGAGGGCTTCGGTGGCGGCGGCTTCGGCGGCGACCGGGGTGACCGCGGCGATCGGGGTGATCGCGGCGAGCGCAGCTTCGGCGGGGAGGGCTAACCCATGGCATTCGGTGCTGGTGCGGGTGGCGGACGCCGCCCCTTCTTCCGTCGTCGCAAGACCTGCCCGTTCTCCGGCGCGAACGCGCCGAAGATCGACTACAAGGACGTCAAGCTCCTGTCCCGCTACGTGTCCGAGCGCGGCAAGATCGTGCCGTCGCGGATCACCGCGGTCTCGGCCAAGAAGCAGCGCGAGCTCGCCCAGGCGATCAAGCGCGCCCGCTTCCTCGGCCTGCTGCCCTACGTGATCAAGTAAGACTCAAAGAACCCGCCGGCCCGGCATCAGCCCGGGCCGGTCCTCGCAGAGGGCGGCCCGAGGTCGCCCGATCGTTGGGGCGCCTCGGTGCCTCTAACCCTGCCGGAGCGGCAGCGGGACAGCGGATGTCATGGCACAGCATATCGGCATCGGTATCGGCGCGGGCCTCGTCTCGGCACTCCTGTTCGGGGTGCTGCTGAAGGCGACGCCGCTCGCGATCCTGCTCTACCTCGTGGCGCCGCTGCCGATCCTGATCGTCGGCCTCGGCTGGAGCCACAAGGCCGCTTTATGGGCGGCCGCGGCCGGCAGCCTCGTGCTGGGCCTCGTGATCGCCCCCTTCATGGGTCTCGCCTTCGGCGCCTACATCGCGCTGCCCGCATGGTGGCTCGCCTATCTGACGCTCCTCGGGCGCGAGTCCCCGCGCGGCCTCGAATGGTATCCGACCGGCCGGCTGCTCGGCTGGATCGCCGCCACGGCCGCACTCGCCTTCATCGCCATCGCGGTTCTGTCCTCCCCGAACCACGCCGCCTTCGATCGGCAGCTGCGCGGCCTCGCCCAGACGCTGGTGCAGGCCCGCATGCCCGCCCCTCCCCGCGCAACCGGCGACGCTGGCCGCGCCGGCACGCCGTCGGCGGAGGCGGACGGCGCCGATCAGGATCCGGGGGCGGACGCCAATCCGCAGGCGCAGGCCGATGCCGACCAGGCCGACGGCACCCGGACCGAGATGGCCGACGCCCTCGCGCGCGTGGTGCCGGCGTTCGCGGCCAACGGGCTGGCGCTGCTGCTGGCCTTCTATCTCTGGGCCTCGGCCCGGATCGTGAAGATCTCAGGCCGCCTGCCCCGGCCCTGGCCCGACCTGCCGTCGACCGCCATGCCGCGGATCACGCTCGCCGCCCTCGGGGCCGCGCTGCTGATGTGCTTCGGGCCCGGCTATGTCGGCGTGCTCGGCATCGCCCTGGTGGGGGGATTCAGCGCGGCCTTCGCGCTCCAGGGCCTCGCCGCCTTCCACGACCGCTCCCGCGGCCGGCCCGGACGCACCCTGATGCTGTTCGGCCTGTACCTGATCGTGTTCGTGACCCAGGGCATCGCCCTGGTCGCCCTCACCCTGTTCGGCCTCGCCGACACCGCCCTCGACCGCCGGCGTTCCCAGGATCGCCCGAAGAACAGCCCGGCGCCGTGAGACCCCGGCCCGCGTGGCCGAAACTTTGAAGGAGAAACACCATGGAAGTGATCCTGCTCGAGCGCGTGGCCAAGCTGGGCCAGATGGGCGAGACCGTGAATGTCCGCCCGGGCTTCGCCCGCAACTTCCTGCTCGCCCGCGGCAAGGCCCTGCGCGCGACGGAAGCCAACAAGAAGCACTTCGAGGCCCAGCGCGCCCAGCTCGAGGCCCGCAACCTCGACCGCAAGAAGGACGCCGAGGCCGTCGCCGAGAAGCTGAACGGCCAGAGCTTCGTCCTGATCCGCCAGTCGGGCGAGACCGGCGTGCTGTACGGCTCCGTCTCGACCCGCGACCTCGCCGAGGTCGTCGCGAAGGAGGGCTTCACGGTCGATCGCGGCCAGTTCACCCTGAACCAGCCGATCAAGACGCTCGGCCTGCACACGGTCCCGGTGGTGCTGCACCCCGAGGTCGAGGTCGAGATCACCGTCAACGTCGCCCGCAGCCCCGAGGAGGCCGAGCGTCAGGCCCGCGGCGAGTCGGTCACCGAGCGCGAGGCGTTCAACCTCGACGATCTCGGCCTGGAAGTCGGCCAGGCGCTGGCCGATGCCGGCGAGGGTGCCGACGACCGCGGCTGATTGTTCGCACGGCTTTTTCGATCCGGGCCCGCCCGGATCGCGCATCGTCAGGGGGGACGGTCCGGCGCCGCACAGCGCCGCCGTCCCCCTTCTGTTGACGACGGCACGCCCAGGCAGGACACCGGTCAAAAGCCTACTTCTGGGGGAAGCGCCCGGTGTCCGACACCCTGCCTGACGATCATCATCCGCCCGCGCGGTTCAACGCGGCCCGGTACGGCCTCGCCGAGAATGCGCGCCTGCGCCCGGACAAGACCGCCCTGGTGATGGTCGGCGACTGCGCGGTCGAACGGCTCTCGTTCGGCGCGGTCGAGCGCGCGGTGCGCGGCATCGCGGCGGGTCTGCTCGGGCTCGGCCTCAAGCCCGGCGACCGGGTGATGATCCGGATGGGCAACGAGGCCGATTACGTCCTCGTGCATTTCGGCGCCCTCGCGGCCGGGCTCGTGTCGCTGCCCTCCTCGCCGCAGCTCACGGAGGGCGAGGCGGCGTTCCTGATGGAGAATTCGGGTGCCGCCGCGGTGGTGGTCGGCAGCGGCTGCACCGTCGCGCCCGAAGCGCTCGGCGACCGGCTGCTGCTCGACTCGGCGGCGATCGCCGCCCTGAAGGCCGGGCCGCCGATCCCCGATTACGCCGACACCGCCGCCGACGATCCGGCCATGCTGATCTACACCTCCGGCACCACCAGCCAGCCGAAGGGCGTGCTGCACGCCCACCGCGCCGCCTACGGCCGGCGGCCGATGCTCGCCCACTGGCTGGGCTTGAGCGAGGCCGACGTGATGCTGCACGCCGGCACGATGAACTGGACCTACACGCTGGGTGTGGGCCTCAGCGACCCGTGGTCGGTGGGGGCCACGGCGGTGCTCTACAACGGCCCGCGCGATCCCGCGGTCTGGCCGCGGCTGATCGCGGAATACGGCGCCACGATCTTCGCCGCCGTGCCGACGCTGTACCGCCAGATCCTCAAATACGGCGCCCCGGAGGCCCACGACCTGTCGCGCCTGCGCCATGGCTGCACGGCGGGCGAACCGCTCCCGGTGGAGCTCCTCGCGGCCTGGACCGAGGCCACCGGCAAGCCGCTCTACGAGGCGCTCGGGATGAGCGAGATCTCGACCTACATCTCCAGCGGCCCGACCATCCCGGTGCGGCCGGGCTCGCCCGGCAAGCCGCAGCCCGGGCGGCGCGTGGCGATCCTGCCGGTCGAGGGCGAGCCGGTTCCGCTCCCGGCGGGCGAGACGGGGCTGCTCGCCGTCCACCGCTCCGAGCCGGCCCTGATGCTCGGCTACTGGAACCGGCCCGAGGAGGAGGCCGAGGTGATGCGCGGCGACTGGTTCGTCGGCGGCGACCTCGCCCGGCTCGATGCGGACGGCTACCTCTGGTTCGAGGGCCGCAACAACGATCTGATGAAGGCGATGGGCTACCGGGTCTCGCCCAACGAGGTCGAGGTGGTTCTGGCCGCCCACCCGTCGGTCGCCGAGGTCGGCGTCGCGGAGTTGCCCGTCCGCGCCGACGTGTCGGTCATCTGCGGTTTCGTGGTGCTTCAGCCGGAGGCCGAGCCCGACGCGGAGGCGCTGCTCGCATGGTGCGCCGAGCGGCTCGCCGCCTACAAGCGCCCGCGGGAGATCCGCTTCCTCGACGCCCTGCCGCGCACGGCCAACGGCAAGGTGCAGCGCAAGCGGCTGGCCGCGGCCGTTCAGTAAAGGGTCGCTTCGTCAGAGCAGCGTCCCGCGCAGGATCAGCAGCGCCACCGAGAAGTAGATGACGAGCCCCGTCACATCGACCAGCGTCGCCACGAACGGCGCCGAGGCGGTGGCCGGGTCGAAGCCGATCCGCTGGAGCAGGAACGGCAGCATGGAGCCCGACAGCGAGCCGAACGTGACGATCCCGACGAGCGCCGCGCCCACGGTGGCGGCGACCAGCGGCCAATGCTCGCCGTAATCGTAGAAGCCGAGCTTCTGCCACACGACGATCCGGATCACCGCGATCACCCCGAGGATCGCGCCGAGCACGATGCCGGTCGGCAGTTCCCGCAGCGCCACCCGCCACCAGTCGCGCAGGCGGATCTGGTGCAGGGCGAGGGCCCGGATCAGCAGCGAGGTCGCTTGGCTGCCGGAATTGCCGCCCGAGCTCATGATCAGCGGGATGAACAGCGTGAGGACGATCGCCTTCTCCAGCTCGCCCTCGAAGCCCTGCATGGCCGAGGCGGTCAGCATCTCCGAGAGGAACAGGGCGCAGAGCCAGCCGGCCCGCTTCCGGATCATCGTGAAGAAGCCGATATCCATGTAGGGCTCGGGCAGCGCCTCCATGCCGCCGAAGCGCTGCACGTCCTGCGTCTGCTTCTCGATCATCGCGTCGATCATGTCGTCGACGGTGACGATGCCGATCACGTGGCCGACCGCGTCGACCACCGGCAGGGCCAGCAGGTCGTATTTGGAGATCAGCCGGGCGGCCTCCTCGCGGCTCGCGGTCGGCGAGACGGCGAGCGGCCGCCGCCCGGGCGCCACGCTCAGCACGTTGTCGTTGGGATTGCCCGAAATCAGCCGGCGCAGCGGCACCGCCTTGGTCAGCGCGCGGGTGCGCGGATCGAGCACGAAGATCGCGTAGATCGTCTCGCGGGTCTTCTCGACGTGGCGGATGTGCTCCAGCGTCTGGCCCACCGTCCAGGTGCCCGGCACGGTGACGAACTCGGTGGTCATCAGCGAGCCCACCGTCTCCTCGCCGTAGGCCGAGAGGCGGTCGACGGCGCCGCGGGTCTCGGCGTCGAGGCGGGCGCGCAGATCCGAGCGGCCGGGCTCCTCGATCTCGCGGAAGACGTCGGTGACCCGGTCGGCCGACATGCCGGAGAGATAGCTCGCCACCCGGTCACGCGGCAGCATCTCGATGATGTCGGCGGCGCAGTCGAGTTCCGGCTGATCCAGCACCTCGACGGCCCGCTCCATCGGCAGGCCGAGCAGGATCGCGGCGGCGACCTCGGGGGCCTCGTCGTTGAGCTTCTCGACGATGTCGGGGGCACGTTCGTCCGAGAGCCGGGCGGCCAGCACGGACGGATCGACGGTCGTGTCGAAGGGGGCGATCTCGTTCATGGCCTCGCCTCGTCGTTACGAGGCGACGCGGCGCCGGTCATCCTGGGTCAGGGCCGTGACCGGGCAGTGCGCCGGCCGCCCCGCGGCCAGGCCTCTCAGCGGCTCAGGCGGGACGACGGCACGGGGCCGGGCACGGCAGGCACGATCGGTCGGGCACGTCGCTTCGCGGGTCGCTCTGAAGGGGAGCGCGGCGCCGCCGGAACGATGTCGCGCGGCTGCGTCGTGCGCCCGCGCGGGTGGTCCGTCAAGTCACAACAGTTCCAGATTGAGGGGCTTTCCGCCGGCGGGGGCGCACAACGCCCCCGGTGTCGCGTCCCTGCACCAGGGGTCCCTATGAGAAATATAAGTGTTGTGCTCACTTGTATTGCGTCCAAGATATTGCCTATATGCGTCTCACCAACACCGAGGAGGAACACATGGCCTGGACTGCTCCGATCGTCTCCGAGATCTGCGTCGGCATGGAAGTCACCAGCTACGAGTCGGCTGAGATCGACACCTTCAACTGAGACGATCCCGTACCGGAGCGCTCGCCGCTCCGGTCACACTGGATTCCTCGATCACCCACCCGAAGTTCTTTAGGAGGAACACATGGCCTGGACTGCTCCGATCGTTTCCGAGATCTGCGTCGGCATGGAAGTCACCAGCTACGAGTCGGCTGAGATCGACACCTTCAACTGAGACGTCGATCTGACGGTTTGGGCGCCGCTTCGCGAGAAGCGGCGCTTTTCTTTTGCGCGAAGCCCTGATGCTCACGCACGGCGCACCCATTGCTGAAACGTCCCGCGCGATCGTCGATCGTGCTCCGGGACGGCGCCGGCTCATCCCACGAACAATCCCGCGATTGCCGCGCTCGTGAGGTTCGATAGCGTCCCCGCCAGGATCGCCCGCAGCCCGTAGCGCGCGACCTCCGACCGCCGTTCCGGCACGAGGCTGGCGAAGCTCGCGAGCTGGATCGCGATCGAGGCGAAATTCGCGAAGCCGCACAGGGCGAAGCACACGATCGCCTGCGAGCGGGGATCGAGCGTCCCGGCCTTGAGCGTCGGCGACAGGTTGGCGTAGGCCAGGAACTCGTTGAAGGCGAGCTTCTGGCCGATCGCACCGCCGACCAGCGTCGCATGATCCCACGGCACCCCGAGCAGCCACGCCAGCGGGCTCAGCGCCCAGCCGAGCACGCCCTCGAACGAGGCGCCGGGATAGCCCACCCATCCGCCGAGGGTGCCGAACAGGCCGTCGGCCAGCGCGATCAGCCCCACGAAGGCGATCAGCATGGCGCCGACCGAGACGGCGACCATGAGTCCCTTCTGCGTGCCGTCGGCCGCCGCCTCGATGATGTTGGCCGCCCGGGTGTCGCCGAACTCCACCCGGGTGGTGGTGATCCGGGTCGGCTCCGTGGAGGGCACCAGCATCTTGGCGTAGAGCAGCCCCCCGGGGATCGCCATCACCGAGGCCGCGAGCAGGTAGATCATCGGGACGCCGAGCGCCGCGTAGCCGGCGAGGATCGACCCGGCGGTGGAGGCCGCGCCGCTCGACATCACGGCGAACAGCTCGGCCCCGGTCAGCATCGCGAGGAACGGGCGCAGCGCCACCGCGATCTCGCTCTGGCCGATCGCGATGGTGATCACCGCCGCGAAGGACTCGATCGGCGAGGTGCCGAGGATCCGCCGGAGCACGGCGCCGAGGCCCCTCGCCAGGGCCTGCATCACGCCGAGGTGGTAGAGCACGCCGATCAGCGCGGAGACGTAGAGGATCTGCGGCAGCACCCGCAGCGCCAGGATGAAGCCGGACCCGCCGAACAGCTCGAACATCCTCGGCTCGACGAGCCCCCCGAACAGGAAGGCGGTGCCGCGGTCGCCGTAGGAGAGAACCCGCACCACGACACCGGCAGCCGCGTTCAAGGCCGCCTGCCCGGCGGGCAGGAACAGGATCAGCGCGCCGAGGCCTAGCTGCAGCGCCAATCCGGCGAGCACGACCCGCGGGCGGATCGCCCTCCGGTCCGTGGAGAGCAGCACCGCGACGGCCAGCAGCAGCAGGAGGCTGAGGCCGGCATGGAACAGGCGATCGAGCATCGCATCCTTCAATCATGAGCGATCGCCGCCCATGGAAGGTTCGGGCCAGACGGTATCAATCCGGCTGAAGTGCCACGAGATACGGAACGAATAAATCGCGCACCTGCGCGAAGCCCCAGTCGAGGTCGGTTTCGGTCAGCTCGGTGCCGCCCTGGAGGCGATGGCTCATCCAGTGGCTGGAGACGATCCAGGCGTTGTCGATCAGCCGCCCGAGGGCCTCCGGCTCGATCCGCAGTCGCCCTGCCGTCATCGCCGCCTCGAACACGCCCCGCGCCAGGTCCTGCGTCCGCGCCCGCAGGGTGTGGACGCGGGGGCGCAACGCCGGGGCGATCTCCACCATGGCGATGCCGTCGCGGTAGACGCAGCGGTAACGCCAGATCAGGTCGAACCACGCCCGCTGATAGGCCAGCAGCGCTTCCGGCGCGCCCGGATCCGCCGGCATCCGGCCGGCGACCGCCACGGCCTCTGCCTCGAATCCGCTGAACATCGCCTCCACCAAGCCGCTCTTGCGCGGGAAGTGGTACTGAAGGTTCCCTTCGCGGATTCCCGTCGCCGCGGCGATCTCCGCCGTGGTGACCCGCCCCAGGCCGCGGGTGTTGAACAGCGTCAAGCTGACCGCGAGGATGCGCTCGCGCGTGCTCGGCGCCTCGATGGCGGCAAAAGATTCCGCGTCCGGTGATCGGCGGCTTCGCGCCATCGTCTCCCACCTCGTCTAGGGTGTTCACCCTAGACAATTCCACCCGCCGGGGCTATCCCTCGACCAAGATCCGGACCAACCGGCGAGGCGGGAGGCGAAGCTTGGCGCAGAGGTTTCAGCTCGCGGGAAAAGTCGCGCTCGTCACCGGGGCCGCGAGCGGCATCGGGGCCGCGCTGGCCACCGGGCTCGCCGCGAAGGGATGCAGCCTGCTGCTGGTCGATCGCGATGCCGAAGGGCTCGCGACGATCGCCGGGCGCATCCGCGAGCACGGCTCAGCGGTGGAGACCCGGGTCGTCGACCTCGGGGACGCGGAGGCGATCCGCGCGCTGCCGGACTGGGCCGCGCAGCGCTTCGGCCATGTCGATATCCTGATCAACAATGCCGGCGTGGCGCTGGGCGGCCGATTCGACGAGACGCATCTCGAAGACTTCGAGTGGCTGATGGACATCAACCTGCGTGCGGTCGTGCGGATGTGCCACGCCTTCCTGCCGATGCTGCGCGCCCGGCCGGCGGCGCAGATCGTCAACCTGTCGAGCCTGTTCGGGCTGATCGCGCCCCCGGGGCAGGTCGCCTACTGCACCAGCAAGTTCGCGGTCCGCGGCTTCTCGGAGGCCCTGCGGCACGAATATGCCGGCACCGGGCTCGGCGTGACGGTGGTCCACCCGGGCGGCGTCGCCACCGCCATCTCCCGCAACGCCCGCGGCCGCCGGCCGCCGAGCGACCCCGAGGCGGCCAAGCGCGCGGCGGTGGAGGATGAAGAGGCCCGCGAGGCGTTCGGCAAGTTCCTGACGCTCGCCCCCACGGAGGCCGCGGCCGCGATCATCGGCGCCATCGAGACGCGCGCGCCGCGGATCGTCATCGGCAAGGATGCCCGCAACGCGGCGTTGATCCAGCGGCTGATGCCGGCGGGCTACTGGAAGGTGATGGTGCGCCTGTCCGGCGGGAAACTGTGAGATGGCGAGCCTGCGCGCCTATATCGGCGCCTACATGATCCGCAGCCGGGTCCGCGGCCCCCTCGCCCGGGCGCGGAGCGCGGCCGACTTCCGCCGCATCTTCGAGACGCCGGCTTTCCCGGATCCGAAGGGCGTGACCTACGAATCCGGCACCGTCGGCGGCGTGCGGGGCGAGTGGGTCAGGCCAAAGGCGGGGCCGGGACGGCGGATGCTCTACATCCACGGCGGCGGCTTCATCGCCTGCTCGCCGCGCACGCACCGGCCCGTGACCGGCGCCCTGGCGAATCGCGGCTTCACGATCTTCGCCCCCGATTACCGCCTCGCCCCCGAGCACCCGTTCCCGGCGGCCCTCGAGGACGTCATGGCGGTGTGGCGGGCGTTCAGCGCCGAGGGCGCGGCCTGCGTGGCGGGCGAATCCGCCGGTGGCAACCTCGCCCTGGTGCTGATGGGCGAGGCCAAGGCGCGCAACCTGCCGATGCCCTGGGCCGCCGCCCTGTTCTCCCCGGCCACCGATTTCGTGTCCGAGACCGGCTCCCGGGTGACGAATGCGTGGCGCGACGCGATGTTCGACCCGAAGGCGCTGGCCGAGATCCGCACGATGTATCTGGGCAACGCCGATCCGGCCGATCCCCGGATCTCGCCGATCAACGGCGACCCGACCGGGTTCCCGCCCCTGCTGTTCCATGTGGGCGGCCGGGAGGTGCTGCGCGATGATTCCGTGCGCATGGCCGAACGGGCCCGGGCGGCCGGGGTCGAGGCGGAGCTCAAGATCTTTCCCGTCGTCGCCCATGCCTGGCAGTTCGCCGCCGGCATGCTGCCGGAGGCCCGCGCCTCCCTCGACGAGGCCGCCGCCTTCCTGAAGGCCCATGCGCCGAAACCCGACGCCTCTTCCGGGAGCTTTACCCGATGACGGAATCTCTGCGCGACGCCGCCCCGGAGCCTCTGGCGGTCCTGATCGTCGGCGCCGGCTTCTCGGGACTCGCTATGGCGATCCGCTGCAAGCAGGCCGGGATCGGGCCGCTGCGGGTGATCGAGAAGGCCGACAGCATCGGCGGCACGTGGTACGACAACACCTATCCGGGGGCGGCCTGCGACATCCCCTCCCACCTCTATTCCCTCTCCTTCGCCCCGAAGGCCGACTGGAGCCGGATGTATGCGCCGCAGGGCGAGATCCTGGCCTACCTGCGCGAGACCGCCGAGCGCCACGGGCTGATGCCCCTGACGCAACTCGGCACGACCTTCCAGGGTGCGACCTGGGACGAGGCGGCTTCCGTCTGGCACGTGGAGACCGATCGCGGGCCGATCACCGCACAGGCGATCGTCTCCGGGATGGGCGGCCTGCACCATCCGGCCTATCCCGACATTCCGGGGCGCGACAGCTTCGCGGGCCCGGCTTTCCATACGGCCGCCTGGGACCATGCGGTGAGCCTCGAAGGGAAGCGGGTCGGGGTGATCGGCACCGGGGCGAGCGCCATTCAAGTGGTGCCGGAACTCGCCAAGGTCGCCGGCCACCTGACCCTGTTCCAGCGCACGCCGCCCTGGATCATGCCCAAAAACGATCATGCCATCGCGGAGCGCGCCAAGGCCCGCTACCGGCGCCTACCGCTCGCCCGCCGGCTGGAGCGGGCCCGGCTGTTCTGGCTGCACGAGGTCCGCGCGCTCCTGGGCTTCACCAAGGTCTCCAAGCTCACCGGCCAGGCGGAGGGTCTGGCGCGGCGTCACCTCGCCAAGGCGGTGCGCGACAAGGATCTGCGGGCGAAGCTGACGCCGACCTATCGGCTCGGCTGCAAGCGCGTGCTGATCTCCGACGATTATTACCCGGCTCTGCAGCGCCCGAACGTGACCCTGGAGACCGGGCCGATCGCGCGGATCACCGAGGCCGGCGTCGTCACCGGGGACGGCCGGGCGCACGATCTCGACGTGATCGTCTACGCCACCGGCTTCGACGTCACCGCGACCTTCGCGCGGATGGACCTCGTCGGCCGGGGCGGGCTGCGCCTGAAGGACGCCTGGGCCGACAGCATGGGCGCCTACCAGGGCATCACCGTCGCGGGCTTCCCGAACTACTTCATGCTGCTCGGGCCGAACACGGGGCTCGGACACAACTCGGTCGTCTCGATGATCGAGGTCCAGGTGCAGCACGTGCTGGACTGCCTGAAAGCTCTGCGAAAGGGCACCCGCGCCATCGAGGTCCGCCCGGAGGCGCAGGCGCGCTTCCTCGACCGGATCCGCGCCCGGCTCACCGACAGCATCTGGCAGGCGGGCGGCTGCCGGAGCTGGTACCTCGATTCGCAGGGCCGCAACGCGACTCTCTGGCCGGATTCGGTGATGGCCTACCGCCGGAGCGCCCGGCGGGCCCGGATGGCGGATTACCGGCTGGGTTGAGGGGGGCAGGCGCGGTCCAAGTGCCGACCTCGCTTGGTCTCTCCAATCCATCCCCCTCATCCTGAGGTGACCGCGCCAGCGGGCCTCGAAGGAGGGCTCCAGGGATTGCAGGTCCATCTGGAGGGCTCCTGCGAGGCCTCCGCTGCGGCTCCGGCACCTCAGGATGAGGTCGTGGGTTGGACGTCGTTTGTATTGAACGACTTGCGATCCCTCAGAACGCGAACCCGGCTTCCTCCTGGAAGGCCTTGAGCCCGGGCAGCGACGCGTCGAACAGCGGCCGCGCCCCGAAGGCGTCGCCGGCGCGTACGAACAGCGTCACCTTAGCGTTGCGGTGAGGTCCCATCACGCAGACGAGGCGACCGCCGTCCTTGAGCTGCTCAAGCAGCGCCTGCGGCCGGACCTCGACGCGGCCATTGACCAGAATCACGTCGAACGGCGCCTGCTTGGGCGCGCCCGACTCGATCGGCCCCTCGATCACCTGCGCGGTCGTGCCGAGCCGGCTCCGCGCCTCGGCGGCGAGGTCGGGCACCGATTCGAGCGCGGTGACCTGGGCGCCGAGATGCGCCATCACCGCCGCCGCGTAGCCGTAGCCGGTGGCGACGTCGAGGGCGGCGACGCCCGGGCGGATCTTCAGGGCCTGGATCATCCGGGCCAGCACCATCGGCGCCGGCATGCAGCGGGTTTCGTCGCCCGCGTCGATGTGCAGGGTCTGGTCGATATACGCGAAGGGCTCGCGCCCCTTGGGCACGAAGGTCTCGCGCGGCACGTCGTCGAACGCGTCGAGCACCGCGATGTCGTTGACGTCGAAGGTCCGCAACTGGCAGTCGACCATCATCCGCCGCGCCTGCGCGTAATCGATCATCGAACCCTGTCCTCGCACCGGATCGGAACGCCGCACCGGCCAGGCTCCGGCGGACGGCCGGTCACCCCGGCCAAGCCCAGCTTCCCGGATGGGGCGCGTTTTCGGAGATCGGTCGCCAAAACGCAAGGCGAGCGCGCGCGTCCGCGGTCGAATGCGGCCCCATCCCGCGGCCGATCCGTGAGCCTGACATCCGCGGCCGACGTGAAAGCCCGGTCGACCGAATTCTGTCGACATGGGCGCTCGACCTCCGTCATCTCATGAACAAGGCCCGGTCCGCCGTGGCTCAGAACATTCGGGAGGTCGAGGAATGCGTATCCGCGCCGTGCGCCTGCGGGCCTGTCTGGGCGCCCTGGCGCTGGTCCTTCCACTCACGGCCCCCGCCTCGGCGCGAATCGTCGGCATCGACGTCACCGCGGTCGAGCCCTTCGCGGAGGGGGCGGAATTCGGGCCGGCCGGCCCCTACGAGCGGGTGATCGGCTTCGCCCGCGGCGAGATCGACCCGGCCGATCCGGCCAATGCCGGCATCGCCGATATTGCGCTGGCGCCCCGCAACGCCCGCGGCCTCGTGGAATACCGCACCGACCTGTTCATCCTGCGGCCCAAGGATCCGAAGCGCGGGAGCGGCACCCTCCTCTACGAGGTGCTGAACCGCGGCCGGAAGTTCCTGTTCAACTGGGTGCTGGACGCGCCCGCGCAGGCTGGCCAGGCCGTCAACGACCCCCGCACGGCCCGGGACGTCGGCACCGCCCTGGTGCTGAACCGCGGCGACACCATCGTCTGGTCGGGCTGGGAAGCCGATGCCCTGCGCCAGAACGGCGGCATGGCGATCGACGTGCCGGTCGCGACGCGGGACGGCAAGCCGATCACCGCCCTCGTGCGGGACGAGCTCGTCAGCGGCACGCGCGGCCCGACCGAGGCCCCTTTCTACCTGACCTTCGCGGCGGCCGGGACGGACCAGCCGAACGCCACCCTGACGGTCCGGCGCCGGGAGGCCGATCCGCCCCAGCCGGTGCCCCGCGCCGCCTGGACCTTCGCCGGGCCGAAACAGCTCAAGCTGCTGCCCGAGGGCACCAAGCCGCAGCCCGGATCGCTCTACGAGTTCACCTACGAGGCCGTGGGCCCGAAGGTCCTGGGCCTCGGCTTCGCCGCCACACGGGACGTGGTCGCCTATCTGCGTGGGCGGGCGGCCGACAATCCGGCGGGGGGCGGCGTGCAACGCGCCCTGGCGCTCGGCATCTCGCAGAGCGGCCGATTCCTGCGCGACTTCGTCCATCTCGGCTTCAATCGGGACGAGGCCGGCATCCGCGTGTTCGACGGGATGCTGGCCCATATCTCCGGTGTCGGCGGCGTCTTCCTCAACGCGCGCTTCGCCCAGCCCTCGCGCACCAACACGCAGCACGAGGATCACCTCTACCCGGAGAACGCCTTCCCGTTCTCGGCCGCCTTCCAGCACGACCCGGTGACGGGCCGGCGCGGCGCGCTGCTGCGCGGCGACGGCTTCGATCCCCTCTGGATGGAGGTGAACACCGAGACCGAGTACTGGCAGAAGGGCGCCTCGCTGCTGACCACCGACCCCCTCGGCAAGACCGATGCCGATCTGCCCGACACGGCCCGGGCCTACCTGATCGCGGGCGGCTTCCATTACGGCCGCTCCGGCCTCGCCTCCGACAAGGGGCCCTGCGCCAACCCGCGCAACACGCTCAATCCCGGTCCGGCCCTGCGCGCCCTGCTGGTCGATCTCGACGAATGGGTGCGCGACGGGAAGGCCCCGCCCGCGAGCCGGGTGCCGCGCCTGTCGGACGGGACCCTGGTGGAGCCGGCCGCGACGAGCTTCCCGTACACGCCCGGCCTCGCGGTCGCGACCTTCACCAACGCGATCGCGCGCTTCCCGACCTACGTCGATCCGCATCCCGAGGCGGGCCCGCAATACCGGCCCCTGGTGCCGCGGGTCGATGCGGACGGGCAGGACATCGCCGGCATCCGCCTCCCCGCCGTGGCCGTGCCGCGCGGCACCCATACCGGCTGGAACCTCTACGCCGAGCCGTTCCCGGCCGGCGAGCTGTGCGACCGGGAGGGCAGCCTCCTGCCCTTCGCGGCCACGAAGGCCGAGCGCGACGCCAGGGGCGACCCGCGCCCGTCGCTGGCCGAGCGCTACCCGGACTCGTCCGCTTACGCGGATGCCGTCGCCCGGGCGGTGGATGCGCTGGTGGCCGATCGTCTGCTGCTGCGGGAGGACGGCGACCGGCTCATCGAACAGGCCCGCACGAATTCGCCGCGGCCTTGATCCGGCATCGGGTTACGGCGGCAGGGCGCTGTCGCTCCATTGCCATCCCGACGCTCGCCTCCCAAAGCTTCTCGTTGAATAAAGAGTGCAGAACACGCGCGCCGAGCGAATGCCGGCCGTATCGGGAGAGACCATGACGCCGACCTGTACGATCTCCAGCAAGCCGCTCCTGAGCCGCAGCCTCGCCGCGGCCCTCACCTGCCTCGGCCTGGGTGCCTTCGCCCCCGGCACCGCGCGCGCGCAGGAGACGCCCGCCTCCGCCGCCACGCCCGCGCCCGTGAAGGCGGTCGAGAAGGGCGATGCCCTCTACGGCCGCCCCGAGGGCGGCGCGGCCGCCAAGCTCGCACCGGTGGCCGGCCCGCCCCTGGCGACGCCGGTCGCCAAGCTGCCGCTCGACAAGCTCAAGGTGCCGGACGGCTTCAAGATCGAGGTCTATGCCAGCGGCATCGCCAACGCCCGCGAGATGACCCAGGCCCCGGACGGCACGCTGTTCGTCGGCACCCGCACCGTGGGCAAGGTCTACGCGGTGTTGCCGCAGGCGGGGCCGGACGGGAAGCGCGAGATCAAGACCATCGCGTCGGGCCTGCACCGGCCGAACGGCGTCGCCTTCCACGACGGCGCCCTCTACGTCGCGGAGCTCTCCAAGATCTGGCGCTACGACGACATCGAGAAGCATCTCGACGGCTCGGAGAAGCCGACCCTCGTCTACGACGACCTGCCCAAGGACGAGGCCCACGGCTGGAAGTTCATCGCCATCGGCCCGGACAACAAGCTCTACGTTCCGGTCGGTGCGCCGGGCAACATCGTGATGCCGCCCGACACCCACGCCCAGATCCGCCGGATCGACCTCGACGGCAAGAACGCCGAGGTGATCGCCCGGGGCGTGCGCAACACCGTGGGTTTCGATTGGAACCCGAAGACCAAGCAGCTCTGGTTCACCGATAACGGCCGCGACTGGGTCTCGGAGGATATCCCGAACGACGAGCTGAACGTGCTCACGGAGCCGGGCAAGCAGCACTTCGGATACCCGTACTGCCACCAGGGCACCTTCACGGATCCGGAATACGGCTGGGGCCATTCCTGCGCGGAGTTCACCGCACCGGCGGCCTTGCTCGGGCCGCACACTGCCTCGCTGGGCATGCGGTTCTACACCGGCACGCAGTTCCCGGAGGCCTACCGCGACGCGATCTTCATCGCCCAGCACGGCTCGTGGAACCGCACCACCAAGCTCGGCGGCGCGGTCGTGGTGGCCAAGCCCGGCGCCGACGGCAAGGCCGGCGCGCCCGAGCCGTTCCTGACCGGCTTCCTCCAGGACAACAAGTATGTCGGCCGCCCGGTCGATGTCCTCGTCGCCAAGGACGGCTCGCTCCTCGTCTCGGACGACTATAACGGTGCGATCTACCGGGTCAGCTACGGCAAGTGATGCAGCACCTCGGTCGTTTACGCATGATCCGGGGGCTGATCCCAGCCCTCGGCACGCTGGTGGCGGGGGCGGCGCTCGCCGCCCCGGACGCGGCGGTGCAGGAGCGTCTCGCCCCCTGCATCGCCTGCCACGGCGCCGGTACGTCCGAGACCGAGGGCGTACCCTCGCTCGGCGGCCAGATGCCGGATTACGTGGTCACGCAGCTGTTCCAGTTCCGCGAAAAGCAGCGCGAAGCGGCGCCGATGAACGACATCGCCGCCGGCTTCTCCGACGACGATCTGCGCGCCTATGCGGACGCGATCGGAACGCTGCCGCCGCCGACCCGGGCCGGCGACCCCGCCGATCCGGCCCTGATGGCCCGGGGGCAGGCGCTGGTCGCCAAGCACCAGTGCACGTCCTGCCACGGCGCCGACCTTGCCGGCCGGGACGCGATCCCGCGGATCCGCGATCAGCGGGAGGACTACCTCGCCAAGGCGCTGGCCGGCTACAAATCGAACGCCCGGCCGGGTTACGACCCCGCGATGAACGAGGTCGCGCAGGAACTGAGCGAGGCCGACATCAAGGATCTGGCGGCCTACGTGTCGCGGCTCTGAGGGGCCACTCGAAACCGCCTGTCCATCCCTCGGCCTCATCCTGAGGTGCCCGCGTCAGCGGGCCTCGAAGGAGGGATCCAGGGATCGCGCGGCTGGACGGAAGGCTCCTTCGAGGCCTGCGCTCCGCTTCGGCACCTCGGGATGAGGTGGTTTGGTTGGAGGACCAGCCCACCCGGGATGCTTTCGCGCGACGCGATGGACGCGCGGTCTCGAGCCGGAGCTTGACCGATGGACCCCGCAGGCCCACTTCCGTCCGTGCGGGGGCATCGTGGGACGTAAGCCGATGATAGATCTCTACTACTGGCCGACGCCGAACGGCCACAAGATCACGATGTTTCTCGAAGAGGCGGGGCTGCCTTACAAAATTAGTCCGATCAATATTGGCAAAGGCGAGCAATTCAACCCGGAATTTTTGAAGATCGCCCCCAACAACCGCATGCCGGCGATTGTCGACGACGAGCCGGTGGGTGGCGGCGCCCCGGTCACGCTGTTCGAATCGGGCGCGATCCTGCTCTACCTCGCCGAGAAGACCGGGCGCTTCATCCCCGGCGACCTGCGCGGCCGGGCCGAGGTGCTGCAATGGTTGTTCTGGCAGATGGGCGGGCTGGGCCCGATGCTCGGCCAGAACCACCACTTCTCGCAATATGCGCCCGAGAAGATCGACTACGCGATCAAGCGTTACGTCAACGAGACCAACCGGCTCTACGGCGTGCTCGATCGGCGCCTCGCCGACCGCGCCTACGTCGCGGGATCCGACTATTCCATCGCCGACATGGCCTGCTACCCCTGGATCGTGCCATGGGAGAAGCAGGGCCAGAACCTCGACGATCACCCCAACCTGAAGCGCTGGTTCACGGCGATCGCCGAGCGGCCCGCCACCAAGGCGGCCTATGCCCGCGCGCCGGAGGTCAATCCCGATTTCGGCAAGACCATGAGCGAGGACGCCAAGAAGGTGATGTTCGGCCAGACGGCCGCCAACACCAAGCGCTGATCCGCACCGATGAGCGAGACGCCGGCCGCGCTGCCGCTGAGGGTGATCCACCGCGGGTGGAACACCTTCGGAATCGCCACGCTGACCCTGCCCGACGGCAGCACGGTGCCCCGGGCGCTGGAGCATCACGGCGAGGCGGCCTGCGTCCTGCTCTACGATCCCGGGCGGCGCGTGGCGCTGCTCGTCCGGCAGGCCCGCGTCGGGCCGGCCTTCTGGGGTGAGTCGGCCGACCTCGACGAGGCACCGGCCGGCGGCCTCGACGGCGGCGAGCCCGAGGCGACCGCGATCCGGGAAGCCCTGGAAGAGGCGGGGGTGCATCTTCGGCAGCTGGAGTGCGTGGTGCATGCCTACAGCATGCCGAGCGTGTCCTCTGAGCGCCTCTGGCTCTACCTCGCCCCCTACGGAGAGGCCGACAGGATCGGCCCCGGGGGCGGGCTGCACGCGGAGGGCGAGCAGGTTTTGCCCGTCGAGGTCCCCCTCGCGGAGCTGGCCGACGCCGCCCGTTCGGGCCGGATCTCCGACCTCAAGACGCTCGTGCTCGTTCAGGCGCTGATGCTCCGTCACCCCGCGTTGTTCGCCCCATGACCACTTCGCCCGACCCCTCCGCGCAGGATGTCCTCGCCCGGATGCTGGCCTTCACCGAGGAGGCCGCGCCCCTCGCCCTGCGCATGCGGGCCGCCGGGCTGGACATGACCAACAAGGGCCCGGATCTGGGCCAGGCCCTCACGGAGGCCGACCTCGCCGTCAGCCGCCTGCTGCACGATCGCCTCGGCCCGGACCTGATCGAGGAGGAGACGGCCGACGCCCTCGGCCACGCGGCCGCCTCGGCGCTGCTCGCCCGGGACGCCTGGACCTTCGTGGGCGACCCGATCGACGGGACCCGGCCCTTCGCGGGCGGCCTCACGGGCTGGGGCGTGATGGTGGCGGCCTGCCGCTCGGGCTGGCCGCGCATCGGCGTGATGAGCCTGCCGGTCTGGAACGAGGACCGCTCCGGCCCCGCCCGGATCGGTCCGCCGGAGGCCGCGCGGGGCGTCCTGCTCGCGGCCTGCGAGGGCCGAGCCCTCTGGGGACAGACCCGGGGCGGGCGCCTCACCGGGGCGCTGCAGCCCCTGGAGCGGCCCGCGACGCGCACCGGCCATGTCGGCTGGCTCGCCGTCTCGGCGCAGCGCTACACCCTCGATTACGGGCGCGGCTGGTTCCCCTGGAGCGAGGGCGGCGCGATCTCCGACGCCGCCCTCCTGGCGACCGGCCGCCTCGACGCGACGCTGACCAGCAACATGCTGTGGGATCTGGCTCCGCTCCTGCCGCTGTTCGAGGCGCTGGGTTACGGCCTGTTCCACTGGCCGGATCTCGCGCCGCCGCCCGCCGCCTTCATCGACCTGTTCAATGAGAAGCTATCGGGTCACGACGATCTCTGGATGATCTGCCGGGACCGGGATCAGGCGGCCGATCTGGCGCGGGCGATCCGCCGCGTTTAGGGCCGCGCCCGATCGCGCGGCCCAAGGATGAGTGCGTGGTCGCGCGCCCTCGCGCAGAATCGGCGTCCGACGTGGCCATCAATCCGAACGCCCATGCGCCAGGATCGCGTCCAGCAGGCCTGGAAAGCGCGCCTCGAGATCCGTGTGCCGAAGCGAGATCAGGCAGCGCATGCCCTCGGGTCGCGTGCGCGTCACGCCGGCCTCGCGGAGGATCTTGAGGTGATGCGTCATCGTCGAGCGCGGCACGCTCTCGGCGAGGAGATCGCCGGAGGAGCGCTCGGCCCCGTCCTTCAGCGCCCGGACCACGGCGAGCCGCGTCGGATCGCTCAGCGCGAACAGGATCCGGTGCAGCGTCAGCGCGTCGGCCTCGGGATGGAAGAACTTGCGTGAGCTCATGGTGGCGGTAACGTACGGTGTTCGTCGTACATCGTAAAGCGAGTCGCGCCATGGAACGAATCGCTGTTCTGGCCCTCGGGATGTTCGCCCTGGGCCTGGATGCCTATGTGGTCGCCGGTCTACTGCCGGGAATCGGGGCGAGCTTCAGGATCGCCTCCGCTGAGGCCGGGCAGACCGTCACCGTCTTCACCCTCACCTACGCCCTGGCCGCACCGGTCTGCGCCACGCTGCTGGCCGGGCGTCCGGTCCGTAAGGTCCTGTCGCTGGCGCTCGCGGTCTTCGCCCTCGCCAATGCGCTGAGCGCCTGGGCGGTCGGCCTGTCGTGGCTGCTCCTGGCCCGGGCGCTGGCCGGCCTCGCGGCGGGTCTCTACGCACCCGTGGCGGTCGCGGCGGCAGCCAACCTGGTCGAGCCGCGCCGAAGGGGCCGCGCGCTCGCGTTCACGCTCGGCGGCATGAGCACCGGCACGGTGGTCGGCGTGCCGGCCGGCCTCTGGATCGCGGAGCGGCTCGGCTGGCAGGGGACGCTCACGATGGTGGCACTGCTCGGTGCCCTGGCGGCCGCCGCCATCCTCCTGCGCCTGCCCGATATCCCCGCTGCGGAACCGCCCTCCTGGCGGGCGCGGGCCGCGCTCCTCGCCGATCCGCGGATCCTCGCCACCGTGGCGGTCTCGTTCCTGACCGCCTTGGCCAGCCTCGGCCTCTACACCTACGCGGCGCCGCTCCTTGATCGCGCGGGGCTCGGTGAGGCTGCGGCGGGGTATTTCTGGGCCTGGGGTATTGGCGGCCTCCTCGGCAGCTTCGCAATCGGCCCGCTGATCGACCGGACGGCGGCACCCCGCCGGCTGATGGCCCTGATCCTGGCCATTCTGACCCTGACGCTGGCCGCGCTGCCGGCCCTGCTCGGCCGCGGTCCCTTGGGCTACCTGCCGTTCCTGATCTGGGGCGCGATGGGCTGGGCCTCGCAGGCACCGCAGCAGCACACCTTGCTCGGCCTCAAGCCTGCGTACGGCAGCGTCGCCGTCGCCCTGAACAGCTCGGCGAACTACCTGGGCGGCGCGGTGGGCGCGGCGCTCGGAGGCGCGGTCATGGCGCTGGGGGGCCTCGCCGCGTTGCCGGTCGCGGCGGCCGGGGTCGCGGTGGCGGCCCTGATGCTTCAGCTCGCGATCCTGATGCGCAGGCCGTCAGCCGCAGCCGCCTGATCGTCGGGGCGCAAGAGGGCCGAACGGGTGCCCTCCGTAGCCCCGATCGCTGCGGAATCCGCCCGCGCGATGGGCACCCCGGACGTGGTCTGCCACTATGATCCCGGCGACCGTCCCCGCAGAAGAGGGACGCGCGCCAGGGAGCAAGGAATGGCTGATCTCTCCGGAAAAACGGTTCTGATCACGGCGGCCGGTCAGGGCATCGGGCGCGCGAGCGCCCTGGCCTTCGCGCGGGCCGGGGCGCGGGTCCACGCCACCGACATCAACGCGGCGGCGCTGCAGGATCTGCGCGCCGACACCCTCCAGACGGCGCCCCTCGACGTGCGGGACGAGGCCGCCGTCAAGGCTTTGGTCGCCGGGATCGGCACCGTCGACGTCCTGTTCAACTGCGCCGGGATCGTCCACGCCGGGACCATCCTGGAGATGCCCGACGCCGACCTCGACGTCGCCTTCGACCTCAACGTCAAGGCGATGATCCGCACGATCCGCGCCGTGCTGCCCGGCATGATCGCGCGACGCGACGGCGCGATCATCAACATGGCCTCGGTGGCCTCCTCGGTGAAAGGCGTGCCGAACCGCTTCGCCTACGGTGTGACCAAGGCCGCGGTGATCGGGCTGACCAAGGCGGTCGCGGCCGACACCGTCGGCCACAACATCCGCTGCAACGCGATCTGCCCCGGCACGGTCGAGAGCCCGTCCCTGCAGGAGCGCATCCGCGCGCAGGGCGATTACGACCAGACCCGCGCGGCCTTCATCGCGCGCCAGCCGATCGGGCGGCTGGGCACACCGGAGGAGATCGCGGATCTCGCGGTGTATCTCGCGGGGGCGACCTACACGACCGGTCAGGCCGTCACCATCGACGGCGGCTGGACGATCTGACCAGACCGCGGACCGGCGAGACGCTGCGTCGCTCCGGCGATGCCGTCGGACGACCGCGAATCGAACAGGGGCGGCCCGCCACAGGCGGACCGCCCCGTCAGGGAACGCTCAGTTCAGCGTCGCGTGGACCGGCCGGCGCTCGGAGCCGACCGTGACGTCGCCGATCATCAGCCCCATCGGACCGAGACGGACCGACACCGTCTCGCCGTCATGGATCTTGCCGGAGAGCACCAGCTCGGCCAGGGGATCCTGGACGTTCTTCTGGATCACCCGCTTCAACGGCCGCGCCCCGTAGGCCGGGTCGTAGCCCTTGTCGGCGAGCCAGTTCTTGGCCTCTTCGTCGACCTCCAGGGTGATCTTGCGATCGTCCAGGAGCTTCTGCAGGCGCCCGAGCTGGATTTCGACGATCGCCCCCATTTCCGACCGCGCGAGGCGGTGGAACAGGATGATCTCGTCGACCCGGTTCAGGAATTCCGGCCGGAAGTGGCTCCGCACCACGCCCATCACCTCGTCGCGGACCGCCTCGGTGTCCTGGCCCGCGGGCTGGTTTACCAGATACTCGGCCCCGAGATTCGAGGTCATGATCAAGAGCGTGTTGCGGAAATCGACCGTCCGGCCCTGTCCGTCGGTGAGCCGCCCGTCATCGAGAACCTGCAGCAGGACGTTGAACACGTCCGGATGCGCCTTCTCGACCTCGTCGAATAGCACGACCTGATAGGGCCGCCGCCGCACGGCTTCGGTGAGGGCACCGCCCTCCTCGTAGCCGACGTAGCCCGGAGGCGCGCCGATCAGCCGGGCGACCGCGTGCTTCTCCATGTACTCGGACATGTCGATGCGCACGAGCGCCGTGTCGTCGTCGAACAGGAAGCCGGCCAGGGCCTTGGTCAGCTCGGTCTTGCCGACGCCGGTCGGGCCGAGGAACATGAACGAGCCGATCGGCCGGTTCGGGTCCTGCAGCCCGGCGCGGGCCCGGCGGACCGCGGTCGAGACCGCCTCCACCGCCTCGCGCTGGCCGACGACGCGCTTGGACAGCGCCTCCTCCATGGCCAGCAGCTTCTCGCGCTCGCCCTCCAGCATCTTGTCGACCGGCACGCCGGTCCAGCGGGAGACGACGCCCGCGACGTGGGCGGGCGTGACCGCCTCCTCCATCATCGCGTTGCTGCCGCTCTCGGCCTTCGCCTCGATCTCGGCGAGCTGCTTCTCCAGGCCCGGGATGACCCCGTAGGCGAGCTCACCGGCGCGCTGGTACTGGCCCTGGCGCTGGGCCGCGGCCAGTTCGTTGCGGGCCTCGTCGAGCTTCTTCTTGAGGCCGGCGGCCGTGCCGAGCTTGTCCTTCTCGGCCTTCCAGCGGGCGGTGATCGCCGCCGAGCGCTCCTCAAGGTCGCCGAGTTCCTTCTCCAGCCGGACCAGCCGGTCGCGGGAGGCGGAATCGGACTCCTTCTTGAGCGCCTCGGCCTCGATCTTCAGCCGGACGATCTCGCGATCGATGTTGTCGAGTTCCTCCGGCTTCGAGTCGACCTGCATGCGCAGGCGCGAGCCGGCCTCGTCCACGAGGTCGATCGCCTTGTCGGGCAGGAAGCGGTCGGTGATGTAGCGGTTCGACAGCGTCGCGGCCGCCACCAGGGCGGAATCCTGGATGCGCACGCCGTGGTGCTGCTCGTACTTCTCCTTCAGGCCGCGCAGGATCGAGACCGTGTCCTCCACGGTGGGCTCCGACACGAAGACCGGCTGGAAGCGGCGGGCGAGCGCCGCATCCTTCTCGACGTGCTTGCGGTACTCGTCGAGCGTGGTCGCGCCGACGCAGTGCAGCTCGCCGCGGGCGAGCGCGGGCTTCAGCAGGTTCGAGGCGTCCATCGCCCCGTCCGCCTTCCCGGCGCCGACCAGCGTGTGCATCTCGTCGATGAACAGGATGATCCCACCTTCGGCGGCCGTGACCTCGGAGAGCACGCCCTTCAGCCGCTCCTCGAACTCGCCGCGATACTTCGCGCCGGCGATCAGCGCGCCCATGTCGAGGGCGAGCAGGCTCTTGTCCCGCAGGCTCTCCGGCACGTCGCCGTTGACGATGCGCAGGGCCAGACCCTCGACGATCGCGGTCTTGCCGACGCCGGGCTCACCGATCAGCACCGGGTTGTTCTTGGTGCGCCGGGACAGGACCTGGATAGTCCGCCGGATCTCCTCGTCGCGGCCGATCACCGGATCGAGCTTGCCGTCCCGGGCGGCCTCGGTGAGGTCGCGGGCGTATTTCTTCAGCGCGTCGTAGGCGTTCTCGGCCGAGGCGTTGTCGGCGGTGCGGCCCTTGCGCAGCGCGTTGATCGCGGCGTTCAGCGAGGCGGGGGTGACGCCCGCCGCCTGGAGGGCCTTGCCGGCCTCGGAATCCTTCTCGACCGCCAGCGCGAGGAGCAGCCGCTCCACCGTGACGTAGGAATCGCCCGCCTTCTCGGCGGCCTTCTCGGCGGTGTCGAACAGGCGCATCAGTTCGCGCGTCGCCTGCGGGGCGGCGGCGTTGCCGGAAACCTTCGGCTGCTTGGCGAGCCACTGCTCGGTCTGGGCCAGCGCCACCCGCGACTGTCCGCCCGCGCGGTCGATCAGGCCGGCGCACAGGCCCTCCGGATCGTCGAGCAGCACCTTCAGCAGGTGACCCGGCTGAAGCTGGGGATGTCCCTCCCGCATCGCGAGGTTTTGAGCCGCCTGCACGAAGCCGCGGGCGCGCTCGGTGTACTTTTCGAAATTCATGCCCAATCCTCCCGTACCGGCATCCGCCGCCCATGGTGAGGCGCGGCGCCACCGAAACGTCGCCCTCCGGCTATCCGCCGCGCGAGGGCCCCGGCGCCATAGATGGCCGCCGGTGCTCCCGATGTGGTGTTGCAAATGCGCACCACAAGGGTCGGCAAAGCCCTTGCGCGCGGGATCATTTCAGGGCCACGCTGCACGCATGACCGATCCGATTCACGTCAGCGCCCTCCATCGCTATCCGGTGAAGGGTCTTAGCCCCGAGCCCGTCGAGCGGGCCGAGCTGGAGACCAGCGGATTCTTCCCCGGCGACCGGCTCTACGCCATCGAGAACGGGCCGTCCGGCTTCAACGCGATCGCGTACCGGCATCAGCCGAAGACCAAGTACCTGATGCTGATGCGCGACGAGGCTTTGGCCAGGCTGCGCACCCGCTTCGACGACGCCACGGCGACGCTGACCGTCGAGGGATTCGGCGAACCGCAGGCCTTCCGGCTCGACACGGAGGCCGGGCGGGACGGCCTCGCCGACCTGATGCGGCGGTTCGTCCCCGAGAGCCTGCGCGGGGAGCCCAAGGTGCTCGCCGCCCCGCCCCAAAACCGCTTCACGGACTCGGCGACCGGCTACGTCTCGCTGATCAACCGGGCGAGCGTGACGGCTCTGGAGGATTACCTCGGCAGCCCGGTCGATCCGCTGCGCTTCCGCGGCAACCTGCTGGTCGAGGGGCTGGCGCCCTTCGCCGAACTGGAGATGGTCGGCCGGGTGATCGAGGCGCCGAGCGGGCTGCGGCTCAAGATCACCAAGCGCACGGTGCGCTGCGCGGCCACCAACGTCGACCCGGTGAGCGGCATCCGCGACTGCGACATCCCCTGGACCCTCGACGCGCGGCTCGGCCACCGCGACCTCGGCGTCTACGCGGAGGTGATCGCCGGCGGAGCGATCGCCCGCGGCGACGCGCTGCGGCCAGTGGGCTGAGGACCGGCGCCCCGCTCCGGGGCAACCCGGATCGCTGCATGCGGGGTCTACAACCCGCCCGCGCGGCCGGTATATGCGGCCCTTGAGGCGCAGGCGCCTCTCCCGACACCGGCCCGCGTCTCACGGATCCTGCCGCAGCCTTGGAGCACGCCATGAAGCATGTCCTGGTGACCGGGGCGGCCGGTTTCATCGGCTACCACGTGGCGAAAAGCTGCCTGGAGGCGGGGTGCCACGTGGTCGGGCTCGACAACCTGAACGCCTATTACGATGTCGCCCTCAAGGAGGGCCGCCTCCGCGCGCTCGAACCACACGACAGCTTCACCTTCCAGAAAACCGATCTGGCCGACCGCGCGGCAATGGAGGCGGTCTTCCGGGAGCGGACCTTCGACACGGTCATCCACCTCGCCGCGCAGGCGGGGGTGCGCCACTCGATCGAGAACCCGCACGCCTACGTGACCAGCAACATCGACGGGTTCCTCAACGTGCTGGAGGGCTGCCGGCACGCGCGCGTCGGCCATCTCCTCTACGCCTCGTCGAGTTCGGTCTACGGCGCGGTGACGCAGATGCCGTTCTCGGTCCACCAGAACGTCGATCACCCGGTCAGCCTCTACGCGGCGACCAAGAAGGCCAACGAACTCTTCGCCCACAGCTACAGCCATCTCTACGGCATCCCGTGCAGCGGCCTGCGGTTCTTCACGGTCTACGGTCCCTGGGGCCGGCCCGACATGGCGTTGTTCCTGTTCACCCGGGCGATCCTGGCGGGCGAGCCGATCCAGGTGTTCGGCCACGGACAGATGCGGCGTGACTTCACCTATATCGACGACGTGGTCGAAGGCGTCGTGCGCCTCGCGGGGGCGCCGGCCCAGGCCAATCCGGCCTGGAACTCGGACGCGCCCGATCCCGGCAGCAGCAGCGCGCCCTACCGGGTCTACAACATAGGCACCCATCAGCCGGTGCAGCTCCTGCGCCTGATCGAGATCCTGGAAGCCTGCCTCGGCCGCAAGGCGCGCATGGACTTCCTGCCGATGCAGCCCGGCGACGTGCCCGCCACCTATGCGGATGTCACGGATCTCGCGGCCGCGATCGGCTACGCGCCGAGCACGCCGATCGAGGTCGGCGTGGAGCGGTTCGTCCGCTGGTATCGGGATCACTACCGGGTCTGACCGAGCCCCGGGGGAATCCCCGCGCCTCAGTAGCGGTCTTCCGACGTCACGCCACCGCCCGGCTCGACCTCGGGCGAGGCATCCGGCGGCGGCGCTTGCCGGTCCGGGCGCGGCCGTGTCGCCGCCCGCCGGGGTGCGGGTGCCGGCCTCTGCGCGACGCTGGGGGCCACGGTCTTCCCGGGCGGCCCTGCCGGACCGGGCGGACCCGCCGGCCCCTGTGCGCCACGAGGACCCGCAGGGCCGATTGGCCCCATCGGACCCATCGGCCCGGTCTCGCCGGCCGTTCCGGCCTCGCCAGCCTGCCCCGGCCGACCGGGCTCACCCTGCGGACCCTGAGCGCCAGCGGCACCCGCCAAGCCGGGCGGACCAACCGGGCCCGCCAGGCCCATCGCGCCCGGCTCTCCAGCCGGGCCGGCGGGACCAGCAGGCCCCGTCTCGCCCCGAGGGCCCTGCGGCCCGGGCGGCCCGACGAGGCCGGGCGCCTGCGGCCCCTGCTGCCCGCAGCCTCCGACCACGACGCTGCGGGACTGCTTCGGCGTCTTGAGCGTCGCGATGCAGGTCGCCGGGTGATAGACGACGCGAAACTCGAAATAGCCGTTGCTGTCGGTCCGCTGCGGGAACTGGCCATCAAGCGTGATCTCGGTCTCGGGGTCGTCGGCGTAGCCGATGATCCAGAGGTCGCCACCGGTGATCTTGGCCGCCTCGATCCGCATCTCCGCCCAGGCGGGGGCCGACCAGGCGGTCCACGCGGCGACCATCCCGAAGACGACGTGGCGCCGCCGCGCTGCGCGCATAGAAAGATCCATGATCATTTGAGCGGCCACCATGCCGCAAAGCTCAGGTTAAGCAATAACCTGATTCTGACATCGAATGTGAAAAACGTAGTTTTCCAAGGGTCGTTACCTGAATTCGGCCTTGGTAAGCATTGGTACTCCGAACCACCGGCACGCCGTGCCAGAGGTTCGCCGAGGCCCGCTCACAGCTCCGGCAACGGACATTCCTGGGGCGGCTCAGGCGGGCAAGCCGGATTGCACCGCCCTCTTCCTAGGCGCATGCCGCGCCAGTGGAATGCGACCCGGTGGCCGGCACACGCAGTCGTGACGTGTCGATCTGGATCGACCCGTGCCGGTGCGCGGCGCTCTTCGGGGGGGATATCGGATCCGGTTCCGTTGTCGCGCCACCTGCCCGCGGGAGGGGCGCAGGCCGTGAGCCTGCCTGCTTGCCCCCTCGCGACGGTTGGGGGGCAATCCGCGACCCACGATCGGCGCCCCCGCCGAACAGGCCCTCAGGCGGCCGCGGTGTGAAACGCGAACACCTTCGCCTCCAGCTCGGACACCGGCATCGGTCGGCCGAGATGGTAGCCCTGAAGGAAGGGGCAGCCCATCGTCTGCAGGGTCCGCAGATCCTCGTCGGATTCGACCCCCTCGGCCACGACCTCCAGCCCGAGCATACGCCCGAGGCCGAGGACCGCGAGGACCAGGCCGCGCTTGTCGTCCGAGGCGTTGAGGCCCGTCACGAAGCTCCGATCGATCTTGATCCGGTCCGCGCGCAGCTGCCGCAACGACGAGAGCGAGGAGTAGCCAATGCCGAAATCATCGAGGGCGACACGGATGCCCGCACGCGACAGGGCGTGCAGCTTGCCCTGAACGGCCGCGATATCGAGGGCGGTCTCCTCGGTGATCTCGATCTCCAGCATGGCGGGCGGCAGATCGAGGGCCTTCAATCGCTCGATGACGATCTCGTCCACCGGCACCTGGGCCATCTCCTGGGGGGAGACGTTCATGGCGACGCGCACCGTCCCGAGGTCCCGGTCGCGCAGGATCCGCATCATCGCGCAGACCTGTTCGAGGATGCAGCGCAGCAGCGACTCGGTCAGCCCGGCGGCTGCCGCCGTGGCGATCAGGTCGGGCGGCGCGATCCAGCCGAGCCGCGCATGCCGCCAGCGCACCAGGGCCTCCAGGCCAACCAGCGTCTTTGCGTCCAACGCGTAGATCGGCTGGAACCACACCTCCGGGGCGGCTTCCGCCAGGGCCGTCGAGAGGTCGCGTTCCAGATCGCGGCGGATCTGAAGGCGCTCGCGCAGACCCGTATCGAACATGCGATAATGATTCCGGCCGGCGGCCTTTGCGGCATAAAGGGCCGCATCGGCGCAGCTCAGCAGTTCGGTCAGGCTCGGTTCCGGCCCGGAATGCACACCGATGCTCACCCCGAGCCGGCCGGCATCGAAACCGTCGAGCGGCTGCGCCACCGCCGCGACGAGGCTGGCCGCGAGACGGTCCTGGGGGATGCCGGTGGCGGCCGGATCGTACAGCACCGCGAACTCGTCGCCCCCGAGCCGCGCGGCGAGACCGTCCGCCGGCAGCACGGCGCGGATGCGTCGGGCCACCTCGACCAGCACCCGGTCGCCCGCCTTGTGGCCGTAGACGTCGTTGACGAGCTTGAAGCCGTCGAGATCGAGCAGCAGCAGGCTGATCGAGCCGGCCTGGAGGCGGGTTTCCCCCTGCTGGATGAAGCCGGCCCGATTGAGGAGGCCGGTCAGGTCGTCGTGCGTCGCGCGGCGACGCATCTCGTCGGCCAGCGCGCTCACGCTCGCATGGGCCTCCGCGCGGGACCGCGCCAGCGCGGTCGCCTCGTTCTTGAGCCGGCTCGCCTCCTGGAAACCGGCCTCGCTCCGGAACGCCGTGTGCGTCAGGGCCAGGAGGTAGAGCAGCACGCAGGCCGCGAGGCAGTTCCGATCGAAATCCCCGGCCGCGACGAGACAGATGGTGACCGTGAGGAGCGGCGGCAGGATGAAGGCCAGCGGGATCCGCGCATACGCAGTCCCGTGCGTCACCGCGCCGGCGGTGATGCCGCAGGTGACCGCGAGGTAGAACAGGGTCTGCGCCGAGGTGTAGCCCTCGCAGAGCAGCGGCTGTCCGGCCCAGACCAGGCCGGACAGGAACGCGGCCGCGATGCAGGCCCGCAGATGCCGTTCGACCGACGCGATGGAGGCGATCGCCATGGCGGGCGTCGTCTCCGGCGTTAGGCCCAGCCCGAGGCAGGGCGCGCGGCACAGGCCGATCCGGATGAGATTGACGATCGTCGAGAGCGCGAACCAGATGGCGCCGGCCTCGCCATGCCCGCTGCGATACGCGACCAGCATGCTCGCCAGCCCGAGCAGCATGTTCACGGGAATCGCCGCCAGGACGCTGCCGCGCATGGCTGCGAGCTGGTCCCTCCGAACGAGCGCGCGCAAGAGCGATCCGGCCGGACTGGCGGATTCACTCGAGGCCAGAGGAACCGGAACAGACATCTCCTGATCCCGAACGGTCATCCTGCGTCCATCAGGGGACCCACGATCATCCTTCCCGAATCATAAGATACTGTTGCCGGGTGACCGGCGTCCACAGCCGACTCGCACTTGTCCGAGTTTTCAGGCGCTGCAAGCGGCCCTTCGGATCCGACACGGATTCACCGTCCGGTCGCGCGGCCGGCCCGAAACAGCGGTCGCCCCCCTTAGGACGACGGGTCGCAAGCCATTCCGGCCGTCCTGTCCAGCCCCATATCGCGGGTCGGGCCGCATCCGGGCCCCGGATCGATCATGGCCCTCACCCGCGATCTCCTCGATATCCGGCGGATCTACCAAGAGCCCGCAGTGGCGGACTTCCCGCTCGGCCAGGAAATCCTCGCGCGCTTCCCCGAGGCCGAACGCATCACCGTACCCTCGCACTGGAACATCCCGGACCTGCACGGGAATGCCGGATCGGTGGACGATTGGGTGCGGATCAAGCGCGAGACCCTCGTGCTCGGGGTCAAGAAGGGCCTGACCATGCGGCCGAACGGCCGGAGCGCGCATTTCATCGCGCCCTCGACCTCCAACGGCTGCGCCATGGCCTGCGCCTATTGCTACGTGCCGCGCCGCAAGGGCTTCGCCAACCCGATCTCGCTGTTCGTGAACATCGAGCAGGCCTGCGCGGCGATCGGCCGGCACGCCGCCCGCCAGGGCCCCCTGCCGACGCCCGACCTGATCGACCCGGCCCTCTGGGTCTACGACATCGGGGAGAACGGCGACCTCTCGGTCGATGCCGCGGTGAGCAGCGGCGTCGCGCGCCTGATCGCGCTGTTCCGCGACCTGCCGAACGCGAAGGCGTCCTTCGCCACCAAGACCGTGAACCGGGACCTGTTGGGCTACGATCCGCAGGGCAAGACGCGGATCCGCTTCTCGCTCATGCCGGCGCGCATCGCCCGGGTCGTGGACGTGCGCACCGCGCCGATGCCGGAGCGGATCGCTGCCATCAACGACTTCGTGGCGGCCGGCTACGAGGTCCACGCCAACTTCTCGCCGGTGATCCTCTACGAGGGCTGGGAGGCCGATTGGCGCGCGCTCTTCGCCGAGATCGACGCCACGCTCTCGGATGCCGCCCGGGCGCAGCTCAAATGCGAGATCATCATGCTGACCCACAACGCGGATCTGCACGCGGTGAATCTGGGCTGGCACCCCCGCGCGGAGGATCTCCTGTGGCGGCCGGACATTCAGGAGACCAAGGTGTCGGAGGGCGGGGGCACTAACCTGCGCTATCGGACCGGCTGGAAGGGGAAGTGGCTCACCCGGTTCAAGGCGCTGCTGGCCGAGACGCTGCCCGGCTGCACGGTGCGCTACGCGTTCTGAACTCCCGGCCGCCCCCCCGCGTTGGAGCGCCAGCGAGAGGGGGGCGAACCATGTCGACGCACGAGACCTATATCGGTGAGGCCGTGGCGCTCGCCGCCGAGAACGTCGCCGCCGGGGGCTCGCCCTACGGGGCCGTGATCGTGCGCGACGGCGCCGTGCTCGTCTGGGCCGCCAACACCGTCCACGCGACCAACGACCCGAGCGCCCATGCCGAGATGGTGGCGTTGCGCGAGGCGAGCCGGATCCTCGGCCGCCGCGACCTGTCCGATTGCGTGATGTACGCGAGCGGGCGCCCCTGCCCGATGTGCCACGCCGCGATGCGGCTGGCCGGCTTCAAGCGGGGCTACTTCGCCTTCTCGGCCGAAGAGGCCGAGCAGTATGGGGCCGGCAGCGCGGCGATCTATGCCGAACTGTGCCAGCCCCTCGACGCGCAGCCGATGCGGCTCAGCCAGATGCGGCCGCCGGGCGAGTCGCCCTATCCGGCGTGGCGGGCGCGGCGGGACGCCTGAGACGTCAGTGCGTCCAGGGCGCGGTCCGGTTGAACTTAAAATTGTCCGAATAGGACAAACCCTTGCGGGCGGCGGGCTTGGCCGGCTGCTCGACGCGGTAGGCGATGCCCTCGCGCTTGGCGTAGGCCACGGCCTCCTCCTCCGTGTCGAATTCCAGCCGGACCTGCTGCATCATGTCGGCCGATCCGTTCCAGCCCATCAGCGGATCGATCTCGCGTGGGCTGGTCCGGTCGAACTCCAGAATCCACTGCTTGGTCCGGGCCAAGCCGGATTGCGTGGCGTCCCGAGACGGACGGAAGATGCGGGCACTCGGCATCTGACGCGACAGGCTCCTGAACTCATGGTCGGGGCGATAGGATTCGAACCTACGACCCCCTGGTCCCAAACCAGGTGCGCTACCAGACTGCGCCACACCCCGACACCCCGTTGAGGGCTTCCGATCCCTAGCGTTTCGGCCGCCCCGCCGCAAGGCGAGCGACGCGTATCCCCCTGCGGCCGAACGGGCCACGAATACCGCCGCAACCCACAGAAATATCCCGGTCTTCGAGCAGCCGATACATCCGTCCCGCGTGACAGCGGCATTGGTAAATGATTTGCTAAGATCTCCTGCCGCGCCCGGTGCGTGATGGAGAGATCCCAGTGTTGGACGATAATGACCCGCGCCGGTACGACGACCCGCTCTGGTACGATCGAGTGGAGGCCGACGAACCGCCCGGCCTGATGCTGAACGCGGTGGCGTACGTATTCCTGCTGCTGCTCGCGGCCTGCGCCCTCGTGGTGAAGCTGTACTGGCTCCCCAACACGGTGTGGTACCGCCTCGCCGGATGGATCGAACGCCGCCGGGTCTCGTCGGCCAAGCGGATGTGACGTTCGGGCCTCGGGGGGTGAGCCGGACCCGCACAGGCGGCTGCCCGCAGCGACCGGCCGAACCGACCGCTCTCGAGCATGCAACCGCTCCACCGTCACCGATCGCACGCTCTTTGCGTCACGAGATCGGCTAATAGGCGTTCTCGCCGGTTTTCCTGTATATTCCAGACGTGCCGCGTTGCGCCGCCGGGGATCGGGCATCGGACGAGGCGCGGTTCCAGGTCACACGGAACCGGTTGCACGAACAGCCCAGGAGGCTTCGGATCGATGACCGGCACCGAGACGCCCATGCGCCGCAGGGCAGGCCTGTCTCGGCATGCGAGGATCGTCGGACCCCCGGTCCCTCCTGATTCTGCGCCGCGCCCGGACGGTCTCCGCACTCTCCGACCTGTGAAGCCGGTTCGGAGCCCTGGACGCAGCCGGGCCATCCCGGCACAGTCCCGCGCCGAGCCGGTTCGCGCGCCCTCTCGTACGTTGCGCCATGGGGCTGAACCGACACGGCCGGTCCCGGCCCGCGGATTACCCCACCGGGGCGGGCACCGTTGCCGGCGACACGCCGGGCCGAACGGGGCTTCGGTCGGACACCATGATCTTAGATCGGGCGGCTTTCCGCCTGGATCCGATATTAGGAATGGCTTAATTCCCGGCTCGGCTATGCGTAAGGATTACGACCATGGATAAACATGCGGGCGGCTGGAAGCGCCGAATAAAACGCATGCGTCACGCCGGCTCGAAGTCTCTGGCCGTCGTCTGTTCGCTGGTCGTCCTGATCGTGATGCTGCCGGCGAGCGGCTATGCCCTCGACAGCGACTACAAGCTCGGCGCAGGCGACAAGGCCCGCGTGCGGGCGAGCGAATGGCGCGCCTCGCAGGCGCAGGTCTACGAATGGGATGCGATCTCGGGCGAATACACGGTCAATTCGGCGGGCTACATTTCCATGCCCCTGATCGGCGACGTGAAGGCCGCGGGGAAGACGACGAGCGAGCTGTCCGACGTCATCGCGGAGGGCTTGGTCAAGAAGATCGGCACGGTGAAGCGCCCCGAGATCGCGATCGAGATCACCCAGTATCGGCCGTTCTACATCCTCGGCCCGGTGTCGAAGGCCGGTGACTACCCGTATCGGCCGAACCTGACGGTCCTTCAGGCGGTCGGCATCGCGGGCGGGTTCCGCCGGACCGCCGACGAGCGGCCGGAGCGGGAATCGATCAGCGGCGAGGGTGACCTCAGCGTGCTGCAACTGAATATGTCCTCCTACCTGACGCAGCTCGCGCGCCTGAACGCCGAACTGTCGGACGCCGGCACCATCACCTTCCCCGCCGAGATCAACAGTCAGGCGAACAATCCGACCGTGCGCGATTTCATCAAGCAGCAGGTCAGCATCTTCCAGTCCCGCAAGGAGTCGATGCGCGCCCAGCTCAAGTCCTACGAGGCGCTCAAGGTGCTGCTCGCTCAGGAGGTCACGTCGCTCAACGAGCGCGCGCAGTCTCAGCAGCGGCAGATCGAGCTCGCCAAGCGCGAGCGGGATGCGGTCGATACCCTGATGAACAAGGGCCTGACCGTGAACGCGCGGCAATCGACCCTCGAGCAGCAGCTCGCGCAGTTCGAGTCATCCCGGCTCGACATCTCGACCTCGATCCTGCGCGCCCAGCAGGAGCTGAGCAAAGCCGATCGCGACAGCTTGGAGCTGCGCAACAAGTTCAAGAATGCGGTGTCGGACGAAATCCACGCCGTCTCCCTGAAGGTTCAGGAGACGAAGGAGAAGATCAACACCGCGCAGGCGCTGCTGTCGGAGACCGACGGATACATCACCAAGGCGAGCGACCGGAACGCCCGGATCTCCTACACCATCGTCCGCAAGGTAGACGGCAAGGTGCAGGAGATCGCCGCCGATGAGAGCACGCCCGTCTTCCCCGAGGACGTGGTCCGCGTCCGGATCAACCGGCGGCCCGATTTCGTCGAGACCGGGCGCACCGAACTCGGGTCCGAGCAGGCGGCCGGGCAGCTTCCCGGAGCGCAGCTGAAGAGCATCCGGTAGCGGGCGCCGCCAGGACGGCGACGCCGCCGTCCATGCAAGCGGCCCGTGGCCGGAACATCCGGGGATTCCATAAAAGCTCGGTCACCGGAGCGGCAAGCGCAGCGTGCTCCGACGAAGGGCGCTGCGCGGCCGCCGCTTCGAACCGGCACCCCACGCGGCAGCGATACCTCCGGCCCGCCGCGCCTGCGCCGCGGCACAGGCCGATGGGTGCGTGGCGCTCATCCCGACCCGGCTGCCCCCATGCGACGGCAGGCAAGATCGGGGTCTCCCCGCAGGGCCGACGACGCCCAGCGTGGCCTCACACGAACGCTACGCCGCTCCGGCTTGAACGACACAACACGGTTTCGACGAGGCAGACTGAATGAAAGTTGCGATCGTTCATTACTGGTTGGTGGGGATGCGCGGCGGCGAGAAGGTCGTCGAAGCCCTGTGCAACATGTATCCGGACGCCGATATCTTCACGCATGTCTACGATCCGGCGGCGATCTCCTCGACCATCAAGGCGCACCAGATCAAGACGTCGTTCATCAGCCGCCTGCCGTTCGCGGTCGCCAAGTACAAGTCGTACCTGCCGCTGATGCCCATGGCGCTGGAGCAGCTCGACCTGCGCGGCTACGACCTCGTGATCAGCAGCGAGTCGGGCCCCGCGAAGGGCATCATCCCGCCCTCCGCATCCACGCATATCTGCTACTGCCATTCGCCGATGCGCTACGTCTGGAACATGTTCCACGACTACCGGGAGCGCACGGGCTTCATCAATCGCCTTATCATGCCGCCTGCGGCCCATTACATCCGCAACTGGGACTCGATCTCGGCCAATCGCGTCCACGAATTCGTGGCGAATTCGGCCACCGTGGCCCGGCGCATCGAGACCTATTACCGGCGTCACGCGACGGTGGTGTATCCCCCTGTCGATACCGACGCCTTCAGCATCGTTCCCGATGCCGAGCTTGGCGATTACCACCTGATGGTCGGTGAACTCGTCCGCTACAAGCGGCCTGAACTGGCCGTCGAGGCGTTCAACCGGCTCCAGAAGCCCCTCGTGGTCATCGGCGGCGGCGAGATGCTGCGCGAATTGCGCGCCCTGGCGGGTCCCACGGTGAAGATCCTCGGGCCGCAACCGTTTCCGGTCCTCAAGCACCACTATGCCCGCTGCCAGGCCCTGATCTTCCCGGGTGAGGAGGATTTCGGCATCGTGCCGGTGGAGGCGATGGCAAGCGGTCGTCCGGTCATCGCGTATGCGCGCGGCGGAGCCACGGAGACCGTCCAGGACGGGATCACCGGGACGTTCTTCCAAGACCAGACCGTCGACGCCCTGATCGACGCCGTCGAGCGAAGCCAAAGGACCGCCTACGATCCGGCGCGGATCGCCCAGCGGGCGTCCGAATTCGGGCTGGACCGCTTCACCCGCGACATGACGCGGTTCATCGACCAGACCATGGCCCGAGCGAGCACCTCCGTCCGGCCCATGATCTGACGTCCACCCGGGGGGGGCGCCGCGCGCGCACCGAACCGTTCGGCCGCCCCGGCGGGCGTGACGCCAGGGCCGGCACAATCCTCTGCACCATCATGCCTCTGCACCATCATGGGGGGCGCATGGTGGTCATGGCTCGGGACGCACCATGAAGAAGATCCTGTTCGTCACGCACGCGGCCCATTACGGCGGCGCCGAGCTTTTCCTGCGCGATATGGTGATCCACGCCCGGCAGGGCGGTCACCATTGGCCGGTGATCTTCCTCGATGACGGCCCCTTGGTCCAGGATCTGATCGCGGCCGGCTCGGAGGCGCGGACCGTGAAGGCCGGCGCGCAGATCCTGAAGCTAAAGCGCGGATCGAGCCTCCGGGACGTGGTCTCGGCCCTGATGGGCATCTTCGCGGCCGTCGGGGCGCTCGTCCGGGCATTCCGGGGCGTCGACATCATCTGTGCCAACAGCCAGAAGTCGCTGTTCCTGGCGGGCCTCGCCGCACGTCTCGCGCGCAAGCCCTTCGTCTGGATCCTGCACGATCTGGTGACGGACAGCAGCTTCTCGCCGACCATGCGGCGCGCGCTGGTCTTCTTTGCCAACCACATGACCGTCCGCGTGGTGGCGAATTCCCGCGCCGCCAAGGACGCCCTGATCGAATGCGGCGGCCGCGGCGACAAGATCTCGGTCGTCTACAACGGCTTCGATTTCACGGCGGATCTCCCGGACTCGGGGGCGGAACGCGATGCTGTTCTCCGGGAGGCCGGCTTACCGGATCGGCCGACGGTCGGCGTGTTCGGCCGGATCGCGGAATGGAAGGGCCAGCACGTCCTGATCGAGGCTATCGACCGGATCCCGGGCCTGCAGGCGCTCATCGTGGGCGATGCGACCTATCAGGACAGCGCCTATTTCGATCGCCTCCGCGCCATGGTCGATGAGAAGCATCTGTCCGATCGGGTGAAATTCCTCGGCTTCCGGAAGGATGTTCCGCGTCTCATGGCGGCGGTCGACATCGTCGCGCACACGTCGATCGACCCGGAACCGTTCGGACGCGTCATCGTCGAGGGCCTCGCGCTGGGACGCCCCGTGGTCGCTACGCGGGGCGGCGGCGTGGGCGAGATCATCGACCATGGAACGACTGGGCTTCTCTATCCGCCGGGGGACAGCGCGGCGCTCGCCGAGGCCCTACGATCGCTGATCACTGAGCCGGCGCTGGCCGCGCGTTTAGGGGCGGACGGGCGGCGCGCGGTCATGGCACGGTTCTCGATCGAGCGGTCGGTACAGGATCTCGAAGGCGTGTTCGCGGGTCTGTGAGGCTCCACGCGGGGAACGCTGGTGGGCGGTGACGGGCTCGAACCGCCGACCCTCTCCGTGTAAAGGAGACGCTCTACCAACTGAGCTAACCGCCCCGCGATCGACCGTTACGGCATGGCGACGGTCCGGTGCAAGAGTCGGTGCCGCGGATCTGTGTCAGGGATCGATGAGCCGCGCCGCCAGGGCAGCGCCGAGGCCGATGCTGTCCACGGGCTCGGGCCTGGATCGGGCCGACCCGGACGCGCCCGCCGCCAGAACCGCGCGGGTCCCGGCCTCGACCGAGCAGATCACTGGAACGGGCACCTGCGGGGCGATCCGCGCCGCGAGCCCGGCCAAGCCGGCGCCGCCCAGGATGACGGTCTCGGCGCCGGACGCCGCGCAGGCGCGGCAGGCTTCGGACAGGATCGCGAGAGCGGCATCCGGGTCGCGGGCGATGGCACCGCCGCTGGGAGCCACCGTGCGGAGTGCCGCGAGGGACCCGGACAGGCCCAGCGTCGCCACGAATTCCCGCAGCATCGGCTCCCAGGCCGCGCCCCCGGTCACGATGCCGAAGCGGCCGGCTGATGCAGCCTCGCGGCAGGCCGCCTCCGCCATGCCGATCACCGGAACCCGCGACAGCTCGCGCAGGGCGAGGAGGCCCGGATCGCCGAAGCAGGCGAGGTAGACCGCGTCGCACCCGGCCCCGTGCTCCGCCAGGGCATCGAGGGCCGCGTGGCCGGCGATCGCCGCCGCCGCCCGACTGGCGATGTAGCGGGCGCCGAACCGACCGGTCACGGCGCGCAGCTCCGCCCGACCGCCGAGCTGCCCGCGGACATGACCGGCGACGAGGTCGGTGACCTGCGCGCTGGTGTTCGGGTTGATCAGCAGGATGCGCATCCGCTCCTCCGCGCCTGGTCCCGCGCATGAAAAAGCCCCCGGGGCTCAAGGCACCGGGGGCTCGTCTCACTCGCTCAGGCGGATCAGTGCGCCACGAAGGCGGCGCCGTCCTCCTCGGTCCGGGCGGGCTTGGCCACTGGCAGCGGCTCCTCCCACTCGATCGCGACCGGCTGGCGCACCAGCGCCTTCTCCAGCACCTGATCCATCCGCGAGACCGGGATGATCTCCAGCCCGTTCTTCACGCTGTCGGGCACCTCGGCGATGTCCTTGGCGTTCTCCTCGGGGATCAGCACCGTCTTGATGCCGCCGCGCAGCGCGGCGAGCAGCTTCTCCTTGAGGCCGCCGATCGGGAGGACCCGGCCGCGGAGCGTCACCTCGCCGGTCATCGCGATGTCGCGGCGGACCGGAATCCCCGTCAGCGTCGAGACGATCGCGGTGGCCATGGCGATGCCGGCCGAAGGACCGTCCTTCGGGGTCGCCCCCTCGGGAACGTGGACGTGGATGTCGCGACGCTCGAAGAGCGGCGGCTCGATCCCGAAATCGATCGCCCGGGAGCGGACGTAGCTCGCCGCCGCCGAGATCGACTCCTTCATCACGTCCTTCAGGTTGCCGGTGACCGTCATCTTGCCCTTGCCGGGCATCATGACGCCCTCGATCGTTAGCAACTCGCCGCCGACCTCGGTCCAGGCCAGACCCGTCACCACGCCGACCTGATCGTCCGCGTCGATCTCGCCGTAGCGGAACTTCGGCGGGCCGAGGAAGACCGGAAGGGTCTCCGTGTTCACCGCGACCGCCTTGGTCTTGGTGATCAGGATCTCCTTCACCGCCTTGCGGATCAGGTTGGACAACTCGCGCTCGAGGTTGCGGACGCCGGCTTCCCGCGTGTAGCGGCGAACCAGCATCATCAGCCCGTCGTCGTCGATCGACCACTCGTGCGTCCCGAGGCCATGCTTCTTCAGGGCGTTCGGGATCAGGTGCTTGCGCGCGATCTCGACCTTTTCCTCCTCGGTGTACCCGGCGATGCGGATCACCTCCATCCGGTCCATGAGCGGGCCCGGGATGTTGAGGGTGTTGGCCGTGGTCACGAACATCACGTTCGAGAGGTCGTAATCCACTTCCAGGTAGTGATCGTTGAAGGTGCTGTTCTGCTCAGGGTCAAGCACCTCGAGGAGCGCCGCCGACGGATCGCCGCGGAAATCCATGCCCATCTTGTCGATCTCGTCGAGCAGGATGAGCGGGTTCGAGGTCTTGGCCTTGCGCATCGACTGCACGATCTTGCCGGGCATCGAGCCGATATAGGTCCGCCGGTGACCGCGGATCTCGGCCTCGTCGCGCACGCCGCCGAGCGACATCCGGACGAACTCGCGGCCCGTCGCCTTCGCGATGGACTTGCCGAGCGAGGTCTTGCCGACGCCGGGGGGACCGACGAGGCACAGGATCGGGCCGGTGAGCTTGTTCGCCCGCTGCTGCACGGCGAGGTACTCGACGATCCGCTCCTTGACCTTGTCGAGGCCGAAATGGTCCTCGTCGAGCAGCGCCTGGGCGCCCAGCAGATCCTTCTTGATCTTCGAGCGCTTGCCCCACGGGATGCCGAGCATCCAGTCGAGGTAGTTGCGCACGACCGTCGCCTCGGCCGACATCGGCGACATCTGGCGCAGCTTCTTCAGCTCGGCGGTGGCCTTGTCACGGGCTTCCTTGGTGAACTTGGTCTTCTCGATCTTCTCTTCCAGCTCGGCCAGCTCGTCACGGCCATCCTCGGAGTCGCCCAGCTCCTTCTGGATCGCCTTCATCTGCTCGTTCAGGTAGTACTCGCGCTGGGTCTTCTCCATCTGCCGCTTGACGCGGGTCCGGATGCGCTTCTCCACCTGAAGCACGGAGATCTCGCTCTCCATCAGCGACAGCACGCGCTCAAGGCGCTGCGCCACCGTGGGCGTCTCCAGGATGCCCTGCTTGTCGGAGATCTTGACGAGCAGATGCGAGCCGATCGTGTCGGCGAGCTTCGAGGGCTCGTCGATCTGGGTCACGGCGGAGACGACCTCGGGCGAGACCTTCTTGTTCAGCTTGACGTAGTTCTCGAACTCGGAGAGCACCGAGCGCGCGAGCGCCTCCGCCTCGACCTGATCGCCGAGCTCGTCGTGCAGGGCTTCCGCGTTCGCCTCGTAATACTCGTCCGAGCGGGTGAAGCCCGTGACCTTCGCGCGGCCGACACCCTCGACCAGCACCTTCACGGTTCCGTCGGGCAGCTTCAGGAGCTGAAGCACGGAGGCGAGGGTCCCGATCTTGTAGATCGCGTCGGTCGCGGGATCGTCGTCTCCGGCGTTGATCTGCGTGGCGAGCAGGATATGGCGGTCCGTGCGAACGGCCTCCTCAAGGGCGCGGATCGATTTCTCGCGGCCCACGAACAGGGGCACGATCATGTGCGGGAAAACGACGATGTCGCGCAGGGGGAGAACGGCGTAGGAGCCCGTCGAACCCGGGACCACCGGCTGGCGCGATTTCGACTGTGACATGCTGACTTCCTCTCAGGGACGCCCGGTTTCGCCGCCTCCATGCATGGAGCGCGCCTACAGCCAGGGGCCGACCGGGCCGCGAGGGTCGGGGCTTTCTGGGACTTTGCGGCTGGTAACGCGGACCGCGCCTCGAAGGAGCGTGCGGCCACCGCGCTGAGCCTGAGGTGGCTGCGGCGGACATCGTTTTCAAGATGTTCCGCGCAGCGCGCCCGGCCTCGAGCCGGGCGCTTAAGGCAACCCTACCAAGCGCTTACGCGCTGACGCTGGCGGGTGCGTCCTTGTTGCGGTCGCCGTGGATGTAGAGCGGGCGCGACTTGCCCTCGACCACCTCCGGACCGATTACGACCTGCTCCACGGACTCCAGGCCCGGCAGGTCGTACATCGTGTCGAGCAGGATGGTCTCCAGGATGGAGCGCAGGCCGCGGGCGCCGGTCTTCCGCTCGATCGCCTTGCGGGCGACCAGCGACAGGGCCTCGTCCTGGAAGGTCAGGTCGACGTTCTCCATCTCGAACAGCCGCTGGTACTGCTTGACCAAGGCGTTCTTCGGCTCCTGCAGGATCTTCTTCAGCGCGGCCTCGTCGAGGTCCTCCAGCGTCGCCAGGACCGGCAGACGGCCGACGAACTCGGGGATGAGGCCGAACTTCAGCAGATCCTCCGGCTCGACCGAGCGGAAGATCTCGCCGGTGCGGCGATCGTCCGGGGCCTGCACGGTCGCGCCGAAGCCGATCGAGGTGCCCTTGCCGCGCTGGGAGATGATCCGCTCCAGCCCCGCGAAGGCGCCGCCGCAGATGAACAGGATGTTGGTGGTGTCGACCTGCAGGAACTCCTGCTGCGGGTGCTTCCGACCGCCCTGCGGCGGGACGGAGGCGACCGTACCCTCCATGATCTTCAAGAGCGCCTGCTGCACGCCCTCGCCCGACACGTCGCGGGTGATCGACGGGTTGTCGGACTTGCGGGAGATCTTGTCGATCTCGTCGATGTAGACGATGCCGCGCTGGGCCCGCTCGACGTTGTAGTCCGAGGCCTGGAGCAGCTTCAGAATGATGTTCTCGACGTCCTCACCGACGTAGCCGGCCTCAGTGAGGGTCGTGGCATCCGCCATGGTGAACGGCACGTCGAGGATCCGGGCGAGCGTCTGCGCGAGCAGCGTCTTGCCCGAGCCGGTCGGCCCGATCAGCATGATGTTGGACTTGGCCAGCTCGACGTCGTTGTGCTTCGTCGCGTGGGCGAGCCGCTTGTAGTGATTGTGCACCGCGACCGAGAGGACCTTCTTGGCGAAGTCCTGGCCGATGACGTAATCGTCGAGGACGCGGCGGATTTCCTTCGGGGTCGGCACGCCGTCGCGGCTCTTCACCAGCGAGGATTTCGACTCCTCGCGGATGATGTCCATGCACAGCTCGACGCACTCGTCGCAGATGAACACCGTCGGGCCGGCGATCAGCTTGCGGACCTCGTGCTGGCTCTTGCCGCAGAACGAGCAATACAGCGTGCTCTTGGAGTCGTTGCCGCCAGTCTTGCTCATATCGGTCTCCGATTCCTCGCATCCGCAGCCGGCTAGGGGCGGACGCGCATCAACTCAAAATAGGGGGCCCGTTTAAAGAAACAGTATGCTGCGCGTCTTTGACCGAAGGGCCCGAACTCGGATGCAAACACGCTGCCGCGGCGGGATCAAGGCCACGCCGCGGCTGTCTGGTGACGCGGGCCGATCAGGCGGCCGCCGGCTCGGGGCGCTTCTCGATCACCTCGTCGATGAGCCCGAACTCCTTGGCCGCGTCGGCGGTCATGAAGTTGTCGCGCTCCAACGCGGTGTGGATGGTGTCGTAGTCCCGCCCCGTGTGCTTCACGTAGATCTCGTTCAGGCGCCGCTTCAGCGCCTCGATCTCGCGGGCGTGGATCAGGATGTCGGTCGCCTGGCCCTGGAAGCCGCCCGACGGCTGGTGGACCATGATCCGGGCGTTCGGCAGGGCGAAGCGGTGGCCGGGCTCGCCGGCGGTCAGCAGGAGCGAGCCCATCGAGGCGGCCTGGCCGACGCAGAGCGTCGTCACCGGGCAGCGGATGAACTGCATCGTGTCGTAGATCGACAGGCCGGAGGTGACCACACCGCCGGGGGAGTTGATGTAGAAGGAAATTTCCTTCTTCGGGTTCTCCGCCTCGAGGAACAGCAGCTGCGCCACGATCAGCGACGCGCCGTAATCCTCCACGGGCCCGGTGAGGAAGATGATCCGCTCGCGCAGCAGGCGGGAGTAGATGTCGAAGGCGCGCTCGCCGCGGCTCGACTGCTCGACGACCATCGGCACGAGCGCGTTGTTGTAGACGTCGATCGGATCTCTCATCTCGTCCTGCCCAGAGTGAGGCCCGGGGCTGCCGCGAATCAGGGCAGCCCCGGACATGTCAGCGAACACCGGCGATGCTTAACCATCGCCTAATTCTTGCCCGCCGTCCTCGGACAGGGCGGGACTCAGTCGGCCTTCGACTCGGACTTCTCGTCCGCGGCCTCGGCCTTGTCTGCCGGCTTCCCGCCGGTCGTGTCGTCGTCATCATCATCTGCGAAAAGCGCCTCTTTCGAGACGGGCTCCTCGACGAGTTTGACCTGCCCGAGGACGTGGTCAACCACCTTTTCCTCGAACAGGGGCGCGCGGAGTTCAGCGAGCGCCTGCGCATTCTTCCGGTAGAAGTCCCAGACCTGCTGCTCCTGGCCCGGGAACTGCCGGACCCGGGCGATGAGGGCTTGGTTCACCTCGTCATCCGAGACCTTGATATCGGCGCTCTCGCCGACCTGCGCAAGCACGAGACCGAGCCGAACGCGACGCTCGGCGATCTTGCGGTACTCGGCCTGGGCCTTCTCCTCGGTCGTGTCCTCGTCCTCGAAGGTCTTGCCCCGGCTCTTGAGATCCTGCTCGACCTGGGCCCACACGGCGGCGAATTCCTGCGCCACCAGGGAGGGGGGCAGCTCGAAGGCGTACTTCGTGTCCAGCGCGTCGAGGAGGTCCTTCTTGAGGCGGCGGCGCGAGGCCGTCTCGTAGTCCCGCCCGATCGCCTCGGACACGGCCTCGCGGAGCTTCTCCAGCGATTCCATGCCCATCGACTTGGCGAACTCGTCGTCGACCTTGGCCTCGCCCGGAGCCTGGATCTTCGTGACCGTCACGTCGAACTCGGCATCCTTGCCGGCGAGCTGCTCGGCGCCGTACTCGGCCGGGAAAGTCACCTTCACCAGGCGCTTGTCGCCGACCTTGGCGCCGACGAGCTGGTCCTCGAAGCCCGGGATGAACGAGCCGGAGCCGAGCTCCAGATCGATGCCCTCACCCTTGCCGCCCTGGAACTCCTCGCCCTCGATCCGGCCGACGAAATCGATCGTGACGCGGTCGCCGCTCTGGGCCTCGGCGCCCTCCTCCCGCTCGGCGAAGGGACGGCCCTGGCCGGCCATGCGCTCCAGCGCCTCGTCCACCTCCGTGTCGGAGGGCTTGGCGACCTGCTTGGTCAGGCTGACATCCGAGAGGTCGGCGAGCTCGAAGCTCGGCATCACCTCAAGCGCCACCTTGAAGGCGAGGTCGCCCTTGGCGTCCAGCGCCTTCTCGACCTCAGCCTGATCGCTCGGGAACTCGACCTGCGGCTCCAGGGCCAGCTTGAGGCCGTTATCGGTCACGATCTTGCGGTTGGCCTCGTTGACGGCGTTCTGCACCACCTCGGCCATCACGGAGCGGCCGTAGACCTTGCGCAGGTGCGCGACCGGCACCTTGCCGGGGCGGAAGCCCTTGAGCTGCACCTTGTCCTTCATGCCGGACAGCTCGGAGGTCAGGCGCTCCTCGAGTTCCTGAGCGGCCAGAAGAACCTGAAACTCGCGCTTCAGGCCCTGGGCGTTGATCTCGGTCACCTGCATCGTCGTCGTCGCTCTTCCAAAAACCTGTGGTCGCCGGCCGGGCCGGACTCGTACGGCGTGTTCGCGCGGTGCGGGATGCCTGAGACGTCGGGAACGGAGCCGGGGCGGTCCGCCTGGGACCGCGCCCTCAGAGACGTCCTGGTGCGGGCGGAGGGGCTCGAACCCCCACGTCTTGCGACACTGGAACCTAAATCCAGCGCGTCTACCAGTTCCGCCACGCCCGCGCGCGCCGACATCCGGCGCATCGCCGGCCGCCGGAAGCGGGCCCTATAGCATGGGCCGACGGGGCCGCAGCAAAAAACTTGTCCTGTGGCGCCGGGGCCGCCACCTCGCTATGGAGCGGGCCCGTCGCGAGAAGCCGCCGAGATCTCATGCCGCCATCCCGCCCCGTGCCGCCGGCCGATTCGAGCGCTGGCGCGCCCTCGCGCCGGACCCTTCTGGCGGCTGCCACCGCCTTCGGGCTCGTGCCGCAGGTCGGCCGGGCCCAAACCCCCGCGCCCGCGGCGCCTGCGGCGGCCCCGGCAGAGCCCCCTGCCCTTCCGGCGGCCCCCGGCAAGGCGCGGCTCCGGCCGGAGCCCGCGCCGGAGACGCCGGTCTGGTGCTTCGACGGCAAGGCCCTGCCCCCCACGATCCGGGTGAAGCTCGGGCAGCCGGTGCGCCTGAAGGTCGAGAACCGGACCGACAAGCCCCTGTCGCTGCACTGGCACGGGGTGCGGATCGTCAACGCCATGGACGGCGTCGGCGGCGTGACCCAGGCGCCGATCGCCCCAGGGGGCGAGTTCCTCTACGCGTTCACGCCGCCGGATGCCGGCTCCTACCTGATCCGGCCGCTGGTGGTGGGCGGCGCCGGCGAGCCCTCGGGCCGGGGGCTCGCCGGCATGCTGGTCGTCGAGGAGGCGAGCCCGCCTCCGGTCGATGCGGATGTCAGCGTCATCCTGCAGGATTGGCGGCTCGAGGAAGACGGCACGCTCATGCCGTTCGGTCAGGTGCCCCTCGCCGCGGCCCATGGGCGCCTCGGCAACCTCGTCACCGTCAACGGCAAGCCGGTGCCCGACACGTTCGAGGCCCGCCCCGGCTCCCGAATCCGCCTGCGGCTCGGCAATGCCTGCAACGCCCGGGCGACGCGCATCAAGTTCGAGGGCGTGAAGGTCTACGTCGCGGCGGTCGACGGTCAGCCGACCGACACGTTCGAGCCGCTGCGGGCCACGCTGCCCTTCCCGCCCGGCACCCGCTACGACCTGATGGTCGACCTGCCGGACAATGCGGGTGCCACCTGCGAGATCCAGGCGCTGATCGGCAAGGGCCTGACGCTGGCGAGCGTCACCACGAAGGGCGCCAGGATCACCGAGAAGCGACCGCCGATCGGCCCGATCGGCGAGAACAAGCGCCTGCCGGCCGAGATCAAGCTCCAGAACGCGATGCGCCGCGACATCGTGATCACCGGCGGGGCCTTCGTGCCGAAGGAGAAGAAAGACGGGGCCAGCCCCGATCCCGTCTATACCGGTGATCCGCACAAGATCTGGTCGGTGAACGGCGCCAGCGGCACCACCGGCCTGCAGCCGATCTTCTCGGTGAAGCGCGGCCAGGTGGTGGTGCTGGCCCTGCGCAACGAGACCGCCTTCCCGCAGGCGCTGCACCTGCACGGGCACTGCTTCCGCCTGCTCCACCCCCTGGATGATGGTTGGGAGCCCTACTGGCTCGACACGTTCCAGTTGCTGGAGGGCCGGACCGCCCGGATCGGCTTCCTGGCCGACAATCCCGGGCGCTGGCTGATCAGCGCCACGGTGCTGGAGCGGTTCGATACCGGCCTCTGGACGATGTTCGAGGTTACGTGAGGGCCGCCTCGGCGAGGCCGCCGAGCACGGCGGGCATCAGGTCCGGAAGATCCTCGGCGATCAGCCCGGGTCCGTGGCGCAGGCCGGCATCGCCGTGGAGCCAGACCCCGGCGGCGGCGGCCTCGAAGGGCTCCATGCCCTGCGCCAGCAGGCCGGCAATGAGGCCGCCGAGGACGTCGCCCGACCCGGCGGTCCCGAGATAGGAGCTGCCGTGGTCGTTGATCGCCGCCCGCCCATCCGGCCCGGCGATCACGGTGTCGGCGCCCTTGTAGACCACCACGGCGCCGGTCAGGGCGGCCGCGGCGCGCGCCTGGGCGAGCTTGCCGATCCCGGCGGCCATAGCCTCCGTGCCGTCGAACAGCCGCGCGAATTCCCCGGCATGCGGCGTGAGCACGGCCCGCGCCTCCCCGTCCGCCAGATGCGCGGCGAGGAGTCGCGCCTGCCCGGAAAAGCTCGTCAGCGCGTCGGCGTCGAGGACGAGGCCGCGCCCGGCCGCGGCCGCCACCGCGACGCGCTCCCGGGTCGGCTCGCCGGTTCCGAGGCCGGGCCCGGCGAGCACCACGTTCAGGCGCTCGTCGGTGAGCAGGTCATCGAGGTCGTCGGCGGTCTCGCTGGCGCGCAGCATGATCGCCGTAAGATGGGCGGCGTTCTCGGCCAGCGCGCTCGTCGGCGAGGCAACCGTGACGAGGCCGGCCCCGACCCGCAGGGCGCCCCGGGCGGCGAGCCGCGCGGCGCCGGTCTTGGTGGCGGGTCCCGACAACACCAGGGCGTGGCCGCGCGTGTACTTGTGGCTGGCCCCGGTCAGCCGGGGAAACGCCTGCGCCCACAGCGTCGGCCCGTTCCGGTGGAGGGCCGCCCCGCACGCCGCCAGACCTGCCTCCAGGGCCGCCGATCCGGCGCCGATATCCGCCACGCTCAACTGGCCGCACAGGCCTCGCCCCGGGTGCAGCAGATGGCCGGGCTTCAGCGTCACGAAGGTCACGGTTTCGACCGCCCGGATCGCCGCACCGCGGACCGCCCCGGTATCGCCATCGACGCCGCTGGGGACGTCCACCGCGAGGATGGGCGTGCCGGCCGCGTTCACCGCCTCGACCAGCGCCCGGGCCTCGCCGTCGAGGTCGCGCGACAGGCCGGCCCCGAACAGCGCATCGATCACGAGGTCGCAGGCCGGGATGTCTGCCGGGACGTCTGCCGGCGCGATCGGTCCGACCGGGCCGGTCCAGGCCTCCGCCGCCAGGGCGGCATCCCCGGTAAGCGCCCCGCGATCGCCGAGCAGCCGCAGGTCGACCGCATAGCCGCCCTCCGCCAGAAGGCGCGCCGCCACGAAGCCGTCGCCCCCGTTGTTACCGGGCCCGCACAGAACAAGGGCACGGCCACCCGCCGGCAGCCGGGCGCGAGCCCGATCGGCGACCGCCGCGCCGGCCGCCTCCATGAGCGTGCGACCGGAGATCCCGCCGGCGATCGCCGCAGCATCGACCTGCCTCATGGCCGCGACCGTCAGCAACCGCATGTTCGCCTCCGTCTCTGCCCGTGCGCCGACCAGACTTGGTGAAAAGCGCGCCACAAATCCGAAAAACGCCCGCAGGATGTGCGGGAACCGCACAGAGATTAGGCATTCTGGTTGGGCACACCGTCAAATCGGCATGGCGGACACGTCACGGGGATGTTAGAAATACGCCGCATCGTAGCGCGGGCCCGGGCGGCATGAAGAAGATCGAAGCGATCATCAAGCCTTTCAAGCTCGACGAGGTGAAGGAGGCGCTCCAGGAGGTCGGCCTCCAGGGCATCACCGTCATCGAGGCGAAGGGTTTCGGCCGCCAGAAGGGCCATACGGAGCTCTATCGGGGCGCCGAGTACGTGGTCGACTTCCTGCCCAAGGTGAAGCTCGAGATCGTCCTGTCGGACGCGCTGGTCGAGGGCGCCGTCGAGGCGATCCGCAAGTCGGCCCAGACCGGCCGCATCGGCGACGGCAAGATCTTCGTGTCGACCATCGAGGAAGCGATCCGCATCCGCACCGGCGAGACCGGGACCGACGCGATCTGATCCTCGGGTTGTACCGGTCGGCGACGGCCGTGGTCCCTGCCTAAGTTTTCGCTCTGCACGAATGTCCGGCACCGGCGCGTTCCACCATGGAGCGCCGTGATCCGCATCCCACATGCATGGGAACAGCCGATGCAATCGGTTGCTTTGCCCGATGTAGGAGGATCTGCGATGGCCGTCACGGACCCACGCGAAACCGCCAAGATCTACGATCTGTCCGCGTTCCGGCGTAGCCGCGCCACGCCCCGGGCGACCGTGGAGCCGAAGCCCGCGGCGGTGCCGAGTTGTGGCGGCGGCGCGTGGTACCACGAGGCGGCAATCCGCGAGGACGAGCGCCCACCCCGGTCCTGAGCGGCAGGATCAGGGGCCTCTATCTCCTCCCAAGCACCTCTCCCGAAGGTGCGCCTGAGCCGCCCCGTCGGCGGATTCCGGGAATGTCGGCGCCATCCGGAGGGCTCGGCCGACGCCTCCGCGTCGCTCCGGCACCTTATAACGAGGGGTAGGCGGGCGTTTCGCTCGCATGGTCTATGCGCCCGGTACCCCCTTCGGCCCGCGAATGAAGAAGCCGGACCCGAGGGCCCGGCTTCGTCGTCTCGGCGTTGATCCGCGTCTTACGCGGCTGCAGCGGCCTCGGTCGGCACGGAAGCGATCGTCTTCAGCACCTGCGAGGCGATCTGGTAGGGGTCGCCCTGGGAGTTCGGGCGGCGGTCCTCAAGGTAGCCCTTGTAGCCGTTGTTGACGAAGGAGTGCGGCACGCGGATCGAGGCGCCGCGATCGGCCACGCCGTACGAGAACTCGTGGATCGAGGCGGTCTCGTGCTTGCCGGTCAGCCGCATGTGGTTGTCCGGGCCGTAGACGGCGATGTGCTCCTCGCGGGCGTTCTTGAACGCCTCCATGAGCTTCTCGAAATAGGCCTTGCCGCCGTGCTCGCGCATGAACGCGGTCGAGAAGTTGCAGTGCATGCCCGAGCCGTTCCAGTCGGTGTCGCCGAGCGGCTTGCAATGGTACTCGACGTCGATGCCGTACTTCTCGCAGAGGCGCTGCAAGAGGTAGCGGGCCATCCACATCTCGTCGGCGGCCTTCTTGGAGCCCTTGCCGAAGATCTGGAATTCCCACTGGCCCTTGGCCACCTCGGCGTTGATGCCCTCGTGGTTGATGCCGGCATCGAGGCAGAGGTCGAGGTGCTCCTCGACGATCTTGCGGGCGACGTCGCCGACGTTCGAGTAGCCGACGCCGGTGTAGTACGGGCCCTGCGGCGCCGGGTAGCCGGAGGTCGGGAAGCCGAGGGGGCGGCCGTCCTTGTACAGGAAGTACTCCTGCTCGAAGCCGAACCAGGCGCCGGCATCGTCCAGGATGGTGGCGCGCTTGTTGGACTCGTGCGGGGTCGTGCCGTCCGGCATCATCACTTCGCACATCACCAGCACGCCGTTCTTGCGGGCCGGATCGGGGAAGTGGCGCACGGGCTTCAGCATGCAGTCGGAGCTGCCGCCTTCGGCCTGCTTCGTGGACGAGCCGTCGAAGCCCCACATCGGGAGCTGCTCGAGGGTCGGGAAGCTGTCGAATTCCTTGATCTGCGTCTTACCGCGGAGATTCGGGGTCGGCGTGTACCCGTCGAGCCATATGTACTCGAGCTTGTATTTGGTCATTCCGGTTCTCTCGTCCGTATCGATGCGCGACCGGGGTGCCCCTGGGCAACGCGAACGGCTTGCCGCCTCTCAGACGGCCGCTGCCGCCTCTGCATGGAGTGTGCCAGGAAGGCCGCCACCGCCGCGCCGCGATCGATCCGACGCCGATTCTCGCGATCACGGATGCGAGAGCCGGCCCCAACGGGCGCCGATCGTCCCACCGCCGCGCCGATTCCCGCGCCCTGCGGGTGGCAACACGCGCCTGTGACGGATATCAAGCGCCGCTCGCCCGTGCGGCCCGCCTGAGAGCGGGCGCGTCGCGAGACCGTTTCCGAGCGATCCCTGGAGGATGCCCACGATGACCACTGCGGCCGAGGTGCTGAAGACGATCCGGGACAACGACGTGCGCTACGTGGACTTCCGGTTCACCGATCCGCGCGGCAAGTGGCAGCATGTCACGTTCGACGTGTCGCTCATCGACGAGGAGATCTTCGACGAGGGCACGATGTTCGACGGCTCCTCGATCGCAGGCTGGAAGGCGATCAACGAGTCCGACATGCTGCTGATGCCGGATCCGGCGACCGCCACCCTGGATCCGTTCTTCTCGGCCGCAACGATGTCGATCGTCTGCGACGTGCTGGAGCCGGCGACCGGCGAGCCCTACGGCCGCGATCCCCGCGGCACCGCCAAGCGCGCCGAGGCCTACCTGCAGCAGACCGGCATCGGCGACACGATCTATGTCGGCCCCGAGGCCGAGTTCTTCGTGTTCGACGACGTGAAGTTCGGCGCCGATCCCTACCGCACCGGCTTCGAGCTCGATTCCACCGAGCTGCCGACCAACGGCTTCACGGATTACGAGGGCGGCAACCTCGGCCACCGGGTCCAGACCAAGGGCGGCTACTTCCCGGTGCCACCGCAGGATTCGGCGCAGGACATGCGCGGCGAGATGCTGGCGGCCATGCAGTCCATGGGCGTGAAGGTCGAGAAGCACCACCACGAGGTGGCTTCGGCCCAGCACGAGCTCGGCATGAAGTTCGACACGCTCACCCTGCTCGCCGACCACATGCAGATCTACAAGTACTGCATCCACAACGTCGCGCAGAGCTACGGCAAGTCGGCGACCTTCATGCCCAAGCCCGTCTACGGCGATAACGGCTCGGGCATGCACGTGCACCAGTCGATCTGGAAGGACGGCAAGCCGGTCTTCGCCGGCGACAAGTATGCCGGGCTCTCCCAGGAGTGCCTCTGGTACATCGGCGGCATCATCCGCCACGCCAAGGCGCTCAACGCCTTCACCAACCCGTCGACCAACTCGTACAAGCGCCTGGTGCCGGGCTACGAGGCGCCGGTGCTGCTCGCCTACTCGGCCCGCAACCGCTCGGCCTCCTGCCGCATCCCGTGGACCAAGAGCCCGAAGGCCAAGCGCGTCGAGGTCCGCTTCCCCGACCCGATGGCGAACCCCTACCTCGCCTTCTCGGCGCTGCTGATGGCCGGCCTCGACGGCATCCGGAACAAGATCGATCCGGGCCCGGCCATGGACAAGGACCTCTACGAGCTGCCGCCGCGGGAGCTGAAGAAGATCCCGACCGTGTGCGGTTCGCTCCGCGAGGCGCTCGCCAGCCTCGACAAGGACCGGGCCTTCCTCAAGGAGGGCGGCGTGTTCTCGGACGACCAGATCGACTCGTTCATCGAGCTGAAGATGACCGAGGTGCTGCGCTACGAGATGACCCCGCACCCGATCGAGTTCGTGCAGTACTACTCGCTGTGAGGTGAGAGGGGCCGGGCGCGATGCCCGGCCCGCGCTCGTCACGGGCCGGAGCCTCTTGCGGGCTCCGGCCTTTTGTTTGGGCGTTGCACGCCGTTCGATCGCTGAGGCCGCTTGCATGCTGACCCTGGACCACCTCGTCGTCGTCGCGCCGGATCTCGCGGAGGGCGTGGCGCATGTCAGGGACTGCCTCGGCCTCACGATGCCGGAGGGCGGCCACCACCGCGAGATGGGCACCCGCAACCACCTGTTGCGCCTCGGCGATGCGTTGTTCCTGGAGGTGATCGCCGTCGATCCCGAGGCGCCCGCCCCATCCCGCCCCCGCTGGTTCGGCCTGAGCGACCCGGCACGGGTGCGCGCTGACTGGGATGCCGGCCGGCGGCTGCGCGGCTTCGTCGCCCGCACGGACGATCTCGACGGCGTGCTCGCCGCTCATCCGGACCTGCTCGGACAGGCCGCCACGATGACCCGCGGCGCCCTTTCGTGGCGCTTCGGCCTGCGCCCGGACGGGGCGTGGCCGGCGGACGGCGCCGCGCCCTGCGCGATGGCGTGGGGACAGAGCGGCAATCCCGCCCGGACGATGCCGGATCTCGGGGCCCGGCTTGAGGCACTGGTCCTGACGCATCCGGATCCGGACGCCGCGCGGCAGCGTCACGCCGCGCTCGGGCTGGCCGACCCGCCGGTGATCGTACCGGGCGACGGCCCGCGCTGGACCGCCCGGATCACGACGCCATCCGGCCTCCGGACGCTGGCCTGACGGCGCGACGCCGGACCCTCAGCTGTGCGCAAAAATATCCGTCTCGGGCCAGCCGTCGAGGTCGAGACGGGCGCGGGTCGGCAGGAAGGCGAAGCACGCCTGCGCGAGGTCGGTGCGCCCCTCCCGGGCCAGCATCGCATCGAGCCGGTCGCGCGCCGCGTGGAGGTGGAGCACGTCCGAGGCCGCGTAATCGAGCTGCGCCTGCGACAGGCTCTCGGCGCCCCAATCGGAGGATTGCTGCTGCTTCGACAGATCGACCCCGACGAGTTCGCGCACCACGTCCTTGAGCCCGTGGCGGTCCGTGTAGGTGCGGGCGAGCTTCGAGGCGATCTTGGTGCAGTAGACCGGCTGCGGCATCACCCCGAAGGCCTTGTAGAGCACCGCAACGTCGAACCGCGCGAAGTGAAAGATCTTCAGCACGCCCGAATCCGCCAGGACGCGCTTGAGGATCACCGGCTCCGGCCCATCCTGCGGGATCTGCACCACGTCGGCCGTGCCGTCGCCGGTCGAGATCTGCACCACGCAGAGCCGGTCACGATGCGGGTTGAGGCCGAGCGTCTCGGTGTCGATGGCCACCGCCCGGCCCGCATCGTAATCGGCGGGCAGGTCGCCGCGGTGGAGGCGTACGGTCGGGCTCGGCATCTTTCTCGGACCTTGAGGGTTCTCGGCCGGTAGCATCGGTGCCAAGTGGCGGCAAGCGGGAGTCGGTGCGGTGGGGAGTTGGTCATGACGGCAGCCGAGGTGATCGCCACGCTGGGCCTCAAGCCCCATCCCGAGGGCGGCCATTACCGCGAGACGTTTCGCGATCCGCGGACCGTCGACGGCCGCTCGGTCGGAACCGCGATCTACTTCCTGCTCGACATCGGCGAGGTCTCGGCGTGGCACCGGGTCGACGCCACCGAGATCTGGCACTGGCACGCCGGCGCGCCGCTGGTGATCACCACGAGCCCGAACGGCCACGACGCTGAGGCCCGGCATCTCGGGTCCGACCTCGCCGCCGGCCAGCGCCCGCAATGCGTGGTGCCGGCGGGCCATTGGCAGACCGCCACCAGCCTTGGCGCCTGGACACTCGTGAGCTGCACGGTCTCGCCGGGCTTCGACTTCTCGGGATTCGAGATGGCGCCGCCGGATTGGCGGCCGATGCCGCGGGGTTAGACTTCGGTGGGTGCCGCCCGCGACGCGCGCACGGCCGTCAGGGCGCCGGCCACGATCAGCAGGCAGGCGAGCGCCAAAGCCGGACCGGGTCTGGCATAGCCGGTTGCCACCAGGATCAGCGTCGAGAGGACCGGGGCCGCGTAGGCCGTCACGCCGAGCAGCCGGACGTCGCCGCGCTTGCAGCCGATATCCCAGAGGTAGAACGCGGCCCCGACCGGCCCGAGGCCGAGCAGCAGGACCGCGCACCACTGCGTCGCGTCGGCGGGCCAGACCGTCGTCTCGAAGCCCAGATGACATAGGAGGCTGAGCGCCGCGGTGACGAGGCAGAAGCCCGCGACCGCATCGGTCGGCACCTGCCCGACCCGGGCCGAGAGCACCGAGTAGCCGGCCCACACGAAGGCCGCTGCGAAGGACGCCGCGTAGCCCGGCAAAGCCCCCGCCGGGAAGTCGAGATCGCCCCGTCCGATGAACAGGGCCGCGACGCCCGCAAGACCCAGCAGCGCGCCGGCGAGATGGCCCGGGCGCAACCCACCCGATCCCGGAAGGCGCGCGGAGAACAGCACGATCAGCAGCGGCCAGAGGTAGTTGATCAACCCGGCCTCGGCCGGGGGCGCGAGGCGGAGCGCACTGAAGTAGAGCGCGTGATAGCCGAACAAGCCACCGACCCCGAGCAGCCAGACCGGCCAGGGCTGGATCAGCGCGCGGGCCCGGGCCGGACGGGCGATCCAGACGGTGCAGCCACAGAGGCCGCCCAGCAGGAACGTCATGGCGGCCAGCTGGAACGGCGGCACGGTGCCCGACGCCGCCGTGAACAGGGCCAGCAGCGACCAGAGCGCGATCGCGCCGAAGCCCGCCAGGGTCGCGGCGGAGCGGGTCGGGGTGCGGGACGATGTCGAGGCGGATCCACTCATGACCGGCCGCTACCACGCGGGCATCCGAGTCGGCGAGATGGCGCGGCGGCGTGGTCTCCAGCCCGGCCGCCACGATGGGGTTTCACGCCGATCTGGATCTGGCTCAGTCGGCCCACAGGGCCACGAGGGAGAAGAGACCGGCCATCAGGACGTTGACGAGGAGGATACCGGCGATGATCAGGGCGAGCGTCATGGTGGCCTCCGGAGCGGGGCAATCGGGCGGGGATAAGCATGGGGCGCGGAGAGATCCTCACGGACCTCCACCACTTGGGCCGACCCGGCGGTTCGTCCGACCGGATCGCCGTGGGCGCCGGCTCAGGGCGGGCTGATCACCCGCATGAGATCGGCGAGGTATTCGACGTTCAGCGGCCTCCAGCCGAGCCGGCGCCGGAGCAGGCCATAGCCCGTGCAGAGCAGGGCGGCCGAGCCGATGACGGTCAGCATGAACCAGCGGATGTCACCGGTGCCGAAGCCCACCGCGACGCTGATCAGAACCGTCGTCACGAAGATGATCCGGCTCGGGTTGGCCGGGCCGCGCGTCGTCATGTCGGACATGGGAGCCTCCCTCGATCCCGGTCAGCGAGCGCGGCAGTTGGGGCCGTACCAAGTCATGGTCCGGTGATCCATGCCGCCGTCGTACGATGCGCCGCAGACCGGGAAGTGCGTGTCGCCGCTCCGCTGCAGGCTCATCACCTTGTAGAGGTCGCGCTGCGCTTCGCGGCGCCGGTTCTGCTCGGCGAGTTGGGCCGACCAGTACCGGTTGCTGGCGGCCTCGGCGGCCGCGCGGTCCTGATGGAGCCCCATCATGCACTGCGCGAAGGCCTCGGTGCCGGGCTCGAATCCGAAGCCGTAGCACTGGGTCTGATCCATCGCGTACCGCTCCCGAGGCGTGACGCAGGCCGCGAGACCCAGCGTGCAGGCCGCCGCGAGGGCGATCTTCGCGGCGCTCGGGAGCCGCCGAACCGGCCGGTCCCCAGCACTCCCGCCGCGCCGTACAGAACAAGCGACGGTTTCGCGAACACGCTGAACGCCGCATTCACCGTAAAACCGCTGGATCATGGTGCCCGCACCCTCATTCGACTGTCGGCGCGAACATCCGCGGCGCGACGGAACGAGACCTATACGGACACACTCGGCGTGTTGGTGCCCCAGAGCACGTGAACAATTGGTGTGTGGATCGTTCGCCCTGCACACATCTTCGCGGCGCAGTCGGAGCGCGGATTATTTCACTACGCGCGCGCGCAAGATCAGATGCCTTTGTAGACTATAACGCCTGATCCAAAGCAGACGATCGGTCAGTATCGCTGATGAGAGATCGCGCGCAAACGAGCAGCAGATCTTGACTTGGCGATGTTGTTTTGCCGCGAGACGCGCGAGGCCGGAACCGGCGCGGCGGGTTGCGGACACCCAAGCGGTCCGGCCGTTCAGGCGCGCCGGGGGCACGACCGCAGTGTGAGCGCGCGCATCGGCGCAGCAGGCGGGCTTCGGAAGCCCTCGGCGCGCAGCCGTAAGCGTGTCGGCGCGCTCCGATTGCGGATCGGACGCGCCGGCCAGGAGCCGGCGCGCCCGGTCAGGGTCAGACGAAGTGCTGTCCGCCGTTGATGGTCAGCGTCGAGCCGTTCACGAAGCCGGCCTCGTCGCTCGCGAGATACTCGACCGCGTGCGCGATCTCGTCGGCGGCGCCGAGACGGCCGGTCGGGATGGTGGAGATGATCTTGTTGCGGATCTCCTCCGCCACGGCCATCACCATATCGGTGGCGATGTAGCCCGGCGCGATCACGTTGACCGTGATGCCCTTGGACGCGCTCTCCTGCGCGAGCGCCTTGGCGAAGCCGATCACGCCGGCCTTCGCGGCCGAGTAGTTGGTCTGGCCGGCCTGCCCCTTCTGTCCGTTGATCGACGAGATGATGATGATGCGGCCGAAGCTGCGGCTGCGCATGCCCTCGATCAGCGGCCGCGTGCAGGTGAACATCGAGTCGAGGTTGGTCTTGATGACCGCCTGCCACTTCTCGAAGGTCATCTTGTGGAACGCGCCGTCCCGGGTGATGCCGGCATTGTTGACGAGGATGTCGATCGGGCCGACCTCGGACTCGATCGCCTTGATGCCGGCCTCGCAGCTGGCGAGATCACCCACGTCGAACTTGAACACCGGGATGCCGGTCTCGGCCTTGAAGGCGTTGGCGGCCTCGTCGTTGCCGGCATAGTTGGCGGCCACCCGGTAGCCCTTGTCCTTCAGCCGCTTCGAGATCGCCGCGCCGATACCGCGGGTGCCGCCCGTGACGAGGGCGACGCGTCCTTGAGCCATTGATGTTTCCTCCTGTTCGCATCCCGTGATGCCGCGTGCGGATGGCGTCCGCACGCGAATTTTTGTGATCTTGGCTTTAAGTCTAAGTTGTCGAGAACCCGACGTTACAGATCGATCACGCCCGCTCGACACACATCGCGACGCCCATGCCGCCGCCGATGCACAGGGTGGCGAGGCCCTTCTTGGCATCGCGCCGCTTCATCTCGTGCAGCAGCGTGACGAGGACGCGGGCACCGGAGGCGCCGATCGGGTGGCCGATGGCGATGGCGCCGCCGTTGACGTTCACCTTCGCGTCGTCCCAGCCCATATCCTTGTTGACCGCCAGCGCCTGGGCCGCGAAGGCCTCGTTGGCCTCGATCAGGTCGAGGTCGGCGGGCTTCCAGCCGGCCTTCTCCAGGGCCTTGCGGGAGGCCGGGATCGGGCCGGTGCCCATCACCTTCGGATCGACGCCGGCCGTCGCCCAGGACTTGATCCGGGCGAGCGGCGTGAGACCGCGGCGCTCGGCCTCGGAGGCCGACATCAGAACCAGGGCGGCGGCACCGTCGTTCAGGCCCGAGGCGTTGGCGGCCGTGACCGTGCCCTCCTTGGTGAAGGCGGGCTTCAGCTTGGCCATCGCCTCCATGGTGGCGCCGTCGCGGATGTACTCGTCGGTGTCGACGATGGTGTCTCCCTTCCGGCCCGGCACGGTGACGGGGACGATCTCGTCCTTGAACCGGCCCTCCTTGCGGGCGGCCTCGGCCTTGTTCTGCGAGCGGGTCGCGAACTGGTCCTGCTGCTCGCGGGTCAGCTGGAAGGCCTGGGCGACGTTCTCGGCGGTCTGGCCCATGTGGTAGCCGTTGAAGGCATCCCAGAGGCCGTCCTTGATCATGGTGTCGACGAGCTTCACGTCGCCCATCTTCTGGCCGCCGCGCAGGTACTGGGCGTGGGGCGAGAGCGACATCGACTCCTGGCCGCCCGCCACGATGATCTTGGCGTCGCCGTTGGCGATCTGCTGCATGCCGATGGCGACCGTGCGCAGGCCCGAGCCGCAGACCTGGTTAAGGCCCCAGGCGGTGGCCTTCTCGGGGATGCCGGCCTTCATGGCGGCCTGACGGGCCGGGTTCTGGCCGGCGCCGGCGGTGAGCACCTGACCGAAGATCACCTCGTCGACCTCGTCGGGCGAGACCTTGGCGCGCTCCAGGGCGGCCTTGATGGCCGTCGCGCCGAGCTCGTGCGCCGGCACCGCCCCGAAGGCACCGCCGAACGAGCCGACCGGCGTGCGCGCGGCCCCGACGATGACGATCTCTTCGCTGGCTGCCATGTTGCGTTCTCCTCTTGCGAGCCGGCGCGCCTTCCGGGGCGCGCTCTGTGCCGGCCCTGCGATGAAGGGCGTGGCATCGGCGAAGTCAAGATTGCGCATCAAACCCGCAAATGATGCCGATGACGCGCCCGCGAGACTGAAATGACGCTTGGTCGGGACAAGGCCTGCATTATTCTGCGTTGAAGAGATGCAGTTTGCTGTTTTCTGCGCCCGGCGAAGGCTTTAAGGATCGTGCTGCGGGCGCGAAGATGATCCCGCAGGGCCGCATCGCGCGGCCCCGCATGTCCCGAGGTCTCGAGTCGAGAAAGGCCGATCCCGATGGCGGATACCGTCAAGGCCACACAGACCGTCATCAAGAAGTACGCCAACCGGCGCCTCTACCACACCGGCACCTCGACCTACGTGACGCTGGAGGACCTCGCCACGATGGTCCAGAACGGCGAGGATTTCGTCGTGTACGACGCACGCACCGGCGACGACATCACCCGTTCGGTGCTCACGCAGATCATCTTCGAGCAGGAGAACAAGGCCGGCGCCGAGAACCTGCTGCCGGTGGCGTTCCTGCGCCAGCTGATCCGCTTCTACGGCGACAGCATGCGCACCATGGTGCCGAGCTTCCTGGAATTCTCCATGGCGAACTTCGCCAAGGATCAGGACGGCCTGCGCGAGAAATTCGCCCACAGCTTCGGCCCGGCCGCGTTCCAGAACGCGATCGAGCAGCAGGTGCGCACCAATATGAACTTCTTCGGCGACGCCATGAAGATGTTCACGGGCTTCGCACCGCCCGCCGGGACGCAGCCGTCCCCGCCCCCCGCCCCCACGGCCTTCGGCGGCGGCGAGCTGGACGACCTGAAGCGGCAGATGCTGGAGATGCAGCAGCGCCTGGAAGCGCTGGCGAAGAAATAATCGCTTGCCCGCTGCGGGTGAATAGAAGTTGACGAACTCTTAATATCGGTATCACCCTTGCGACACCGGCACGGAAACGTGCGGAGCGTGTCGCGATGGTGCGAGTCGAAGCAGGCAATCGTCTCGGCCCGGCACAGGTCAGGCCTGTGCGGGCGGCGCCCGGTGCCACGCAGGGCGCGCGGTCCGAGGCCGTGCGTCCCGCGGGACGCGCCCTGGTCGTGATCGATGGGGGACGCCCCGAGGGGCGTGAAAGGGCCGTCGCGGCGGAGCGTGCGGCCCCGGGGAGATCCCGGGCCGGCTTCATCGCGCAGTTGCTGACGGCCGATGACCCGACGCTGTTGCCGTCGCGCCTCGAACGGACCCGAATGGCCGCCGCTTCCTACGCGGAGACCGCGCGGCGCCTCGCCTGAGGCGCCGCGAGACGTCTTACGCCTCGGCGGACTTCACCTTGAGGACCTGACGGCCGCGGTACATGCCGGTCTTGAGGTCGATGTGGTGCGGACGACGCAGCTCACCCGAATCCTTGTCCTCGACATAGGTCGGCGCCTTGAGGGCGTCGGCCGAGCGGCGCATGCCGCGGCGGGAGGGGGAGGTCTTTCGCTTCGGAACGGCCATGGTGTGATCCTTCGTGACGCCGCGGACAAAGCGGCGCCCGGGCGGCTCCCCGATCGAGGATCGCCACGCGCACCGCGGGATACGGATGAGGGCGCGCTTATAGCTGCGGCGCCCGCCCGTGGCTAGAGGCACTGGGCACAACCGTTAAGCGTGGGTTCAAGCGGCGCGGCCCAGAGCGTGGACGACGGTGCCGCGCCGCGGGCCGTGCCCCTCGGGAGAACGCCATGGCTTCCTCCACCAAGACCCTCGCTCTGCTCGCCCTTCTCTCAAGCCTCGTGGGCGCCCCCGCCCTGGCGCAGGCCCCCGCACCGCAGGCACCCGGCACGGCGGCACCGACCGCCCCCGCGCGGCCCACGGCACCGAGCGCCCCGGTCGCCGGCTCGCCGAACGCCGCCAAGACGGCGCTGATCGATCTCAACAGCGCCAGCACCGCGGAGCTCGACGCGCTGCCCGGCATCGGGGCGGCCCGCGCCGCTGCGATCATCAAGGGCCGCCCCTACCGCGGCAAGGACGATCTGGTCTCCAAGAAGATCATCCCGAAGAACGTCTACGACGGCATCAAGGACAAGGTCATCGCCAAGCAGAAGTGAGCGGCCGGAGCCGGTCCCGATCGCGTTGCGCGCGCTCGGCTTCGAGCCTCGATCGTGACACCCCCTCCGCCGAACGGACTGCCGGTTCGGCGGGGAGCACCCTATTCGGCGATCGCCCCCTGGGGCATCGAGAAGCCCGGCGGCGTCTTCGGGGCTGCGGCCTTGGGCGGCGCGCGCCGAACGGGGGCCTTCTTCCGGGCCTCCGCCTTCGGCGCCTTCACGGCGGGCGGCGTCTCGCAGGCGCGGAAGGTGAGCTGCGCCAGGGGCGCGCCCTCCTCGCTGACGATCGTCATCGAATCGGGCAGCGTCGGCAGGCTCGGCTGCCACTTGATCGGACCGCCCAGCATCGCCTCGATGGCCGAGGGGGCGCTGCCGCGCCGCAACGTCGTGAAATCCGGTCCGTACGCGGTGGCGACCTTCCCGGCGATCACCACGAGCAGCACCTCGTTCATCTCGGGCGTCAGGGGCCTCAACGGGTTGGTGGTTTGAATCTGCCCGGCCCGGGTGACCACCATCTTGAAGGTCTTGCCGTTCTCGAAACGCGCCGCGCTGGCCCCGCAGGGCTGCCCGGGCGGCAGGGCGGCCGAGGGCGCCGGCTTGTCCGGCACCGGAGCCGCAGGCACCGGAGCGGGCGGAACCTGGACAGGAGCAGCCGCCTGTTGCTTCGCCGGCGCGGCCCAAGCCGAACCGATCCAGAGGGGAACCGACGCGGCAAGCAGCAGGGCGCCGCTGCTGCGGGCGGGCCGCCTCATCGGCCGGACTCCGGCGGATCGCGCCGGGCCGGCGCGTCGCGCCCCGGCTTGGTCAGGGCTCGGATCGGTTCCAATTCGGATGCCTCCAGATCGAGCACGTGCGGATCGGGCGGCCGCTGATCGAGGACCTGCGCCGAACGATCGATCGGCGTCTTACGCGGGCCGACCGCGCCGAGGAACAGGTCCTCGTCCTCCGAATCGAGCTCGGAATGCATGCGCAGGGGTTCGCGCCGGCCCCGGGCGGCCATCACGGCGACCGATACGATGGCCACGACGAAGATCACTATTGCCAGGATAATGGACAGACGCTCCATAAGGCCCGCAGCTCTAACCCGGTCACCCGGTCACCGCCAGCCCGTGCCACACGGAACGCTCCTTGCGTGGGCGATCCGACCGGGTCAATGCGGACAAACCGGAGCCGGAACCGACCGATGCAGCACGAGCCGAGCCGCAAGCCCGAGGATCTGGAGGACCACCTCCTCGGCCTGATCGAGGCCGCCCGGGACCAGGCGCGGGAGGACCCGTTCCGCAATCCCGTCCTGGCCGTGACCCTGGCGATCACCCGGCGGTTCGACCGGAATGAGATCGCGCCGGAGGATCTCGAACCCCTGTTCGCCCGGCTGCGCGCCGAATCCCTGGCGGCGCGGGCGGGACGGCTGCGCAGCTATGTCGGGCTGGCGACGGGACCCGTCGACGCGGAGGCGTCGGTCCCGGCCCGCCTCGTGGGGGCAGCGCCCGATGGCCCCGACCGCTTCGCGCACTTCGCGGACTTCATCACCCGCACCGCCTTCGCGGTGGTGTTCACCGCGCACCCGACCTTCGGGATGCCGCGGGCCGTGGCGAACCTGCTCGCGGAAGCCGCAAGCCTGCCCGACGCGGCCGCCGGTGCCGGTCTGATCGAGCGTGCCGCCGCGCTGTCCACACGGCCGGATGCGCCGATCACCCTGGACGTCGAGTTCGACCAGGCCTGCGCGGCGGCCAATAACGGGCGGCTGGCGCTCGACGCCTTCAACGGCGCCTTGCTCGACGCCGCCCGCGCCCGCTGGCCGGAGCGCTGGACCGAGCTGACGCCGCGCCCGTTCGCGATCGCCAGCTGGGTCGGCTGCGATACGGACGGGCGGACCGATATCGGCTGGTGGGACACCCTGCGCTACCGGCTGATCTCGAAGCGCATGCAGTTCGACCGGGTGATGCGCGAGCTTCCCGCGATCGCCGGCTGCCGCGCGGTCCGCGCGCTGGCCGAGGAGGCGCTGGCGGCGGTGAACCGGCAGCTCGCGGTGGCGCCCCGGCTCGGCGACAAGCCCTCCCTCGAATCGGTCCACCGCTTCGCTCTGGCGCTGATCATCGAGCGCGAGCGCGCCCAGACCGACGCGGGCACCCTGGTGGCGGGCCTCACGGCGGCGCTGGACGCCGCCGACGACGCGGCCGACAAGCGGCGGATCGCGATCCTGCGCGCCGGCGTCGCCACGCACGGGCTGTCGAACGCCCTGCCGCATTTCCGGCTGAACGCCAGCCAGGTCCACAACGCGGTGCGCCGGGTGATCGACCTGGAAGGCGAGCCCACCGACGCGGCCCGGCGCCGCTCGCACCTCGCGACGATCCACGCGCTCCTCAACGACGTGCGGCCGGTGGCGGTGGATTTCGGGGCGCTCGCCGCCGAGCGGGCCTCGGCCGCCCGGCTGATGATGACGATCGCCCAGATCCTCAAGCACGTGGACGGCACCCATCCGGTGCGCTTCCTGATCGCCGAGACCGAGACCGGCTACACCCTGCTCGCCGCCCTCTGGCTCGCCCGCCATTACGGCATTGCCGACAAGCTGGAGATCACGCCGCTGTTCGAGACGGCGAGCGCCCTCGAACAGGGCATCCGGGTGCTCGACGACGCCCTGCGCAACCCGCACTGGCGCCAGTACCTGAAGCGCATCGGCCGGCTGACCGTGCAGTTCGGCTACTCGGATTCGGGCCGCTATGTCGGGCAGCTCGCCGCCACCTTCTGGATCGAGCGGCTGCGCCTGCGCATCACCGAGATGCTGGTCCAGAACGGGCTGGCCGACATCGAATTGGCGATCTTCGACACGCACGGCGAATCGATCGGCCGCGGCGCCCATCCGACGAGCCTACGCGACCGCCTCGCCTATCTGGCGCCGGAGGATGCCCGCGACCGCGCCCGCAAGGCCGGCATCCGGGTTCGGCTCGAATCGAGCTTCCAGGGCACCGACGGCTACCTTCTGTTCGGCACCGAGGCCCTGGCCGAGGCCAGCGTCGCCCGCATTGCCGAGCACGTCTACGCCCTCGACATGGCGGAGGACGATTCCTTCGCCGATTACGCCCTCGGCAATGAGGATTCAGGGGCCGACGCCAAGGACGACCCGATCTATTCCGAGCCCGATTTCGCCCTCGAATTCTTCACCGCGGCCCGCCAGGACATGGAGGCGCTGGTGGACGATCCGGGCTACGCGGCGCTGCTCGGCACCTTCGGCCCGAGCCTGATCGACCGCACCGGCTCGCGCCCCGTGGCCCGCCAGAGCGACACCGGCGGCCCGGCCCGCATCACCCATCCGCGCCAGATGCGGGCGATCCCCAACAACGCGATCCTGCACCAGCTCGGCTTTCTGGCGAACTCGCTCCACGGGATCGGCCGCGCCGCCCAGCGCGGGCCCGACCTGTTCCGCGACATGCGGCGCGATTCGGTGCGCTTCTCCCGGGCCTTCCGGCTGGTGCAGCACGCGGCCTCGGTGGGCGACCTCGACGTGCTGCGCGCCTATATCGACACCCTCGATCCGGCCGTGTGGCTGGAGCGGGCGCGGCGCACCCAGAAGGATTTCCGCCGGGACGAGCTGGTGGTGATCGCGGGCGCCCTGGAGCGCCTCGACCTCGCCTCGGCGCTGCGCAACCTGTTCGGCCGGCTGACCCGCGACTGGCTGGCCCTGACCGCGGCGGCCCCGGACCTGCCCGCCATGTCGCCGCGCCTGACGCTCCTGCATGCCCTGCGGCTGGCGCTGATCCACCGGATCTGGTTCCTGGCCGTGCATATCCCGGGCTTCCGACCGCAGGCGGGCATCTCCCGGGAGCAATTGCTGGAGCGCTTCCTGCGCCTCGACATCGACGGCTGCCTGACGCTGCTCGACGAGATCTTCCCGATCACCCCGGATCCGACCCTGGGGCTGAATTTCGGCGAGCCGGCGGGCCCGCGGGACGTCGGCACCTACGAGGCCGAGCACGCCAACCTGTTCCAGCCGATCCGCCGGATGTTCGAGCAGGTGCGGGAGATCTCCGGGATGATCCAGCACGAGGTGGGGGCGTTCGGGTAGGGGGCGAGGGCCCATCCCAGCGCGGTCGGCGCCTCAGGCTCGCTCGATCCGCAGCACCGTGCCGTTGATGCCGATGACGCGCACGCGTTCACCCGCCGGCAAATCAGGCCCCTCGACCCGCCACAGCGTGTCGTCGAACCGGATGCGCCCCACGCCATGCACGATCGGCGCGTCCAATACGCCGTCCCGCCCGATCAGCCCGCGATCGGGCCGGTTCAGGCCCGCGTCCCCTGGCCCGGTACCGCGCCGGTGCAGCCGGGTCGCGGCCGTGACCAGCACCACGGCGAGCCCCGCGAACAGCAGGGTCTGCCCCTGCCACGGTATCGGAAACGCCGCCACCGCGAGCCCGGTGGCGACGGCCGCCAGCCCGAGCCAGATCAGGAACACGCCCGGCACGAGGATCTCGGCCCCCGCGAGCACAAGGCCGGCGATCACCCAGGTCCAGGCGGCCCCGAGGGCGTCGAAGGTCGCGAGCGCGGCGTCGAGCGTCACGGCCGTCAGGTCCGCGGCGGCGTGACGTTGGGGGGCGTGCCCGCCCGCCGGGGCGGCGTTCCCTCGCCGAACACCGCCCGGGTGAGCTCGCCGATGCCGCCGAGGGTACCGGCGAGCGCCGCCGCCTCGATCGGCACCACCACGACCCGCTGGTTCGGCGCGGTGGCGAGCGCCCGCACCGCGTCGACGTATTTCTCGGCCACCAGAAAGTTCGCCGCCGCGATGTCGCCCTCGGCGATTGCCCGGCTGACCAGATTGGTCGCCTGCGCCTCGGCCTCCGCGGAGCGCTCGCGCGCCTCGGCGTCGCGGAACGCGGCTTCCTTGCGGCCCTCCGATTCGAGGATCGCCGATTGCTTGCGCCCCTCCGCGCGCAGGATCTCGGCCGCGCGCTGGCCCTCGGCCTCCAGGATCGAGGCGCGCTTCTCGCGCTCGGCTTTCATCTGGCGGGCCATCGCCCCCGCGAGGTCGGGCGGGAGCAGGATGTCCTTGATCTCGATCCGGTTGATCTTCACCCCCCAGGGTGAGGCGGCCGCATCCATCACCCGCAGCAGGCGCTCGTTGATCTCGTCGCGGTGGGCGAGGAGCTGGTCGAGATCCATCCCGCCGACCACGGTGCGGATGTTGGTCATGGTCAGGGTCGTGGCCGCGAGATCGAGATTCGAGACCTCGTAGGAGGCACGCGCCGCGTCGAGCACCTGATAGAAGACCACCGCGTCGATCGTCACCCCGGCATTGTCGCGGGTGAAGGCCTGCTGGCTCGGCACGTCGATGACCTGCTCCATCACGTTGACCCGGCGGCCGACCCGCTCGACGAACGGGACGATCAGCGCCAAGCCGGCCCCGAGGCTCCGGGCGTAACGCCCGAATCGCTCCACCGTGTAGACGTAGCCCTGCGGCACGATCTTGACCCCGGCCGCGAGGGTGAGAATCACCAGAGCCGCGGCCCCGACCGCGAACACGCTCAGCCCGAACGGAAGATTCATCGCGCCCCTCGCCCATCTCTGATGACCCGGCTGCTGCCGGCGTCGCGTCCCCGACTCATGCCCGCGGCCGCGAGATGGTGCAGATGAACCGGTATCACACCAGCTTGATCATCTTTGGTTCAGGCCGCCGCGCGTAGAAAGCCCGGCAGCGTCGCGTTCGCCGTCGCTCCGGCCCGTCGATGCAACGCTTGGTGAAGAGACCTGCTGCATAAGTACCGCCGCCGCGATACGGAATTAAGTCCTTTCGTAACGTTGTGAACGGTCGATATCCCTACCCTACGAGAGTTGGTGCGCGCGTGAAGATTGCTGTCCTCGCACATCTCAAATACCCGATCGGCCAGCCCTATGCCGGCGGTCTGGAGATGCACACGCACCTGCTCACCGTCGCGCTGAAGCGGCACGGGCACGACGTGACGCTGTTCGCGAGCCGCGGCTCGGACCCGGCGCTCGACCCGGTGATGCTCTGCGATCCCACCGGCGACGCGCTGATGGATCCCGAGCGCGAGGAGGCGATCGACCGCGCCGAGCACGACGCCTACCGGCGGATGATGGACATGGTCGCGGTCGGCGGGTTCGACCTCGTACACAACAATGCCCTGCACGCCCTGCCCCTGCAGGAGAGCGCCCGGCTCGGCCTGCCCTGGGTGACGGTGCTGCACACGCCGCCCTTCGAGGCCCTGGTGCGCGGCATCGTGAAGGCCGATCCCGACATGGCCTTCCTGGCGGTCTCGCCGTCGCTCGCGCAGGAATGGGCCACCCTCGTGCCCGACGCGCAGGTGGTCGATAACGGCGTCGATCTCTCGACCTTCGCGTTCAACGCGGTGGCCGACGCGGTGCCCTACGCCTTCTGGTCGGGGCGGATCGTGCCCGAGAAGGGGCTGCACCTCGCCATCGACGCCGCGCGGGCAGCCGGCCTGCCCCTGGTCTTCGCGGGGCCGAAGCTCAACCCGGCTTACTGGGAAGCCCAGATCGCACCCCGGCTTGGGCCGGACCTGACGCATCTCGGCCATCTCTCGCACCGGGATCTCGCCCATCATCTCGGCCGGGCCCGGGTGGCGATCGTGTCGCCGCGCTGGGAGGAACCGTTCGGCCTCGTGGTGGCCGAGGCGCTGGCCTGCGGCACGCCGGTCGCCGCCTTCCGTCGCGGCGCCATGCCCGACATCCTCGACGCGCAATGCGGCCGGCTGGCCGATCCCGACGACGCGCAGGATCTCGCGGTGGCGATCCGGGAGGCCGCCGGCCTGTCGCGCCGCGCCTGCCGCGACCGGGCCGAGGCGCTCTACGACGCCGCCGCGATGACGGCACGGTACCTCGAAGCCTACGAGGCCGTCATGGCGCGCTGCGCCGAGCGGGCCCGGCCGGCCCTGCGGGTCGCGGGCGGGCGCGGCTGAGATGAGCGTCCGGCCCGATCTCGCGCGCGGTGTCGTCTGCATCCCGGCGCGGAACGAGGCGGAGCGGCTGCCGCTCCTGCTCACGTCGCTCGATGGACAGACCGGACTCGCGGCACCGGTGCGCGTCGTCGTGCTGGCCAACAACTGCACGGACGGGACGGTGGCGGCCATCCGGGCCGGGCAGGAATCGGGTGCCTGGGCGGCGCTCGACATCCGGCTGATCGAGGCCACGCTGTCCGGCACGGAGGCCCATGTCGGCACCGCGCGGCGCAGGGCGCTCGACGCCGGTGCGGACTGGCTCGCCGCGGACGGCGTCGCCGACGGGGTCCTGCTCACCACCGACGCGGATGCCCGCCTGCCGGCCGACTGGATCGCCGCGAACCTGCGGGCGCTCGAACGGGCTGACGTCGTCGGCGGCCGCCTGATCATCGACGGTGACGGGGATGCCGACCCGCGGCTCGCCGATCTCCATGCCCGGATCGAGCGCTACTGGGCCGGCGTCCGGCGCCTGGAGGATCTGCTCGATCCGCCGCCCTACGATCCCGCCCCGCGCCACGGCGACCATACCGGCGCGAGCCTCGCCGTCCCGGTCTCGCTCTACCGCGCGGTCGGCGGCCTGCCGCCGCTGCCCTGCGGCGAGGACAACGCCCTGGTCGGGCTGCTGCGCGCCCACGGCGCCCGCCTGCGCCATTGCCCCGACGTGCGCGTGATGGTCTCGGCCCGTCACCAGGGTCGGGTCTCGGGCGGGATGGCCACCGAGATGGCCCGCCGCGCCCGCGTGCTCGACGGCGAGGCCTATCTACTGCCGGAGGCCGCCCACTGGCAGGCGCTGATCCTGCGCCGGGCGGCGCTGCGCCGGGCCTTCCATGTCCGGCCTGAGGCCCAGGCCGCCGCCTGTGCGCATCTCGGCCTCGGCGCCGACGATCTCGCGGTTCTCGGCCCCTGCCCCAACGACATCGCCTTCGTCGAGCGGGCCGACCGGATCCTCGAATCGCGAGCCGCGCCGGCCCGGGAATGTCCCCTCGACCGGGCGCTCGCCGAGCTCGACGCCCTGGCCGTGTCGTTGAAGGCCGCCGCGTGACCCGCGGCATCGGCTGGTATGTCCACCATCAGGGCGCCGGCCATCTCCAGCGGGCGCGGGCGGTGGCCGCCGCCCTGCCCCGTCCCTGTACGATCATCGGCACGCTCGCGGGCTTCGACACCGCCGGCCTCGACATCCTCGACCTCCCGGACGACCGGCCGCTCGATGACGCGGCCTTCGACGGTCGGGACGGCGTGGCCGAGCGGCCGGAGGCGCTGCACTACGCGCCCCTGAACCATCCCGGCCTGCGCACCCGCATGGCGCGCATCGCCGACTGGGTGGCGCGGACCGATCCGGCGCTCCTCGTGATCGATGTCTCGGTGGAGGTCGCGCTGTTCGCGCGCCTGCTCTCAGTCCCGACTTTGGTAGTGCGGCTCGCCGGCACCCGCACGGATCCCCCGCATCTTGAAGCGTTTCGCAGCGCGAGCCGCCTGCTCGCACCGTTTCCCGAAGCGCTGGACGGCGCGGGCGTACCCGATTGGGTTCGAGCCAAGACGGTCTACGCGGGTTTTCTCGGCGGTCCCGCCCAGGACACCACCGATACGAGCCGCGATATCGTCGTCGTCTTTGGCCAGGGCGGTGCGGGTGGAACGCGCGCGGAACTCGCAGCGGCGGCCCGGTCCGTACCCGACCGATCCTGGCACGTCCTCGGTCCCGTCACGGGAACCGGATCGATCCCCGACAACCTGCACCTGCACGGCTGGGTCTCGGATGTCGCGGCGCACGTGGCGCGGGCCGCCCTGCTGGTCGGCGGCGGAGGCGATGGCGTCGTGGCTCTGGCGGCGGCGCAGGCCAGGCGCTTCCTCTGCCTGCCGGAGCCGCGGGCCTACGACGAGCAGACCGAGAAGGCGGCGGCGCTCGCCCGGCTCGGCGCCGCCATCGTTCACGCGGGCTGGCCCGAAGCCTCCGCGTGGCCGGGCTTGATCCGGGCGGGACTCGCCCTCGATCCGGCGGTGATCGGCCGTTTGCACAGCCCGACCGCGGTCACCGACTGCGCGACGGCGATCGACGCGCTGGCGGGATCGTTCGCGCACGCATGAAAAAGGCGCCCGCCGCAAGGGCGAGCGCCTGTTCGACGCGGTGCGAACCCTTACGAGATCAGGTCGAGCTTGGCGGCCTCGATCCCGTCGGCCCGGAGCGTGTCCGGGATTGCGGAGAAATCCCGGTAGCCGGCTTCCCGCGCCATGGCGTCGAGGGCCGTCTGCTCGTCATCGGCCGCGCCGGTCCAGAGCACCGCGCCGCTCTTCTTCTGCTTGATCTGAAAGATGCTCATCGAACCTTCTCCGGTCACGAGAAGACCAGTGTCGGCATAACGCCGCGGTTCGCCGCCGGTTGCAGGACAAAGGCGGGAAAAGCGGCCGATCTCGTCTCCCTGCAGCATGCGGCGCGCGGTCCGGCGACGGCCTCGACCGCAAGCGTTATACTCGGTCTCGTTAAGGACCCTGCGCCATGAAATCGCCGGCCTACTCGGCGAGGGAGCGGCATTACCAATCGTGCGCCGACTGCGAGGCCCCGTCGTGAAATCCTTCCGTTGGCGGGCGTCCCGCCTCGGCCTCCTGTGCGGGCTCGCGGTTCTTGCCTCGGCACCGGTCTCGGCACCGGCGCTGCCCGTCGAGAGCGCCGCCGTTCCCGATGCCGCCGCCATCGCGCCCGCCGTGACCGTCGTCCCGGCCGAGAGCCGCGAGATCGTCGAGCGGGCGGTCGTCACGGGCACGCTGGTCCCCCGGGACGAGATCCTCGTCTCCCCGGAGGTCGAGGGACTGCGCATCACCGAGTTGCTCGTTGAAGAGGGCGATCGCGTCACCAAGGGTCAGGTGCTCGCCCGGCTGTCCCTGGAGATGATCGCCACGCAGGAGGCCTCGAACGCGGCGGCGATCGCCCGCGCGCAGGCCTCCATCGTCCAGGCGCAGAGCCAGATCGTCCAGGCGGAGGCCGCCAATATCGAGGCCAAGCAGGCGCTGGAACGCGCGCAGGCGCTCGCCAAGACCGGCAACGCCACCGCGGCCGTGCTGGAACAGCGCGTCTCCGCGGCCCAGGGCGCGGAGGGCCGTCTCGCCGCCGCCAAGGGCGGGCTCCAATCCGCCCAGGCCGACCTCGCCACCGCCCGGGCCGCCGGGGCCGAGATCGCCCTGCGGCGGGCCCGCACCGATATCCGCGCGCCGGAGGCTGGGATCGTCAACCGCCGCACGGCGCGGATTGGCGCCACCGCCACCGCGGTGGGCGAACCCCTGTTCCGTCTGATCGCCCGGGGCGAGATCGAACTGGAGGGCGAGGTGCCCGAGACCTCGCTCGCCCGCATCCAGGTCGGTGACCCGGCGCGCCTCGACCTCGACGACGGCCGTCATCTCCAGGGCAAGGTGCGCCGGGTCTACCCCGAGGTCGACCGGGCGACCCGCCTCGGCAAGGTGCGCATCCGTCTGGGCGCCGATCCGGCCCTGCGGATCGGCGCCTTCGCCCGCGGCACCGTGGAGGTCGCCCGCCGGACCGGTGTCGCCGTCCCGGTCTCCAGCCTGCTCTATGCGGCGGATGGCCGGGCCAGCGTGCTGGTGGTCAAGGACGGTCGCGTCGAGGCGCGGATCGTCGCCACGGGCCTGTCGGCGGACGGCTTCACCGAACTCCGCTCGGGCGTCGCGGCCGGCGAGAGCGTCGTGGCCCGGGCCGGCAGCTTCCTGCGCGACGGCGACCGGGTGCGTCCCGTATCGGCGCCCGGCAGCACACCGATGGCCGCCCCGATGGCCGACGCGGACCCGCGGTAGGACCGATCCAAGGACCGAGCCATGCGCCTCAATGTCTCCGCCTGGGCGATCCGCAAGCCGCTGCCCTCGGTGGTGCTGTTCCTCGTCCTGATGATCCTGGGGCTGGTGAGCTTCCGCTCCCTGCCGATCACCCGGTTCCCGAACATCGACATCCCGATCGTCTCGGTGACCATCACCCAGTCGGGCGCCGCGCCGGCCGAGCTGCAGACCCAGGTCACCAAGTGGGTCGAGGATTCGATCGCGGGGGTGAAGGGCGTCAAGCACATCCTGTCGACGATCACGGAGGGTATCTCCACCACCACGATCGAGTTCCGGCTGGAGGTGAACCAGGATCGGGCGACCAACGACGTCAAGGACGCCATCGCCAAGATCCGCCAGAACCTGCCGCGCACCATCGACGAGCCGATCGTCTCCCGCGTCGAGATCGCCGGCCTGCCCATCATGGTCTACGGCGCCTCCGCGCCCGCGATGACGCCGGAGGACCTGTCGTGGTTCGTGGACGATGTGGTCGCCCGCGGCCTGCAGAGCGTGAAGGGCGTTGGCGGCGTCGAGCGCCTTGGCGGCGTCGCCCGCGAGATCCGCGTCACCCTGAAGCCCGACCGGCTGCTGGCGCTGGGCATCACTGCCGCGGACGTGAACCGGCAATTGCGCCTGACCTCCGCCGACATGGCGGGCGGCCGGGCCGAGGTCGGCGGCCAGGAGCAGTCGATCCGGGCGCTCGCCGCCTCGGCAAGCCTGGAAACGCTCGCCAAGACCTCGATCGTCGTTCCGGGCAACCGCAAGGTCCGCCTCGACGAGTTGGCGACGCTCTCCGACACCGCCGAGGAGCCCCGCACCTTCGCGCGCTTCAACGGCGAGCCGGTGGTGGCCTTCGCGATCTCCCGGGCCAACGGCGCCAGCGACGCCGACGTCTCGGTCGGTGTCGCCAGGAAGATCGCGGCACTCCACGCGGCGAACCCGAACGTCCGGTTCGACCTGATCGACACCAGCGTCGTCAACACGATCGGCAACTACCACTCGGCCATGATGGGCCTGATCGAGGGCGCGGCCCTGGCGGTCATCGTCGTGCTGCTGTTCCTGCGCGACTGGCGGGCGACCCTGATCGCCGCCGTGGCCCTGCCGCTCTCGGTGCTGCCGACCTTCTGGGTGATGAGCGCGCTGGGCTTCTCGCTCAACGCCGTCAGCCTGCTGGCGATCACGCTGGTCACCGGCATCCTGGTGGACGACGCGATCGTGGAGATCGAGAACATCGTCCGCCATATGCGGATGGGGAAATCACCCTATCGGGCCGCCCTGGAGGCCGCCGACGAGATCGGCCTCGCGGTCATCGCCATCACGGCGACCATCATGGCGATCTTCTCGCCCGTGTCGTTCATGGGCGGCATCGCCGGCCAGTATTTCAAGCAGTTCGGCCTGACCATCGCGGCGGCGGTGTTCATGTCGCTGCTGGTGGCGCGGCTGATCACGCCGCTGCTCGCCGCCTACTTCCTGCGCGACCACGGGCCGGACCACACGCGGGACGGCTTCGTCATGCGCGGCTACACCCGCCTCGTGGCGTGGTCGGTGCGGCACAAGTTCATCACGCTGGTGCTCGGCATCGCGTGCTTTGCCGCCTCCATCGCCTCCACGGGCCTCCTGCCGGCGGGCTTCCTGCCCGCGGAGGATCAGGCGCGCACGCTGTTCGTCCTCGAACTGCCGCCGGGCGCCCGGCTCCAGGACACGGTCCGGGTCAGCGATCGGATCGAGGCGAAGATCCGGTCGCTGCCCGAGGTGAAGAGCGTGTTCGTGGATGGCGGCCGGCAATTGCCCGGCAAGAAGGAGGTGCGGCTCGCGAGCCTGACCATCAACCTCACGCCGAAGAACACCCGCCATCGCACGCAGAAGCAGGTCGACGCCGAGGTCGCCGCGATCCTGCGCGAGGAGCCGGATCTCCGCTTCTGGGCGCTCCGCGAGAACGGCCAGCGCGATCTGGCGCTGATCATCGCGGGCCCCGACAAGGCGGTCGTCGCCGATGTCGCCGCCAAGCTCCAGCGCGAGGCGCAGCAGATCCCGCACCTCGTCAACGTGATGTCGACGGCGCCCCTCGACCGCACCGAGGTCCGGATCCGGCCGAAGCCCGGCGTGGCGGCCGATCTCGGCGTCTCCACCGACACGATCGCCGAGACCGTGCGGGTCGGCACCATCGGCGACATCGGCATGAACCTCGCCAAGTTCAACGCCACCGACCGGCAGATCCCGATCCGGGTGCAGCTTCCCGAGAGCCTGCGCGGCCGGCTCTCCGAGTTCGAGACCCTGAAGGTACCGGTGAAGGGCGGGGCCGCGGTGCCGCTCGCGACCGTCGCCGATATCAGCCTCGGCCAGGGACCGACCGGCATCGACCGCTACGACCGCGCGGTGCGCGTCGCCCTCGAAGGCGACATGCAGGGCACCGACGCCCTCGCCGAGCTGATCACGCAGGTCATGAACCTGCCGACCGCCAGGAACCTGCCGCCCGGGGTGACGATCAGCCAGACCGGCGACGCCGAGGTGATGGGCGAGGTGTTCGAGGGCTTCGCCCTCGCCATGGGCGCCGGCCTGATGATGGTGTTCGGCGTGCTGATCCTGCTGTTCGGCAACTTCCTGCAGCCGCTGACCATCCTGTTCTCGCTGCCGCTCTCGATCGGCGGCGCGATCCTGGCCCTCCTGATCTGCCACATGCCGATCTCGATGCCGGTGGTGATCGGCATCCTGATGCTGATGGGCGTGGTGACCAAGAACGCCATCATGCTTGTGGATTTCGCGGTGGAGCAGATCCGCGCCGGGGTCGATCGCAACGAGGCGATCGTCGATGCCGGCCGCAAGCGCGCCCGGCCGATCGTGATGACCACGATCGCCATGGCGGCCGGCATGGTGCCCTCCGCGCTCGCCTACGGGATCGGCGGCGAGTTCCGCGCGCCGATGGCGGTGGCGGTGATCGGCGGCCTGCTCGTCTCGACCGTGCTGTCGCTGGTCTTCGTGCCGGCGATCTTCGTGCTGATGGACGACCTGTCGCGCCTCTTGAAGCGGCTGTTCGGCCGCTTCATCGGCGAGCGCGACGATCCGGAGGAGGTCGCGGCGTTCCATCCGGCCAATGACGGGCGGTCCGCGCCACCGCGGATCGCCGCGGAATAGGCGATCCGCATTGCGCGCCGCGCCGCGATGCGCTGTGACTTCGCGCAGCGAATCGAAAGAATGGGCGAGCGATGTCGGGTGGTCACGGGGCGGTCGAGGGGTCGAACAAGCGCGTGGCGCTGCTGATCTCGGTGCTGGCGCTGTTCCTCGCCTTCAGCGAGACCCTGGGCAAGGCGTCCCAGACGGATTCGATCGGCGCCAATGTCGAGGCCGCCAACCAATGGGCCTATTTCCAGGCCCGCACGATCCGCTCGACGGTGCTCAAGACCGCCGATGACGCGCTGGCGCTGGTGCCGCCCGGCCCGAACCAGGAGGCGATCGCGGCCAAGCGCGCCGAATGGGCCAAGACCCTGGCACGCTGGGATTCGGAGCCCGCGACCGGCGAGGGCCGCAAGGAACTCTCCGAGAAGGCCCGGGCCTCGGAGGGCCGGCGCGACCTCGCCCTGCTGCGCTATCACCACTACGAGCTGGCCTCGGCGGCCTTCCAGATCGGCATCGTGCTGGCCTCGGCCGAGGTGATCACCGGGATCGCGCTGCTGGTCTTCGCCGGCGGCTTCCTGGGACTCGCCGGAGCGGCCCTCCTCGGCTTCGGCTATCTGGCGCCGCACGCGCTGCCGTTCTTCCACTGAGGTTTGTGGTGCGCCGGACTGGACGTGCGGCGCGGACGCTTATCTTCACGGCATACTTCCGGGGGGTACGATGCCGCACGAGACCGAGGACCAGGGGCGCCTGACACGGGTCGCCAGCGCGATCTTCCTTCACACCGAGCATACGATCTATGCCGCGCTCGGGCTCCTGCTGGCGCTCACCGCCCTCGTCGCGCTGATCGATGCGGCCGGATTGACCCTCGATGCCTTCAAGGCCCTCGGGAACGTCCAGCAGATCCTGGAAGTGGTCGATCGGCTGCTGTTCCTGCTGATGCTGATCGAGATCCTGCACACGGTACGGGTCTCGATGCGGTCCGGCACGCTGACCTGCGAGCCGTTCCTGATCGTCGGATTGATCGCCTCGATCCGGCGGGTTCTGGTCATCACCCTGCAATCCTCGGAGATCATGCACGCCAAGGATTGGTCGCCCGAGAAGCAGGCGCTGTTCCAGGCCTCGATGATCGAGCTCGGCGTGCTGGCCGGGCTGATCATCACGATGGTGTTCGCGATCTTCCTGCTTCACCGCGCCCGGGATGACGGGAAACCGGCCGGTGATGAATCGGCGAGCAGCGGGCAGTAAGGCGCACGGCGAAGCATCTGCTCAGCAAGGCCGCGCGGGCTATGCGCGGTTCCATGAGCCTCGTCTCACGCGATACTCTGGCGATCGCACCGAAGCTCTAGGCGGCTGGATTCTCCGACGTCCAGGCCGACGCGGTCACGGGCGTGATTCGCGATGCGCGCGCGAGCGATCTGACAACCTTGGTGACGAAGTCCGATCTCAGCGCTGAGGTCAGTCTGGTCCGGTCCGATCTGAGGACCGAGATCGCCGACACGTGGTACGAGATCCTGAAATGGGTTCTCTCCGCGATCGGCTTTCAGACGATCGTGGTGGTCGGCGCCATCGTGGCGCTGACCCAGGGCCTCCACGGATCCGGTCGACCACGTCGCTCAGTTCATCCGCAGGATCGCGGCGTTGAGCAGCGTCGCGAAGGCCACCCAGCCGGCGTAGGGGACGAGCAGCCACGCCGCGACCCGGTCGAACCGCCATGTGAGGCGGATCGTCCAGAGCACCATCACCAGCAGCATCGCCACCACGATCAGCCCGGTGCCGATCGCGTGGGCGGTGAAGAAGACCGGCGTCCAGGCGGCGTTGAGCGCGATCTGGATCAGGAAGGCGGCGAGCGCCAGCCACCAGCCCTCCCGGCTGGGGCCCGTGCGCGGCATCGCGCCGAGCAGCCGCCAGAGCGCGATCGCGATCATCGTGTAGAGGATCGTCCAGGCCACCGGAAAGACCCAGTTCGGCGGGTTGAAGACCGGTTTGTTCAGGGCCGCGTACCAGCCCGGGATCTCGGCCTGCGTCGCCACGGAGCCGATCGCCGCGGTCACCGCGACCGGCAGGATCGCGGCGGCGAGCCGGAGCCAGCGCGGCAAAGCGGAGCCTTCGGGGACCTGTGTGGCGGCCGTCATGATATCCGTCTCCGAGGGCGGGTTGCCGAAGGCGGCGGCCCGTGGCACGCGCCCCTCTCCATCCGCCGGGAATCGTCAGATGACACAATCTAACGCGCCGGGAGCGCGGACGGATACACAACCCGACGAAACGCCGGCCTTCACGCGACAAAGCCTCGCCGCGCAGGCGATGGGCCGGATCGAGCCCGAGACCCGGGCGGTGGTGATGCCGCTCCACGTCGCCACGACGTTCATCCGCGATCCCGACAACGGCTACAGCTCGGGCTACTGCTACGCTCGTCCCGACAACGCCACGGTGCGCGAGGCCGAATCCGTCCTGGCGATGCTGGAGGGCGCGGACGCCGGCGCCCTGCTGTTCGGCTCCGGGATGGCGGCGGCGACCGCGGTGTTCGGCGCCCTCGAACCGGGCGACCACGTCGTCGCCGGCACCGTCATGTACTGGGCGCTGAAGCGCTGGCTGCGCGAGGAGGCGCCCCGGCGCGGGCTGAGCCTGACCTTCGTGGATACGGACGACTGCGACGCCCTGCGCGCCGCCGTCGAGCCGGGCCGGACCAAGCTCGTCTGGATCGAGACCCCCGGCAACCCGCTCTGGACGGTCACCGACATCGCCGCCGCCGCGGAGATCGCCCATGCCGCCGGGGCGCGGCTTGCGGTCGATTCCACCGCCGCCTCGCCGGTGCACACGTGCCCGCTCAGGCTCGGCGCCGACATCGTGATGCACTCGGCCACCAAGATCCTGAACGGTCATTCCGACGTGGTGGCGGGCGTGCTGGCGGGGGCGCGGGAGGACGCGTTCTGGGCACGGATCCGCGCGATCCGCGCAGGCAGCGGCGGCATCCTGGGGCCGTTCGAGGCCTATCTGCTGATGCGCTCGCTGCGGACCCTGCATCTGCGGGCGGCGGCACAATCTGCGGGCGCCCTGCGGCTCGCCGAGCGCCTGACCGGGCACCCGCACGTGAATCAGGTCCTCTATCCGGGGCTCCCGGAGGATCCCGGCCACGCCGTCGCCCGCCGGCAGATGCGGGACGGGTTCGGCTACATGCTGTCGATCCGGGTCGCGGGCGGCGAGGCGGGCGCCATCGCGACGGCGGCGCGGGTGCGGCTGTGGAAGCGCGCCACCTCGCTCGGCGGCGTCGAGAGTCTGATCGAGCACCGGGCCTCGGTGGAGGGGCCGGGGAGCCCCTGCCCGACCGATCTGCTGCGCCTGTCGACGGGCATCGAGGACACGGAGGATCTGCTGGCGGATCTCGACCAGGCGCTACGCGGCGCGCATGCGGCGCCCTGAACGGCGCTGAGGTGCCGCCCAGGGCTGCGCTCAGGCCGCCTTCACGCCGCCCAGGAACGCGCCGACCTCCCGCGAGAGGCTGTCGGAGTGCTGAGACAGCGTCTGCGCCGCGTTCAGGACCTGCGCGGCGGCCGCACCGGTCTGACCGGCGCCTTCCCGGACGCCGGCGATGTTCTGCGTCACCTGCTCAGTCCCGCGGGCGGCCTCCTGCACGTTGCGGGTGATCTCCCGGGTCGCCGCACCCTGCTCGTCCATCGCGGCGGCAACCCCGGTGGCGTAGCGTGACATCTCGCCGATGATCCGGCTGATGCCTTCGATGTCGTCGACCGCCTCGTTCGTGGCGCTCTGGATCTCGCCGATCCGCTCGCCGATCTCGCCGGTGGCCTTCGCGGTCTGCTCGGCCAGTTCCTTGACCTCCCCCGCGACCACGGCAAAACCCCGCCCGGCCTCCCCCGCCCGTGCGGCCTCGATCGTGGCGTTCAGGGCCAGCAGGTTGGTCTGGCTGGCGATGGTGGCGATGACGTCGACGAACGCGGCGATGCGCTCGGCGGTCGTGGCCAGACGGCGGACCGTCGCGCCGGTCCGGGTCGCGCCCTCGACCGCGCGTTCGGCGATCTGCGCCGAGCGGGTTACCTGCTCCACGATCTCATCCACCGAGGACGCCATTTCCTCGGTGGCGGCCGCCACGGTCTGCACGTTGCCGGAGGTCTCTTCGGCGGCCTGCGCCACCCGTCCGGCCTGCTGCGTGGCCTGATCGGCCACGTTCGCCATCGCCTGGGCGGTGCTCTCCATCTCGGAGGCGGCGCCGGCGAGACTCGCGGTCAGAGCCGAGATGTTGTGCTCGAACCGCTTCGTGATCTCGTCGAGGAACGCGGCGCGGCGCGCCTTGGCGTCGTTCTCGACCGCGGCGGCCTCGTCGGCCGCCCGCTTGGCGATCATCGCGTCCTTGAACACCTGCACGGCCCGGAGCATCGCCCCGATCTCGTCCCGCCGCTCGGCCCCGGCGACGGTCACGGTCAGGTCGCCGGAGGCGAGCTGGCCCATCAGGGCGGTGGTCCGATCGAGCGGCCGGGTCACCCGGGTCAGAACGGTGTGGAGGCCGAACAGGATGGCCACGCCCGCCACCACGAGGAGGAGGATCAGGATCAGCCTGGCCTCGGATGCATTCTCCTGGGCCTGCGCGTACTGCGCCTGCGTCTCCCGGATCTGCAGCGATGTCAGCTTCGCCAATGCGGCGATCGTCGGCGTCATCATCTGATTGAGCGTGAGGTGGATGGCGGCGTACCCGTCGAGGTTTCGCGTGCGCAGGCGCTCGAGGATGCCGGCGACAAGCGTGGCGTTTCGGTCGATCTGCGCCTGCATGTCGGCCGCCAGCGCCTTCTCCTCGGGGGTGAGATAGGTCGCGAGATAGGCCGCCCATTGCTGCTGGAGGCCGGCGAGACCCGCCGCGATCTGTTTCGCCGCGTCGCTCGGGTCGGCGGCCTGGTCGCGCACCGTGCGCGAGGCATCGAGGAGCCTGTCGTAATGATCGCGGATCGCCAGGAATTGGCTGAGCGCGATGACGCGGTCCTCGTACACCGTCTCGAGACTATGGTTGCTCCGCGACAAGAAGAATTGTCCGGTGATATCTGAGGCCAACAACAGAGCACCGAGCAGAGCCAGCAGGATGATGAGACGACCCTTGATGGTATAGATGACGGCCATAATCGCTTTCCCCCACCCGCTTGGTGGCGCCCGACGATACAGCATCACGATCTGAGATCTGCATGAAACTTTGGTTCACATTTTCGGCAGCGTGGAGTGTTGGCATAGCCGAACGGCTGATCTGTGTCCGCTGAACGCAAGTCGTTCGCCTGACAGGCTTGCATGAACCCTTCGCTATGAAACACAGGCGAGTTGATCCACCTGCTTCGCGGCAGACTTTGCTTGCGAAGACGGGGCAGGCGTCAAGCGCCGTTCGGGATCTCGCCGACGATGCCGCTTGCCGAGAGGCTGGGTCGGCGACCGTGCGCAGGATGGGCTCGGCAACCCATAGGAGGGTGGCGGCGCCGGCCGGTACCAAAATGGATGTTGGCGCGTTCAGACTGGAAATCCTCCTGCCTGCGAGTCTTGAACGCCATGAGACCTCTCCCCTGCGCAGTCGTCGCGATCCTCGTTGCGACCGCCCCGGCCCTGGCCGACGCGGTGCCGGATCTCGACGTCGAGCGGACCTGCCAATCGGCGCAGGTCACCAACACGTCGATCAGCGAGAAGGCCAATTACGACGGCTGCCTCCGCTCCGAGCAGGCGGCCAAGAAGGAAGCCGAGCAGCACTGGGGCAGCTACACCCCGGCGGCCAAGCGGCAGTGCCAGAACCAGTTCAAGGCGGGGGGCTATCCCTCCTACGTCGAGATGGTGACCTGCCTCGAACTCGCCTCCGGCACGGTCCCGACCCAGAGCGACGGTGGCGGTCAGGCGGTCGGCGGTCCGGGCTCGCCCCGGGACGTGAAGGCACAGCGCGAAGGGGGCGCCAACCTCACCAAGGAACCCCCGGCGAGCCAGCGCACCAACCCGATGCAGGTGCTGGACGGCAAGTAGTCCGTCAGGCAGCGGGCGCCGGCGCGTCATTCACCCGGCGCTGACGCTCGGAGCCGCGACCGTGTGCTAAGGGCGGGGCCCCCGCCTTTCAGCACGCCGTCCGGATCCGTGAACGCCCTGGCCATCATCGCCCCGATCTTCGGGATCATCCTGATCGGCTGGGCGGCTGCGCTCGCGGGGCTGCTCTCCGACAAGGTCAGCGACGGCCTGTCGGAATACGTCTTCGCGGTCGCCGTGCCGGCGCTGATCATCGCCACGCTGACGAAGCCGGGGATGAGCGGTACCGTGGCGTGGTCCTACTGGGTCTCGTATTTCGGCGGCGCCGGCCTGTCGTGGTTCGTGGGCACGCTGATCGCCCGGCGGCGCGCCGGGATCGAGCGGCGGGGCGCGATCCTGCACGGCTTCGCGGCCAGCCAGTCGAACACCGTGTTCGTCGGCGTGCCGATGATCCTCCAGGCCTACGGCGAGGACGGCGCCTTCCCGCTGTTCATGCTGCTCGCCGTCCACCTGCCGCTGATGATGGGCAGCGCCACCTTCCTGATCGAATCCGATTCCGGCCTGCCGATCCTGGCGCGGATCCGCGGCCTCGTGCTGGTTCTGCTGAGGAACCCGATCTTCGTGGCCCTCCTGGTCGGCATGGCCATGAAGGGCCTCGGCGTCGCGCCGGCCGGCATCGTCCGGTCCCTGATCGATGCCTTCGCGGGCACCGCCTCGACCTGCGCGCTGGTGGCGCTCGGCGCCGGCCTGAAGCGCTACCGGGTGCTGTTCGATCTCAAGGGCGCCCTCGTCATCGCGGCGCTGAAGAATCTTCTGCACCCGCTGGCGGTCTGGATCCTGGCCTTCCACGTCTTCGCGATGCCGCCGGCCTATGCCGGGGTCGCGACCCTGTTCGCCGCCATGCCGGTGGGGATCAACGCCTATCTGCTGGCGGCCCGCTACCGGACCGAGACCGGGATGGTGGCCGCCTCGGTGCTGGTCTCGACGCTCCTGGCCCCGCTCACGACCCTCGCCTGGCTGATGCTCCTCGGCCGCGCGTGACGGGTGCGCCCCGGCGTCACCCTGCGCGTTGGACGATGGCCGGCGGGGGTCTAATGTGTCGCCAAGCGCGAGCCCACGAGGCTCGACACAACCCCTGTAGGCGAGGATCCCCATGAACGCACCGATGCGCCCCCCGGGCAGCGCCTCCCCCTCGGCGCCGGCCTCGCCGCGCTTCGTCTGGGACGATCCCTTCCTGCTGGACGACCAGCTCACCGAGGACGAGCGGGCGATTCGCTACGTCGCCCAGAGCTTCGCGCAGGAGCAGCTCCTGCCCGGGATCGTCGAGGCCTATGCCGACGAGAAGACCGACCCGGGCCTGTTCCGGAAGATGGGCGAGCTCGGGCTGCTCGGCGTCACCCTGCCGGAGGAATACGGCTGCGCCGGCGCCTCCTACGTGGCCTACGGGCTGGTGGCGCGGGCCGTTGAGGCGGTGGATTCCGGCTACCGCTCGATGATGAGCGTGCAATCCTCCCTCGTCATGTACCCGATCCACGCCTACGGCTCGGAGGAACAGCGCCAGAAGTTCCTGCCGAAGCTCGCCTCGGGGGAATGGATCGGCTGCTTCGGCCTCACCGAGCCCGATGCCGGCTCGGACCCGGCCGGCATGAAGACCAAGGCCGAGAAGATCGACGGCGGCTACCGGATCTCGGGCGCCAAGATGTGGATCTCGAACGCGCCCTTCGCGGACGTGTTCGTGGTCTGGGCGAAGTCCGAGGCCCATGAGGGCGCGATCCGGGGCTTCATCCTGGAGAAGGGCATGAAGGGTCTCTCGGCCCCGACCCTCAAGGGCAAGCTGTCGCTGCGGGCCTCCACCACCGGCGAGATCGTCATGGAGGGCGTCGAGGTCGGCGAGGACGCGCTGCTGCCGAACGTCTCCGGGCTGAAGGGGCCGTTCGGCTGCCTCAACCGGGCGCGCTACGGCATCTCCTGGGGGGCGATGGGCGCCGCCGAGGATTGCTGGCACCGGGCGCGCAACTACACGCTGGAGCGCAAGCAGTTCGGCCGCCCGCTGGCCCAGACCCAGTTGGTGCAGAAGAAGCTCGCCGACATGCAGACCGAGATCACGCTCGGCCTCCAGGCCTCGCTCCGGGTCGGGCGGCTGATGGACGAGGGCAAGATGGCCCCGGAGATGATCAGCCTCGTCAAGCGCAACAATTGCGGCAAGGCGCTGGACATCGCCCGCACCGCCCGGGACATGCACGGCGGCAACGGCATCATGGGCGAGTACCACGTGATGCGCCACGCCCAGAACCTCGAGACGGTCAACACCTACGAGGGCACCCACGACGTCCACGCGCTGATCCTGGGCCGGGCGCAGACGGGGCTGCAGGCGTTCTTCTGAGGGTCCGACGGGCTATTCTCGCGTTGCGGGTATGATCGTCACGCGTCGCCAGCCTAGACGCGCTCTCCTCCCCCTTGTGGGGAGGAGTTGGAGGTGGGGGTGGTGCAGAAGGCACCGCTGCGCTCGATCCTGTACCACCCCCACCCCTGGCCCCTCCCCACAAGGGGGAGGGGAAAAGTGCCGGCCGGATCCGCCAACGCGAACGCCTCAACCCTTCGCCGGAACGCGAATTCCCAGATCTTCCGCGAGGCGCACGAGATACCCGTCGGGATCCTGCACGAGGCATTCCCGCTGGCCGTGTTCCGCGTCTCCGACCCGGTACCAAGCCTCGGACGGCGCCTCGAACAGCGGCCAGCCCGCCGCTTTGAGCGCGGCGAGAACCGGATCCAGCGGCTCGATCATCGTCTGCAGATTCATGCCCCGGCCGAACGGGTATTCCAGTGCGGCGGTGTCCCAGCTGCCGTTGCGTTGGCACAGCATGATCTGCGCCGCACCGCGCGCCAGAAAGGCGAAGCGCGCGGCCGGGCGATCGTAGGCGATCGCGAAGCCGAGCAAGTCGCACCAGAAGCGCAGGCTCGCATCGAGCTCCGTCACGTATAACTCCGGGACGAGCGCCCCGAAGCCTCCTTGCGGCGCGGCGCCCGTACTGAGGGATCGCGCCCGATCAACGGGATCGGCGAGGGGCTTCGCGTCGGGCATCGAACCGCTCCGCTACTGCCGCTTTTGACGGCTTGGATCGGCACAGGACCAGCGCCGTCGCGGCCGGCTCTTGCGCCATTTCGATCCTACCGCGATTCGCGGTCGAGCCCCCTCAGTCCCCGCCCTCATCGCCCGCAAGCGACCATTCCAGCACCCGGGCGAGGTGATCGTAGGACCCGTATTGGCTGGCGTATTGCGGGTAGGGCCGGGCCGTGTAGGCCGCCTCGCCGGTCATGAACCGCGCGACCAGACCCCGCAGCCGCTCGGCGTGTTCGGCCACGATGGCGGCGACTTCGCGCGCCTCGCCCCGGGGCGGCTTCACCGGCACCGGCAGGAACGGCTTCCGGCCGCCCGAGGCGTGGATGTAGAGCAGGTCGGGCGTCGCCTTGACCTTCGGCAGATCCGCGAAGGCGCCGTGCATCAGCATCGCCGCCTCCAGGGTCAGCTGCGGCGAGAAGCCGGAAAAGATCATCTTCGCCGAGGGCGGGGCGCCGGTCTTGTAGTCGACGATGCAGGCGGTCCCATCCGGGCGCAGCTCGATTCGGTCGGCGCGGGCGCGCAGCGTGAAGCTCTCCCGGCCCATCGGGATCACCCAGCGGCCCGACACCTCCGGGTGAACCTGCGTCAGGCCGGGCCGGCGCTGCGCCTCCCAATCCAGATAGGCGGCCGCCATCCGCTGATAGCGCGGCCACCACTCAGCGTAGAGGTTCGGGTATTCCGCCTCGATCTCCGCGAAGGCATTCACCGCGAGGTTGAACAGCCGCTCCGCGGCCTCGCGGGGAAGGTCGCGCGGATGGCGCCGGGCGAACTCGGCGAAGACCTCGTGGACCAGGGAGCCGCGGGTCGCGACGCCCGGCGCCGCCGCCAGCGGGTCCAGGGGATCGAGCCCGAGCACGTGGCGGGCGAAGATGCTGTAAGGATCGCGCACCAGCGTTTCGATCTCGGTGACGCTGAGCGAGCGCGGGAACAGGGCCGGGTCCGGCTTCGGCGCGGGCCGCTTGAGCCGCGGCTGCGGCGGGGCCGCGTCGAGCTGCGCGGCGAGGCCGGCAAAGCGGCGGCCGGCCTTCAGCACCACGTCCCAGTTCGTGTCGCCGGCCAGCGCGCGCAGGCGCTGGATCAGCCGGGAGGGCACGGTCGGCGCGCCCTCGCGCTTGAGCGCCCGGGTGATCACCGCATCCCGGCAGCCCAGCGCCTGCACGAAGTCGTGCGCCATCTGGCCGATCCGCCGCTCGGGCGGGTTGAGGCCGACCCGCTCGCGCATCGGCCGGTTGAGGAACGCGTCGGTCAGGGTGCGTACCGGCCAGACGCCCTCGTCGAGGCCGCCGAGGACCACCCGATCGACCGAGAGCAGACGCGCTTCCAGCAGGCCGAGGATGCGCAGCCGCGGATGCGGCGCCTCGCCCGAGCAGGCGACCACGCGCTCCCGGGTGAGCGACGTGAAGAAGGTCGCGTAATCGTCGAACCGCCCCGGCATCAGCCCGGGCGCGGCCATGTCCAGATCGTCGAACAGGGCATCGAGGCAGGACAGGGAGCCGTCCGTCTCGACCTCCGGGGCATCCTCCGGCCCGGCGACCAGCCGGTCGCAGGCCTCCCGGTGGCGGGCGGCCGTCGTGACGAGGTCGCAGTCGCCGGCGCCGTCCGGACCCGGGAAATCCCGGAAGACGAGGTCCAGCCGGTCGAGCAGGTCCGCGGCGAGATCCCAGTCGATGTCCGTGAGCCGACGCTTCGCCCGGGGCCGATGCTCAGGCGGCCCGGCGCGCTCGGCCGCCAGCGCCGTGCGCAGCCCCGAAAACCCGGGGGCCGGGACCGGACCGCGCAGCAGGCCGATCTCCAGGGCGGCGGCGCCCCGCACCACGTCGGCGCGCGGCAGGCCGAGCCGGACCAGCGGATGCGACAGCAGCGCGATCAGCCGGGCCGGGATCGCGTCCGCCTGGTTGCGGGCGAGGTCGGCGGCGAGTTCGGCCGCCAGCCGCGCCAGGCGGCCTGCCGGGCTGCCGGCGAGCGCCAGACCCGCCGAATCCTCCGCCACGATGCCCCAGCGCAGCAATTCCACCGCCACCCGGCCGGCGAGCCCCCGGTCGGGCGTGACCAGGGCCGCGGTGGCGCCGGGCGTCTGAAGGGTCTCGCGGAGGGCGATTGCGGCGATCAGCGCCTCCTCCCGCTCGTCCGCGGCCTCGACCAGCGCCAGACCGTCGAGGCCGAGGCGCGCGTTGGCATCGCGCTCGGCCGGGTCGAGGGCCGCCCAGGCGTCGGTGGTGTCGGCCGGCCGCAGCGCCTGCGACAGCAGGGCGGCCCGGGCCGCCTGACCGGGCGCGGGCTCGCCGAGGGCGACGATCTCCGCGCGGGCGAGGTTGAGATTGTCGGGCCCGAGCAGCCGGTGCAGCACCGCCTGCGGGTGGCCGTGGGCGATGATCCGCGAAAACCCCTCGCCGGTGTCGATGCCGTCCCAGCCTGCGGCGTCGAGGTCGAGGTCGAGTCCGGGCAGCACCACGGCGCCCCGGGGCAGCTTCGCCACGGCGGCGATCAGCCGGGCGGTGGCGGGGACCGAGCCGAGCGAACCGGCGACGACCACCGGATCCGGCGTGACGCCGCGCGACAGGCGCCGCTCCTCGGCGAGCAGGAGGCCGCGGGCGCGGGCGACGGGATCGGCGAGCCCCCGCTCGGCGAGCAGCTTCGGCCAGTTCTCGGCGGCGATCTTCACGAAGTCGAGGGTCAGGCCGAAATAGCGGGAATACTCGGCCTCGACGGCGGCGCCGATCTCCGACCAGGGCAGGCCTTCGACGGTCAGCGCGTCCATCAGCCGTTCGAGATCGCCCGCGAGGCCCACGGCGTCGGCCGGGGAGGACGGGACGAGGAACGGCACCTCGGCGTCGAGGGGCAGCAGGGTGCGATCCACGGTCCTGGCCCAGGCCTGGACGAGGCGGGCGAGGATCAGCCGGCGCTCCAGCGGCGGCATCGGGGCGCTCAAGGGATCGGCGTTCTCCTCCAGCAGCGGCTCGGCGGCGAGGTCGAGTTCCGCCTCGTCGGCCTCGCCGAGGGGGATCATCCGCGGCAGCAGGGTGGCCTGCCCGGGGGCATCCCGGCCGAGCCTTTCGGCCAGGATGGCGGACAGGGCCCGGGCGGCGCGGCGGGTCGGCAGGTAGAGGGTGACGGCGGCGAGCGCCAGCGGGTCGTCCGCCACCGGCCCGACGAGCCGGCCGGAGAGCAGCGCGTCCGCCAGCGTCGGCAGGAACGGGACGCCGCGGGTGATGGTGAAGACGGCCTGTCGGGAGGACATGGCAGGCTTCTACGCCCGCCGCGGGGTTCCGGACAGGGGGCGGTGGGCCGCCGGGTGTGCCGGACCGTTCACGCTGCTCCCCCTCCCCCTCTGCGGGGGAGGGAACGCGTCGCGTTCTAGCGAGACCCCTTCAGCTCTTGGCCCCCGCCGCCGCGCCGTACCCCGCCCGCCGGCCGAACACCACGCCCGAGGTCAGCCCCGAACCGCCGGGATAGCCGTTGAAGAACACGCCGCCCACCATCTCGCCGCAGGCGTAGAGGCCCGGAATGGCGCCGCCGTCCTCCCGCTTCACGCCGCCGTCGTCGCCGACTTCCACACCGCCGTACGTGAAGGTGATGCCGCCGGTCACCGGATAGGCCTTGAACGGCCCGGTCTCGATCGTCTGCGCCCAGTTCGATTTCGGCAGGGGAAGCCCCTTCGTGCCGCGCCCGTCCTTCACGGTCGGATCGAACGGCACCGCCGCGTCCACGGCGGCGTTGAACGCCGCGATCGTCCGCTTCGCCCCGTCCCGGTCGATACCGTCGAGCTTGTCGAGGAGGCCGTCCAGGGTATCGGCCTCGACGAAGTGGGCGTCGTGGAAGCGGTACTCGCTGTAGAGCAGGTGATCGACCTTCGCGTCGAAGATCTGCCACGCCACGTGGCCGGGCTGCTCCATGATGGCGCGGCCGAACTGGGCGTAGGTGTAGTTGCGGAAATCCTTGCCCTCGTCGACGAACCGCTCTCCGTTCGCGTTGAGCATCAGTCCCAGGAAGTAGCAGATCTTGCGGTAGTGCTTGCGCTCACCGTGCGGCAGCTCGAGGTTGCCGTAATCGGGGGTGTGCAGGTCCATCGGCGTGGCGTGGCAGCCGCCGTAGAAGCCGTGCGCCTTGGCGCCGAGGTCCAGCGCCATCTGAAGCCCGTCGCCCTGATTGTGCGGTGTTCCGCGGACCCGGGCCTTGTCCCAGCCCTCGCCGATGAAGCGCGTCCGGAGTGCGGCGTTCGACTCGAAGCCGCCGCAGGCCAGCACAACGGCCTTGGCGCGGACAGCGCCCTGCGGCGTCTCCACCCCGACGACGCGCCCGTCCTCGACGATCAGCCCCTTGGCCGGGCAGCCGTAGCGGATCTCCCCGCCGGCCTCGGTGAAGGCTTCGAGCTCCGCGCGGGCGAGGCCGAACCCCTCGTCGTGGGTGGCGAGCGTCAGGCCGCCCCAGAACACGAAGCGCCCGTCCTTCTCGAAGGACTGGCGGGAATAGATCGGCTCGAACTTCACCCCCTGCGTGCCCAGCCAGCGCAAAGCCGCGCCGCTCTCGTCGATCAGGATGCGCTGCTCGCGCGACAGCGGCCTTCCGTCGTTGAAGCCGAGGAGATCCTGCTCGAACGTCTGTGCCGTGTAGGCGCCGAAATCGGTGCGGGGCAGGCGCGGATCCTCAGGATCGGCCAGCAACGGCATCAGGTCGCCGGTGCCCTCGTAGACGAAGCGCATGGCGCCGGCCGTGTAGGCGGTGTTGCCGCCGGCCAGATCCCGCTCGGCCTTCTCGATCATCAGCACCGAGGCGCCGCGCTCCAGGGCGGCGAGTCCGGCGCTCATGGCGGCATTGCCCGAGCCGACCACCACGACATCCCACTGCGCATCGCCTGCCTGCCGCATCTCCGTCTCCCTGCCGTTCCTCTTCGAATGCAAATTGTATACGTCTGCATGCAATTCTTCGCAAGCGTTCCGGGCCGCCGCGTTTCGGGCTATGGCCGGCCGGAGGAGATCTCGGGATGAAGGCGAGCGACTCGGAGCGCCCCAGCGGCGCCGGCGCCTACGAGCGCCTGCTGCGCGCGATCGAGGAGGGCGAACTCGCCCCCGGAAGCCGGCTGCGCGAAGCCGAGCTCGCGGAGCGGTTCCAGATCAGCCGCACGCCGGTGCGCGAGGCGCTGGGACGGCTGGAGGCGCAGGGCCTCGTCGCCCACGAGCCGCACCGGGGCGCGAGCGTGGCGCAGCTCGATTACGGGCAGGTCAGCGAACTCTACGACATGCGCGAGGTGTTGGAGGGGACGGCGGCCCGCCTCGCCGCCGTTCACGCCAGCGCGGTCGAGACCGAGATCCTGGAGGAGATGGTCGCCCGGGACCGGGGACTGCTCGGCGACGCGCCGGCGCTTGCGCGGACCAACCGCCTGTTCCACCGGCAGATCCACGGGGCGGCCCGCAACCGCTTCCTGCAGGGCACGCTGGAGACGATGCGCCTGTCGCTGGTGCTGCTGCCGGGCGCCACCACCCTGGCGTCCCCCGACCGTGCCGCGGAGTCGCTCGCCGAGCACGCCGCCATCGTGGCGGCGATCCGCGCCCATGACGGCGACGCCGCCGAGGCGGCGGCGCGCGCCCATATCCGGGCCGCCTTCAAGGCGCGGATCCGGATCTGGCAGGAGAGCTGAACCCGGTCGTGGTTTCGAAAGGTCGAGACCTTCGCGGGTCCAGGGCAGAGCCCTGGTGCCGAGCGAAGCTCGAGACAATCAGGGCTTTGCCCTGACGACCCACCAAAGGGCACGCCCTTTGGAAACCCGAACTCCTCAGGCGTGGGCGGGGACGCGCTCCACCTGCGGGCGACCCCGGAACAGCGCGAGCGTCGCCACGATGCCGCAGGCGGCCGCCGCCATCAGCCAGTAGCTGGGGGAGGCCCGGTCGCCGGTCTTCTCGATCAGGAAGGTCGAGACCATCGGGGTGGCGGTGCCGAACAACGCGGTGGCGAGGCTGTAGGCCAGCGAGAAGCCGCTCGCCCGGACATGGGCCGGCACCACCTCGGAGAGCGAGACCACCATCGCGCCGTTGTAGACCCCGAAGAAGAACGAGAACCACAATTCGACCGCCAGCATCTTGCCGAAGGTCGGGTCGGCCACGAGCCAGTGCAGGGCCGGGTAGGTCGTCAGCAGCGACAGGACCGAGATCGTCAGCAGCACCGGCTTCCGGCCGATCGCGTCGGACAGCGCACCGCCCACCGGCAGCCAGATGAAGTTGGTGATCGCCACGCACAGGGTCACGATCAGGCTGTTGGTCTCGGTGAGCTTAAGGACGGTCTTGCCGAAGGTCGGGGTGTAGACGGTGATCATGTAGAAGGTCACCGTCGTCATCGTGGTCAGCATCATGCCGAGGAGCACGATCCGCCAATTGGCGGCGACCGTCGTCAGGATCTCGCGGGTGCCGGGGTGATGGGTGCGCTTGGCGAAGGCCTGCGTCTCCTGCAGCGAGCGCCGGATGAAGAAGATGAACGGCACGATCAGGCAGCCGATCAGGAACGGGATCCGCCAGCCGAAGTCGCCAATCTGCTGCTTGGTCAGGAAGGCGTTCAAGCCATAGCCGATCAGGGCCGCGAACAGGATCGCCACCTGCTGGCTCGCCGATTGGAACGAGGTGTAGAAGCCGCGCCGCTGCGGGGTCGCGATCTCGAACAGGTAGATCGAGACGCCGCCGATCTCGACGCCCGCCGAGAAACCCTGGAGCAGGCGGCCGGCCAGCACGATGAGCGGCGCCGCGACGCCGATCGTGTCGTAGCTCGGGCAGAAGGCGATCAGCACCGTGCCGCTCGCCATGATGGCCAGGGTGACGATCAGACCCTGCCGGCGGCCGATCCGGTCGATATAGGCGCCGAGCACGATCGCCCCGAGGGGGCGCATCAGCGCCCCGAGCCAGAAGGTGCCGAAGGTGAGCAGGAGCTCGGTGGTCTCGTTGCCCGAGGGGAAGAACGCCCGCGCGATGTAGCTGGCGTAGAACCCGAACAGGAAGAAGTCGAACATCTCCAGGAAGTTGCCGCTCGTCGCGCGCAGGATCGCACCGATCCTCGATTTGAGGGTCGCCTCGACGGCACCTGGATCACCGGCCATGGTCAAACGCTCCCTGCGGGGCCGGTCAGACCCCGATCCACTTCATCGCGATGATCGTGCCCGTCACGGTGAGCGCGCCGCCGATGCGGGTCGCGATCTGCGCAAACGGCATCAGCGCCATCCGGTTCGCCGCCGTGAGGATCGCGACGTCGCCGGTGCCGCCCTGGCCGCTGTGGCAGGCGTTCACGATGGCGGTCTCGATCGGGTACATACCGAGCCACCGACCCACGAAGAAGCCCGTGACCATCAGCGTCGCCACGGTCGACACGATGGTGATCAGGTTCACCAGCGTGAAGGCGGCCATCAGCTCGTGCCAGGGGGTCAGCGCCACGCCGATGGCGAAGAGCAGCGGGTAGGTCATCGAGACCTGGACGAACTTGTAGACCACGAAGCCGCCGGCCTGGAGATGGGGCGACACCGCGCTGGCGAGCTTGGCGAACACCGCCAGGAACAGCATCGCCACCGGCGCCGGCAGGCCGACCAGGTGATGCGCCATGACGCCGAGCAGGTACAGGGTGATGGCGGTGAGCCCCGCCGCGCCGATCGTGGCGGGATCGATCTGGCCCCGCGCCGCCTCGGACTTGGCCTGCGCGTCGCTGGACTTGATGCCGTCCGAATCCGGCTGGAGCCGGCCCTCGCCGGTGAGGTGGGGATAGCGCTTGCCCACCGAGTTGAGGGTGCCGGAGAAGATGATCGCGGTCAGCGAGCCGAGCATCACCGGCGGCAGGACCTGGGCGAAGATGACCCCCTGCTGCTGGCCGAGGATCGCCGCGTAGCCGATCGAAAGCGGGATCGCGCCCTCGCCGACGCCGCCCGCCATGATCGGCACGACGATGAAGAAGAAGGTCTTGTACGGCCCGAGGCCCAGCAGCGTCCCGACCAGGGTGCCGACCAGGGCCGCCGCCACCGAGCCGGTGGCCAGCGGCGCGAAGATCTTGAGGAAGCCCTTGATCAGGACCTCGCGGTCCATGCCGAGGATCGAGCCGACGATGATCGTGGCGATGTAGATGTAGAGGAAGTTGGTGAACTTGGTGAAGTCGGTGATCGCCTTGACCATCTGCGGCGGCACCAGCGCGTAGTAGACCAGCGCCGAGGGGATGAAGGTCGCGAAGATCGCGCCCGCGCCGATGTTCTTGAGGATCGGGATCCGCTTGCCGATCTCCGCGCAGGTGAAGCCGCCCATCACCAGCACGGCGATCATGGTCGGCCCGTCGGGCTTGATCTCGCCCTCCTGGACCAGGATCACGATCAGCGCGGCGAGGATGACGTAGACCGGCAGCGGGATGATGCCGATCTTGAAATCGACCAGCCGCCACCAGCGCTCCGGCCAGAATCGGGTCGTGCGCGTCCCCTCGACGCGGGTCTCGACCGGTGCCGGTATCGGGCTCGGCGACGCAGTGCTGGTCATGGACGTCCCCCCGGATGCCTCTCGACCCGTCGGCGGCTCAAGGCCCTCACGCATGATCTTGCGCCGGCCGATGACCGTCGCGTCATGTCAAGACCCGCACAGCCGGCGGAAATAAAGTGACATTCGGCGTATCAGCAGGGCCGGAGGGCGGCAACGCGCTGCCGGGAACAAAGTGCCCGACCTGTTCCGCGGGCGGGGATTACAAGCCCACGCCCGACGAAGGCGGCACGATCCGCCCTCTCCCCGTGGCCCCGGCCACGGGCACGACGCAGGACCGGGCCTGACAACGCCTTACCGGCGCAGAGGATCAGAAGTCGCGCTGGACGCGGAGGCGGACGTGGGTCATCGAATCCTGCGTCGCGGTGTGGGGCAGGACGGCACCGCTGTTGATGGCCGCCACGTTGGCATAAGCCGTCGGGCTCTTGTCGGAATCGATCACACGACCCTTCCTGACGCCGATCTGGGTGTAGAAGGCCTCGACGCCGATATCGAGGTCGGCCACCGGCGACCAGATGAGGCTCGCCCCGGCCGCGACTTGGTAGGTGTCGCGCAGCGCTTGGCTCAGCTGGTAGAAGCGGGTGCCCGGGACGCCGACGGCGTCGACACCGAAGTCGCCCGTGCCGTTCGCACTGGCGAGGCCGCACAGGGCCCCCTGGGCCAAGCGGGCGCCAGCGGAGAAATCCTGCTCGCCATAGGAGGCGAACAGGGCCGAGCGCCACTCGGGTGACCAGTAGTGCAGGAACGCCGCGACGGCCGAGAAGCTGGTCGAGGTCTGGAGCTGGCCGGTGAACGGGTTGATCGACGCATCCGCGAAGTATTGCTCGAACTTCTGCGTGTCGAAGCCCGTGTTCGATTGCCGGTAGCACCCCGCGATCATGCAGTAGCCGGCGTAACTCTGGGCACCGTCGGCGTAGGCACCCTGGAGATAGACCGTGTCGCCGGCCGCGATGGCGGGCAGGTTGATCTGCACGCCGCCCTGGACGGCCCAGCCCTGGACCGACCGAGTGTGCGGGATGCCGGTGAGCACGCCGCCCGTGCCGGCCGCAACCGCGGTCGACAGGTTGCCGACGTTGAGTTCGTGCGTGGCGGCCGAGAGCTGCGCGGAGCCCCACGCCTGATCGGTCCGCAGGGCGGCGACGACGTCGGGCAGACGTGAGCGCTGGACCGGGTCGACGGTGCCGTAGCGCGTCGGCAGGCCGTCGGCATAGGCGACGAAGACCGGGCTTGCCGGCGGCCCGGAGAGCGGCGCGAAGACCGGCGAGCGGGTGTTGACCGGGTCCTCGACCGAGAGCGTCGCCGACAGGCCCTCCCCGAAGGTCGCCGTGTAGGCGAGCACGGTGGTGGACGAATTATCGGAGCCCGAGGTGGCGCCGTAGAACTCGAAATCGTGGGCGTAGAAATCGTAGAACGAGGACGCGCGACCAGCGGTCAGCCCGGCGAACTGGATGAACGCCTTGTCGACATTCATGTATTGCTGCGTGCGACCCGCCTCGTCGACGCCGGTGGCGCCATAGGCCTGGCCGATCCGCAGCATGGTCGCGGTGTGGATGACCCCGGTGCGGGAGGCGGCTTCGAGGCGCGCGAAGGCGCGGAGCGTGCCGTAGGCGGTCTGGGTGCGCGCATCGAGATTGAAGCGCAGCAGGCCGCGATAACCCGATGTGTCGCCGCTGGCGCCGGGCTGCCGGCTGGACGCGGTCTGGTAGGCCCCCTCGAACCGGGCGCGGCCGGAGATGCGCAGGCAGGTGTCGGTGCCGGGGATGTAGAAGAAGCCGGCTCCGTCGGCGGTGCAGACGCGGACAGACTCGGTCGGCGCCGTCTTCTTGACGGGCAGGTCGGCGGCCCGTGCGGCCCCCGCGGCCGCGCACGCGGCCACAGTCCCGAGCAGGGAGCGCATCAGCGATGTCATCGAAACCCCCGATTGATTTTATAGATCGATTATTCCGATTTTTTCTTATTTCGATCGTGTATCACGGTACTGAAACATACCATTCGAATATACTTACGACCAAAAATCGTCTTTAACATTGATATTTGATGATTAGACTTATCCCACGACACAAGTACCCAAGTCAGTTCGGTCCTTCAGTTATCGTTTTACATCCCGCAATATAACTTCAGCTTCAGCCAAGTAAGTTTTGGATTATAAAATCGGTCTATCATGTTGAGCACAAACGCTCAGAATAATTGGTTCACGGTACGATCAGTTCATTTCGCTGGCCGAGACTTTCGATCGGTGAGAACACGTTCGGGTTGAAGCAGACGGGTTTTCTTCGTTGTTCGGTCAGCCAGAGCGAGGATGGGCGGCCATCTGGGCGATGCCGGGCGAATCGCGCCTGCGCCTGCGCGCATTCCATCAACGGCAGCGCCCCGGAAACGCGCACCGTGCAGGGCGTGGCGGACCGACGATCGATCTTGCCCGGCGAAAGCCGGTGAACCAGCGCCGAGTCGGGGCAGAAATCCGCGTCGTCCCGGCGCAAGCCTGCACGCGGGACAACGGATGCTGCGATGAAAAGAGGCTTGGCGGGGAGCCAAGCCTCGGAAGTCGGTTCGCACGAGGGCCGGCGTCGGGACCGTGATCCCGGCGCCGGCATTGCGGATTAGAAGTCGCGCTGGACGCGGAAGCGGATCTGCGAGACAGAATCCTGTGTCGCCGTCCGAACCGGACCGCCGGCATTGATCTGGCTGACCCGACCGTACGCGCCCGGGTCCTTGTCGAGATCGATCACCCGGCCGCTCTTGACGCCGAGTTGGGTGTAGTAACCCTCCACGCCGATATCGAGGTCCTTGACCGGCGACCAGATCAGGCTCGCGCCGGCCACGAACTGGTAGGTGTCGCGCAACGCCTGGCTCAGCTGATAGAAGCGGGTGCCGGGCAGCCCGACGGTGTTGTTGCCGCTTCCGCCGATGACATTGTAGATTGCGCCCTGGCCGAACCGGGCGGTCTTCGCGAAGTTCTGCTCGCCGTAGGAGCCGAAGAAGGCCGAGCGCCACTCCGGCGACCAGTAGTGCAGGTAGGATCCCACCGCGGAGAAGCTCTGCGAGGTCTGCAGCTGTCCGGTGAACGGGTTGACCGTCGCATCGGAGAAGTATTGCAGGAACTTCTGGCCTTGGATCGTGCCGCTGGCGCCGTACGTGTTGTACGATCCAGCCCAGTTAGAGTAGCCGGTATACATGTCCGCGCCGTCGCCGTAGGCGCCCTGGAGGTAGAGGGCGTCGCCCGGAGCGACGAACGGCGCGTTAACCTTCAGGCCGCCTTGAACCGCCCAGCCCTGGACGCTCCGCGTATGGGCGATCGCGACGTTCGCGCCGGGGACCGACGTGGCCATGTTGCCGACGTTCAGCTCGTGGGTGGCGGCGGAGATCTGAGCCGAGCCCCACGCCTGGTCGAGGCGCAACACGCCGACGAAGTCGGGCAGGCGCTCGCGCTGAACGACGTCGACGTTGCTGGCGGCGACCGGGACACCCAGCCTGTTATACGCGACCACGACGGGGGCGAGCGGGCTGGTGCCGCCGGTCGGCGCGAAGATCCCGCTGCGACGGTAGACAGGGTCTTCAACCGAGAGCGTCGCCGACAGGCCGTTCCCGAAGGTCGCCGTGTAGGCGAACAGGTTGGTTGACGCGATATCCGAGCCAGCCGTGTTGCCGGTGATCTCGAAGTCGTGGGCGTAGAAGTCGAAGAACGAGGACGCGCGACCGGCGGTGAGCCCGGCAAATTGGATGAACGCCTTGTCGACGTTCACGAATTGCTGCGCACGCCCGATCTCGTCGACGCCCGTAGCATTGTAGGCTTGGCCGATACGCGCCTGCGTACCGGAGGTGCCGATGCCGGAATAACCGGTGCGGGCGCCGGCATCGAGGCGCACGAAGGCGCGCAGGGTGCCGTAGGCGGTCTGGGTGCGGGCATCGAGGTTGATGCGCATCCGGCCCTGGTAGCCCGACGTGTCACCACCGGTTCCCTGACGCGACGAACTGGTCATGTACCCGCCCTCGAACCGGGCACGGCCCGAGACGCGCAGGCAGGTGTCGGTGCCAGGGATGTAGAAGAAGCCGGCCCCATAGGCGGAGCAGACGCGGACGTACTCGATCGGCGCCGCCTTCTTGATCGGAAGGTCGGCGGCGTGCGCGGCGCCCACCGCCGCGAACGCGGCAGCCGACCCGAGCATCGAGCTCTTCAAGAGCTTCATAGATATCTCCAAGGCTTCGAGACCCGATAGCACCGTTCACGCAGTCTATTCCTGCGTTGGCGGCTTATTGTTTGCGCAGCTTGCCTGTTGATGGCAAAGCTGTTCGGGATCTCGTTATCGAGATGCTCCGATGCCTGGGCACATTGTGCAAACAAGATCGCGGTCGCAACTTTGATCAACGCATAAGAATAGTGTCGGTTGGAAACGTTGCACGTATGCAACAAATATAATATTGATATAGACCGTCAATGCGCCGGGCGATCCTACAATACAGTCGCGGATTTTTGGCGGATCAATTCTATGATGTTTTGTCCTATCGATCTTATAGCAATCACGACGTCAGATAGATTTTCAGAATCTACGCGCCCCCTCGACCGCATGACTGCACCCGCGCCGCGGTCGACTTGCACGCTGTGCGCGCACCGCCCGCCTCTGCTCGCAACCAAAACGGAAATGGCGCCGCGACGGCGGGTCCAGCGCAGACTCAAGGGCGCGCCTGATTCTCGGTCGGATCGCAGCGCGACTGCGCGGAATGTCAGGGATGGCCGGATCGCGGGCCTGCAGCGAACCCCCGCGAAGTCATGGCCGGGCTCAGGATGCCCCCCAGGGGCAACCGCCATCGGGCCGCCAAACCGGTCTGGATTCGGGCTGCGGCCGTCCTCATCGGGGACGGCTGCCCCGCCCTGCCCTGATCGGCACACGCTACGGAGGCCTGGGGCGGGGCGCCGTGGTGCGGTATGGGCGGGTGCCCGAGCCGTACCAGCCGCGACCTCGGCGGCCACGCCCCGGGGCCATCCGCTTGCGGTTCCGCAGACCGGGTCCGGTCACGCCGGTTCAGGATCGAATGCGGGCGGCGCCGGTCGCGCTCGGTCACGACCGTCGATGCCCAACCCGGACGCGTACAGCCGGGAAAGGCCCCAGGCGTCGCGCCTCCGTCGGGCTCACGACGCGCGAAGGTCTATCGAATCGACCGGCGCAACAAAAAAGGCCCGGCCGAAGCCGAGCCCTGAGATGAGAAGCACGAGGCAATCGGCCGGGGCCGAAGCCCCGGCGTCTTGGATCAGAAGTCGCGCTGGACGCGGAAGCGGAACGAGGACACGCCGTCCGAAGTCGTGGTCCGCGGCACGAAGGTGCCGGCATTGATGGCCGCGACGTTGGCGTAGGCGGTGGGGCTCTTGTCCTTGTCGATCACCCGACCGTTCTTGACGCCGATCTGGGTGTAGTAACCTTCGACACCGATATCGAGGTCCTTCACCGGCGACCAGATGATGCTGGCGCCCGCCACGAACTGGTAGGTGTCACGCAGCGCCTCGCTCAGGGCATAGAAGCGCGTGCCCGGCGTACCGACGGCGTTCGCACCGAAGTTGATCAGCCCGAACGGATTGGCGACCGCGTAGGCGATGCCCTGGGCCGCACGGGCTGCCTGCGAGAAGTTCATCTCGCCGTACGACCCGAAGAAGGCCGAGCGCCACTCAGGCGTCCAGTAGTGGAGGTAAGACGCCGTCGCGCTGAAGCTCGTCGACTGCTGCAGCTGGCCCGTGAACGGGTTGACCGTCGCGTCGTTGAAGAACTGGTTGAACTTCTGGCCCTGGATCGTGGCCGCGTTCTGCGAGTAGGAGCCGCTGAACGCGGAGTAGCCGGTATAGAGCTGAGCGCCGGAGCCGTAGGCACCCTGCAGGTACAGGGCGTCGCCCGGCGCGATGAACGGCGTGTTGATCTTCAGGCCGCCCTGCACCGCCCAGCCGTACGAGTTGCTGGTGTGCGGGATGCTGATGTTCGAGCCGCTGCCGGTGCCGGCGCCGTTGGCGACGTTACCGACGTTCAGCTCATGCACGGCGGCCGACAGCTGGGCCGAGCCCCAGGCCTGATCGAGGCGCAGAGCACCGACGACGTCGGGCATGCGCGACCGCTGGATCACGTCGACGAAGCTGTACCGGGTCGGCTGGCCGTTGGTGTAGCCGATGAACACTTCGGCCGGCGAGTTGCCCTGCGCGAAGGTCGCGAGGTTCGCGTTGACCGTAGCACCGGCCGGGTTGTTCGAGGCCGAGAAGATCGGGCTGCGGCGGAAGACCGGGTCTTCGGCCGAGATCGTGGCCGACAGGCCGTTGCCGAACGTCGCCGTGTAGGCGAGCAGGTTGGTGGAGGCAATATCCGAACCGGCGGTGGCGCCAGCGAACTCGAAATCGTGGGCGTAGAAGTCGAAGAACGAGGAGGCGCGACCGGCGGTCATGCCGGCGAACTGGATGAACGCCTTGTCGACGTTCACGAACTGCTGGTCACGGCCGAAGCTGTCGATGCCGAGGCCCGGATAGGCCTGACCGATGCGCTGCTGGGTGCCGGAGGTGCCGACGCCGGAATAGCCGGTGCGGGCGCCGGCATCGAGGCGGACGAAGGCGCGGAGCGTGCCGTAGGCGGTCTGGGTGCGGGCATCGAGGTTGATGCGCATCCGGCCCTGGTAGCCCGAGGTGTCGCCGCCGTTGCCGTTCTGGCGCGAGTAGCTGGTCATGTACCCGCCCTCGAACCGGGCGCGGCCCGAGACGCGCAGGCAGGTGTCGGTGCCGGGAATGTAGAAGAAGCCGGCGCCGTAGGCGGTGCAGACGCGGACGTATTCGATCGGCACAGCCTTCTTGACCGGCAGATCGGCGGCGTGCGCGGCGCCCACCGCCGCGAACGCGGCAGCCGACCCGAGCAGCGAGCCCTTCAAGAGCTTCATCGATATCTCCAAAGCTTCGAGACCCAAGAATGCGGACGTGCCCGGTTGACCGGATCTAGCCGCACGTTTTGTAGACTTGGCCTGCGTCTTGAGCGGCAGGCTCTTGCGGGCTCTCGCTTGGCGATGCCCCCGTGCACCCTCACCATGTGCGAACGGGTTTCGGGCGGCAACGCGGAATCTCGACTATTGCCGCGGTTCCGACTGGATGTTGCGCGCTGGCAACAATTTTGGGGCGCTCTGGCCTCTAACCAGATTGGGGAGGCCGGTCTCGCGCTTATTTCTAGAGCGTCTTCGGCCTCGAATAGCCCGGCGCCCGTATTCGCGCGCCGGACGATTCGTGTCTCGAGTCCCGGCCGGCCACCGTTGCTGGCGGCACTACGTGGGACGGCCCGGTTCCATTGCCGGCTTACATGGGCGGGGTGAGGCCGTCCTTGCCGACCGCGACGCGCCGTGCCGCGAGGTGGCCGTCATCTTCGCGCGCGACGACCACGAACGCCTTGGCGCCCGGCTTGAGCGCCGAGGCATCGGCCGGCGCGAAGGTGACGACCGGCGCCTGCGGCGGCACCAGGACCTGGATGGATTGGCCCTTGCCGTAATCGACGGTCAGCGTCCGCTCGGCCCCGCCGCCGCTCGCCCGCACGGTGCCGTTGGTCATGGCAGACTTCACCCGGGGGGCGTCGGGCGCGGTCGAGCGGGTGTCGGCCTTCACGGTGCCGTTGGTCATCGCGCTCTTCACCTGCGCGCCGCCGGCCGTGTGATCCGGGATCATGTCCCAGTCATAGTGCCCCTCGCCGGTGCCGCGCATCGCCTCGGGGAACAGCACGACCTCCAGCGCCACCGGGGGCTCGCCCTTGGTGGCCGTGCCGATGAATACGCCGTCCTTGATTTCGTCCAGGCTCGCCGGGATGACCCACGAGACCTTGGCGTCCGGCGGCAGCGCCACGGATTCCGACTTGCCGTCGATGGTCTTGAGCGTGAAGCCGTCGCCCTTGACCGCCTCCACGGTCCCGCGCAGGCGCTCGACCTTCGGGGCCGCCTGCGCACCCGTGGTGATGGCCAGCAGGCTCATCAGGGCGAGCGTCGTAATCTTTGCCATGTGGGGTCCTCTTGATGCCGCCGGAGATGATCGCGACCGGCGGGACGTGGTGCAGCGGGCGGCGCAATCAGCCCCTGGGGCCTGCGGCATCCGCACCCGCTTATCGCCCCCGCACCCGGGCCGGTTACATGTCCCCGGCTGGCCCCAGCTGGCTCAGGTAGGGGGCGGCCGCCGCTTCGGCAGCCGCTTCGATCGCCCGGTACCGCGCCACGACGTCGGCTCCGAACTCCGAGAGGCGCGCGCCGCCCCCGGCCCGGCCGCCCGTCTGCGCCTCGACCACCGGGCGGCCGAAGCCGGTATTCATCGCCTCGACCAGCAGCCACGCGCGCCGGTACGACATGCCCAGCGCCCGCCCGGCCCCCGCGATGGAGCCGTGCGCGGCGATCATTTCCAGCAGGCGCACCTTGCCGGGGCCGAGCCGGTGCCCCGGCCCGAGATCGATGCGGATACTCAGGCGCGGCACCGACCCCGCGTCAGGCCTGCGCGTCGACGGTCCGGTCGCCTCGCTCAGGCGGGCAGCACCAGCAGGGCGAGACCCGCCATCGCGACACCGGCACCGAGGGCCGGTGCGGCCCGGGTGGCGCCGAGGCGGGACCCGGCAACGCCGAGGCCGATCCCGGCCGCATGGAGCAGCGCCGTCGCGGCCAGGAAGCCGAAGCCGAACGTCAGGCCCGAGGCGGTCTCCGGCATCTCGGCCCCGTGGGCGTAGCCGTGGAACACCGCGAAGACCCCGACCAGGGCGGCGAGCAGCGCCACCGGCGCCCGCAGGCCGACCATGGCGGCGAGGCCGAAGACCACGATGGAGAGCGCGATCCCGGTCTCGGCGTAGGGCAGCGCGATGCCGGCCATGCCGAGCCCCGCCCCCGCGCTCATCAGCGCCAGAAAGGACAGGGGCAGCGCCCAGAGGGCCCGCCCGCCCCGGAGCGCCGCCAGCAGGCCGACGGCGACCATCGCCAGCACGTGATCGGCTCCCATCAGCGGATGCAGGAAGCCCGCCTCCGCGCCGGTGGCGACGCCGTGGCCCGGATGGGCGAGCGCCGCCTGCGGCAGCAGCGCGAGCGCGGCCGGGATGGAGGCGGCGAGAGAGGCGGTGAGATGGCGCTTCATAGGGGGTCCTTCGCTGATGCTGTAAGATGTAGCGCCCATCGGCGGCCACTGCGAGGCCCCCGCCCATACTGCATGACGCGGCCTATAAGGTCATCGCCTCGTGGACCTCGCCGGGCTCGAACGGCTCCACGAAGGCAGCCCCCAGCCCATGGGTGAAATGCCGCATCACCCGGGCCGGCTTCTGCCCGACCCGGATCGTCGCGCCGAGTTCCACCGTCTGGTCGATGAGCAGGGCCGCGCCGGACGCCGAGATATTGAGCACGTGCCCCGTCAGGGCATGGCCGCCCTCGAGCGTCACGACGACCACCTTCTGCTTTGGGACGATGCGGTGATCGATCCGGATCCGCTCCATGCGGAAATCCTGGGCGCGGGACAGCGTGATGAACTGACGCGCCAAGCCGGCGAGCGCTGGCCCGCCCCCGCGGACCGAGGCGACGAATTCCTGGCCCGCCGCTCGATCTATCCGCGCGTGCAGGAGGCCGATATGCCGGATGCTGCAGGTGAGATCCTCGCCCGGGATCAGGAGCGATGACGAGCGGAAACGGATTCCCTCCACGGAGACGTCGGTGGTGATCGCGTAAAAATCACGACGGCTCTGAGTCCAACATAGGGCCGGCAGGATGATACGATGTCGCGGGCCATGCATGTCCTTCATCGACGCCTTTGAGACATCGCAACGCTCTGCGGCAGAAAGATCTGCCGATCGATGCAGAGAATTGCTAAAATTTGTCTTATGCGCTGCGAAGTTTGATTTCCTGACGACGCATTTGTCATTCCAATTACTTCTGCGTATTCACAATTACTTGCCGCATGAAGATCGCAATCTGCTGCTCTCGATACGCCTTCGACCCCGCCCAAACCAACTGAATATAAGATGCAGCTTGACCGTCTGGCATGGATGCTGCCTTGGGATTGTGCATGCCACGGAGGTGCGCAACACTCTTTGCCACCTTCGGATCGGCCCTGGCCGATCGCATCCTTCCGCCCGCGCCAGCCTCCGGACCGCCGTCATGTTGCGTCTCGCCGCCTGCCTCTTCGCCGGACTGATCCTGTCCGGACCCGCTGCCGCGCAGACCCTGCGCTACGGCATGATGGAGGATCCGGACGCCCTCGACCCGACGCTCGCCCGCACCTTCGCGAGCCGGATGGTGTTCGCGGCGCTCTGCGACAAGCTCGTGGATATCGGCCCGGATCTGAAGCCGGTGCCGCAGCTCGCGACCTCCTGGGAGCTGTCGCCCGACGAGAAGGCGCTCACCATGCATCTGCGGCCGGACGTGCTGTTCCACGACGGCGAGAAGCTCGATGCCGCCGCGGCCAAGTACTCGATCGAGCGGCACATGAAGATGCCGGGCTCGCAGCGCCGCTCGGAGATCGCGCCGATCGACTCGGTGGACGTGGTCGACGACCTGACCTTCCGCATCAACCTGAAGCAGCCGTTCGCGCCGCTGCTCGCGCAGTTCACCGACCGGGCCGGCATGATGGTCTCGCCGAAGGCCGCCGAGCGGCTGGGCGACAAGTTCGCCTCCGCGCCGGTCTGCGCCGGTCCGTACAAGTTCGTCGAGCGGGTGCCGCAGGACCGGATCGTGGTCGAGCGCTTCCCCGACTACTGGAACAAGGACGCGATCCACATCCAGCGGATCGAGTTCCGGCCGATCCCCGACGCCACGGTACGGCTCACCAACCTGCGGGCCGGGCAGCTCGACCTGCTGGAGCGCCTCGCCCCCACCGACGTGCCGCAGGTGAAGCGCGACGCCAAGCTGAAGCTCGACTCGACCTACGAGCTCGGCTTCCAGGAGATCCTGTTCAACCCCAACAAGGCCGGCTCGCCGGTCTCCGACCCGAAGGTGCGCGCCGCCTTCGAGGCCGCCATCGACCGCAACGCCATCAATCAGGTGGTCTACAACGGCGAGTTCCTAGCCGGGAACCAGTGGGTCAACCCGAAGAACCCGAACTACGTCGCCGAGTACCCGATCCCGAAGCGGGACGTCGCCAAGGCCAAGGCCCTGCTCGCCGAGGCCGGCAAGCCGAACCCGCAGATCACGCTGACCGTCTACGCCAACAGCGAGTCGCCCCAGGTCGGTCAGGTGATCCAGGCGATGACCAAGGAGGCGGGCTTCGACGTGAAGCTCCAGGCCGTGGACTTCACCACGGCGCTCGATGCCGCCGACAAGGGCAATTACGAGGCGCAGCTCTATTCCTGGAGCGGCCGCTCGGACCCGGACGGCAACACGTTCAGCTTCCTGTTCTGCAAGGCGGCGCTGAACTATCCCAAGTACTGCAGCCCGGAGGCCGACGCGGCCCTTCAGGCCGAGCGCGGCACCGTCGACCCGGCCAAGCGCAAGGCCGCCTGGAAGGCCCTGGCCGATCAGGTGCTGAAGGACCGGCCCGGCATCTACATCCTGCACCGCAAGCTGCTCTGGGCCTACAGCCAGAAGATCACCGGCTTCGTGCCCTATCCGGACGGGCTCGTGCGCTTCACCGGCCTGAAGCTCAACTGACGCTGCGCGCCTGATGCTTCGCTTCCTGGCGCGCCGCCTCGCCCTGGCGGTCCCGACCCTGATCCTCGCCTCGATGATCATCTTCGCCCTGCAGCAATTGCTGCCGGGCGATGTCGCCACGGCGCTGACCGGCGAGGAGCGCGACCCGCAGGTGATCGCGTTCATCCGCGAGAAGTACCACCTCGATGAGCCCCTGCCGGTGCGCTACGCCTACTGGGCGGGCGGGGTGCTGCGGGGCGATCTCGGCGAGTCGATCCGGTTGCAAAAGCCGGTCTCCGAGCTGATCGTCGAGAAGCTGCCGGTCACCCTCGAACTCGCCTGCCTCGCCATGCTGGTGGCGCTGGCCATCGGCGTACCGATGGGCGTGCTCTCGGCGGTCAAGCGCGGCCAAGCCGCCGACACGATCGCCAACGGCATCGCCCTCTGGGGCCTGTCGGTGCCGAATTTCTGGCTGGGGATCCTGCTGATCCTGCTGTTCTCGGTGCAGCTCGGCTGGCTGCCGGCTTCGGGCTACGTCTCGCCCTTCGAGAGCCTGTCCGAAAACCTCGCCGCCATGGTGATGCCGGCCTTCGTGCTCGGCAACGCCATCGCGGCGGTGATGATGCGCCATACCCGGGCCGCGATGCTCGGCGTGCTCGGCTCCGACTACGTCCGCACGGCCCGCGCCAAGGGCGTCTCGCCCCTGCGGGTCACCCTGCGGCACGCGCTGCCGAACGCCGCGATCCCGATCATCACCCTGGGGGCGCTGGAATTCGGGCAGCTCCTGTCGGGGGCGGTGCTCACCGAGCAGGTGTTTTCCGTGCCGGGCTTCGGCAAGCTGATTGTCGATGCGGTGTTCAACCGGGATTTCGCCACCGTGCAGGGCGTCGTGATCTGCACGGCCGCCACCTACATCGCCCTGAACCTCGCCGCCGACCTGCTCTCGGCCGCCGTGAACCCGAAGCTGAGGCGGGCATGAGCGCAATGATTGCCCGCGCCTCGCTCTCGCAGTCTTCAGAGCTGCGACTTCGGGAGTTACAATTGAGTGCACAGAGTGAAGCGCGGGTCCCCTCTCCCGAGCGGGAGAGGGACAGGGTGAGGGAGGAGAACTCTCCGGAAAGACCTGATCCCTCACCCCAACCCTCTCCCGCACGGGAGAGGGAGCGCGTCGCATCTCGCACTGGCCGGCCTGAAACCATCATGGGCTGCGCTGAAAAGCAGTGTGCGCGGATCGTACTCATCGCTGCCAACCCCGCGAGCCCCCGATGAGCACCGGCACCCCCATCGCCGAAGCCACCGGCCTCGCGGCCCCCGCGGGCGCGCCGGCCCTCATCCAGGAACCCGGCACCCTTAAAGCCTTCTGGCGGCGCCTGCGCGCGCGCAGGAGCGCGGTGGCGGGCCTCGTCATCGTCGGCCTGCTGATCCTGATGGCGGTGTTCGCCCCCTGGATCGCGCCCTACGACCCGACCGCCACCGACTGGGCCAACGTCCGCGGGGCGCCGAGCCTCGCGCACCCGTTCGGCGGCGACGAGGTCGGGCGCGACGTGCTCTCCCGGATCATCTTCGGCGCCCGGGCCTCCCTCGGCGCCGGCCTCGTCTCGGTGGCGCTCGCGGTCTCCCTCGGCCTGCCGCTCGGCCTGCTCGCCGGCTATGCGGGCGGCTGGATCGACGGGGCGATCTCCCGGCTCACCGACGCGCTCCTGGCGATTCCCTTCCTGATCCTGGCGATCGCGCTGGCCGCCTTCCTGGGCCCGAGCCTCGTCAACGCGATGATCGCGATCGGCCTCTCGGCGACCTCAACCTTCATCCGGCTCACTCGGGCGCAAGTCCGCGCCGTGGCGGCGGAGGAGTTCGTGGAGGCGGCCCGCGCCATGGGCAACCCGCCCTGGCGGATCGCCCGGGTCCACATCCTGCCCAACATCGTCCCGGCGATCCTCGTCCAGGCGACGCTGACCATCGCGGCGGCGATCATCGCGGAGGCGAGCCTGTCGTTCCTCGGCCTCGGCCAGCAGCCGCCCGAGCCGTCCTGGGGCGCGATGCTCAACACCGCCAAGAACTTCATGGACCAAGCCCCCTGGATGGCGATCTGGCCCGGCCTGTCGATCTTCCTGGCGGTGCTCGCCTTCAACCTGTTCGGCGACGGCCTGCGGGACGCCCTCGACCCGAGGCAGCGCACATGACGAAGCCCCTGTTGGACGTCCGCGACCTCGCGGTCGCCTTCGACACCGATGGCGGCGCGGTCCACGCGGTCAACGGCGTCTCCTACACGCTGCACGAGGGCGAGACGCTGGGGATCGTCGGCGAATCCGGCTCCGGCAAGAGCGTCCACGTGCTCGCCATGCTGGGCCTGATCCCGCGGCCGCCCGGCCGCATCACCGGCGGGCAGGTGCTGTTCGAGGGCCGCGACCTCCTCGCCCTGAAAGAGCGGGAGCTGCGGAAGATCCGCGGCGGCGCGATCGGCTTCGTGTTCCAGGATCCGATGAGCTCGCTCAACCCCGGCATGACGGTGGCGGCGCAGATCATCGAGCCCCTGCGCATCCATCTCGGCCTCGACGCCCGGGCCGCCCGCGCCCGGGCGAAGGAACTCCTCGACCTCGTCCGCATCCCGAACGCGGCAGCGCGCCTCGACCAGTACCCGCACGAGTTCTCCGGCGGCCAGCGCCAGCGGGTGATGATCGCCATCGGGTTGAGCTGCCGGCCGAGGCTGCTGATCGCCGACGAGGCGACCACGGCGCTGGACGTCACCGTCCAGGCCGAGATCGTCGCCCTGGTGCAGGAGCTGAAGCGCGAGCTCGGCATGGCGATCATCTGGATCACCCACGACCTCGGCGTGGTGGCCGGCATCAGCGACACCGTGCAGGTCATGTATGCCGGCCGCATCCTGGAGCGCGGCCCGGTCGACGACATCTTTTCGGACCCGCGCAACGCCTACACGCTGGGGCTGCTCCGCTCCCTGCCGGATCTCTCCGGCGGGCGCGCCGGGCGCCGCCGCCTGCACCAGATCGAGGGCGCGCCGCCGGACATGCGCTACCCGCCGCCGGGCGATCCGTTCGCGCCGCGCAACGCCTTCGCCACGTCGCGCTGCCGGACCGAGATGCCGCCGCTGGCCCAAGCCCCGGGGGCCGCCCCCGGCCACCTCGTCGCCGCCTGGTACGACCTGCCGATGCTCCTGGCCGCGGAGGCCGCCCGATGAGCGTTCAGGATGACCCGATCGTCTCGGTGCGCGACCTGTCCAAGCATTATCCCCTGCGCTCGTGGTGGGGCGGCAAGGCGTCGGTGTTCCGCGCCGTCGAGGGCGTGAGCTTCGACATCCGTCCCGGCGAGACCCTGGGGCTCGTGGGCGAATCCGGCTCCGGCAAGTCGACCATCGGCCGGGCCGTGACCATGCTCAACCCGCCGACCTCCGGCACGATCGCGTTCGAGGGCACCGACCTCGCCAAGCTCTCGGCGGGCGCGATGCGCAAGATGCGCGCGCGGATCCAGACCGTGTTCCAGGATCCCTACGCGGCCCTCAACCCGCGGATGAGCGCCGGGGACTACGTCGCGGAGGCGTTCAAGCTGCACCGGCGCGACATGCGGGCTCCGGAGCGGCGGGAGGCGGTGGCGGCCCTGTTCCAGCGGGTCGGGCTCGATCCGCGCTTCATGGGGCGCTACCCGCACCAGTTCTCGGGCGGCCAGCGCCAGCGCATCTGCATCGCCCGGGCGATCGCCCTGAAGCCGAGCTTCATCGTCGCCGACGAGCCGATCGCAGCCCTCGACGTCTCGATCCAGGCCCAGGTGGTGAACCTGCTCCAGGATCTGCAGGACGAGATGGGCCTGTCCTACCTGTTCATCTCCCACGACCTGCGGATGGTGCGCTACCTCTGCCACCGGGTCGCGGTGCTCTGGCGGGGGCGCATCGTCGAGCTGGCCGAGGCCGACGCCCTCTACGAGGATCCGCGCCACCCCTACACCCGCCGCCTGCTCGCCGCCGTGCCGGTGCCGCACCCGGCCGAGGAGCGCGCCCGCCTCGCCGCCCGGGACCTCGCCGGCCACGACCAGCCACCCGACGGGCCGCTCATCGAGGTGGCGCCGGGGCATTGGGTTGCGCTGCCGGAGGGGAGGCACGCGTGACGACCTTACACGGTCTCTCCCTTTCTCCACCTCATCCTGAGGTGCCCGCGCCAGCGGGCCTCGAAGGAGGGCCCCAGCCGGCCGCGCGATCCCTGGAGGCCTCCTTCGAGGCCTCCGCTTCGCTCCGGCACCTCAGGATGAGGTGGTGTTTTGGATCAGGCAGCCTCCAAACCGTTTAGGACAGCAGGACATCCCGTGAGAGACTTCTCCGCCCCCGGCCGCTCCCCGGTCTACGCCGCCAACGCCGCCGTCGCGACCTCGCACCCGCTCTCGACGCTGGCCGCCATCGAGGTGCTGCGTTCGGGCGGCAACGCCGTCGATGCGGGCATCGCGGCGGTCGCCGTACAATGCGTGGTCGATCCGCTGATGACCGGCATCGGCGGCGACTGTTTCGCGCTCTACGCCCCCGCGGGCGCCGCCAAGCCCGTCGCCCTCGACGGTTCGGGCCGGGCGCCAGCCGCCGCGACGCCCGACTGGTACGTCGAGCACGGCGTCACCATCACGCCGACCTCGCCGCACGCCGTGACGGTGCCCGGGGCGGTCGCGGCCTGGGATCTTCTGGTGCGCGAGCACGGCACCCGGTCGCTGGGCGAGCTGCTGCAGCCGGCGATCCGCTATGCGGAGGACGGGTTCGTCGTCCAGCAGCGGGTGGGCTGGGACTGGCTGCGCGGCGCCGAGCGCGTCGCCGCCGATCCCCACGCCGCCGAGACCTACCTGCCCGGCGGACAGGTGCCGGCGATCGGCAGCGTCGTCCGCCTACGGAGGCTCGCCGCGACGCTCCGTACGATCGCCGAGGCGGGCGCGCGCGCCTTCTACGCGGGCCCCATCGCCGAGGACATGGTGAGCCGGCTGAACGCCCTCGGCGGCCTGCATACGCTGGACGATTTCGCCGCCGCGCAGCCCGACATCGTCACGCCGGTCTCGACCCGCTACCGCGGCTACGACGTCTACGAGTGCCCGCCCGCCGGCCAGGGACTGGCGGCGCTGATGATGCTCAACGTGCTGTCGCATTACGACGTCGGCGCCCTCTCGGAGCTCGACCGGCTCCACCTCTTCGCCGAGGTCTGCAAGCAGGGCTACCATCACCGGGACGTCCTGTTCGGCGATGCCGCGCTGGCCAAGGTGCCGGTCGAGCACCTGCTCTCCGACGCCTGGAAAGCCGCCGCCCACGGGGCGATCGACATGGGCCGGGCGCGCCCGCCGGAGATCTACCCTGAGATCGCCCGGGAGGTCGCGGAGGGCCGCGCCCACAAGGACACGGTCTATCTCTGCGTGGTCGACCGGGACGGCAACGCGCTGTCGCTGATCAACTCGATCTTCCAGGGCTTCGGCTCGGGGATCCTGGCGCCCGAGAGCGGCGTGCTGCTGCACAACCGCGGCCTGTCGTTCCGCACGGAGGGCGGCCACCCGAACAGCGTCGGGCCGGGCAAGCGGCCGATGCACACGATCATCCCCGGCATGCTGATGAAGGACGGGCAGGCGGTCGCGCCGTTCGGCGTCATGGGCGGCCACTATCAGGCCATGGGCCATGTCGAGCTGCTGTCCGGTCTGCTCGACCGGGGCCTCGACGTGCAGGCGGCCCTCGATGCCCCGCGCAGCTTCGCCTACGGCGGGACCCTGGAGGTGGAAGGTGGGATTCCCGACGCCGTGATGGCGGGACTGATCGAGCGCGGCCACCCGGCGATCCGCGCGCCGCTGCCGCTCGGCGGCGGGCAGGTCATCTGGATCGACCGCAAGGCCGGCACGCTGGCGGCCGGCTCGGACCCGCGCAAGGACGGGGCGGCGCTGGGGTATTGAGGGGCTTGCATGGGACCATCCCATCCACCCCCCCCCTCATCCTGAGGTGCCCGCGTCAGCGGGCCTCGAAGGAGGGTTCCAGGGATCGCAGGTCCATCTGGAGGGCTCCTTCGAGGCCTCCGCTTCACTCCGGCGCCTCAGGATGAGGTGAATTGGTTGGAAGCCCGGGGACCGGAACACCGATCATCCCGATCCCACCAGCCAACTAGTCGATATCCTCGACCGCCTCGCCGCCGCCATAGACCCGCTGGGCGAGCGAGGCCTCCATGAACGGGTCGAGGTCGCCGTCGAGCACCTCGTCCGGGTCGGTGGACTGGGTGCCGGTGCGCAGATCCTTCACCAGCTGGTACGGCTGGAGCACGTAGGACCGGATCTGGTGGCCCCAGCCGATATCGGTCTTGGAGGCGGCCTCGGCGTTGGCCTTCTCCTCGCGCTTCTTCAGCTCCGCCTCGTAGAGCCGGGCGCGCAGCATGTTCCAGGCGGTCGCCCGGTTCTTGTGCTGCGAGCGCTCCTGCTGGCACGCCACCACGATCCCGGTCGGATTGTGGGTGATGCGCACCGCCGAGTCGGTGGTGTTGACGTGCTGGCCGCCGGCGCCGGACGACCGGTAGGTGTCGATCCGGCAATCGGATTCCTTGATCTCGATCTCGATCCGGTCGTCGATCACCGGATAGACCCAGACGCTGGCGAAGCTGGTGTGCCGCCGGGCGCTGGAATCGTAGGGCGAGATCCGCACCAGACGGTGCACGCCGGACTCGGTCTTGAGCCAGCCATAGGCGTTGTGGCCCTTGATCAGGAGCGTAGCACCCTTGATCCCGGCCTCCTCGCCGTCGGTCATCTCGACGACCTCGACCTTGTACTTCCGGCGCTCGGCCCAGCGGGCATACATGCGCTGGAGCATGTTGGCCCAGTCCTGGCTCTCGGTGCCGCCGGCCCCGGCATGCACCTCGAGATAGGTGTCGAACCCGTCGGCCTCGCCGGACAGCAGGGTCTCGACCTGCCGGCTCGCGGCCTCCTTCTCGACCGCCAGGATCGCCGCCTCGCCCTCGCGGATCGAGGATTCGTCACCCTCCATCTCGCCGAGTTCGATCAGCGTGGCGCCGTCCTCGAGGTCGCGCTCCAGCTTCTTGATCGCCGTAACGGCCTCGTCGAGCTGCTGGCGCTCGCGCATGACCTTCTGGGCGGCCTCGGCATCGTTCCAGAGGTCGGGGTTCTCGGAGGCTGCGTTCAGCTCCGCGAGGCGTTTATCGACTGTATCCCAGTCAAAGATGCCTCCTCAGCAGCCCTATAGACTGCTTGGCGGCATCCGAGGCTTGCTCGATCTCGGCGCGCATCTGGTTTTTCGGGAATGGGGTGCGGGAAACGGGTTCGGTGTCGGGCCGGGGTGATAGCCCCCGGGGACCGGCCTGTAAACGCCGCCCCGCCGCCGCGGCCTCCAACCCGTGCGGCGCCCGACCGCAGGGATGCCCGCGAGCCGGTCCGCGCCGGGCGCGTTGTCGGGCACCAACCGCACGGACACGGAGGAGCGCACAGATGGCGGATGACGATCACGCGGCGACGTGGAAGGACTTCAACGAGGCCGTCAACATGACGCCGGCCGCGCTGAAGAAGCACCTCGACAGCGACGCCAGCAAGGAGGTCGGCCAGAAGAAGGAGGGCGGCGAATCCACCGGCCACGAGATGGGCCGGCGCATCCTGGCCATCAAGGACAAGAAGAAGGCGGATCTCACGGACGACGACTACGCCGCGATGGGCAAGGTCGTGAGCTACGTCCACCGCCATCTCAAGCAGGGCGGCGCATCCCGGAAGGACCCGGACTCGGCTTGGCGGATGTCCCTGATGAACTGGGGCCACGATCCGCAGAAGGATTGAAGGCCAGTTTGCCCCGGGCCGCGGTCGTCCGGGGCAGAGCCTTGAGTGGGCTTCAGGGCTCCGCCCTGAAAACCCGCCCCAGGGCTTGCCCTCGGGAAACCCGGATTACTGGCTCAGTAGCGCGGCGGCACGACGTAGGACGGGGCGATCACGTATTCCTTCGGCCGCTTGCGCGCGCCGAACCGCCCCTCGGTGATCTGGTCGTTGTAGTAGTCGAACCCGGTGTAGCCGAAGCCGCCGCCGTTCATCACCTCGGCCACCGGCACCGGCGGCTGAGCGAGATCGGGTCGGCCCGGCGGTACGATCACCTTGCAGCAGCCCTCGGTGTCGAGAACGGTCGGGCCGTTCGGCGCCGTGAACACGTAGGACGGCCCGTGATACGGCGCCGGCGCGTAGGCCGCATCAGAGGCCGAGGCGCCCTGCCCGGCCGCGAGGGCGAGGAGTGTAGCGGCGATCAGGGTCTTGGTGCTCACGCGATGCTCCGTCACGGGCCGGCTCGGCCGGCAACTCGGGAACAGTCTAGCTGATTGCGGCCGGATTGTCCGGCCCCTTCGGCCCGACCGGTTAGCGAATGTTCGGCCGGATCAGCCCCGGGCGCGCAGGACCACCTGCGGGCTCGCCGGAATCGGCCGGCAGTTCGAGATGAAGGCGTTGACCGGCAACGGCTTCGAATCGCACGCGTAGACATCCGTCGGGCCCGGTGCCGGGATCGGATCGCGGGCGATGATCGGGTTCGGCGCGCAGGCCGAGGCCGCGGCGGCGAGCAGCAGGGCGGCGATCAGGTTCAGGCGGCGCATGCTTCACTCGGGACGCGGGAAGACCCCTCCCCCGACCGTGGCCATTGCGGTCCGCCCTGACAAGCGCCGCGGCGGGATGGCGACACCTTTGGCGAAGCCTGTCGCCCTGCGGCAACAATCTCAGCGCGTGTGATCGCGGCGCGCAGCGCGAGCCGAACACCGTACCTGCACGTCCGGGCGATGGGTAGTCCATCGCGCGGCGATCGCCCGGCATATCACATAACAGACTTGCGCTCAGCCGAAGATGAGATTCAAACCTATCCCGCATTCGTGACTGCGTCGAAACTATCGTCGTTTCATCCTGAAGGATTCATTCGATCCATCAAGGCACAACTCAGGATTAAAATCGGCGGTTTGAGGTTTCTTAACCATCGATTCCTAGAACTTTGCCCGACCCGACGCTCAACAGTCTGGAACCATCATCATGAGATCGTCCCTCGCATCGTTGATGACAGACCGATCCACGTCTTCGACGAACGGCGGCCCCAAACGGGGAGGCGATGCCGTGGGCGGCGCGGCGGCAGACTTCAGGGTCGAGATCGCAGCCGCCTCGCGGGTCTTCGCGGATGGCTTGGCCGAGATGTGGGCGACGCGGCCCGCGCTCGGGACGCCGGACAGGGACGCCCTGCTCGCCTCGATCACCAGCCGGGCCGACGGGCTCGCCGCGCGGGCAACCGCGACGGCGGAGCGGCCCGGCGCGGCCGGAGGTTTCGCGCAGGCGGCGATTTCGATCCGGGATCTCGCGGCGCGCAGGATCCGCGCGGCGGAGGCGCTCACGCCGCGGTTTGCAGGCCTGCGCGTCTCACGGGCCGAACTATCCGGCCGCGCTCTCTGAGGCGGCACCGCGCTGCACGATGGAGGCGGCTCGGGCAACCCGAACCGCCGCATCCCTTCCTCTGTCGGCCTTAGCCGGCCCGGACCATCGGCACGACGTTGTGCAGGGTCTTGTCGGTGCCGTCGAAGAACCGGCGGACGTTGCGGGCGGCCTGCCGGATGCGCTGCTCGTTCTCGACGAGGGCGATGCGCACGTATTCATCGCCGAACTCGCCGAAGCCGATCCCGGGCGCCACCGCGACGTCGGATTTTTCCAGCAGCAGCTTCGAGAATTCCAGGCTGCCCATCTCCCGGTAGCGCTCGGGGATCGGCACCCAGGCGAACATCGAGGCGGCGGGCGACGGGATCGTCCAACCGGCCTTGCCGAAGGATTCCACCAGCGCGTCGCGGCGCTTCTTGTAGATGCTGCGCATCTCGTGGATGCAATCGTCCGGACCGTTGAGGGCCGCGGTGGCGGCGACCTGGATCGGCGTGAAGGCGCCGTAGTCGAGGTAGGATTTCACGCGGGTCAGCGCCGACAGCAGGCGCTCGTTGCCCACCGCGAAGCCCATGCGCCAGCCGGCCATCGAGTAGGTCTTCGAGAGCGAGGTGAACTCCACCGTGCAGTCGATCGCGCCCGGCACCTGCAGCACGGAGGGCGGCGGGTTGCCGTCGAAATAGACCTCCGCGTAGGCGAGGTCCGAGAGCAGGATCAACTCGTGCTGCTTCGCGAAGGCCACGAGATCCTTGTAGAAATCGAGGCTCGCCACGTAGGCGGTGGGGTTCGACGGGTAGCAGACCACGAGCGCCACGGGCTTCGGGATCGAGTGCCGCATGGCGCGTTCCAGCGCCGGGAACATCGCCGGGGTCGGCTCGGCCGGCACGGAGCGGATCACGCCGCCCGCCATCAGGAAGCCGAAGGCGTGGATCGGGTAGCTCGGGTTCGGCACCAGCACGACATCGCCCGGGGCGGTGATCGCCTGGGCCATGTTGGCGAAGCCCTCCTTGGAGCCCAGCGTCGCCACGACCTGGGTATCGGGGTTCAGGCTCACGCCGAAGCGGCGCTGATAATAGCCGGCCTGGGCCTTGCGGAGCCCGGCGATGCCCTTGGACGCCGAGTAGCGGTCGGTGCGCGGGCGCCCGGCGGTCTCGCACAGCTTGGCGATGACGTGCTTTGGGGCGTCGAGATCCGGGTTGCCCATGCCGAGATCGATGATGTCGGCGCCCTGCGCCCGGGCGGCGGCCTTGATCCGGTTGACCTGCTCGAAGACGTAAGGCGGCAAACGCTTGATGCGGTGAAAGTCGGTCATGGGCCTGTCCATCGGCGCGCCCCGGTGCTGGCGTCTCTCATCTGTGCCGGTCGCGCGAACCATCGAGTTTAGCAGACTTGTGCGCCGTCGCCGACCCACAAAACCGTGGCTATTGCGGGGGCGCTGGCGCCGGCTTGATCGTGGCCGCCGCGCCCTGGCCGGCATTCGCCGCCGCGCGGCCGCGGGCCTCGTTGCGGCCCCGGGCGCTCTCCAGCTCCGCCTGCAGTTCCTTCTGGCCTGTGACGGATTTCGCCCGGACCGGACGCTTCGGCGCATCGACGCCGACCGGCATATAGGCCGGCGCCTCCTTGCTGCGGGACTCGGCCACGAAATCCGGCGCCGCAACGACGCGCGGCCCGTATCCTGCGTCGGAGGCGAGTGAGCGGACGACATCGCCCGAGCAGGCGGCGAGCGGTCCGGCGAGGCCGGCGAGAATTGCCGCGCGGATGAGGCCGGGGAGCCGGCTCGCGCGTTGAACGCAGACGACAGGGCTCGAAGCGGGTCGATCCATAGTCACATGTCCATGAGACGACGGGTGGGCATGAGAAGATCGGCCGGATGTTTCGGTCGCGTTCGGGGGCGCACTGGCGAAAACTCTCGCTCGCTCCTTATTTTGTCGGAAACGAGGCCCCCGCACGGGTCGACGGACCAACACACAGGGAGGCACGCTTGACCAGCCCTCAGGCGCCGGACCGGACCACCCCTTCGAACCCGGTCCCCAACGGCGCGATGCCGGCCGGACTCGGCGCGCCGCTGCCGGATTTCGAGGCGCTGTCGCGCAATGCCGGGCAGTTCGTGGAGGCGATGGGCCGCAATGTCGGCCGCCTGCTCCAGCCCGACGCCCAGCAGGGCGCCCCCGGCGGTGAGATGAACGAGGCCGCCAAGGTCCTCCAGAAGGTGGCCGAGGCGTGGCTGTCCGACCCCAACAAGAGTGCCGAGGCCCAGGCCCAGCTGTCCCAGGCGTTCCTGACGCTGTGGGGTTCGACCTACCTGCGCCTGCAGGGCCAGCCGGCCGAACCGGTGGCGCAGCCCGAGCCCCGGGATGCGCGCTTCGCGCATGCCGAGTGGTCGACCAATCCGTATTTCGACTTCCTCAAACAGGCCTACCTGCTGGCCACCCGCTGGGCCGAGGGGCTGGTCGACGAGGCCGAGGGGCTCGACGCGCATACGCGCCACAAGGCGCAGTTCTACCTGCGCCAGTTCACCAGCATGCTCTCGCCCTCGAACTTCCTGCCGACCAATCCGGAGCTGATCCGCCACACCCTGCAGGAGAATGGCGCCAATCTCGTCCGCGGCCTGAAGATGTACGAGGAGGATCTGGAGGCCGGCGGCGGGCAGTTGCGCGTGCGCCAGACCGATCCGAGCGGCTTCGAGGTCGGCAAGAACGTGGCGGTCACCCCCGGCGAGGTGGTGTTCCGCAACGACCTGATCGAGCTGATCCAGTACGCCCCCACCACCGAGACGGTGCTGCGCCGCCCGTTCCTGATGGTGCCGCCCTGGATCAACAAGTTCTACATCCTGGACCTCAACCCGCAGAAGAGCTTCCTGAAGTGGATGGTCGATCAGGGATTGACGGTCTTCTGCATCTCCTGGGTCAACCCGGATTCGCGCCACGCCGAGAAGGACTTCGAGTCCTACATGCGCGAGGGGATCGAGGCCGCCATCGACGCGATCGGCGCCGCCACGGGCGAGAATGCCGTGACGGCGGCCGGCTATTGCGTGGGCGGGACCCTGCTCGCCGTCACGCTCGCCATGCAGGCGGCCACCGGCAACCGGCGGATCAAGAGCGCGACGCTGCTCACCACCCAGGTCGATTTCACCCATGCGGGCGACCTGAAGGTCTTCGCCGACGAGGAGCAGATCCGCCAGGTCGAGGCGCGCATGGCCGAGCAGGGGTACCTCGACGGGTCCCGGATGGCCAACGCCTTCAACATGCTCCGGCCGAACGACCTGATCTGGCCCTACGTCGTCAACAACTACATCAAGGGCAAGGCACCGACGGCCTTCGACCTGCTGTACTGGAATTCGGACGCCACCCGGATGCCGGCGGCGAACCATTCCTTCTACCTGCGCAACTGCTACCTCAACAATACGCTGGCGCAGAGCCGGATGGTGCTGGGCAACGTCCGGCTCGATCTGAAGAAGGTGCAGATTCCGATCTTCAACCTCGCCACCCGCGAGGACCACATCGCCCCGGCGCTCTCCGTGTTCGAGGGCTCGAAGGCGTTCGGCGGCAAGGTCGATTTCGTGCTGGCGGGCTCGGGCCACATCGCGGGGGTGATCAACCCGCCGTCCAAGCCGAAATACGGCTACTGGACCGGCGGCCCGGTGAAGGGAACACTCGAATCCTGGATCGCGGCGGCCGTGGAGACCAAGGGCTCGTGGTGGCCCTACTGGTTCCAGTGGATCGAGGCGCAGGCGCCCGAGCGGGTCCCGGCGCGGAAGCCCGGCGGCGACACGTTGCAGTCGCTTGGGCCGGCACCCGGGACCTATGTGCGGATGCGCGCCTGAGGGCCGATCCGCACCGGAAGGGGCTGTGATCGACCGGAGCGATCACGGGGACACCCCGACATCACGAACGGCGCGAACTGCCCCAGGGCCGCGCCACACCGGTCAGCGCGGCCAGCCCCAGGGTCCACCTCGCTGTGCTTGCGAAGACGGCGGCAGCGAAGCGTCCGACTCGTACGGACTGTCAGTACTTCCGCACCAGCGGCGCCGGGGCCGGGGGCGGCGGGGCGCCGAATACGTAGCGGAAGCCGACCGAGACGAGATCGGCGCTCGAATCGACCACGCCCGCGAAGGCAATGTTGCCGACGTTGTAGTCGCGACCGATGCCGGAAAGGATCCGCGAGCGGTTCAGGAAGAAGTGTGAATAGGCCACGTTCAGCGTCAGCGCCTGGCTCCACCGGTAGCTCGCACCCACCGAGACGTTGTAGCGGTCGCCGTCCGGCAGGCGCGCCGAGCGGTTGGAGAAGTCGATCGGCGAGGTCTCGTAGGCGAAACCGGTGCGCAGGGTCAGGTTCGGCGACGCGTCGTACTCGGCGCCGATCGAATACGTATAGCCGTCCTTGTAGTTGAGTGGCAGGAAATTGACCGGCACGCCCAGCGTCTTCGACACGATGCCGACCGTGCCGAGCCTCGACCAGTTGTCCCACTCGAAGCCGAGATCCACCCGGGCCACCGGCGAGAGCGCCTGGGTCAGGCCGACGCTGAGCTTGTCGGGGGTGTTGAGCTTCGAGCGGACCTGGCCCGCGAGCGGCGCGAGCGCCAGCAGCGGCACGCCGATCGACCCATCGATGTCGTGATGCACGGAGGAGCGGTAGCCGATGCCCAGCACGGTCCCGTCGCGCGGCGTGATCGTGGCGCCGGCCGTGAAGCCTGCGCCCCAGGACTCGCCCTTGAGGAAGGAGCTCGGGTAGACGGTCGGCTGGATGCCGGGGATCGGCAGCGCCTGCCGCAGGGTCAGGCGGAAATACTCGATGTTCGGACCGGCCGCGACCGAGAGCCACTCGTTGACCTTGAAGCCGATCACCGGGTTGATCGCCAGGGAGAAGATCCGGGACGAACGCGCGTAGACCTCGCCGGCCCAGACCTGCCGGGGCTTGGTCACGAGGCCGAACGGCGCGCCGGTCGCGAGGCCGAGCCAGAGGCGGTCGTTGATCTGGTAGGAGGTGGCGCCGGCCGGCACGACGGCGCCCTGACCGATATCGCCGGACCCGCCCAGCCGGGCGAAGCCGGGGTTCGTGCCGACATCCGGCCGGATGGTGGACGACAGGCCGACGAAGGTGAAGTTCTGCTCGGCGACGAAGCCGGGGTTCATGGTGATGGTGGCGGGGTTCCAGAAGATCGAGGACACGCCGCCCGAGCCGGCCGCCGCACCGGCAAACGCCAGACCCTGCGCCTGCGTGCTCTGCTCCCGGATGGCAAACGCGCCCGCATGCGCCGCGCCGGCGCCGAGCACCATCGCTGTCGCCGCGAGCATCGCCGCGCGCATCGTCCCGCTCATCGTGTTCCCCAAGCCCTTCCGACCCATCCGACGCCGTCGATTATTCGAGAGCCGTTATCCGGCGCCGTTCGGTGCATGGTGCAGGTTTTGACGGTCAGATCGCAACGACATTCGGCATCTGCGCAGGCAAGACAAGGTACAGCAAAATCAGCTGAACGCGCCTCACGGCACACCTGAATGCTCACGCAGTACAGATGTTCGCAAGCCGGTGCCTGCATTCCACCCGGCATCCGGGATCAAGAACAATAAATCCTGCTTGAATCCGACACGCACTTTGTCGCCACTCTGTTGCGCCGGTGCGACACCATCCCCGCCGTCGTCGGACGGCCGTGCTTGCGCCGCGGCCGACGCCCGGCCATGGTCCGGGCGACCGGCGAAGATCGGTTTCAGGGTAGGATTTAGGAGCGCGGCGATGAAGCTCTTCCGGCACGGCCCGAGCGGTGACGAGAAGCCTGGCCTCGTGGACGCGCAGGGCGGACTGCGCGATCTCTCGGGCGTCGTGCGCGACATCGCCGGCCCGGCGCTGGCGCCCGAATCGCTGGCGCGGCTGCGCGCGCTCGATCCCGAGAGCCTGCCGAAGCTGCCCCAGGACGTGCGGCTCGGCCCCTGCGTGGGCGGCACCCGCAACGTGGTGGCGATCGGCCTCAACTTCGCCGACCACGCGGCCGAGACCGGCTCGCCGATCCCCGCGGAGCCGATCATCTTCAACAAGGCGCCGTCGAGCCTGTGCGGGCCGAACGACACGGTCATTCTCCCCAAGGGCTCATCCTGCACGGACTGGGAGGTGGAACTCGCCGTGGTGATCGGCCGGCGCGCCAGCTACGTCCACGCCAACGAGGCGCTGAGCTACGTGGCGGGGGCCTGCATCTGCAACGACGTCTCGGAACGGGACTGGCAGATGAACCGGGGCCCGACCTGGACCAAGGGCAAGAGCGCACCGACCTTCGGCCCCCTGGGCCCCTGGCTGGTGACGCTGGACGAGGTCCCCGACCTCAAGAACCTCGCCATGAGCCTCGACGTGAACGGCGAGCGCCGCCAGACCGGCTCCACCGCCACGATGATCTTCGACGTGCCCCAGCTCGTGGCCTACACGTCCCACTTCATGCTGCTGGAGCCCGGCGACGTGATCACCACCGGCACGCCCCCCGGCGTCGGCCTCGGCATGAAGCCACCGCGCTATCTGAAGGCCGGCGACGAGATGGTGCTGCGCATCGAGCGCCTGGGCGAGCAGCGCCAGAAGGTGATCGCGTTCGACGACTGGACCGCCAAGGTCTCGGCGGGCGAGCCCACCGACTGAGCGGGATGCCGGATTGGGGTGCTTGATTTTTCCGCGCCGATCCCACTCAAAGGGACCATGGGGACCATGAGCCAAGCCGCCGACCTGCACGACATCCGCCACGACTGGACCGTGGCGGAGATCCAGGCGATCCACGACATGCCGTTGCTCGACCTCGTGCATCGGGCCGCGACCGTGCATCGGGCGCACAACGACCCGGCCGATGTCCAGCGGGCGAGCCTGCTGTCGATCAAGACCGGCGGCTGCCCGGAGGATTGCGGCTACTGCTCGCAATCGGCCCACCACAAGGAGACGGGCCTCGCCCGCCAGCGGCTGATGCCGGTGGAGACGGTGCTGGCCGAGGCCGCGGCCGCCAAGGCCTCGGGCGCGACCCGGTTCTGCATGGGCGCCGCGTGGCGCAGCCCCAAGGACGGGCCGGACTTCGATTCCGTGCTCGCCATGGTGCGCGGGGTGCGCGGCCTCGGCATGGAGGCCTGCGTGACCCTCGGCATGCTGACGGCGAGCCAGGCCGAGCGTCTCGCGGAGGCCGGGCTGACGGCCTACAACCACAACCTCGATACCGGCCCGGACTACTACGACAAGATCGTGTCGACCCGGACCTACGAGGATCGCCTGACCACGCTGGAGCGGGTGCGCGCGGCGGGGATCGGCGTGTGCTGCGGCGGCATCATCGGCCTGGGCGAGGCGGCAAGCGACCGCGTGGCGATGCTGCAGGTGCTGGCCAACCACGCGCCGCATCCGGAAAGCGTGCCGATCAATGCGCTCGCGGCGGTCGCCGGCACGCCGCTGGGCGACAAAGCCGAGGCGATCGATCCGTTCGACATGGTGCGCATGTGCGCCACCGCCCGGATCGTGATGCCCCGGGCCCGGGTCCGGCTCAGCGCGGGCCGGCGGGCGCTCAGCCGGGAGGCCCAGGCCCTGTGCTTCCTGGCCGGGGCGAACTCGATCTTCTACGGCGCGGTGCTGCTCACGACCGCCAATGCCGAGGCGGATGCGGACGCGGTCCTGCTGGCCGATCTCGGCATCCGCGTCGCCGAGCCGGTTCTGGCCGCGGCGGAGTAGGTTCTCGGCCGACGCGTTGCGGTGCGAGGCTGAGGTCGCGATAGCGGGTCGGGCCTGTCGGCTCGACCCTTTTCCCGGGCGCATGCAGCGTCAGCGGAATGCGACCCGGGATCCAGCACGAGACGTCGCGAAGCGTCGATTTTCGATGCCGCGACGCGGCGCCGGTCGCGCTGGGTCCCGGATCAGGTTCCGCTGACGCTCCGCCTGTCCGGGAATGGGGCGCGCGTCATGCACCCGGCACTTGAGAGCAGACTGGCCCTCACCCTTCCGCCAGCACGATCCGGAAGCGCGCGCCGCCCTCGCCTTCGTCGAGGGTCAGGGTCCCGCCGTTGATCGCGATCAGCTCGGCGGCGATCGGCAGGCCGAGCCCGGTACCGCCGGACCGCGTCGAGCCCGCGAACGGCGCGAACAGGTTTTCCCGGGCGCGCGCCGGCAGGCCGGGGCCGTTGTCGGCGATCAGGATCGTCACCCGGCCGGGCTCCTCGCGGGTGGCCGCGATCCGCACCGCGGCGTCCGCGACCTTGGCCCCGTCCAGGGCCTGCACGGCGTTGCGCACGAGGTTGGCGAACGCCCGGCCGAGCTGCTCCGGATCGGCCTGCACGGCGTATCCGCCCGGCACCACCTGGACGGCGACGGGATGCGCCGAGAGCGCAGCGAGGTCCGGAAGCTCGGCGAAGATCGGCGCCAGCGGCGTCCTGACGAGGCGCGGCGCCCGTTCGGTCACCCGGCCATAGGCCAGCGTCGCCTCACAGAACCGGATCGCCCGGGCGAGCGTGCCCACGAGCCGGGGCGCGACGCGCTGGACCGTCGGATCGGCGGTGCCCTCGAGACGGTCGCCGAGCAGCTGCGCGCCCGTGAGGAGGTTGCGCAGTTCGTGGCTGATCTTGCTGACCGCGAGCCCCAGTTCGGCCAGGCGCCGCTTCTGGCGGAGCTGATCGGCGAGGCTGCGCTGCATCCGCCCGAGGGCGAGCTCGGCCTGCCCGATCTCGTCGCTGCGGCGGGACGGCGCGATGATCCGGCCAGCATCCTCCGGGTCGTCCGCGAAGACCGTGATGCTGGTGACCAGCCGCCGCACCGGGCGCACGATCAGGACCTGCAGCACCACGAACACCAGCCCCGCCGCCGAGGCCGCGATGATCAACGAGGAGACCAGCAGGCGCAGCGCATAATCCACCATGGCGGACCGCAGCGGCGCCTCGTCGAGCAGGATCTCGACCCGGTCGAAGCCGCCGCCGCCCTCCCCGATCACGCGGATCGGTTCCCGGGTCGGGGCCACCAGGGTGCGCCACGCACCGCGGATCGCCGAGAAGGCCGTGACGTCGCGCAGATCGACGGTGTCGGCAACCCGTTCCGGTACCGACTCGATGGCGAGCAGGCGCTGCGTGCCGCCGCCGCGCACCGCGATGGCCCGGGCGTTGACGCCGGCGAGCAGCCGGCTCTCCAGAGCCTCGGAGACCGGCTCGCCCGTCCGGCCGTCGAGGACCAGGGCGGCGACCTGCGCGGCCGCCAGCCGGTCAGACATCCATTCGATCCGGTAATTGGCGACCGCCGGCACGTAGGTCAGCACCTCGGCCACCACCACGAAGGCCACGGTGACGAGGAACAGCCGCCCGGACAGGCCCAGGCGCATCCAGCGCCGGTCGGGTCCGTCGCGGGCCGGTGCCGCCATGGGCAGGGTGGACGCCGCAACGGCGGTGTCGGAGTCGAGCGCCATACCGGTCACGCTCCGCGCAGGGGTCGCGGATGCGGATCGGCAGGGGGGATGTTGCTCGAGCCGGTTCCGGCCGTCGCGGGGGACATGATCACCAGCCACAGTTTTGCAGGCAATACAGCGTCTTGGCCGTGAGCACTATAATGGCGTGGCCGGCCAGCGGTTGCATGTACCCCCTCATCACCGGAATCGCGGTTGAGAATCCGCCGTGTGTCTTCGCGCGGTCGTCTCATCGCGTTGCAATCCGGCCGCTTCAAAACTCTGTCCTGACGCGTTCCAGAGGTACGGTTCAGCGGCCCGGCACTCTGGGAGGGCGCCAAGCCCTTGGTCCGACAGGCGCTCGCGCGCCGAATCGGTTTCCGCTTCAGCGGCGTCGGGCGCGCCGGCTCAGGAGCATGCTGATCAGGGCGAAGACCGCCAGCATCACGAGCCCCGCCACCATCCTGGGCGTCACGAGATCGCGCAGAGTGAGGGCCCGGTCGCACTCGGCCCCGGCCCCGGCCAAGCAGGCCGAGCGGGCAGCCTCGTGGGCGGCGACCACATCCTCGATCCCCGCCCCCGTGGTGGCGTACACGAAGGCGCCGGGTAGGAGCCCGAGGAAGGTCGCGAGCACGAAGACCCGCATCTTCACCCCGAACGCGGCGGGGGCGAGGTTGGTCATCCAGAACGGAAACAGCGGCAGCAGACGCAGCACCGCGATGTAGCCGAAGGCATCCCGGCGAAACCCCTCAGCGAGGGCCGCGAGGCGGGTGCCGCCCATCCGGCGGAGCAGGTCGGCGCCGGGGCCGCGGCCGATCGCGAACACGATCGCCGCCCCCGTGGTGGCGGCGCAGAGCGCCGTGAGCGCCCCCGGCACGATCCCGAACAGGAAGCCGCAGATCATGGTCAGGATCAGCGTGGCCGGTACCGACACCACCACGGCCCCGACATAGAGGCAGTAGGCCGAGACCAGCGCCCGGGCGTAATCGGCCTCGACATAGCCCCGCAGCCACGCCCGGGAGGCGAGCAAACGGTCGAGACTCAGGAGCTGCGCCGCGCCCGAGACGAGGACGACGCCCGAGATGCCGAGGAGCAGCACGAGCGGCAGCCAGCGCCGGACGCGCTTCCAGCGGCCCTCGCGGGGCCCCGCGGCGACGGGCAGGGCCTCGCTCACCCGGGCTTGCGCATCCGCAGGATCTTGAAGAACCCGCCCGGGAAGGTCGGCTTCAGCCCGATCACCTCGACGCCGTTGCGCCGGGCCCAGGCTTCGATCCGCGTCGCCTTGAAGTCCGAGGACCAGCCGATCTTGGTGCAGAGCGGCGCCACGATCTCCTCGACCCGGGCGACCGGCCCCTCGCTCTGGCCGAAATGGTTGGCCAGCACGATGCCGCCGCCGGGGCGCACCACCCGCAGGAACTCCGACATCGCGGCCTCGGGATCGGGCACCAGGGTGATCAGGAACTGCGCCACCACGGCGTCGAAGCTCGCATCGGCATAGCCCAGGTGGCAGACATCCATCACCTGGAGGCCCTTCACGTGGGACAGGTTCCGGCGCCGGACCTTGGCGCGGGCGCGCTTCAGCATGTCCTCCGAGAGGTCGACCCCGCAGACGAAGCTCGCCTTCGGGTAGTAGCCGAGCGCCAGTCCGGTGCCGACGCCGGCCTCCAGGATCCGCGGCCCGTGCTCGGCGGCCGCCTCGACGGCGGCGCGGGCGGCGGGCTCGGTCAGCTTGTCGTAGACCACGTCGTAGACGGGGGCCCAGCGCGCATAGGCCTTGCGCATCAGGGCCGTGCTCGGCCCGGCCGTCTGCGGCTCGCTCAGCATCGTTCGTCAATTCCAGAGGTTGAGATCAGGCGGCCTCGCGGGGCCGGGCCGACAACGCATCGACGCGCCGGATGGTGCCGCCGCCGAGCACCCGGGCCCGGGGGCCGTCATCCGCGTAGATCGCGCAGGCCTGACCCGGCGACACGCCGTCCTCGGGCTCGGCGAGCACCACCTCGGCGGCGCCGTCCGCCCCGACCGTGAGGGTCGCCGGGCGCGGCGGCCGGGTCGAGCGGACGCGCACCGCCACGGGCAGGTCGCGCACGGATTCGGCCGGTCCCTCGCCGAGCCAGTTCAGCTCGGAGAGGCGGATGCGGGTGGTGGCGAGTGCCGTGCGCGGGCCGACCACCACGCGGGCGGAATCGGGCTCCAGCCGCACCACGTAGAGCGGCTCCGGCCCCGACAGGCCGAGGCCCCGGCGCTGGCCGACCGTGTAATGCACGATGCCCTCGTGCCGCCCGACCACGTGGCCCGCGAGGTCGACGATCTCGCCCGGGCGGGCGGCGTCCGGGCGCAGGCGCGCGATCACGTCGCTGTAGCGGCCCTGGGGGACGAAGCAGATGTCCTGGCTATCCGGCTTCTCGGCGAGCGACAGGCCGAGGTCCTTGGCCAGAGCCCGGGTCTCGGTCTTCTCCATCTCGCCGAGCGGGAAGCGCAGGAAAGAGAGCTGCTCGGCCGTGGTGGCGTACAGAAAATAGCTCTGGTCCCGGGCGGGATCGAGGGCGCGGTGCAGCGCCCGCCCGCCGCCCGGCAGGGCGCGGCTCGCCACGTAATGGCCGGTGGCGAGCGCGTCCGCGTTCAGGTCCCGGGCGAGGCCCAGGAGGTCGCGGAACTTCACCGTGCGGTTGCACTCGACGCAGGGGATCGGCGTCTCGCCCGCGAGATAGCTCTCGGCGAACTTTTCGATCACCGCGTCGCGGAACCGGTCCTCATAGTCGAGGACGTAGTGCGGGATGCCGAGATGCTCGGCCGCCGCCCGCGCGTCGTTGATGTCCTGGCCGGCGCAGCAGGCGCCCTTGCGGTGGCTCGCAGCGCCATGGTCGTAGAGCTGGAGCGTGACGCCGACCACGTCGAAGCCCTGGCGCTTCAGGAGCCCGGCGACCACGGAGGAATCGACGCCGCCCGACATGGCGACGACGACGCGCGTCTCGTGGGGGGCTTTGGGGAGATCGAGGGCGTTCATCAACGAGGATCCGCAGCCGCCTGCCCGGAAGCGTCCCGGCTGCACGGGGCGTCTATAGCGGGAGTCCGGCCAGCTTTCCAGGGTGAAGGGCCCGCAGGGGTGCAGCGGCCCGGCAGATCCTGCCGGGCAGGCGGCAGCTTCGACCGCAGGGCCGCGGGCAGGCCGAAGATAAACCCGAGCCTTTTCAGATGCTTGGCGCAAAGCCGCGTTGGCGTGCGCCTTGCTACACCGCCTCCGAGGAGAGTCCGGAATGGCGAGCGGTGCGACGGATCGGCTGGACGTGACCGCGTGGATTCCCTCCGCGCGGACGAGCTGGGAATCGGCGGGGATCGCCGCGCGGTCCGGCACCTCCGCGCAGGACCGGTTCGGCGCGGCCCTCGCCGCTGCCCGGACCCAGGACGACGCCGCGTCCGCGCAGGCCCGTGCGTCCAGCCAGCGCGACGCCGCCGACGCGACGCGGACGCGGCAGGCGACGCAGCGCACGCAGGCCGATGCCTCGCGGACAGCCTCCGAGCGGGACCGGGAGACGGCCGCGCAGGCCGAGGCCCGGGCTGCCGACAGGCGTTCGGCCACGGTCCAGCCGCGAAGCACGGCGACGGCTGGAACCGCCCAGGCATCCGGGCAGGCATCCAACCAGGCATCCGGGCAGGCGCCCGGACAGCCAACCGCCCCACGCGCCGCGGAACCGCGGGCCACCTCCGATCCGGCCCGGGAGGCTTCGGCCGCGTTGCCGGAGCAGACGCCGTCGTCAGCGCCCGACAAGCCCGACGCGTCGAAGGCGGCGAAAGCGGGCACGACCGCACAGGATCCGGCAGCCGACGCACCGGACGCGGACGCCCCCATTCAGGCCGAACCCGCGGCGCCGGCAGCCCAGGTCAATGTGCCGGCACAAGCAGCGCAGCCCGATCCCGCCGCCACGCTGCTGAGCCTGCTCGCCGCGCTGTCGGGTGGCGCCCCGGCCCGGGTCGCCCCCACCAAGGGTGAGGATCCGCCGCCGGACACGGAGACGGCCGGCCCCGGGGGCATCACGGGCGCCCCCCCCCCGGCCGGCGCCGGGACCACCCTGTCCGGATCCGCTGCCGCATCGGGGCCGATGCCCGCAGTCACGGCCTCGGCCGACCCGGCACAGGGTTCGGAGATCGCGGGGATTTCCGGTGCAGCCCTCGGCGCGAAGGCCTCGGCCGGCGCGGCACGATCCGAGCCGGCCAGTCCCGGCGCCAGCCCGGTCGCGGCCGTGCAGACCGGCGCGGGCGACCCGGCGGCGCCCGCGACCGGCCCCGGCGCGGATTTCCTCGCGGCCCTGGCCGATGCCGGGCAGGCCGCCGGCCCCGCGGCCCCCGCAGCGGCCGGGCCTGCGCCGCAGGGGGCGGGCCTCGCCAATCCAGGCGGAACGCCGATGGCGTCGACGGCCTCCACCGGAACCGCCAGCGCCGCGCAGGCCGTACCCGCACAGACGGCGGCGACCGCCCAGACGGATCCGCCGATCCCGATCGGACAGGTGCCGATGGCGATCGGCCTGCGCTCGCTGAACGGATCGAACGCCTTCCAGATCCGGCTCGACCCCGTCGAACTCGGGCGGGTCGACGTCAAACTCGAGATCGACAAGGCCCGCGGGACGGTCACGACGCACCTCGTGGTCGACCGGCCCGAGACCCTGGCGATGCTCCAGCGCGACGCGAACCAGTTGCAGCAGGCCCTGATGCAGGCCGGCCTCGATCCCTCGGCCGGCGGCCTGAATCTGTCGCTGCGCGGCGACGGCAGCGCGCAGACCGGCGGCGGCAACGGCCAGCCGGGCGGGTCTCCCCAGGGTGGCGCCGCCGGCCGAACCCGGGATCAGGCCGAGGCCCCACAGGACATCGCCCCGACCCGATGGCTGCGCGGATACGGCGGCCTCGACATCCGGATCTAGGCGCGGCGGCCCTTCGCCGGACGACACGCAACCATCGTGCGCCCGCGCCCGGGCGCGGCACGGGAGAGACCAGCATGACCAGCGGCATATCGAGCCTCGCCAGCACGGCCTCCACCGCCGGCACGGCCTCGAGCAGCGGGAACGCCACCGAGATCGCCAGCAACTTCACGCAGTTCCTGACGCTGCTCACCACGCAGCTCAAGAACCAGAATCCCCTCGACCCGATGGACACCAACCAGTTCACGCAGCAGCTCGTGCAGTTCGCCGGCGTCGAGCAGCAGCTCAAGACCAACGACCGCCTCGACAGCATCCTGACCGCCTCGCAATCGGCGAGTTCGGCCACGGCGACCAGCTACATCGGCAAGACCGTCACGGCGAGCGGATCGTCCTCGCAGCTCTCCGGCGGCTCGGCCGCCTGGACGCTGACGCCGGCCCGGGCCGCCTCCAAGGCGGTGATCACGATCCTCGACTCCAAGAGCAACGTGGTGGCGACCCAGACCACCTCCCTCGCCGCCGGAGCCCAGACCTACACGTGGAACGGCAAGACCTCGGCCGGGCTGAGCGCGCCCGACGGTGCCTATTCGATCAAGGTCTCGGCCACGGATGCCACCGGGTCCAACGTCGCGGTCGATACCAGCCTGTCGGGCACGGTCGATGAGGTCGATCTCAGCGGTTCTTCGCTGGTCCTGATGATCGGTCAGCAGAAAGTGCCGCTGTCCAGCGTGCAGACCATCGGGTTGTCCACAAGTGGCGCTTAACGAATCACATCCGAGTGACTCGCTTCAACATCTCTTAAGCGGGCGCAAGTACCTTGAAGGCTCGACAGGTCAGTCGAGTGTAGAGCGTATCATGACCGAACCTAGCCGCCCGAGAGTAAAGTACGTGATCGGGCCCGACGGCAGTCCCCTGACCATCGCGGACCTGCCGCCCCCGAGCACGCGCCGCTGGGTGATCCGGCGCAAGGCCGAAGTGGTGGCCGCGGTGCGCGGCGGTCTCCTGAGCCTGGAGGAGGCCTGCAAGCGCTACACCCTGACCACCGAGGAATTCCTGAGCTGGCAGTTCTCGATCGACCAGCACGGCCTCGCCGGGCTGCGCACCACGCGGATCCAGCACTACCGGCACTGAGCCGCGGCAGCGCCGGGAATGGGGATCCCCTCCCATGCCGGCCGACAGGCAAGTCCAGCGAAGCCGCGTCCCAGATCCGGGCGCGGCTTCGCTGCGTTTCGGAGCCCCTCGCACCGAGCGAGGCCCGGCATTAACGCCCCGCTAACCACGTCCTGGGCAAATTCTGCCGGGCGAGCCGCTGGGGCCCGCATCGCGTTCAGAGTGCAGCGAATCCGCCCGTGAAGCCGGTCCTCGATCTCGTCACGAAGCTCGGACCGGCCCGGATCGCCGCCATGGCGGCGGTGACGCTGACGCTCATCGGCTTCTTCGCCTTCATCATCCTGCGGGTCTCGCGCCCCGACATGGGCGTGCTGTTCTCGGACCTGTCGATGCAGGATTCGGCCTCGGTCGTCCGCGACCTCGACAGCCGCGGCATCCGCTACGAGACGCGGGGCGAGGCGGGCCAGACGATCCTGGCGCCCCGGGCCGACCTCGCCAAGCTGCGCATGGACCTCGCCGGCAAGGGGCTGCCGACCCAGGGCGGCGTCGGCTACGAGATCTTCGACAAGGGCGACGCGTTCTCGTCCACCAACTTCGTGCAGAACGTGAACCACCTGCGCGCCCTGGAGGGCGAGCTCGCCCGCTCGATCCGGGCGATCGGCCGGGTCCAGGCGGCACGCGTCCACCTCGTCCTGCCGGAGCGGCGCCTGTTCGAGCGCGACCGGGAGAACCCGAGCGCCGCCATCGTGCTGAAGCTGATGGGCGACCTCGATGCCGGGCAGGTCCGGGCGATCCGCCACCTCGTGGCCTCCGCGGTGGAGGGCCTCAAGCCCGAGCGGGTCTCGATCGTCGACGAGCGCGGCCGGCTGCTCGCCGACGGCGCCCGGGACGCGGAGGCTGACGCCGCCGCCGGCTTCGAGGACCGGCAGGTCGCCCTGGAGCGGCGCCTGCGCGGCCAGATCGAGGACGTGGTCGCCGGCATCGTCGGGCCGGGCCGGGCGCGGGTGCAGGTTAACGCCGAACTCGACCTCAACCGGATCGAGAGCCGGTCCGAGACCTTCGACCCCGAAAGCCGGGTCGTCCGCTCGGCCCAGACCCGGACCGAATCCTCGCAGACCAGCAACGCCGACGGGCAGGTCAGCGTCGGCAACGAATTGCCCGGCGCCAACGCCACCGACAAGGCGCCCGCCCCGAAGGACGCGACCAACAAGAACGAGGAGACCACGAATTACGAGATCTCCCGGGTGACCAAGACCGAGGTGGCCGAGGGCGGCCGGGTCAAGCGCCTGTCGGTCGCCGTGGTGGTCGACGGGGTCTACGCGACGGCGCCCGACGGCAAGCAGACCTACAGCCCCCGCCCGCCCGCCGAGCTGGAGCGGATCACCGCCCTGGTGCGCAGCGCGGTCGGCTTCGACAAGGCCCGCGGCGACCAGATCGAGGTCGTCAACCTGCGCTTCGCCGAGGCGCCGAGCCTGCCGCAATTCGCCGAGCCGACGCTGATCCAGTCGCTGCTCGCCCCCACCAAGGAGGACGTGCTGCGCATGGCCGAGCTCGCCGTGCTGGCGCTCCTCACCCTGATCGTCCTGCTCACCGTGGTGCGTCCGCTGGTCAAGCAGGTCCTCGCGCCCGTGCCGGCCCCGCCGTCGCTCGCCGCGCCCGGGATGGGGATCGCGGGCGACGCGGCTGCCGTGGCGGGCCCCGCCGGGACCGTCACGGTCATCGAGCGCGACAACCCGACCGCCCGGCTGATGGAATTCGCCAAGATCAACGGTCAGGTCCAGGCCGAGACCGTCCAGCGCGTCGTCGACATGGTCCGGGCGAGCCCCGCCGAGACCGTCGAGGTGCTGCGCGGCTGGATCCAGGAAGAGTGACGCGTAGGGAGTCGAGGGCGCAACGATGGCGGCAGGTCTGGCAAATACCCTGGCGGCGGTGGGCGGCGATTCCTTCGCGTCGATGCCCGGTCCGCAGCGCGCGGCCGCGCTCCTGCTGATGCTCGGCGAGGAGGAAGGCGCGCCGATCTGGCAGATGCTGGAGGAGGACGAGGTCAAGAAGGTCAGCCACGCGATGGTCCAGCTCGGCACGCTGGAGGTCGCCACGGTCGAGCGGCTGATCATCGAGTTCGTGACGAAGCTCAGCAACAGCGGCGGCATCTCGTCGAACTTCGAGCGGACCGAGGCGCTGCTCCTCAAGATCTTCCCGAGCGATCAGGTCTCGCTGATCATGGCGGAGATCAAGGGCGCATCGGGCAAGCGCGTCTGGGCCTCGATCGCCCAGGTCGACCCGGAGATCCTCGCCTCGTTCCTGCGCAACGAGTACCCGCAGACCGTCGCGGTGGTGCTGTCGCGGGTGCGGGCCGACTATGCCGCCAAGGTGCTCACCATCCTGCCCGAGGATTTCGCCATCGATTGCCTCAACCGGATGCTGCGCATGGAGACGGTGCAGAAGGAGGCCCTGCGCCACATCGAGGAGACGCTGCGGGTCGAGTTCGTCTCCACCATCGCGCAGACCCAGCGCCGCGACGCCCACGAGATGATGGCCGACGTGTTCAACGCCTTCGACCGGCAGACCGAGGGCCGCTTCCTCGCCGCCCTCGACCAAGCGAACCGCGGCTCGGCCAAGCGCATCCGCGAATTGATGTTCACCTTCGAGGATCTGCTGAAGCTCGATCCGGGCAGCGTCCAGACCCTGATGCGCTCGGTCGACAACGACACCCTGTGCCGGGCGCTCAAGGGCGGCAACGAGCGGACCCGGGCCTTCTTCATGCAGCAGATGTCGACCCGCGCCGCCAAGAACCTCACGGACGAGATGGCCTCCCTCGGGCCCGTCCGCCTCAAGGAGGTGGACGAGGCGCAGGCCAAGATGACCGAGATCGCCAAGGACCTCGCCGAGAAGGGCGAGATCATGATCGCCAAGAATAGCGCCGAGGAGGAGTTGGTCTATTGAGCGCCCAGACCGCCCGGAGCGCGAAGCCGTTCCTGTTCGAGACCGATTTCCGCAGCGCCCGCCCCAGCGCCGAGGCGCAGCGCGCCGCCGAGGCGGCCGCCCGCGCCGAGGCCGAGGCCCATGCCCGCGGCCTGCAGGAGGGCCGGATCCAGGCCGAGGCGCAGATCCAGGGCCGGCTCGCCGACGCCCTGAACCGGCTGGCGCTCGCCGCCGCGGGCCTCATCGCCCAGGCCGACGCCCGGGATGCCGAGCGCGAGGTTCAGGCCGTCGAGGTCGCGATGCTGATCGCCCGGAAGGTCGCGGGCGACGCGCTGGACGCGGCGCCTTTGACCGGGATCGGCGAGGCGGCGCGCGCCGCGCTCCAGCACCTGCGCGGCGTGCCCCACCTCGTGGTGCGGGTCCATGACGGCCTCGTCGAGGAGGCCGAGTCCCTGATGAAGCGCCTCGCCCGCGAGCGTGGCTACGAGGGCCGCCTCGTCGTGCTGGGCGATCCCGACATGGCGGCGGGCGATGCCCGCATCGAGTGGGCCGACGGCGGCATCGTGCGCGAGCGCGCCCGCATCGAGGCGGCGGTGCTCGACGCCCTCGGCCTGCCGACGAGCCCGTGAAGGAACCCCGATGTCCGACGATTTCAGCCTGCCCCAGCTCGGCGAGCAAGACCCGGATTACGCGGGGGGCTCGATCCGCGATGCGCCGACCACGCCGAAGAGTGCCGCCGACCTGGAGCAGCTCTTCGACGTGCCCGTGATGGTCTCGGCGGTGCTGGGCTCCGCCCGAATGCCGATCGGCGACCTGCTCCGGATGGCGCCCGGCGCCGTGCTCGAACTCGACCGGAAGGTCGGCGAGGCGATCGACGTGTTCGTCAACAACCGGCTGGTCGCCCGCGGCGAGGTCGTCCTCGTCGAGGACCGGCTCGGGGTGACGATGACCGAGATCGTCAAGGGCGAGTGATTTCCGGGCCGAGTGATTTTTTCGGCGCGGCCGCCGGGGGGCTGTCCGCGCCAGTGCAGTTGAGAGGGACGAACCATGCGGCTCCTGATTATCGGGCGGCTCAACGGCGAGTTGATCACCGCTTCGAAGATCGCCATGCAGCGCGGCGCCTCCGTGACGCAGGCCGATGCCGTGCCGCAGGGCCTCAACGTGCTGCGCGCCCGCGGCGCCGACCTCATCATGATCGACGTGTCGTTGCCGATCGCCGGGCTGGTCTCGGCCCTGGAGGCGGAGCGGATCCGCACGCCCGTGGTCGCCTGCGGGGTCTCGGCGGACGCCTCGGCCGCGGTGGCGGCGATCCGGGCCGGAGCCAAGGAATACATCCCGCTCCCGCCGGACCCCGAGCTGATCGCCGCGGTGCTGGAGGCGGTCGCCACCGACCGCGCCGCCTTCGTGTGGCGCGACCCGTCGATGGAGCGGGTGGTCAAGCTCGCCGAGCAGGTCGCCCGGTCCGAGGCCTCAGTGCTGATCACCGGCGAGAGCGGCACCGGCAAGGAGGTGCTGGCCCGCCATGTCCACCAGAAGTCGAACCGGGCGGGCAAGCCCTTCGTGTCGGTGAACTGCGCGGCGATCCCTGAGGCCCTGCTCGAATCCGAGCTGTTCGGTCACGAGAAGGGGGCGTTCACCGGCGCGGTCGCCCGGCGCATCGGCCGGTTCGAGGAGGCCAACGGCGGCACGCTGCTCCTCGACGAGATCTCCGAGATGGACGTGCGCCTGCAGGCGAAGCTGCTGCGCGCCCTTCAGGAGCGGGTGATCGACCGGGTCGGCGGCACCGCGCCGGTGCGGGTCGACATCCGGGTGCTCGCCACCTCGAACCGCAACCTCGCCGAGGAGGTCCGCAAGGGGACGTTCCGCGAGGACCTGTTCTACCGGCTCAACGTCGTGGCGCTGAAACTGCCGCCCCTGCGCGAGCGGCCGGCCGACATCCTCGAACTCGCCGCGCATTTCGCCAAGAAATACGCCGCGGTGAACGGCGTGCCGCTCCGCCCGCTCTCGGCCGAGGCGCGGGCGCTGGTGCTGAAGAACCCCTGGCGCGGCAACGTCCGCGAGCTGGAGAACACCCTGCACCGGGCGGTGCTGCTGGCCTCGGGCGACGCGATCGACCCCGACGCGATCCTGTCGCCTGACGGCGAGGCGATGGCCGCCGAGGGTCCGGCGACGCGCGCCGCCCAGGCCGCCGAGGCCGCCACCCGCGGGCTGGTGGGGCGGACCGTGGCGCAGGTCGAGTGCGACCTGATCCTCGACACCCTGGACCATTGCCTGGGCAACCGCACCCATGCGGCCAAGATCCTCGGCATCTCGATCCGGACCCTGCGCAACAAGCTCAACGAGTACGTCTCGGCGGGCCTTGAGGTGGCCGAGCCCGGGAGCATTCGGGCGAGCGCGGCCTTCGGTTAGGGCCGCGCCGATCTAAGAGGAAACAGGATCTGCCGGCGACGCGCCTCCCCTCCCCCTCTGCGAGCCACCGGAGGCATACGTCGCGGGCCGGGGCGCTCTCTTCTCCCTCTTACGGCTACGAGCAACACAGGTTTGCGGTCTCGACGAGCGCGTCCTCGGCAGGTCGAGGCGCAAGTCCCCTCTCCCGAGCGGGAGAGGGACAGGGTGAGGGTCGAGAACTCTCCGACTGAGGCGCGCCTCGTCGGCACATCATTCCCGCGCTCGATCCTGTACCTTCTCATCCCTCACCCCAACCCTCTCCCGCACGGGAGAGGGGGCCTGTCGCGCTCTGTCATGAGCCGCATGCCTCAAACCTGTGTCGCCCGTAGCCCTTGCGGGGAGGCGCTAGGGGATCGCAGATCCCGCGTGGGGGTGGTGCAGGAGGCACCGTCACGATCGATCCTGTACCACCCCCACCCCTGGCCGCTTCCCGCAAGCTCGAGCGATCCCGGGCAAGCCCGGGATCGCCAGGGGAGGGAAAAGCGCTCTTCTTTGAGAGGGTTGAGTGTCGGGCAGCGAAGCGTGAATCTACAAGCCCGTAGAGGGGGAGGGAGACGCGCGGTGCCAGCTCCCGATGCGTGAGGCCGCAAGCATCCATGGGAGCCTGCATCCACCTAACGCATCGGCAGGCGACCGTCGCGTCTCGTGCCCGCCGAGACCGCGTGCGCGCTACCGGCGTCCGCCCTTCGCCGCCCGGTCTTGCGCGTTCTGAGCCGCGAAGGCCGCGTCGAGCTTGCGCAGTGAGGCGTAGCGGGCGACGTCGCCCTCGACGTCGCGGATCGTTTCCTCGACGAGATGGCGCTGGAGCGCGACGCGCGGATCGTCGGGCGGCAGCGCCTCCCGCTCCTGAAGGCGGAGGACGGCCTGTCGGACCACGGTGTAGACCGCCTCGCGCTCCTCCCGGGTCATCGACGGCTGGATCGCCTTCGCGACGAGATCGGAGAAATCCGACATGGACCGTTCGACTTCGCTCTTCCACCCGGCGCCGGTATCGCCGGCCACCCCTCTACAGACCACGCGGCACAGGATCCAGAGCCGCGTGGCGGCTGCTACATCCTCTGGTCGCGGATGCCGGCGATCAGGAGCGAGGACGAGCTCCAGATCACGAAGAAGCAGAAGAACGCCACGAGCAACGTGTGGCCCCGCTCCGGGTAGAGGCTGTCGGTCGGCAGGACCGGCGGCACGAAGGTCGCCAGGAAGATGTGCTGCTTGCCGGCCGCCACGCGGGCGCGGTCGAGCAGCAGATGGGCCGATTCCTCGAGCTTCTCGGCGATGGTCCGCTCGACCAGCAGGCCCTCGTACTGGAGCAGGGCCTCGGTCAGGTTCGAGCCGCCGGCGGCGGCACCCGCCGTGGTCATCTCGTCCTGCAGAGTCTTCATCTGCTGGTCGATGGCCGTGATGTTGGCGACGAGCGTCTGGATCGAGCGCGAGCGCTCGTCCAGGTTGGAGCTGCGCAGGACCTGAAGGTCGTTCTCGGCCTTGAGCTTGTCCTTCCGCAGCATCGTGAGTGTCGTCAGGACCCCCTCGGCGGATTTGACGGGATCGATCACCCCCCACTGATTGCGGAAGCCCTGAAGGGCGAGATGCGCCTTGCGCAGGCGATCCTGCGCGGTCTTGGCGTCGGTTTCGGCCTGCACGACCATGTCGGACTGCGCGCGCTTCGAGATTTCGTTGATCAGCGCCTCCGAGCGTCTCACGACCTCTCCGGCGATGGTCAGGGCGTCCTGGGGCGTGAAGGCCCGGACCGACAGGCGGATCACGCCCGAGATCGAGTCGATATGCGCGTCGACGTGCTTGCGCCAGTACTGGGTCAGATCCTCGATCGGATCCTTCGGATCGAACCGCGTCCAGAAATCGGCCTCCGGGCGGGAGAACATCTTGGACAGGCCGATGCTCTTCTCGAGCGCGTCGACCATGGTCTGGCTGGTGATGTAGTCGCGGACGATGAAGCTGTCCTGGCTGTTATGCTTCTGGATCAGGCTCGTGTACTGGCCGAGGGAGATGTTCTCCATCGGCTCGACATTGCCGCGCACGGCGAACTGCGCCTCGGCCACGTACTGGTTGGACGCGAAGCCGAACAGGTACAGCCCGACCACGAGAGTCGGCAGAACGACGAACAGGCTGATGCGGCGGATGATCCGCGCGCCGTAGCTCGACGTGTCCTCCCGGCGCGGGCGCAGGCCCGGCAGCTGGGTCCAGTCCAGGCGCTGGCGAATCGCCGCGGCCAGGGCCTGGGCGCCCCGCTTTTCCGGGACCGGCCGGATCGTCTCCGCGCTCCGCCGCAGCTCGGTCATCGTCGGGGCAGCGAACGTCACGATCTCGCTTTCGCGCGTGTCGTCTTTGACGTCGTCGAGGCTCATCCGCTCATTGTTCCTGGGTCTGCGCCGGTTCCGCCGAGGCGGCGCCGGCCAAGGGGCGGCCCGTGCGCGGAACCGGAATCCCGTTCTTTTAGGCCCTTTTTATGGCGCCCCTCTCGGCCCGCGGGGCCGCGGCGACGGGCGACGTAGCCCGAGACCGGTATCGCGCCCTAGGTTCTCTGAATGATGACAGAACCACGCCCGAAGGACGACGCGGATCGCAGCCCCTCCGGCCGGCCGGCGGGTCGATCCGCCAGCCGGTCCGCCAGCCGAACCGCCGGCCGGTCCGCCAAGACCAAGTTCACCGAGGTCGTGGTCGTCTGCTCCAAATGCGCCAAGCGGCAGGGCCTGCACCCGCGTGCCGTGCGCGCGCTCCTAAAGAAGGCCGGGAAGAAAGCCGCCAAGGTCCATCCTGCGAAGGACGCGGCGGGCGGCCGGAGGAAGCTCTGCATCGTCGAGTCGGGCTGCCTCGGCCCGTGTCCGAAGCACGCCATCGCGGTCGCCACCGGGGCGAGCCTCGCGGCCGGCCGCGTCGTCCTGCTCGATCCCGAGGCCGGGCCGGCGGAGGCGCTGGCCGCCGTGCTCGATCCGATGCCGCCGCGCCGGCCCCCGAATTCGGCCCCAATACCGCTCTAGCGGCATGACGCGCCGACGAATCGCCGCCGGCCCCTGACCGGCACAACCTGGAGCCACTGCTCTTGCCCACCTCTCAACGCGTAACGTGCACGCTGAGACCGTGACAGAAGAGCGGAAATCCGGGACGCGCCGGGCCGTCCGCGCCCTCGTGCGCCGCCTCCCGCTGCTCGGGACGCTGATCGGGCTCGGCTTCGCGGTCTGGCTGGTGGCGACCAACGACCTCCAGGCGGTGGCGACGGCCTTCGGCCGGATCGGCGTCGCGGGCTTCGTCGGCGTCACGCTGGTGCGGGCGCTGGTGCTGGTGATCTGCGGCATCGCCTGGGCGCGGATCCTCGACGGGCTGTCGCTGGCGCCGGCCTCGGCCTTTCTTAGCCTTCGGTTCGTGCGCGAGGGCATCAACGTCCTGCTGCCGGTCGCCTCGGTGGGCGGCGAGGTGCTGGGCGCGCGGCTCCTCACCTTCTGGGGCGTCGCCGGCTCGCTCGCCGCCGCCTCCGTGCTGGCCGATCTGCTGTTCCAGGTCGGCACGCTCGCCCTGTTCGCCGGCCTCGGCGCCGGCCTCTTGAGCCGCGTCGAGGGCGCGCAGGCGGCCGAGCTCGCCGACTGGACGCTGCGGACCCTCGCGGTGGCGGCGCTCGCCGTCGCGGCGTTCTTCGCGCTCCAGCGGACCGGCATCGTCCGTGTCCTTGAGGACCGGATCGCCGCCCTCGGCCGGCGCTTCGTGCGCGAGGCGGAGGCCCGGCCGGAGCCGAGCCAGCGCATCCAGGGCGCGCTCGATGCCATCTGGGCGCCGGGGCGGCGGGGGCGTCTCGCCCAGTCCGTGATCCTGCACGCCCTGGCCTGGCTCCTCGGCGCGACGGAGATTTTCGTCGTGCTGACCTGCATCGGGGTCGACCATGTGACGCTCACCGACATCCTGGTGATCGAATCGCTGAGCCAAGCCATCAAGGCCGCCGCCTTCCTGGTCCCGAGCGGGCTCGGCGTGCAGGAGGGCGGGCTCGTACTGGTCTGCGGCCTGTTCGGCATCGATGCCGGGACGGCCATCGCCCTGTCCCTCGCCCGCCGGGTACCCGACGTGGTGCTCGGCCTGCCGTCGCTCCTCGTCTGGCAGAACCTCGAAGCGCGCCGCGAGGGCGTGCGCCCCGCCGCGCCGACCTGCGACCGCTCGTGACCCCGATCCCCGACCTTCCGACAACCCCGAACCGCCCCGGCCCGGGGCGCCACCGCCGGCGCCTGGGCCTGGGCCTGGGCTTGCTGGCGATCCCGGCGCTCGCGCTGCTCGCCGCCTCGCCGGCCCTCGCCCAGAGCGTCACCCTGGACCTCGGCGCCGGCGGCACGACCGAGCGGGCGCTGCAGCTCGTCGCGCTGATCACGGTGCTCGCGGTCGCGCCCTCGGTGCTGGTGATGGCCACCGCCTTCACCCGGATCGTGGTGGTGCTCTCGCTCCTGCGCTCGGCACTCGGCACCCAGACGGCGCCGCCGACCGCGGTGCTGGTCAGCCTCGCCCTGTTCCTGACCGCCTTCGTGATGGCGCCGACCGGCCGCGCCGCCTACAGCGCCGGCATCGAGCCCCTGATCGCCGGGCGGATCACGCAGGCCCAGGCCTTCGAGCGCGCCTCGGCGCCGTTCAAGACCTTCATGCTGAAGAACGTCCGCGAGAAGGATCTCAAGCTGTTCCTCGACCTCGCCAAGATCCCGGCGCCGAAGGGCCCCGAGGATGTCGGCCTGGAGATCGTGACGCCGGCCTTCATGATCTCGGAGCTCCGGCGCGCCTTCGAGATCGGCTTCCTGCTGTTCATTCCGTTCCTGATCATCGACCTCGTGGTCGCCTCGGTGCTGATGGCGATCGGCATGATGATGCTGCCGCCCGCCACGGTCTCGCTGCCGTTCAAGCTGATCTTCTTCGTGCTGGTCGACGGATGGACCCTGGTGGCGGGCTCGCTGGTGCAGAGCTACGGGAGCTGACGTCGGCGGGCTGTCGTCAGGCCTCGACGATCCGGACCGTGACGAAGCCCTCGTCGGTGCCCGGCGGCTCGAACAGGCGGTCGACGGAGCGGATGCTCTCCGCGGGCACGCGCCGGTCGTCCGGGCACTGGCTGTTCCGCTCCAGGGCCAGGGCGAGCGGCGCCCGGATCCAGACCGCCGCCACGGGGACGCCGTACGATCGGGCGAGCGCGACGATGGGTGCACGGTGCCGGGCGCCGGGCAGCGCCGCGTCGAAACAGACCGTTCCGGCCTCCGGTTCCTGGCTGGCAATCCAGGTCGATTTACCCGACCCCTGCAGGCCGCAGACAACCACCAGCCGCGCGACGGTCCCGGCCTCCAGCCATCCGCGTAGCGCCGCGAAGGCTTGGCACCACGCCTCGGCGTTGCGCTCCGGCGTCCAGATGCGGCCGGCCCCGGTCTCCAGGACTGCGTCCGGATCGATGACGCGGATGCCGTTCATCCCGGCGGCGTGCCGGGGGTCGCGGCGTTGCTCTGCCGGTCGCCGCCCGGGGGCGCGGATCCCGCCTCGTCGGCGCCCTTCGCCGTCCCCCGGTCGGGCGCGGAGGCGTCGGGATAGCGCTTGCGATACTCGGCCAGGAAGGCCGACAGCGTCTCGGCCTTGGTGGCCTGGGCCGCCACCGCGCGGAAGCCCGGGTTGCGGGTCGGATCGGTCCCCGTGAGCAGCGCGAAGGTGCGCGCGTCCGGGCTCGCCGCCATGGATTCCGAGAACTTCGCCTTCAGCCGCTCCAGGCCGATCGCCTCGCCCGCGAGGTTGTAGGCGATGGCGGCGCGTATGGCATCGGCCCGGGACGCCGCGTCGAGGGGCTGGCCGGTCCGCCACGCCTCGCCGAGCAGCGCCTCATGGGTCTCGCCGGCCTCGCGCCAGCGGCGGGCGCCCCAGTAGATGTCGGCGCGCAGGCGCTCGATATCCGGCCCGCTCTCGCCCTCGATCGTCTCCAGGGCGAGGTCGGTGCGGGTCAGGTCCGAGAGGGCGCGGGCGCGGATCAGGTTCCGGGCGCGCTTCAGCTCGCCCGGCAGCTCGGGCAGGTCGGTGGCGTCGAGGACCTTCAGCGCCTGCAGGGGCTTGTCGTCCATCAGCCGCACTGTGGCGAGCCGCGCCGCGACCGCCGACCGGGCCGGGCCGGTCAGCCGGTTGTCGATCTGGTACTGGAGCAGGTCTGCGGCCGGTTCGAGGAGGTCGAGACCCACGAGACGGTCGGCCAGCCGGCGCACGACCTCGTCGCCGCGCCGCCCGATCGGGCTCAGCTCGCGGAAATCGAAGAACAGGGCCACGGCCTCGACCCCCGGCAGGCTCTCGCCCCTGTCGGTGAGGTACAGGCTCTCGAAGGCGGCCTGCGCCTCGCGGGAGAGCGCCTCCGAGGCGCTGGCGTTGGGCGCGGCGGCATTGGCCCGGCGCACCGCCGTGAAGGCTTGGCGCCAGCGGCCGGCCGCAAGGTCGAGCCGGGCCACGCCCGCCGTGAGGGCTTCCTCGATCGGGCCGCCATGCCAGGTCATGGCGAGCCGTTCCAGGCGCTCGGTCGCGGCCTCCGGGGTCAGCTTGCCGGCGGACCGGGCGAGCAACGTTCCGCGCAGGGCCGCCTCCACGGAGACCGGACGCACCGCCTCCGCCTCCAGGCGGGTATAGGCATCGAGCGCCGCCTCGATCTGACCAGTCGCCTCGGCGACGCGGGCCCGGACCAGGGCCAGACGGTCGCGGATCCAGGGGGGCAGGTCGCGGGCGTCCGCGGCGCGGGCGGCGGCCGATTCGGTGTCGCCGTTCTCGATCGCCGATTCCGCCGCGGCCGCGCGGATCGTCTGCGCCAGATCCAGGGGATAGCCCTGGGCGATTGGCAGGACCTTGAGGAAGCCGGTCTCGGCCGCCTTCCAGTCCCCCGCGCCGGCCGCGGCCATCGCCCGCCACAGGGCGGCTTCCGGATTCCCGGCGAGGACCGGAACCGACAGAGCCTTCAGCGCCGCGGCGTCGTGCCCCCTCCGAACGAGCGCGATGCCCCGCAGCAGGGCGGTGTCGCGCTGGCCGGCGAGCAGCGGATCGTCGGCCGCCGCCGCGTCGAGCGCCGCGAGGGCTTCGGGGTTCAGCCCGTTGGCCAGGTAGGCGCGGGCCAGCGCGAGCCGCGCCGGGCCGCGATCGGCCGGATTGGCGGCGGCGGCCGCGTCGAGCGCGGCGCGCAGGGTATCGCGCACGTTCCCGGACCGCGCCCGGTTCCAGGCCTCGGTCGCGATGGCCAGGGGCCCCGCCTCGGCCAGGGCGGTATCGTCCTTCCGCGCGGTCGCCGAGGTGGCGAGGCCGCTGGCCCGGCCGATCGTCACCGTGTCGAGTTCGGGGCGCACCGCGAGGTCGTCGGCACTGGCGAGCACCGCGAGGCCGTGCCGGCTCGGCAGGATCTCGAAATCGACGAATCGCCGGCTCTTCGGATTGCCGACCGGCCGCTGGGCCGCCGAGGTGACCACCGCGATCCGCTCGCCGTCGAGGTCGAGCCACGTCGCGGAGCCCGGCCGGCGCAGGCCGAGGGAGACCGTGATCCGGCCCGACGCATCGGGCCTGCGCACGGGATCGATCGTGTCGCTCGGGCTCAGGGTGTCGCCCGCCGAGAGTTCCCAGCCGGCCCCGCCCTCCGTGGCGACCGCGTTCAGATCGACCAGGCGACCCTGGGGCGCCGAGAAGCGCAGGACCGTCAGCGGCCCGGTCCGGGTGGGGCTTCCCAGCGGCGCGAGACCCTGTTTGCCGGTCGGCACCGGGACCGGCTCGGCGGTCTCGAAGGCGAGCGTGACCACGCCGCCGCGCTCGAACAGGACGACCGGCGGCAGGGCATGGAACGGGAAGACCAGGCCAGACCCGGCCGGCCGCATCGGCGGCGGCGCGGGCGGGCGTTCCGGGACGGCGGCCGCCTCCGCCCGGGCCGGCGGCGCGGGGGCCGGAACGGGGGCGGCGGGCGCGGCGGGGGCGGGTGCCGGCGTCGCGGGGCCGGGGATCGCGACGGCGGCGCTGGCGGGTTCCGCCGGCTTGCGCCGGACGACATCCACGAGGAACGCCCCGTCCTCGCGCTCCGAGCCGATCTGGAACCCGTCCTCGGGGGTGACGAGCAGGCTGGCCGAGGTCGCATCCGTCTCGGTCGCCAGCTTGGCGATGCCGGGCCGGGGACGCCCGCGGGTCCCGCTCGGGTCGATGGTCCAGGGGCCGACGACCCGCAGGCGTGTGGCGGAGCCCTCGGTGGTGAGGGTCGTGACGGCCTCCGCGGGCATGCGCAGCGCGAGGCGCGTCAGCGTCGGCAGGAGCGCCAGTTCGAGTGACAGGGGTTTGCGCACCGGCTCGGGGATGCGGGCCTTGAGGGCCTCCTCGGCGGCCCTGGCGCGGCGGGCGAGTTCGGCCACCACCTCGGGCGGCAGCGGCGGCGGCAATCCGGCCCAGCCCTCCGGCAGCAGATCCACGAAGACGCGCTCGCCGGCCATCTGCAGGTTGACCCGGTAGGGTCGCTGCAGGGCGACCCGCAGCCCGGTCCCGTCCGGATCGCGCCGGACGCTCGACACGTAGGCGGGCATCTCGTCCGACAGGCGTTCAGGGCCCTGTCCGACGCGCTCGCCGTAGCCGAGGAGCAGCACGCCGCCGGCGAGCTTGGCCTTGACGGTGACGGGCTTGTCGAAGGTGAGCACGATGCGGCCGTAGCCACCGGGACCGGCGCCGGCCACCGCGGCGCTCTCCGTCCCCTTGGCGCCGATCAGCCGGGCGGCCAGCGCCGGGTCGACCGCCGCCAGCAGGGCGAGCACCGGCAGCGACGCGCGCAGCATCCGCCGTCCGAGCCCCTGACCGATCCGGGGTCGCCCGCCCACCGATCCCATCGCCTCGCCGATCCGATTCCGGCCCGCGGCACCGGCGGGGCCGCGGCGCGCGGCGCCACTTGTCGCGGTCATCCTGCGGCGCGGCCACTAACGTGGCCTTAACCGTATCCCGCAAATCGGCGAGATCGGCTTGGGGGATTGGCTTGAGGGATCGGCCTGCGTCAGCCGCTCAGCGCGACGGCGCGGTCGAGGGCCTGGGCGAATCCCTCCAGCGGGACCGTGATCGTGGCGTCGTCGCTGCCGCTGCTCTTGTGGCCGATCACGAACAGCTTCTTGGCGGTCCGCATGCCGTCGAGGGCAAGCGTCGGGAAGCTGATCGGCACGAAGCAGCCGTCCGGCCCGCAGGCGGTGTAGGGCGCGCCCTTGCCGAGGGTCTGCTCGTCGAGCTTGAAGCTGATGCCCGGCTCGATCGACAGGCCGAACGGCATCAGCACGATCCCCTCGGCACGGCCGTCCTTCGGCGTCTGCAGCTCGATGCCGAACTTGCGCCGACCCGTCTTCGAATCACCCTGCGACTGGGCGACGATGCAGGTGACCGTCTCGCCCGGATGCGTGCAGGTCATGGACCAGTCGCCGTAGCTCTCGGTCACGGTGCTGGCGCCCGTGGGCCACGCAGCATGGGCCGGCGCCGGCGCGGCGGCCGGCGTGGCCTCCGCGGCGGGCTTGGCCTCCGCGGCGGGCTTGGCCGCCGGCTTCGGGGCGGGCTTGGGCTTGGGCTTCGGCTTGGCCTTGTGCGGCGCCTCGGCCGGGGCGGCCGCCGGCTCGGCATCCTGAGCCCGCGGCGCCGCCAGCGGGAGGGCGAGCAGCAGCGTGACGGTCAGGCTGGAGCGCAGGAGCGCGCGAATCGTCGGCATGGAATCAACAACCCCCGGGGCCATGGAACGGCAGAGCCGCCTAAAGCCCAAGCGGGGACGACGCAAATGATCCGGCGTGGCCGACGGCGATGCCGGCCCGCGCGCGGCAGGCTCAGAGCGGGTTGGGGCCGCCGGCGGCGCGGGCCAGGGCGCAGCGGCGCGCGAAGGACGCCTCGGCGCCGGTGCGGACGGCGCGGGCACAGGCGAACACCAGGGTGAGGAAGCCAGGATCGCGATCGGCGGTCTCGGTAACCGGGCCGGGGATCCGGGAGGCGATGAGAGCGAGCATGACGGACTCCGACAGGGCTGTGGCTCGGACGCTTCCGGAATCCCTCGTCAGGCGACCGTCTCGGCGGCCGTGTTGCAACGCAATATGAGGAATGTCGCAGGAGCCGGCCACCAGCTGGAGCGCGGATGGTTCATGCGCTCAGATCATAGCCAAAGGCGCGGCACGTCAACGTTGTGTTTACATCGCGATGCAGCGGACGGTTGACCGCGCCCGGGCGAGCCGCCATTGAGCCGCGTTCGGCGATGGCCCCATCGGCCGCGCCGCAGCGCGTGGGCGCAGCTGTCGCCGCAGTGTCACATGCGCGCCATAACCCGCACGCTGGCCAGACCGCGCGGACGCCGGTTGCGTTCGCCAGCTCCGAGGATTCCTGAATGACCGATCAGCCGACCCGTCACCCGATCCATGGCCGTGTCAGCGGCCCCATCGTGATGATCGGCTTCGGCTCGATCGGCCGGGGCACCCTGCCCCTGATCGAGCGCCATTTCGAGTACGACAAGGCCCGCTTCACGGTGATCGACCCGGTCGACACCCACCGGGCGCTGGCCGAGAAGCACGGCCTGCGCTTCGAGAAGGTGGCGCTGACGCCCGAGAACTATCGCGACGTGCTCACCCCGCTCCTCACCGAGGGCGGCGGCCAGGGCTTCTGCGTGAACCTCTCGGTCGACACCTCGTCGCGCGCCATCCTGGAACTCTGCCGCGAACTCGGCGCCCTCTACATCGACACGGTGGCCGAGCCCTGGCCGGGCTTCTACTTCGACAAGAGCAAGAGCCAGGGCGACCGCACCAACTACGCCCTGCGCGAGGACATCCTCGACGCCCGCGCCCAGAAGCCCGGCGGCCCCACCGCGGTCTCGTGCTGCGGCGCCAATCCCGGCATGGTCTCTTGGTTCGTCAAGCAGGCGCTGCTCAACATCGCACAGGATACCGGCCTGCAGCGGCCCGAGCCCAAGACCCGGGCCGAGTGGGCCGGGCTGATGAAGGATCTGGGCGTGAAGGGCGTCCACATCGCCGAGCGGGACACGCAGCGCGCCAAGACCCCGAAGCCGCGTGGCGTCTTCGTCAACACGTGGTCGGTGGAGGGCTTCGTCTCCGAGGGCAACCAGCCGGCCGAGCTCGGCTGGGGCACGCACGAGACCTGGAAGCCCGCCAATGCCCGCGAGCAGGAGAAGGGCTCGCGTTGCGCCATCTACCTGCTTCAGCCGGGCGCCGACACGCGGGTGCGCACCTGGGTGCCGACCGCCGGCTCCCAGTTCGGCTTCCTCGTGACCCACAACGAGGCGGTCTCGATCGCCGACTACTACACGGTGCAGGAGGGCGGTCAGCCGGTGTTCCGGCCGACCTGCCACTACGCCTACCATCCGGCCGACGACGCGGTGCTGTCGCTCCACGAGATGTTCGGCAAGGCCGCCAAGGTGCAGGAGCAGCACCACATCCTCGACGAGACCGAGATCGTGGACGGCATCGACGAGCTCGGCGTGCTGGTCTACGGCCATAAGAAGAACGCCTACTGGTATGGCTCGCAGCTCTCCATCGAGGAGACCCGGCAAATCGCCCCCTACCAGAACGCCACCGGCCTGCAGGTGACCTCGGCGGTGCTCGCCGGCATGGTCTGGGCGCTGGAGAACCCGGAGGCCGGCATCGTCGAGGCCGACGAGATGGATTTCCGCCGCTGCCTGGAGGTCCAGACCCCGTATCTCGGCCCGGTGGTCGGCGTGTACACGGACTGGACGCCGCTCACCGACCGTCCCGGCCTGTTCCCGGAGGACATCGACACCAGCGATCCGTGGCAGTTCCGCAACGTGCTGGTGCACGGCTGAGCGCGGAAGCCCTCCTCCCCGCCAGAGGGTGGAGGGCCCCCAGACCGGCCTACTCGGCCTGACGCCGCGTCACCAACGTGCGGTTCGGCTCGACCTCACCCCGGTCCTGATAGAGCGGCACGATCGCCCGCAGCCAGCCGCGGATCTCGCGCCCGCCGTAATTGCGCTGGACCACGTCCCGGGTGAGGTAGGCCTGCAGGTTCACCGGACCGAAATTGTACCCGACGAGGCCGCCCACCGCGATCTGCCCCTGCGGCCGGTAGCTGCCGACGCCCGTGGGCAGGTCGCTCGACCCGTAGGCCACCGCGCCGACCTGCCACTTGCCGAACTTCCGCGTCATCGTGAGATCGAGGTTGAGATAGTCCGGATAGATGGTCCCGGAGGGCGAGCGGGTGTCGAGGAAGACGCCGTAGAGCAGGTTCGCGGTCAGGTTCCAGTCCTGGCCGGTATAGCTCGCCGCGAAGCGGTGGGTCAGCGAGGCCGACTGGGTCAGGAAGCGCGTCTGGATCGGCAGATAGCCGCCGAATAGGTAGCTGACGCCGACATCGCCGCCGAGATCCCAGGCGAGCTGCGCGGCCAGGAGCTGCTGGCCGATGCCGCTCTGGTAGGGCGCCCCCCGGCTGCTCGCCGCTGCGACCGGCTGCGTGAAGAAGAACTGCAGCCGCGCGCCCGCCACGTCCCAGGGCGTTGCCCAGGCCAGCGTCGGCAGGTTGACGTTGGTGGACGAGTCGCGGGGCTGCGTGCTGCGCGTGCCGAAGCTCGACAAGTTGACGAAGTAGAGCCCGACCGGAAGCTGCGCCCCGACCGGCAGCCCCACCGTCTGTCCGGGCTGTGCCGCCGAGCCGGCCTGCACCGGGCGGGCGCCGGACACGATCACGACGGTGAGCGCCGCCCAGAGGGTGCGTGACGTCAAACGGTATGCGGCCATCGAGAATCCCGATTGCGGGCCCCGACAGCCGGGGCCGATCAGGATGGGACGGACGCCGCGCGCGCGCGCATCCCCGCGCCACGGCCAAGCTGTGCGGTCCGGCACGGCACCGGTCCGACGGGCGCTTGGCTCGGGATTAGATCTCCGTCCCGACCGCCAGGGTGAAGTCCGGGCGGTAGGTCGCCCCCTCGACGGGGTTCGAGACCCAGCGGCAGCGCCCGACCGCTATGTCATGGCCGGCGTGGAAATGCCCGGAGATCCACAGATCCGGGCGTTCGGCATCGGCGAGGTCGTCGAGCGCCGTGGAGGCGTAGAAGGCCGGCACCCACCAGGGGACGCCGGGCGCAGCCCGGTAGCGATCCGCCGCGAGGGGACTCGCCGGGTGATGGGTCACCACCACGGTGGGGCCGTCATGCGGGATGCGCAGCGCCGCGTGCAGGGCCTCACGCTCGATCCGGTGCTCGGCCATCGCGTCCGCGGGCTGCCAGGGGCTGCCGTCGGCCTTCCGGATCGACCCGAGATACTCCCGCGAGCCGGTGACCGGATCGGTCATGCGGGCGGCCGCGTAGGCGACCGGATCCTCCGGGCGATCCGGCGTAGCGGCGTCGAGCCAGCGGCCGGCCAGCGTCCAGTCGCTCCACAGGGTCGTGCCGACGAAGCGCACACCGTCGATGACGCAGGTCTGCGCCCGCTGGAGCAGGTGGATCCCGGCGCCGAGGCCGTTCAGGCGCTCGACCTCCGCCTCCAGGGCGGCCAGCAGGTCCGGCGCGGTGCGCCCGTCGCCGATCGGGGCGTAGCGCTCGTGGTTGCCCGGGACCAGCACGATGGGGCGCCCCTGCGCGAGGTGCAGCAGCGCCGCCAAGCCGCGCTCGGGATGGCCCTCGTAGAGATCACCCGGGCAGGCGAGCAGGTCGAACGGTTCGCTCGGCGGCGCGATCAGGTCGAGGCGCCGCCGCTCGAGGTGGAGGTCCGAGATCGGGAAGATGCGCATCGGGGTTACCGGGCCGCCCGGCGCTCGGCCGCGGCGGCCTTGAGGATGTCGGCGGCGGAATCGGCGTTGAGGATGGCGATCCCCGCCGCCACCACGAGGTCCGGCCATGGGGATGGATAAAGCGCCGTCACCAGCCCGGCCGCGATGATCGCGAGGTTGGCGAAGGCGTCGTTGCGGGCCGAGAGATAGGCTGCCTGGGTCAGGCTGCCGGAGCCGGTCCGGTGCCGGGCGAGCATCAGCGCGCAGGTCAGGTTCACGGCGAGCGCCCCGAGCCCGGCGAGCGTCAGCGGCAGGGCGGCCGGGGCCACGAAATCCGAGATCTTGCCGTAGGCCGCCCAGGCGCCCGCGAGCGCCGGCAGGAGCAGGATGCCCGCCATGGCGGTGCCGAGCCGGGCGCGGTTGCGCGCGCTCCAGCCGAGGCCCGCGAAGATCAGCAGGTTGATTGCCGCATCCTCCAGGAAATCGAGGCTGTCGGCGATGAGCGCCACCGAGCCGATGGCGAGCGCCACCGCGATCTCGATGCCGAAATAGCCGAGGTTCAGCGCCGCCACGCGGGCGACGACGGGGCGGAGAGCGGGCGGCGGGGGCCCGGCGGCATGATCGGCGGTCACGGGGCGCGTCATCGCCGACCCGGGCACGCCTGTCGAGGGCTGTTGAGAAAACCCTGTCCGCGCCTCAAGAAAGTTCCAAGATGGTTCCGGGCTCTTACGCCTTCGTCCGGGTGGATTCGCCCCCGCGATCGTGCGAGGCCAGCAGCGGGGCCGGGCGCAAGAAGGCGTCACAGGCCGGAAACGGAGGTCTGCCGAGTCATGCTGCCCGAATTGCGCGTGCTCTATTTCGAGGATCTCGAGGTCGGCCTGTCGGAGACCCTGACGAAGACGATCGCGTCCTCGGACGTGGTGGGCTTCGCCGAGATCACCGGGGACCGCAACCCGATCCACCTGTCCGAGCACTTCGCCGCCCGCACGCCCTTCGGCACCCGCATCGCCCACGGGCTCTACACCGCCGGGCTGATCTCGGCGGTGCTCGGCACCCGCCTGCCGGGGCCGGGGGCGGTCTACATCTCGCAGACCCTCAACTTCCGCGCGCCGGTGCGGATCGGCGATGTCGTGGAGGTCACCGTGACGGTCGCCGAGCTGATGCCCGAGCGGCGGCGCGCGCGGCTCGCCTGCCAATGCTCGGTGGCGGGGGAGACCGTCCTCGACGGCGAGGCGCTGGTGAAGGTGCCGACCAAGGCCGAGGCCGACCCGCTCGCCAGCCGCACCGAGCGCCAGCAGGGCTGAGGTGGATCCGGTCCCGGAGACGGTCACCGACCCGGACGACCCGCGCCTCGAACCCTACGCCCGGATGCGCGAGCGCGACCTCGTGGGCCGCGCCGGGCGCTTCATCGCCGAGGGCGAGGTGACCCTGCGGCTGCTGCTCGGCCGGCGCAGCCGCTTCCGCGCCGAATCGATCCTGCTCCTGCCGGAACGGTGGCCGGGCCTCGCCGGGGCCGTGGCCGCCTGCCCGTCGCCCCCGCCGGTCTTCCTCGCCGCCAGATCCGTGATGAGCGCCGTGGCGGGATTCCCGATCCACCGAGGGGTTCTGGCGGTCGGTCTGCGCGGGCCGGAGCCCGACGCGGCTTCGCTCGTGCCGCCCGCGCCCGCGCCGGCCCTGGTGCTGGGGCTCGCAGGCCTGACCAACCACGACAATGTCGGGGCCGCCTTCCGCAACGCCGCCGCCTTCGGGGCGGATGCGGTGCTGCTCGACGCGGCGAGCTGCGATCCGCTCTATCGCAAGAGCATCCGGGTCTCGGCCGGCGCAGCGCTGATCCAGCCCTTCGCGCGGCTCGCCGCGGGGCGGGACTGGCTGAGCCTCGCCGAAGCGCTGGACCTCCAGGCGCTGGCGCTCAGCCCGGGGGCGACCGAGACCCTGGCGGACCGCGCCGCCCCCGCCCGGGCGCTCCTGATCCTCGGGACGGAGGGGCCGGGCCTCGCTGCGGAGTTCCTCGCCCGGGCCCGGCCGGTTCGCATCCCGATGGCGGCGGGCTTCGATTCCCTCAACGTCGCCACCGCGGCGGGAATCGCGTTGCACGACATCGCGCGCAGCCAGGGGCGGCTCGACCGCACAGGATAGGCTCCGGCCGGAACGCAGCGGCCGGGCCTGAGTCTCGGCCCGCTCAGCCGCCAGCCCAAATCTTTGGTTGAAAGCGCTTCGACTCTACAACCCTAGAAGACAACAGTATCAATCCACCGCCCGCCTTTCGACGGTCGCATACGGGAAAACGTAAGATTTCTATGGTCTATCCGGCCGCAGTACCGCAGCCCGCTGGGTCGGACCGTGAGACCATTGAGCGATGTCGCGCACCGTTGGATGAGGCTGCCGCGTCCCGTCGCACGGCTGTGCCGTGAGCGGAGCGGTGCCACGGCGGTCGAGTTCGGCCTCGTGGCGCTGCCCTTCATCGGCCTGCTCGGCGCCTGCCTCGAGAACGGGCTGGTCGCCTGGGAGCAGGAGATCCTCCAGCAGGCGGTCATCGAAGCCGGTCGACAGATCTACACGGGCTCCTTCCAGACCGCCAATGTCGGCACGACGGACCCGGCGACGCTGATCGGCCGGTTCCGGACCGCGATCTGCACGCAGCCGAGCGGCGCCCCGCGGGTGACGATCTTTAACTGTGCCAACGTGCGGGTCAGCGTCACCCAGGCCGCCACCTATGCGGGTGCCACGACGGTCTCCCCCGTGGCCGTCAACAGCAGCGGCGTCAGCGACTGGAACCCGAACTTCCAGAGCTACACCTGCGGCCGGGCCTCCTCGATCATGGTGGTCCAGGCCGCCGTCGACATCCCGGTCTTCTTCCCGCTGCTCGGCGCCGCCACCGCAAACCTCCCGGGCAAGCGGCGCGCGCTTCAGGCCGCGACCGTGTTCAAGATCGAGCCCTACACCACCCAATCCGTCTGTTCGTGATGACGACCTTCGCGACCCGTCTGAGACGTTTCCGGAACGACCGGCGCGGGATCGCCGCGGTGGAGTTCGCCCTCGTCCTTCCGGTGCTCATCGTCATGTATTTCGGCACCGTCGAGCTGACGCGGATCCTCGACGCGAACCGCAAGCTGACGCTGTTTGCCCGCACGCTCGGCGATCTCTCGGGGCGCGCCGACAACCCGAATCCCACCGCGAACGACATGGCGACGATCGCCGGCGCGGCGACCGCGATCCTCAGGCCGCTGGACGCCTCGGGCCTCCAGATCGTCGTCAACGCCATGGGCGTCGAGTCGGTCTACGGCACGCTCTACGGCGGCGTCTGTTCCAGTTGGGCGCAGAACGCCACCAAGCGTCCGGTCCAGCAGATCAACGGGACGAACGGCCTGCCGGCCACGCCGGCCGCCTATCAGTTCGATGGCGCCCGCTACATCCTGGCGGAGGTCTCGATGGCCTACACGCCGATCATCGGCAGCGCCCTGTACCGGTGGATCTTCGGTTCGCGCGGTCTGACCTTCACGCGGCAGATCCCGTGGTCGGAGCGGACCGTGAACGAGATCGTCATGCCGGGCGGGGTGGTCTGCCCGACCTTCTAGAACCGTGATTCCAAAAGTCGTTCCCGGCCGCGACGGCCCGGCACGACACATTGTCTGTGTCTCAGCGCGCTCGCGCCGGACCTCGAACCCGGTCCGCAACCGAGCGCCCGACCCCGCGAGGATATCGTGTCGCTGTTCCATGGCCGCGCCATCAACGCGCATCTCACGGGCTTCCGGCGCGCTCGCTCCGGCCAGGTCGCCATCACCCTCGCCCTTGTGGCGATGCCGATCCTGTTCGCCTCGGCCGCCGCCATCGATTACGGGCGGCGCAACGCCGCCAAGGCCCGCCTCGACGCCGCCCTCGACGGCGCCGTCCTCGCAGTCATGTCCCAGAAGACCAACACCATCACGTCGACCAATCTCCAGAACATGGAGACCCAGTTCCGGACGGAGGCCGCCAAGGTTCCGGGTGTCACCGTCACCTCCTTCACCCCCGGGACGCCGGTCAATGGGACGTCGACCGTGAGCCTGACGGCGAGCTACACCGCGACCGTGAAGACCAGTCTGGCCTCGATGATGAAGGTCATGACGATGAATATCGGCGGCACCTCGGCCAGCACCCGCAACCTGTTTCAGTACATCAATTTCTATCTGTTGCTCGACAACTCCCCTTCAATGGGACTGGCCGCGACCGACGCCGATGTCAGCAACCTGAAAAATGCGACCGGCGGGTGCGCCTTCGCCTGCCACGAGCACACCTATGACAGCGCGGGCAACGTGACCGGCGACAATGTGAACGACAATTATCACATCGCCCAGAAGAACAACATCAAACTGCGTATCCAGGTCTTACGGGATGCGGTCTCGGCGCTGGTGGATCAGGCCAATGCCAGCATGTCGCTGAACCAGCAATTCCAGATGGAGATGTGGACCTTCAACGATTCCGCCACGCAGACCCGGCTGCAGGCGATGACCCCGACCCTCAGCCAGATCAAAACCGCGGCTGCCAACATCGACATCGCCTACGCGTACTACAATCAATCCGACAACCAGACCGATTTCGAGCGCGCCATCACGAAGATGAATGCGACGATCCCGGCCAGCGGGACGGGCGTGACGTCAGCGTCGCCGATCCGCTTCCTGTTCTTCGTGACCGATGGCGTCGAGGATACCGGCGGCACCGTCACCAACCAGAGCGCAGGATTCCAGATCAACAGCAATCGCTTCATCGGGCCCTTCAGCCCCTCGACGTGCAATGCGCTGAAGAACAACAACGTCCGCATCGGCATCATCTACACGCAGTACCTTCCGCTCTACGACAATTCTTTCTATGCGGCCTACGTTCAACCCTACGAAAATCAGATCGGGCCGATGCTGAAGGCCTGCGCGTCGGACGGCCTGTATTTTCCCGTCTCCTCCGGCGGCGATATCACGGCAGCCATGCTCCAGCTCTTCTCGACCGCCGTCGCCTCCGTCAGACTGAGCAAGTAAGCCAACGCTCGACGCCGGCCGCCCGCGAAGACTCGGCGCGGCCCGGGCATCCGTGGCACGGCGCGCCAATCCAGTTCGGCTCGGGGAAAGCTGGCCTCACGCAGGCCGGCGCGGACACGCGATCGTGATCGACGCCGTCATGCGCACGCGCCTGTCGGGCCCGCCCCAGAGAAGCCGCCCCCCCCCTGTGACGGGGGCATTCCGGGCACCAGCCTGCGTACCGGGATCTTCCGGATCTCGCCGCCCTGCGCGAAGACGTGCGGACAAGACGGATGCCAGGGCTCTTCGAGGACGCAGCGCACCGGCCCCGCCGGCCCATCGGCCGTCATGGTGGACATCCTCGACGAAGAGGATCGTCCGCCCCGCGTGTTCGATCGCCATCGGATCGGCGAAGAAGCGGATGCCCGGATCCGGCAGGCGATGCCACCGCGTTCCGGTCTGCGCCTGCATGTCCCGGAGATCGGCCCCCGAAACGGGCCGCCGGCCGACCCGCCCGTGCGGGAACCGGAAGAGCCTCGCATACACGTTCTTGGCAACGAACTGCCGCAGTCGTTCCATCATCGGATGTCGCGCACGCGCTAGGCAAGGCATGCGCGGAGATTGGCGAGCGCTCCGCGTCAACCCTGTCGGCTGGAATCGACCCGCGTCACGCCGCCCGGGGCTCGACCTCCGCGTTCGGAAGCAGCGCCATGAGCGCCTGCAAGGGCGCGCTCGCCGCGCCGGTCCAGACGAGGTGCGTCCGGTTGCGGCGCAGGCGCTCGGGCAGCGGGTGGCGCTGCACCGCATCGCTCAGGACGGCATGGTCGAGCATCTCGCTCGGCACGATCGCCACCCCCGTGCCTGCCGCCACGCAGGCCACGATCGCGTGGTAGGAGTTCATCTCCAGCACCCGCTCGGGCGACGCGCCCTCCCCGGCCAGCCATGCGACGAGGCGCGCGCGGTAGGAGCATCCCTGCGGGAAAGCCACCACGGTCCGTCCGCCCAGCGCGACGGCGTCGCGGATCGTGGTCGTGCCCGTGCCGGTGATCAGCACCAGCTCTTCTTCGAAGACGTGCAGCGACGAGAGACCCCGGCGCTCGAACGGCTCCGAAACAAACGCCGCCTCGATCGCGAAGTCGTCGAGCTGGCGCAGCAGCGCCTGGGTCGTGCCGGTCTGCAGTTCGATCGCGACGTCCGGATACCGCGCGTAGAACGCCGACAAGATCGGCGGCAGCCGCGCGCCGGCCGCGCTCTCGAGAGAGCCGAGGCGCAGCACGCCGCGCACAGCCCCCCCGCGCAGGTCCCGTTCGGCCTGATCGGCCATCCGCAGCAGCGTCTCGGCATGGCCGAGCAGGGTGCGCCCCGCCTCCGTCAAGGCGAGGCTGCGACCCTGCCGGCGGAACAGCGCGACACCCAGACGCTCCTCGAACTGCTTGATCCGCGTGGTCACGTTGGAGGGCACCCGGTGCAGATGCGCCGCCGCCCGCGTCACCCCGCCCTGGCGCACCACGCAGCGGAAGATGTCCAGATCCTCGAGATCCATCGTTCTCATAGCAAGAACGATATGTCACAAAAATTCATTTTCCAAGATAGGCGGATCGGTGTTCATGGGGGCCGATGCGCATGACTCGAACTGCCGCCGTCGAACCGCGATCCGCCGCCTGGCCGATCGTCGCCTCCGGCCTCGTCGCCCTGGCGGTCGCCATGGGGATCGGCCGCTTCGCCTTCACGCCCCTCCTGCCGCTGATGGTCCGCGACGGCACCCTGAGCCCGGCGGCCGGCGCGGAATGGGCGGCGGCGAATTATGTCGGCTACTTCCTCGGCGCCCTGACCGCCGCGTGGTTCGCGGGCGATCCGCGGCGCGGCCTGCTGCTAAGCCTGCTCGGCGTGGCGCTCACGACCCTCGCCATGGGGGCGATCGGCACCGGGACGGTTCCGCTGCTCGGCCTCGGGCTGCGCGCGGCCGCCGGGGTGTTCAGCGCCTGGGCGCTGGTCTGCGCGAGCGGCTGGTGCCTCGCCGAACTCGCCCGGCGGCAATCCGGGCAGGCGGGGGCCTGGATCTACACCGGCGTCGGCCTGGGGATCGCGCTCGCCGGCCTGCTGACGTGGCTCGGCGGGCGCCAGTCGGGGCGCGGGCTCTGGCTCGAACTGGGTGCGCTGGCCGGTGTGGGCGCGCTGTTCGTCTGGGCGCAATCCCCCCTGGCGTCCGCAGGGGCCGACACGCGGACCGCCCGGCTCACCGAGCGCGCGGCCGCGTCCGCCGCGCCGCCTTCGCGGGGGCGGCAGCTGTCCCTGGTGGTCTGCTACGGAACCTTCGGGTTCGGCTACATCGTCCCGGCGACCTTCCTGCCCTCCATGGCGCGGGCGCTGGCGCCCGATCCCCTCGTGTTCGGGCTGACCTGGCCCTTGTTCGGCCTCGCCGCCGCCCTCTCGGTCGCCGCCGTGGCGCGCTTCGCACCGGGCGGGTCCCGGCAGCGGATCTGGGCGCTGGCGCAGGGCGTCATGGCGCTGGGCACCGCCCTGCCCCTGGTCGTCCAGACCCTCCCGGCCATCGCGCTGTCGGCCGTTCTCGTAGGCGGCACGTTCATGGTGGCCACCATGGCGGGCCTGCAGCTGGCTCGCGAGGCGCGGCCCGACAATCCGACCCCGCTGCTGGCGCGGATGACCGCCGCCTTCGCGGCCGGTCAGATCGCCGGCCCGCTGCTGGTGCGCGCCATCGGACCGGGCCGCTGGGGCGGCTGGGATGCGCTCGGCTGGACCGGAGCGGTCGCCACGCTGCTGCTGGTCCTGACGGCGCTGTGGCTGTGGCGGTCGGACCGACCTGCGCCGGAAGGCCGTGCCCCGGCCTGATACCGGACCTCGCGCCCACGCCCCCGATCCGGTCGATCCGCCGTACGACCGTCCCGGCATCCATCCTAACTGGCGTGCCCCCCGGCTACGAAGATGGGAGGATCGTCACGGTGCGCGTTGCGTTTTTATCCCGCCGCGCCGGTCTTGTGTGACCTGGGTCACCGACCGGGCGCAGCGCCCCGGCCTAGCATCGCGACAGAACGAACACGATAAGGGCGCCCGCCCTGTGCGGCGCCCACCGGGAGTGAACCGATGCGCCGCCTCGCCCTGAGCTTCATGCTCGCCGTCCTCGCCGCCGGCCCCGCCGCGGCCGAACAGGACCTCCTGCTCGGGGCCGACATGGCCTCGCCCGCCATGACCAGGGCCGAGATGAGCCGCGCCGACGTCGAGGCGCTGATCAAGGCCGCCGACGGGACGCCGGTCGACCTGCACGATAAGGCGCTGTCGGGCCTCGATCTCTCCGGCCTGAACCTCCGGGGCGCCAACCTGCGCACCGCGCGCCTGAACAAGGCCAACCTGCGCGGCGCCGATCTCAGCGGTGCGAACCTCGAACAGGCCTGGTTCATCAAGGCCGACCTCGCCGGCGCCAAGCTCGCGGAGGCGAAGATGTTCGGCATCACCGCCCGGGACGCCGACTTCAGCGGCGCCGACCTCAGCCGGTCCATGCCGATCGGCGACTTCAAGGGCGCCGACATGAGCGGCGCGACGCTGATCGACCTCAAGGGCGGCGCCGACATCAAGAACCAGTCGATGGGCCTGATGCGGGCGGTGTTCACATCGGTGAACCTGTCGGGCGCGAACCTGAAGGGGGCCAACCTCGGGCGGTCGCGGCTCGAATACGCCAACCTCAAGGACGCCAATCTCACCGATGTGGTGCTGATGGGGTCTGATCTGTCGGGCGCCAACCTGACCGGCGCCACGGTCGCGGGTGCCGACTTCAGGAACGTCGATGTCAGCGGCGCCCGGCTCATCGACCTCAGGGGTCAGTCCGCGGCCAAGGACTGGGCGGAGCGCGTCAACATCGACCGTGCCATCACCCAGGCATCCAACTGAGCCGTCCGTTCGCCGCGCCATTCCATGAAGGAGACAGCCAAACCATGACCACCCGTCGCGTCCTGCTCGGCGCCCTGGCCGCCGCTCCCCTGTTGTTCGGGACCGGGGCGAACGCCGCCGAGACCACCTTCACGCCCGCCGCCTTCGAGGCGGCCCAGAAGGCCGGCAAGCCGATCCTCGTCCATGTCACCGCGCCGTGGTGCACCGTCTGCGCGGCGCAGAAGCCGATCCTGGCCAAGCTGGAGGCCCAGCCCCGGTTCAAGGACCTGCAGGTGTTCGACGTCGACTTCGACAGCCGCAAGGACGTGTTGAAGCGGTTCGGCGTGACGACGCAGAGCACCCTGATCACCTTCAAGGGCGAGACGGAGACGGGTCGTTCGGTCGGCGATACCCAACCGGAGTGGATCGAGGGCGTCGTCGAGAAGGCGTTGTAGGTCGGCCATGGCCACGACGTTCGGCCTCGCGTTCCTCGCCGGCATCCTCTCGGTGCTGTCCCCCTGCGTGCTGCCGTTGCTGCCGCTGGTTCTGGGCGCGGCGGCATCCGAGCACAGGCTCGGCCCCGCCGCGCTCGCGGCCGGCCTCGCGCTGTCCTTCGTGGCCATCGGGCTGTTCGTGGCGACCGTGGGATTCGCCATCGGTCTCGACGCCGGCCTCTTCCGCTCCGGCGCGGCCATCCTGCTGATCCTGATCGGGCTCGTCCTGATGGTTCCGGCGGCGCAGACCCGGCTCGCCGTCGCCGCCGGCCCGGTGAGCAACTGGACGGAGAGCCGGTTCGGCGGTTTCTCCTCCGCCGGCCTGCCCGGTCAGTTCGGCGTCGGCCTGCTGCTCGGGGCGGTGTGGAGCCCCTGCGTCGGGCCGACACTGGGGGCGGCGTCGCTGCTCGCCTCGCAGGGACGCGACCTCGGTACAGTCGCGCTGACGATGCTTCTGTTCGGCCTCGGCGCCGCCCTGCCGCTCCTGCTCCTCGGCACGCTGTCCCGCGAGGTGCTGATGCGCTGGCGCGACGGGATGCTGGGATTGGGCAAGGGGCTCAAGGCCGCCCTGGGCCTGATTCTCGTGGCGACCGGGCTGATGATCGTCACCGGCTACGACAAGGCCGCGGAGGCCGCCCTCGTCAACGCGTCCCCGGATTGGCTGACGAACCTGACCACGCGCCTCTGATGCCGGCAGGTGTGGGCGCCTGATCGAACATCCGCATGCGCGGCGATTTGGCCAGGAGTTGACCGGTAAGGACACCCGTTCGAGCCTATCCGTGGCTCGACGTCTCGGGTTCAAACCGCGGATAGAGGCTGTCGGCGCGTTGTCCGTGCGGTAGGATTGTCCCGATCTCATCACGGGCGCCAGTCTGCGCGCGACAAACGGCAGCAATTGCCACGCGCGAAGTCGGGCCTAGCTTGACCATTGGGTCTGTGGGGGATTCGGCAGGGAGTCGGCGGCGTTGCTTCAGTCAGGGAATGGGTTGCGGGCACTGACCGGACGCCGGGTGGCCGTGGTCGGCGCCGGTCCGGGGGGCTTGGCTTCCGCCCTGTTGCTGGCGCGGGCCGGGATCCACGTGACGCTGTTCGAGAAGGACGCCCAGGTCGGCGGCCGCACCAAGACGGTGGCGGCGCCGGGGGGCTACAAGTTCGATATCGGGCCGACCTTCTTCCTCTATCCACAGATTTTGGCCGACATCTTCGCGAGCTGCGGCGAGCGGCTCGAGGACCACGTCAAGCTCGAACGGCTCGATCCGCAATACCACTTGGTCTTCGAGGGCCAGGACGGGATCTCGGGGACGATCCGGGCGACCGGCGACATCGCCCGCATGGAGCAGGAGATCGCCCGCCTTGCGCCGGACGATGCCAAGAACGTGCAGGCGTTCTTCACCGAGAACCGGACCAAGCTCGAATACTTCAAGCCGATCCTGCAGCAGGCCTTCCACACCCTGCGCAGCCTCGCGAGCCCGGCGATGCTCGCCGCCCTGCCCTACCTGCACCCCGGCCGGAGCGTCGACCGCGACCTGAAGCGCCACTTCGCCGATCCGCGGGTGCGCCTCGCCTTCTCGTTCCAGACCAAGTACCTCGGCATGTCGCCGTTCCGGTGCCCGAGCCTGTTCACGATCCTGTCGTTCCTCGAATACGAGCACGGGGTCTACCACCCGGTCGGCGGCTGCGGCGCGGTCTCGGACGCGATGGCGGGTCTGGCCGGGCGCATGGGCGTCGATCTGCGGCTCAACAGCAACGTCGAGCGGGTGCTGTTCGACGGCAAGCGCGCCACCGGCGTGGTGGCGGACGGCGAGACCTTCAACGCCGATGCGGTGCTGATCAACGGCGATTTCGCCAAGGTGGTCCGCGCCCTGGTGCCGGAGCGGCACCGCCCGCGCTGGCGCGACGCGAAGATCAAGAAGGCGCGGCTCTCCTGCTCGACCTTCATGCTCTACCTCGGTCTCGAGGGGAAAATGCCCGACAGCCTGGGGCATCACACGATCCTGCTCGCCGACGGCTACGAGAAGAACATCCGCGAGATCACCGAGGGCACGCTGCCAATGCAGCCCTCGCTCTACGTCCAGCACGCCGGCTACACGGACGGCGGCATGGCGCCCCCCGGGCACACCGCGCTCTACGTGCTCGTGCCGGTGCCGAACCTGAAGGCCGGGATCGACTGGGCCGCGGAGCGCGCGAGCTACCGCGCCCTGGTGCTGGAGCGGCTGAAGCTCCTCGGGATCGAGGATCTCGAATCCCGGATCCGCTACGAGCGGATCATCGACCCGACCCAGTGGGAGGAGGATTTCGCCGTCCACGAGGGCGCCACCTTCAACCTCGCCCACGACCTGATGCAGATGCTGTATTTCCGGCCCCACAACCGCTTCGGGCCGGGGCTCTACATCGTGGGCGGCGGCACCCATCCGGGCTCCGGCCTGCCGGTGATCTACGAGGGCGCCCGCATCTCGGCCCGCCTGCTGATCGAGGAGCTGGCCGGCGCCCGCGCCGCCGCGTCTGCCGGCATCCCCGAGACCGCGCCGCTGGCCACCTCCGGCGAGGCCTCGTGAGAGGGCCGACCGGCCGACGGTCGGGGCTGCGGCGCCGTCTCGCCGGGCTCCTCCTCGCGGGCGGACTCTGCGGCGCCGTGCCGGCCGCGGCCGCGACCGTGCAGGTCGAGATCGACGGGATCGAGCCGGGCGGCGGCCCGGTGCGCGTCGCCTTGTGTCAGGGGGGCCTCGGGGAGGCTGCCTGCGCCCGGGGCGACGAGGCGCCGGCCTCTGCGAGCCGGGTGCTGTTCACCTTCCAGGGCGTTCCGACCGGGACCTACGCGGTGGCGGCCTATCAGGACACGAACGACAACGGCCGGCTCGACCGGACCGGCCTCGGCCTGCCGCTCGAACCCTACGGCTTCTCCGGTGTAGCCGGGCGCCGGGCGCGGCCGGATTTCGCCGAGGCCGCCTTCGGCCTGCGGGAGCCGGGCGGTTCCATCCGCGTGCGCCTCGCCCGCGCCCTGCCGCGGCGCTGACCGGATGGATCCCCTGGTCCGGATCGCGGACGTCGCCCTCGATCTCGGCGGGCGGCGGGTCCTGGACCGCGTGGATCTCGATCTCGAAGCCGGCGAGACCCTGGCGCTGCTCGGTCCGAATGGGGCGGGCAAGTCCTCGCTCATGCGCCTCGTGGCGGGCCGACTCGCGCCGAGCACGGGGACCGTGCGGGTCGGCGGCGTGGATCCCTATCGCGCGGGCAGCGCCCGCCGGGCCATCGGCTGGGTGCCGCAGGAGATCGCCCTCTACCCGAAACTGACGGTCGCCGAGAATCTCGGCGTGTTCGGCCAGCTCGCGGGCTTAGCGAGGCGCGACCGGAGGGCGGCGGTGGAGGCCGCGCTGGCGATGGCCGATATCGCCGAGGTCGCCCGGCGCCCGGTGGGCACCCTGTCGGGGGGCTACCGGCGCCGGGTCAACATCGCGGCGAGTCTGATGAACCAGCCGCGCCTCGTCCTGCTCGACGAGCCGACGAGCGGCGTCGACCTCGCCGCTCGGGCCGCGATCCACGCCGTCCTCGACCGGCTCAAGGCCGCCGGCACCGCCATCCTGATCGCCACCCATGATTTCGCCGAAGCCGAGCGCCTGGCCTCGCAGGTCGCCTTCCTGGCGCAGGGGCGGATCGTGCGCGCCGGCCGCCTCGCCGATCTCCTGGCGCAGCTGCGCACCGGCGCGCCCGAACGGGAACTGAGCCTCACGGTCCCGGCCGACACGGCCGCCGCCGGGGCCCTGCGCCGGGCCGGCTTCGCGGCCGCAGAGCCGGGCGGCCTCGTCTGGCGCTCGGTGGAGCGGGCCGGCCTCGACGGGGCGGCCCTGCTCGGATCCCTGCGCGCCCAGGGCGTGCCGGTCACCGAGGTCCGGGTGCGCGCCCCGCGGCTCGAAGCGCTCTACCTCGACGCCCTCCGGCCGCGTGAGGCGAACGATGCCGGCACGTCGGCTTGGCGCGCGGGAATCGCCGGATGATCGGCGCCGCGTTCCGCGTGATGGCACTCAGCCTGCTGCGCGACCGCGCCGCCCTGGTCATGGCCTTCGTGCTGCCGACCGTGATCTTCTCGATCTTCGCGGCGATCTTCTCGGGGGCGACCGGCGACCGGATCCGCATCCATCTGGGGCTTGCCGACCTCGCCCACACGGCCGCCACCCAGCGCCTCACCGACGCGCTGGCGGCGGATCCGTCCCTGCGGGTGACGCGCCTGCCCGTGACGGACCTCGCGGGCGTCTCCGAGGCGGTGCGCTCGGGTGAGGTCGACGTGGCGCTCGCCCTGCGCGGCGACCTGATCGCGGCCCCCGCGGGGGACCTGCGCGGCTCCGCGGACAAGACGGAAGCCGACCAGCCGGTGGTGCTGGTCGAGAACCCCGCCAAGGCCCTGGCGACGCCGATCGCACTCGGGCAGCTCCAGCGCGTGCTGAACGCCGCTTTGCCCGACGTGGTGCTGTCGCGGATCGTCGCCGACGTCGAGCGCAGCGGCAAGATCGGCCCGGACGAGCGCCGTTTCCTCGACGACGCCTTCGCCGAGCAGCGGGCCAAGAAGGAGCCGTTCAGCTTCGCCGATATGGTCGAGCGGCGCAGCACCGCCGCCGGCACGGCGAACGCCCGGATCAGCTACTACGCGGGGGCGATCACCGCGGTGTTCCTGCTGTTCGCCGCCATGCAGGGGGCGATGTCGCTGGTCGAGGAGCGCGAGACCGGCCTCGCCGAGCGGTTGATGGCGGGACCGGGCGGCCTGCCGGTGGTGGTGCTCGGCAAGTTCGGGTTCCTGACGCTCCAGGGGGTCGTGCAGGCGGGGCTGATTTTTCTCGCCGCCGGGCTGCTCTACGGAGTCGAGATCGGGCCGCACTGGCCGGCGTTCCTGGCCACCTGCCTGCTGGTTTCCGCCATGGCGGCGGGGCTGGCGCTCGCGGCCTGCGCGCTCGCGGCGACGCGCCAGCAGGCGCACCTCGCCTCGACCTTCGGGGTGCTGCTGCTCTCGGCGGTGGGCGGCTCGATGGTGCCGCGCTTCCTGATGCCGCCCTGGCTGCAGCAGGCCGGCTGGCTCACCCCGAATGCCTGGGCGATCGCCGCCTATCAGGATGCGCTGGGCGAAGGGTTTGCCGTCGCGGCGCCGGCGCTGGCCGTGCTGGGAGCCCTGGCCCTCGCCGGCCTCGGCCTCGCCCTCGCGCTGGCGGCCCGGCGCACGGCCTGAACGGCCGCGCTACTCGACATAGACGCCGGCCCCGATCAGCACCTCCGCGCCCGCCACATGCGTCTCGCAGACGTAGCTCCATTTGACGGTGGGGGTCGTCTGCCCCGGTCGCGGGAACATGTAGTCGACCCAGCCCGATCCGAACCGGCTGACCGTGTCGATGAAATCCTGGTGGAACGGCTTCCCGTCGGCGTCGCGCTCGTGGAGCAGGTCCCGCCCCTCGCGGTCCGGGTGTGCGGCGTTGAACAGCACGATGCCCTGCATGTCGACGACGAACAGGTAGACGTCCCCATACCGCCACCCGCCGCCCTTGCGGCGGAACTCGGCGAAGGCGGCCGGGCCGCGCTCCTCCAGGGCCTCGGCCGCTCGGTTGACGAGGGTCTCGATCTCCGCGGCCTGATGGAAGGCCGGCGGCGATCGCCGCCCGAACGCAGGCAGCGTCGCACCGATCAGGAGCAGCACCGGCCATATCAGCAGGACTCTCGCCATGGCCTCGCCTCGCCGCAGCAGGATCCGATCACGGGGCGGAGCCCGTCAGGCCCGCGTCTCCAGGATGGGGCCGCCGGTCGTGAGACGCTGGCGGAGGCCGGCCAGCCACGTCCGCCGCGGCACCACGGGGGGCGTCACGGCGTTGGGCAGGGCCTCGAAGGCGAGGCGGTTGCGATGCAGCTCGATGATCCGATGGAGGTGTCGGATCGCCGCGAGACCCTGCGCCGCCATCAGGCGATGGCCCTCGCAGGCATCGGTCTCGTCCAGACGGCGAAGGGCCTCCTCGGCGCGTTCGATCAGTCCCCGCGCCTCCAGAACGTAGAGTTCCATCTCCGCAAGATCTGGCATCGCAACCTCCGCGCCGATCGCGTTTCCGTATCCGACTGTTTTTGAGTACCGCTGCGGTTGGCCAGGGCACATCACCTGTTTGGGGGGCATCGCGGATCGGCCGCGATCGCCGCGTCGTGGGCCGGGGCGCCGCCCGATCCGTACCCCGGGGCGGGGACGCGACGATCCGCGCCGGCCCTGCGACCAGGGGCGCACGGACAGGGGCGCTCCGATCAGGCACGGTCCGGCTCCGCTCGACCAGGGAAACCCATGCTCCGCCTGCTCATCGCCGACGGCAACGAACGTGCGGCCCGCGATCGGCACGTCGCCGCCACGGGCCGCACCTCGGCCGAATCCTACGCCGCGGTGGTGCAGGCGCTCGCCCCCGGGACAACCTGCCGGCTCGTCAGCCCGGCCGACGCGGACGCCACCCTGCCGGCGGGGCTCGCCGATTTCGACGGCCTGATCTTCACCGGCTCGACCCTCAAGGTCTCCGAGGGCACGCAGGCCGTGATCCGGCAGCTCGATCTGATGCGCGCCGGCCTGGAGGCGGGCCTGCCGGTGTTCGGCTCGTGCTGGGGCGTGCAGGTCGCCGCCACGGTGGCGGGCGGCAAGGCCGCCGAGAACCCGCGCGGGCCCGAATACGGCTTCGCCCGGGCGATCACCGCGACCGAGGAGGGTCGGACCCATCCGATGCTCGCCGGCCGCCCGGCCGCCTGGGACGCCCCGGCGATCCACTCCGACGCCGTGCTGGAGCCGCCCCCGGGGGCCCGCGTGCTGGCCGGCAACCCGGTGCTCGGCATCCAGGCGATCGAGATCCGCCACGGCGCCGGCTGGTTCTGGGGGACGCAGTACCATCCCGAACTCGACCTCGACGAACTCGCCGCGATGCTGCGTCTCTGCGACAGCGCCCTGGTGGAGGCGGGCTTTGCGGAGGATCCCGGGGCGGTCGCCGCCTACGCGGACGAGATCGCCGGCCTCCAGGGATCGGACCCGGAGGCGGCCCATCGCCTCGCCTGGCGCCACGGGATCGGCCCGGAGGTGCTCGAAGCCGCGTTGCGCCGCCGGGAAATCGGTAATTTTCTGAGCCAACTGTCCACAAGCGCAGGCTGATCGGGGGGCGCCGCGACCGGGTGGCGCGTTGACCCGCCCGGTCGCGGGTCTAGCTTCGCTACAGCGGGCCGGTTCGACGGCCCCGGGAGCGACCCAACAGGATGACCCAGGATTCTACGGTCGCCGTCATCGGCAGCGGGCTCGGCGGACTTGCGGCCGCGTGCGTCGCCGCCGCGCGGGGCCACCGTGTGACGGTCTACGACAAGAACGGCTGGCTCGGCGGCAAGGCGGCGGTGCTCCACGAGGGCGGCTTCCGCTTCGACATGGGCCCGACCATCCTGACCGTTCCCCGGGTGCTGGAGCGCATCTTCGCGGAGGCCGGCCGCTCGGTCCACGACTACATGGACCTGCGCCGCCTCGACCCGCAATGGCGCTGCTTCTTCGACGACGGCACCCACATCGACCTGATGCAGGACGTCGAGCGGATGGCGGGCGACATGGAACGCTTCGCCCCCGGCACCGGGGAGGGCTACAAGAAATTCCTCTCCATTTCGGAGCACCTGCACACCGTCTCGGAAAAATTCTTCTTCTGGAAGCCGGTCGAGGATCTGTTCGACACGATCAACATCCGCGCCAACATGAACCCCGGCACGCTGCGCGACGTGCTGTCCCTGCGCATGCACGCCTCCGTGGCCTCGACGATCCGCGGCAAGGTCAAGGATGCCCGGCTCGCGCAGATGCTCGACCACTTCGTGCAGTATGTCGGCTCCTCGCCCTACGGCGCGCCGGCGGTGCTCTGCGCCATCGCGCACATGCAGACCGCCGACGGGGTCTGGTACCCGATGGGCGGCACCCGGGCGGTCGCGGAGGGGCTGGCCAAGCTCGCCCAGGAGCTCGGCGCGACCTGCAAGACCGACACCGAGGTGACCGGGATCGAGACGGCGAACGGCGCGGTCCGCGGGGTGCGCACCGCCGCGGGCGTCACGCCCTTCGACGCGGTGATCTCCAACATGGATTCGGTGCGCACCTACCGCGAGCTCGTCGGCGGCGAGGCCGCCAAGACCTACGCCAAGAAGAACCCCGAGCCGGCCTGCTCGGGCGTGGTGCTCTATCTCGGGCTCAACAAGCGCTACGAGCACCTGAACCACCACGATTTCGTCTTCTCCCGCGATCCGGAGGAGGAGTTCGACTACATCTACAACAAGGGCGAGCCGGCCCCGGACCCGACTGCCTATCTGGCGGCCCCCTCCTCCACCGATCCGAGCGTGGCGCCGGAGGGCGGCGAGGCGCTCTACGTCCTCGTGCACACGCCGTATCTCCGGCCGCACCACGATTGGCGCCCGGACGGGCCCTTGTTCCAGAACTACCGCCGGACCATCCTCGACAAGCTCAAGCGCACCGCCAACATGCCGGATCTGGAGGAGCGGATCGTGGTGGAGCGCCACCTGACGCCGCAGGACATCCACGAACGCTACAAGGTGCTGAACGGCGCGATCTACGGGCTGGCCTCGCACGGGCGGGTGATGGGGGCATTCAAGCCCGGCAATCGCTCGCGGCAGGTGCGCGGACTCTACCTCGCGGGCGGCGCCGCCCATCCGGGTCCCGGCATGCCCATGGTGATGATGTCCGGCTGGATCGCCGCCGACGCGCACGATCAGGACGCGCGCGGCACCCTGCGCGCGACGGCGTGACGACGGACTCGACCATCCGCTCCGGCGATGCGACCGCAGGATCGGGCGCGGGTCCCCTCTCCCGTGCGGGAGAGGGACAGGGTGAGGGATCAGGTCTGGCCGAACGAGGCACGGCCGGCACGCGCATCAGCGGCGTGCCTGATCCTGAAAGTTCTCGCCCCTCACCCCAACCCTCTCCCGCACGGGAGAGGGGGCAGGTCGCGCTCCGTGGCTCGCGTCGGTGGCGACCCAAGATGTCCGGACCTCTTAGCCCCGCCGCGAGACAAGAGGGCTCCATACGCGGGTGGCAAGCCGCGCCCCTTCCCCCCGTCTCCCCGCCAATCCGCCGCTTCATGGTGGCGTGGTTCGAGCGCTACCTGCACCGCCACCTCGACGCCCTGCGTCTCCCGCTCTGGAGCACGCCGCCCGACCGCGGCCACCCGGGTCCGATCGTGGTCTACTGCAACCATCCCGCGTGGTGGGATGCGGCCCTGATCATCGTGCTGGCCGGGCGCCTCTACCCGGAGCGGCCGAGCCGGGCGCCGTTCGACGCCGCGATGCTGGCGCGCTACCGGATCTTCGAGCGGATCGGCGCCTTCGGGGTCGATCTCGACAGCCCCCGGGGCGCCGCGCAGTTCCTGGCGGCCGCCCGGACGATCCTGTCGGCCCCGGACGGGATGCTCTGGATCACCGCGCAGGGCCGCTTCGCCGATGCCCGCGCGCGGCCCCTCGCGCTGCGGCCCGGCGTGGCGCGCCTCGCCGAACTCGCCCCCGATGCCCTGTTCGTGCCGATGGCCGTCGAATACGCCTTCTGGGACGAGCGCGGCGCCGGGGCCTTCGCGGCGTTCGGGCCCGGCATCCCGGCCTCGGACCTCGCCGCCCTGCCCCGGCCGCAGCGCCTCGCCCGGCTGGAATCCGACCTGACCGCCACCCTGGACCGGCTCAGCGCCGACGTGATCAGCCGCGAGCCGGCGCGTTTCCGCGCATTGCTCTCCGGCCGTAAGGGCGTCGGGGGCGTCTACGACCTCTGGCGTGGCCTCGCGGCCCGGCTCTCCGGCCGCCGCTTCGATCCGGCCCATCGCGCCGCGGACGGGCAGGACCACGCCGCGTGAGGGCTTCGACTCCACACCGCCCCCGTGCGATGCAGGGACCGGGCGGGACCCATTTCCGGCACGGACCATGACCGACACGATCCTGACGGCCCTGGCCCTGCTCGGTCTCGCCCTGGCCCTCCTTCCCGCCGTGCTGGCAGCGGTGAACCTCACGGTCCTGCGCCGGCCGAAGCCGGAGGCGGATCCCGGCCTCGTCTCGATCCTGATCCCGGCGCGCAACGAGGCCGGCAACATCGAAGCCACCGTCCGCGCGGCGCTCGCCAGCACGCTGGTGCCGGTCGAGGTGATCGTCGGCGACGACCATTCTACCGATGCGACCCCGGAGATCGTGCGCGCCATCGACGATCCGCGCCTGCGCCTCGTCGCCGTGCCGTCGCTGCCCGAGGGCTGGACGGGCAAGAACCACGCCTGCATCCACATGGCCGGCCTCGCCGGCGGGCGGCATCTCCTGTTCATCGACGCCGACGTACGCCTCGAACCCGACGCCGCCGCCGCCCTGTCGGCGCAGGCCCGACGCACCGGCGCCGCCCTGGTCAGCGGCGTGCCGCGGCAGGATCTCGGCACGCTTGGCGAGATGCTGACCGTCCCGATGATCGACTTCCTGCTCCTCGGCTACCTGCCGGTGCCGCTGATGCGCCATCTGCGCGATCCGTCGCTCGGGGCGGCTTGCGGGCAGCTCATCCTGATGGAGGCCGCGGCCTACGCGGCGACCGGCGGCCATGGCGCGATCCGCACCTCGCTGCACGACGGGGTCCGCCTGCCGCGCCTGTTCCGCGCGGCCGGCCACCGGACGGATCTCGTGGCCGCCACGGGTCTGGCGACCTGCCGGATGTATCGCGGCTTCGCGCAGGCTTGGGCCGGCTTCTCCAAGAACGCCCACGAGGGCATGGCGACGCTCCGGGCCCTGCCGGTCTGGACCCTGCTGCTCGGCGGCGGGCAGCTCCTGCCGCCGGTCCTCGTCCTGGCCGGCCTGCTCGGCCTGGTCCCGACCGCCGCCCTGATCCCGGCCGCCGTGGCCCTCGTCCTGTCGCTGGCGACGAGGGCGGCCATTACCCTGGCGGTCCGGGCGCCGCTGGCGACGATCCCGCTCCACCCGGCCGCCGTCGCGGTGGCGTTGGCGATCCAGTGGAACGTGCTGCTGCGCCGGGAGCGGGCCGGCGCTGCCACCTGGAAGGGTCGCAGCTATCCGGTGCGTCAAGCCTGAAGCAACCCGATCCGGGTCCCGCCGGGGATCGTCACGGCACGGGTTGACAGGGCGTGGTGCCGGCGCCATCCGGCTTCTTCTTCAGCACAACGATGAGCTGCACGGTCGGCACGTCGCCGACCTGCCGGGTCAGGTGACCGGCCCGGCCATCCGGCCCCTGGGGCTTCGAGCCCGAATCGGCGTTGAACTGGACCTCGCCGGGTCCCTGCTCCATCACGGTGCCGTCCGTGGCCTCCACCGACCAGCGGCCCGACAGGGTGATGACCCATTGCGGGCCGGGCGCGGCGTGCCAGGGCCCGACATAGCCGACCGGAAGGACCGCGTAGGCGATCGACGCCACATCGCCGGGCGGCGCGCCGACATATTGCGGCGGTGCGGGCGGTGCGTAGCTCTTGAAGGCGAAGTCTTTCAGGTCGCAATACTGAACGTGGCTGCGCCCCTGGGCGTCGGCATAGAGCACGCCGTAGCGGAGCGTGGGCGGATCGGCCGTGGCGAGACCCGCCGGACCGGACGGTGCCGGCACGATGGTCAGCGCCGGGGTGTCCCCGGCCGCCCAGGCGGGCCCGATCCCCGGGAGAAGCGCGATCAGGAGGGCCGCCGTGCGGGCTCCGCTGCTCGATGCCGCCATCGTTTCACGTTCCCATCCCGCCCGCCCCTGAGGCACGCAGGACAACGCGATCACCCGCGACGGCGCGGGCGGGTGCGCGCCCGCGCCGCACCGCGTCAGGCCGTGGACGGCGTCGCGTCCAGACCGGTCTCCGCCAGGATCCAGGCGACCGTGTCGGCATCCGCCCCGGCGACCGACAGGTGCAGGATGATCGGCGTGTCGTAGGGATGGAGCGCCTTCAGGGCGGCCGCCAGGGCGTCGGCCAGTCCCTCGCGGCTCTTGAGGAGGGCGGCGACTTCCTCGCCCCGCTCGATGGCGCCCTTCCAGCTGTAGACCGAACGCATGCCCGGCAGCACGTTGATGCAGGCAATCAGCCGTTCGCGCACCAGCGCCTCGCCGATGTTGAGGGCCGAGGCCGCATCGGGAAAGGTGGTGTAGACGAGGAGCGGACGCTCCATGCTATGCCTCCACGTCGCGCAGTCCAAAACGCGCAGTCCAAGTCACGCTGTCTCGGCGAGTGAGGGGCATGCGGGGCACCGACGTCAACCGGGCGGTTCGCTCGTCAGCACTGGAGCCGTGAGTGATGACGCCCGACCCGACCCCGATGCGCCCGCCCGGCCTTGGCTGATTCATGCCGAACACCAAAAAAATCGCCTTCGTGGCGAGCCCGACCGGCCACGCCCGCGAGGCCGCCGCCGCCCTGATGCGCCGCTACGACCACGTCCCGCCCGAGGAGGCGGATGTCGTAGTGGCGCTGGGCGGCGACGGGTTGATGCTGCAGGTGCTGCACCGGTTCATGGACAACCCGAAGCCGATCTACGGGATGAACCGCGGTACGGTCGGCTTCCTGATGAACGAGTTCCGGGACGACGACCTCCTGGAGCATCTGGACGCGGCGCATCGCAGCGTCATCCACCCGCTGGTGATGGATGTGCTGGACACCGAGGGCCGCTCGCACCGGGCCCGGGCGATCAACGAGGTCTACCTGCTGCGCCAGACGCATCAGACGGCCAAGCTGAAGATTGCCGTGGACGGGAACGTCCGGCTCGACCTGCTGATCGCCGACGGCGTGCTGGTCGCCACTGCCGCCGGCTCGACCGCCTACAACCTGTCGGTGGGCGGCCCGATCCTGCCGCTGGACGCGAAGCTCCTGGCCCTGACCCCGATCTCGGCCTTCCGGCCCCGGCGCTGGCGCGGCGCGCTCCTGCCGGATTACGCGAAGATCCGGATCGACGTGCTCGACGCGCCCCACCGCCCCGTGGCGGCCGTGGCCGACCACACCGAATTCCGCCGGGTCTGCACGGTGGAGACGTCGCTCGACCGCTCCACCGAACTGGTGCTGCTGCACGATCCCGGCCACAGCCTCGACGAGCGCATCCTGCGCGAGCAGTTCGGGTGAGCCTGCGGATCAGACTGGCCGCGGAGGCGGACCACGCGGCGATCGCCGGGATCATGCTGCCCATCATCCGCGCCGGGGAGACCTACGCCCTCGACCGCGACCTCGGTGAGGCAGACGCTCTCGCCTACTGGACAGGTCCGGACCGCGAGACCTACGTGGCCGAGCAGGATGGCGCAGTGCTCGGCACCTACTACCTGCGGGCCAATCAGGCGGGCGGTGGTGCCCATGTCGCCAATTGCGGCTTCATGACCGCCGCGGCGGCATCGGGCCGCGGGATCGCCCGGGCCATGGGGGCGCACGCCCTCAACCGGGCCCGGACCTGCGGCTTCGCGGCCATGCAGTTCAATTTCGTGGTGAGCACCAATGTCCGCGCCGTGCGGCTCTGGGAGAGCCTCGGCTTCGCAGTGGTCGGACGACTCCCGGGTGCCTTCCGGCATCCCGGCCTGGGATGGGTCGATGCCCTGGTGATGTTCCGGATGCTGTGAGATCCGGAACGGCCGAGACGCCCAACACCGCGGCCAGTTCAGGCTCGCGGCGCCGCCATGAGATCGCTCTCGCGGACCGCGCGCTCGCCGCCCTGCGTGCGGATGCGATAGCCCGGCTCGCCCGTCTGGTCCTCCGGCATCAGCCGCAGAACCTCGAAGATCTCATCGGTGCCCCTGTCACCGGGCAGACCGAGCCGGGGCCGGCAGACCCGCTGGCCGACCTTGAACTTGTGGGACATGGCGGGCTCCTGCGACGGGGGTGATGCGCCGGCGCCTCAGCGCTTCTTCTGGGCCTTCGCCTTGCGGGCGAGGTAGCGCGCATCGCGCTGCGCCTTCTGCTCGGCCTGCAGAGCCTTGGCGCGCTCCTGCGCGGCGAGTTGCTCGGCGTGCTTGCGCTCGATCTCGGCGAGGCGGTCGGCCTCGGCTTGAGCCGCCGCACGGGCGATCTCGGCCTGACGTTGGGCCTCGCGCTCGGCGGCGCGGGCCTCGCGGGCATCGACGACGGCGCGGCGGGCCGATTGCCGGGCGAGGACTTCCGGATCGTCGGCGGACGGGCGCGCCCGGAACCGGGCCAGCATCTCGGACCGCGCCTTGGCGGCCGTCTCAAGGCGATCAGCGACGCCCTGCTTGTTGGGAAAGCTCACAGACACTCCTGAATCGGACGCGGCGACGGCCGGCGTCCCGAGGGATTTTATATGCGAAGAAGCCGCTCTGGGGGGAGCGGCTTCGAAGACAGACGTTCGGCCGAAGATCAGGCCGTCTGGAGCTGGCCGGCGGACTGCTTGCCGCTGCGGCGGTCGGTTTCCAGCTCGTAGGAGACCTTCTGGCCCTCGGCCAGATTGCGCAGGCCGGCGCGCTCGACGGCGGAGATGTGGACGAACACGTCCTTGCCGCCGTCATCCGGCTGGATGAAGCCGTAGCCCTTGGTCTCGTTGAACCACTTGACGGTTCCGGTGCTCATGGAAGTCCTTGATCTTCGCAGGCATAGTGAGAGAAGGCATCAACCCATAAGGGCTAACGCCGGTATCGACCGATAGCGATAGGAAAGTCAGAACCGCCCTGCGAAGGCGTAACGGTCCAAGATATCCGGACACGTGCCGATCCCGTATTATTAGACCGCTCGCGGTTTCATGGCAAGCGCGGAGAAATATTTCTTGCGCTTGGCAGCCGTGTCGAGTGGGCATTCGAGGCTTGAAGACCGCGACAATCGCCCCAGGAGCGGTCGATTGAGCGGCGGCCGGCGGGACTTCTACGCAGCGGCCGAGCTTGAAACCTATGGTTAGGGATCGTCACTTGGCCCGCCTCGGCGCAGCCGGCTCAAGCCGGGCCGAGGCGCAGCACACCCTCGCCGCGGCGATGCCCCACGGCCGTCACCGCCACCTCGCGGGCGCGGCCGGACGCCACGAGGGCGGCCGCGACGGCCGCACCGAACGGCGCCACCACTTCGAGCCCATGGCCGATCACGTCACCCAAGGCGGTCAGACGGCGACCGGGCGCGAGCCGCATCAGCGCGTCCCGCTCCTCGGTGGTGATCGGCGCGACGCCGGTCGCGCCGGACAGGACGCGCTCGGGCGCCGACACGCCCGCCTGCCGCCAGAGGGCTTCGAGGCTCGCCGCGACGCTGCCCGCAGCGCGTCGGGTCCGGTCGCTCGCCACCGCGTCGAGGCGGGCGAGCGCGCGGGCGCCCCTTGCGGCGGCATGAGCCTCCGACTCGAGCATCAGGAAGGCCGCGCAGCTGCCGAGGATGAAGCCGCCGGCCTCGCCGCGTTGGAAGACCGGCCGGTATCCGTCCCGGGCGAGGAAGCCGCCCATCTCGTGGATCACCAGCACGTCGGGCCGCTCGGCGCTGTACGAGCCGCCGACCAGGATCGCGTCGATCTGGCCGGAAGCCACCCGCGCCTGGGCGATCCGCAGGGCGTCGACGCCGGCGGCCTCCTCACCCATGAAGGTCCGCGAGGCCCCCGTCACCCCGTGCACGATCGCGATGTTGCCGGCGAGCAGGTTCGAGAGCTGGGCCAGGAACAGGGTCGGACGCAGGTCGTTCTGCAGCCGCTCGTTCAGGTAGGCGCCCGGATCCTCGGCCTCGCGCAGGCCCGTCAAAATGGCGCCGTCGGCTGCGTAGTCGCGCTCGCCGCCGCCGGCCGCCACCACGAGGTGAAGCGCCTGCTTGAAGGCCGCGTCGTCCTTCACCCCCGCGGAATCCAGGGCGAGGCCCGCCGCGTAGACGCCGAGCCGCTGCCATGCCTCCATCTGGCGCTGGTCGCTGCGCTTGGGGATCTGGCCGTCCCAGGCGATCGCGGGGGCCGGATGGACCGGATAAGGCGCGAAGGTCTCGGTGTCGGTGCGGGGCGCTGCCCCCGCGTCGAGGGCCGCGAGGTGGGCGTCCACCCCCTCGCCCGCGCAGGAGACGAGGCCGAGGCCGGTGACGACGACGGGGCGGTTCACGGCTGCACCGGATCGGGGAACAGGCCGATCGCCCGGGCGCGGTCCCGCATGGGCCCGTCGAGCCCGTCCGGGAACGGCATGGTGCGGAAGCGCAGCTCCGCATCGCAGAGCGCCTTGCCGTCATGGCTGATCGCGGCCTTGGTCACCGCGTAGCCCGAGCCGTCATGCTCCAAACTCGCGGTCACGACGAGGTCCGCCCCCGGCCCGACGAAGGAGCGGAACCGCGCCTTGTCGACCCCGGTGAGGAACGGCATCCGGGTGAAGTCGAGATGGGCGAGCACGAGGTAGCCCGAGGCCTGCGCCATGGTCTCGGTCAGGAGCACGCCGGGCACCAGGGGATGGCCGGGGAAGTGCCCCTCGAAGACCGGGCTCTCCAGCGGCACCCGGGCGAGCGCCTCGATTCGTCCGGCGGCCCGGTCGAGGAGCCGCACGGAGTCGATCATCTCGAAATATTCGAGGCGCATGGCGGGACGATCAGCCGGCTTCGCGTCAGACCTTGGCGGCCTTCTCGGCCACCAAGCCGTCGATGCGCGCGCACAGGTTCTTGAGCACGAAATACTGCTCGGCCGGGACCTTGCCCTCGTTGACCTCCTGGGTCCAGCGCTCCAGCGGCAGCTTGATCCCGAAGGCCTTGTCGACCGCGAAGGCGATGTCGAGGAAGGCGAGGCTGTCGATGCCGAGGTCGTCGATGGCGTGACTCTCGGGGGTGATCTTCTCCCGCGGGATGTCGGCGGTTTCGGCGATGATGTCGGCCACGCGCTCGAAGGTGGCGCTGCCGTGTGCGGGCTCGTCGGACATGTCTTCTCGCGGGCTGGACGGATTCCGGATCGGTCGGGCGGGAAGCCCCCTTCGCCACCGGACAGTCCGGCACGCCCCGCGCGACCACCCTCAGCGTCTACGGGTCCCGATACGCGGCCCCGTGGGATGGCGGCGACCTCTACACGAGGGTGTCAGGGGCGGCAACCTTGGCGGGCTGACCGGCGTTTCAGCGGCGATCCACAGGCACGCGTCGCGGCGCCTGCGGGCAGCCGTTCCGCTTCCGTCCCCTCGGCCCTAGCTGAGGGGCGGGATGCCGGCCGCGTTCCGAGGAGACTGAGACGGATGCCACCGATCACCAAACCCCCGCGCCCGCCGGCGCGGATCGCGGAGGCGCCGCCGCTCCCGCCGCATGAGCGGGCCCGCTCGCAGGGGGCGGCGCGCGTCCTGCTGGTCCTGGCGCTCTCGGCCCTCGGCCTGTGGATCCTGCACCGGTTCCTGCCGGCGCTCGCCTGGGCGGTCGTCCTCGCGATCGCCCTGTTCCCGCTCTACAACCGGCTGGAGCGCCGCTTCCCGCCCGGCAAGCACAACCTCCTGCTGCCTTCGCTGATGACCGCGGCCGTGGCGCTGGTGTTCCTCGCCCCGCTCGCGATCCTGGGCGTCCAGGCGGCGCGGGAGGCCCACGACGTGGCCGAGTTCGTGCGCAACGCCGAGGCGAACGGCATCCCGGCCCCGGAATTCCTCCAGCATCTGCCCTACGGCGCCGCGCAGGCGACCGCATGGTGGAACGACAATCTCAACCACGCACAGGCGGGCACGGACCTCCTGCACCGATTCGAGAATCATTCGGTGATCGGCACCTCCCGCGATCTCGGGCGGGAGATCGTCCGGCGGATCGTGCTGTTCGGCTTCAGCCTCGTGGCCCTGTTCTTCCTGTTCCGGGACTGGCGCACGGTGCGGGACCAGTCGCTGACCGCCTGCCAGAAGCTGTTCGGGCCGCGGGGCGAGCGCGTCGCCCGCCAGATGGTGGCGTCGATCCACGGCACCGTGGACGGCCTCGTCCTCGTCGGCCTCGGCGAGGGCGTCCTGCTCGGGATCGTCTACTACTTCGCGGGCGTGCCGCACCCCGTGCTGCTCGGCGCCTTCACGGCGGTGGCCGCGATGATCCCGTTCGGCGCGGCGCTGGCCATCGCCATCGCGGCGCTGCTGCTGGTGGCGGCGGGCGCCACGAAGGCGGCCCTCGTGGTGGCGGCGGCCGGCCTCGTCGTCACCTTCGTGGCGGACCACTTCGTGCGCCCGGCCCTGATCGGCGGCACCACGAAGCTGCCGTTCCTGTGGGTGCTGCTCGGTATCCTCGGCGGCGTGGAGACCTTCGGGCTGCTCGGCCTGTTCGTCGGCCCGGCCGTCATGGCGGCCCTGGTGCTGCTGTGGCGGGAGTTCACCCAGGGCCACGACGAGAAGGCCTGAGCGGCCCTACTCGTCCGCGACGGCCGAGGCCTCGACCCGGCGCCGGTCCTTGCGCCAGTCGGCCGGCTTCTCGAAGGTGCCGGCCCAGATCCCGCGGCGGGTGGCCCAGGCATGGCCCTCCTGCGCGACATAGGCGGTGGTCAGGTGGCGGCTCGCCAGCGCGAAGCCTTGGGTCGCCATCCAGGCCGACAGGTCCTCCCCGTGGACGTGGCAGAGGCCGACGAGGCGGCCCGCGACGGCCGGCTCCCGCCGCTCGCAGGTCACGGGCGCGGCGCCGATCCGGGCGCGCAGGGCCCGCGCCGCGTCGCGGCCGCAGCGGTATTCGCGGCCCTTGGCGGTCTCGCAGCTCTGGGCGGTCTCGGGTGCATCGATGCCGTAGAGGTGGAGGCGGGTGCCCTGGACCTCGATCGTATCCCCGTCGATCACGGTCGCCGGGCCGCTGATCGTTCCTGCCGCGGCTGCGGGACCGCAGAGGAGGAGCAAGGCGAGCGTCGTTCTGATCATCACGAAACTGTCCACGGTGGCGGCGGGCGCGTGCCGGCAACAGGCCATCGGCCCGAGGTTGCCGGCACGCGCCTGACGAGGGGCCCACGCTCGCCGATCAATGTGGCGAATTTGACAAGACGCGGCTGCGTCCACCTCGGATCGGCCATGCGGCGCACGGGATTACCGGCGCGCGAACGCCCAGACGGTCACCGGAAAATCCTTCTCGTTGTGGAGCGGCTTGTACCAGCCGTAGCGCGGCCAGCGGCGGAAATTGGCGCGCACGCAGGCCCGGTTGCCCCACGAGGCGGTCTTGATGTTCTGCGCCTCGAAACCGCATTCCTGCAGGAGGTAGGACATGCCGGTCTCGGTCCAGCGCGAGCAGTCGATCGGACTGTCGTGCAGCCGGATCAGGAACGGCGTCGTCACGATGAAGGTGCCCCCGGGCTTGAGCATGGAGAAGACGTTCTTCCCCGCCCGCTGCGGCCACTTGAGGTGCTCGAACACCTGATCGGCGATGATGAGGTCGAACTTCCGGTCGAGCCGATCCTCGCAGATGTCGAAGGCCGGGTAATCGGCCGCCGTGTAGGACTTGAACTGGAACCGGCGCTTCCATTGCGGGCCGGCGGCGATCTCGAGGGTGTCCAGCGTGCCGGGCGAGAGGCTCTCGATGAACGAGAAGCACTCCCGATACATGACGACGCGGACCCAATCCGTGGTGTCGTAGCCGAATCTGTTGAGGAGCGACCGGACCCGATCCCGCCCCCCCATCAGACCGGACACCCTGTCGGCGACATCCACGTTGGCCATCCAATCACTCCAGTACCCTGAACCGGGCGCGGTCTTACCACGACCGATCAGGCGATGCCGCTATAACGCGAATATGAATTTCCGGGCCACGACAATGCGATGTGTGAGACTACCTTCATGTGAATCGACAGACGAAGTGCGTGAGCGGCAGGATGGGCAGTCGATGCTGAACGCGTCGTCCAGCGTCGACCTACGCGGACCGGAACCAACCCGACAGCAGCCCATGACTTGCTCGATGGGCAAAGGCGGCAATTTCTTTGATCAACAGTTTCGCGATGATGAGTAACGGCTATCGATCCTGATACGCCGCATCGTCTCAAGGACGGCCGCAGGGGACGTGCTTGATCCCGCGGCAGGCGATCCGCCGGTGGCAGCCAATACCTCCACCCCTGGGTGGTTTGAGCCGGACAGGCGTCGACACACGGACCCAGATGCGAGGAAACGCCTCGGCTCTGTGGTTTCGACCCTCAGAACGACGGTGCGCAAGAGGCGTGCCGCGTGCGCGTACGGTCCAACCGGAACGACCCCCGGCCCGCACCTAGCCGGGCCGCGGCTGGTCCAGCAGGGCCACCGCGCGCGGGTTGATGCGCCCGCGGATGATGTCGCGCAACCCGAGCAGGTTGCCGTAGAGCCTGCCGCGGCGATCGAGGTAGGGCTCTGGCGAGACGCTCCGCGTCACGTTCATCCCCATATTGCGGGCCATGAGGAACAGGGCGTGGCGCGGCTTCATGCTCCCCTTCCGGATCAGGTAGATCGGGTTGACGATCTGCGAGTATCCGAACTTCTTGCCCGGGGTCCGGCCCATCTTGATCCCGAGATGCACGCCCGAGATGGCGGACACGTCGACGATCTTGCCCGATCGGCTGAGCTGGTGCGAGAAATCAACATCCTCCAGCCAGCCGTAGAGGGGCAGATTCTCGTCGAACCGCACATCGCGCGCGTGTTCGAGGCGGATCGCCATGTTGCACCCGTAGCCGACGATCTTGTCCCGCACGGTCGCCGGGCGCGTGGGATCGGCCGGGGTCTCGTCGAGCATCCGGTTCGCCTCCGCGACCGGTATGCCGGGGCCGATGATCCCGTCCTGGATGATGTGGCCGTTGGCCAGCGCGATATCGGGCCGCGCCCGCATGATCGTCTCGATGGCGTCGAGATACTGGTGGTGGACGAAGAAATCGTCGTCGATGATCAGCAGGATGCCGCTTTCGTCCTTCAGCAGGTCGAGCATCGCGTTCCGCTGCGAGCAGGAGCCCTTCGTCGCCCGGATGTGGGTCAGGTCGAGCGAGCGGTCGAAGTCCGGCGTCTGGTAATCCTCATCGTCCGGCGTGCAGAGGATGACCCTGTCGGGGCGCCGGACCTGCTGGCTGAGATGCGCGAGCGTATCGCTCAGGATTCCCTTCCGACCAGCGCTCGGAATGCCGACGAACAGGCGGGTCATCACGCGTCTCTCTCTCAAGCCTCACGCCACGAGGCCGACGGGCCTCGACGCGGCGTGCGGCACGATGATCATCGCCCTTCCGGCAATCCCCGCCCCGAAGAGCAGACGATTTGAAAGTGTCGTGCGCGGGTCTGGAGCCTCTTGCCCGGCGGGAGAACAAGTCCCGGCGCGCAGGAGATCGAGTCTCCAGCAGTCTTCGGTCCGCGCGACGGGGAAGGGCTTACGGCATGGCCCGGATTTATCAAGCCGCGAATCGTGCGGAGGCCCATGCTCATCCGAGCCCCGCAAACGGCCGGCCGGCACGTCCGCGCGCGGTCGCTCACATCGAGAGACGCTTGAACACGGGCTCCGGCACGCTCCGGATCACCGTCATGATCAGCCGCCAGATCGGCCGGACGTAGATCACGTCCCGCCCCTTGGTGACGGCGGTGAAGATCGCGTTCCCGACCTCGCTCGGCTGCGCGGTCAGCGCGGGCGGAAGCTTCATGCCGGCCGTCATGGCGGTCGCCACGAAGCCCGGCTTGACGGTGACCACGGTCACGCCCTTCTTGAACAGGCGGTTGCGCAGCCCGGCCAGGAAGGCGGTGAACCCCGCCTTGGCCGAGCCGTAGACGAAATTGGATTGCCGTCCGCGGTCGCCCGCGACGGAGCTGATGCCCACGATGCAGCCGCTGCCGCGCGTGCCCATCCGCCGGGCGGCGGCCAGGAGATAGCAGGCCGGCCCCGTGTAGTTGGCCGCCATGACGGCGTTCGCGGCGTCGAGATCCGCTTCGCTCTGCGCTTGATCGCCCAGCAGGCCCACCACCATGACGACCACGTCCGGCAGCGCGGACAGCCCGTCGAAGAAGCGCTCGGCTCCGCCATCCGTGGCGTCGAACTCCACGGCCTCGGCCGCGACCTTGTAGCGGATGCGCAGATCCGCGAGATCGTCGGCCAGAGCCTCGGCGCGCCGGGCCGCGAGGGTCACCGAGGCGCCGCTCTCGGCGAATCGCCGGGCGACGGCCCGCCCGATATCCGAACGCGCGCCGAGGATGAGGACGGACTTTGGCGTCACGCTAGATCTCCAGGCGATCGGACAGGGCCGATCGAAAACGTCCGTCGAGGCCGTAGCGGCGCCGGACGGCATGGAACTGCTCCAGCCGGGGATAGCCGGCGCGCAGCATCGGCGCGCGCATCCGCGCGTCCTTGGCGAGGTAGAGCCGGCCGCCGGCCTCGGCGACGATCCGGTCGAGCCGGTCGAGGAGCGCGAAGGTCTCGGCATTGGCCGGGAAGTCGAGGGCGAGGGTATAGCCCTCGCGCGGGAACGAGAGATAGCCGAACGATTCGCGCCCGAGCCGCTTGAGCACCGCCAGGAACGAGGCCTGTCCGACCCGGGCGATCTCGGTCAGCAGGGCCGTCAGCCCGTCGCGGCTCGTCTCCAGGGGCAGCACGCACTGGTACTGCACGAAGCCGTGGCGCCCGTAGATCCGGTTCCAGTCCTGGATGGCGTCGAGCGGGTAGAAGTAGGGGTCGATGTCGACCACCTTCCGGCCCGGCTTCTGCAGCCGGTAATAGACCTGATTGAACAGCGACACCGAGAGCCGGTTGAGCGCCACGGTGGGGAAGTCGACCGGCACGCGCTTGCCCCGGGGCGCCGGCCGCGCGAAGGGCGTGGCCCGCTCGGCCGGGTCGAGATCCTGCGGCTCGGCATGCTCGCCGAAGATGATGACGGACCGGCCGAGATTCGCGCCGGAGGCGAGGCAATCGATCCAGGCGACCGAGTAGGTATGCGCAGCGCCGGCCTCGAAGATGTCGATCGCGGCGGCGAGATCGGGGGCGCGCACCGTTTCCTGGCGGATCTTCGACGAGCGCACCGGGATCAGCCGGAACGTGACGGTCAGGAGGGTACCGGTCAGCCCCATCCCGCCGCAGGTGGCGGCGAAGAGATCCGCGTTCTCCGCCTGCGAGCAGGTGAGGATGGTGCCGTCGCCGAGCGCGAGGCGGACCGAGAGGACGTGGTCGCAGAACGAGCCGGCGCCGTGATGGTTCTTGCCGTGAACGTCCGACGCCACCATGCCGCCGACGGTCACGAACTTGGTGCCGGGCGTCACCGGCGGGAACCAGCCGCGGGGCGTGAACACCGCCACGATCTCGCTCAGCAGCGCGCCGGCCTCGCAGGTCAGCTCCCCCGTCGCCTCGTCGAAGGCGATGAGCCGGCCGAGCCGGCGCATGTCGACGGTCAGGCCCGGGCCGAAGCTGGCATCGCCGTAGGACCGGCCGTTGCCGCGGGCGATGAGCGGCCGGGCCGGCGCGCGCGCGACCGCGGCGGCGGCGGGGTCGGTCGGCGCCGCGACGTCGCAGTCGCGCCGCGGGTAGCGTCCCCACCCGGTGAGCGGGACGCGCGTGCGGTCGGGTTCAGGCACGGCCAAGACCTCGATTCGGGGAACCCGGGGTTTCAGATGGAGATCGCCAGCACGGCCGCAACGCAGGCCCCGGTCGCGAGGCTGATGCGATCGGTGAGCGCGTACACGACCGGATCGCTGTGGAGCTGGTCCCGGTTCGAGAGCAGGAACATGCGGCTGATCCAGTAGATGAGCAGGGGGCAGATCAGCCAGAGCCGGTTGGGATGCGTGTACAGCGCCGCCACGTCCGGGCTCGACATGTAGAGCGCGAAGACGAAGACCGAGCCGTAGCCGGCCGCCGCGCCGAACGGGAACAGGACGCGCAGATCCTCCGCCGCGTAGCCGCGGCCGGCGAGCTTCTTCGTCTCGCCCGGCCGGCCCTCGCCCGGAAGGCTGGCCGTGAGTTCGGAGCAGCGCTTCACGATCGCGAGGCTGGTGAACAGGAACAGCGAGAACATCAGCAGCCAGGGCGTCTGCGGCAGGCCCAGGGCGGCGACGCCGCCGAAGACGCGGATCGCGTAGAGGCCGCCCAGCACCACGATGTCGATCATCATCCGGCGCTTCAGGTAGAACGAGTAGGCGAGCGTCAGAACGAGGTAGATCAGCAGCGCGAGGCTGAACTTCGCCGGCAGCCCGAACGAGAGCACGAAGGCCCCGACCGCGAGGATCGCCGCCAGGACGACCCCGTACAGCACCGGCACCGCGCCCGACGCGAAGGGCCGCCGGGACTTGCGCGGATGGATCCGGTCGGCCGGCAGGTCGAGCAGGTCGTTGATCAGGTAGGCGCTCGACGCCGCCATGCAGAAGCAGACGAAGGCGAGGAGCGACGCGAAGGTGCTCGCCGCATCGAAATGGTGGCCGGTGACCAGTCCCACGAAGACCAGGGCGTTCTTCGCCCATTGGTGCGGCCGCAGCGCCAGGACCACGTCGCGGGGCTGGACCCGGGTCTCCGTGACGATGCGGGCCCCCGGGAAAGCCGCCAGCACCTTCTGCGAGAAATCGCCGCCGTGCGCCACCGCCAGCACGTTGCGCGACGCCCGCCAGACCGGGAAATCGACCGGGGCATCCCCGACATAGTCGAAGCCCTTCTCGCCGAACGCCGCCACGAGGCGCCGGGCCTTCGCGTCGCCGGCCAGATTGACGCCCCCCTCGGTCGAGAACACCCCGGCGATCCCGCCGACCCGCTCGGCCAGGGCCTCGACGAGGCGTCGGTCGGAGGCGGAGGCGATGTAGACCGGGCGCCCTTCCGCCTGCGCGGTCCGGATCAGCGCCACGGTCTCCTCGCGCAGCGGGATCGTGGCGATACTCGGGTCGGCGCGCTCGGAGAGGCGCTGCTTCAGCTCGGCCTTGCCTTGGGTGAACAGCCAATGCGGCAGCCGCCAGGCCTCGAGGGGGAAGCGGGCCAGGAACTGGAGCGCCGACTCGTAGAGAAGATCGCTCTTGATCAGCGTGCCGTCGACATCGACCACGAGCGGGACGTCGCTCGTGCCCGCATCCCGGATCGCGGCGCTCGCGACGCTCATGCGGGCACTCTCAACAAGTGGTGTCCTACTGTTATAGAGGTCACTTCCTACAATCTTCCCGCCGAGTTAGTGGAAAATTGGATGGCCGTACGACGGAAAATACGTGAACTTGGCAGACCAAGAATGTCAAGGCTCGGACGGGCGGCGAGACCGGCCATAGCGCCCGGCGATGCGCGCGGTAACAACTGAGAGAACCTCGCCACGGCCTTGGTTAACCGCGCGGCGGGCGGGACACAGCCAATTCTATACACGTTCTAACCGCTTCTGGTCGCATCGGTAACGATAATGCCTTGAAACATAATTTAATATCGGTGTTCCGACCCGACGGGCGTCCTTGCTGATTGGGGGTATATTCGTTAGAGGTCCCGCGGGTTGCGACTTGTATCGAGAGATTTTCGCGAATGAGACGTGTCTTGATCACGGGCGGTGCGGGCCTCGTCGGTCAGAATCTCATACCGCGCTTCAAGGCGCGCGGTTTCACCGACATCGTGGTGATCGACAAGGCGGCCGCGAACGCGGCGATCCTGAAGGAGCACCATCCCGACGTGGACGTGATCGTGGCGGACCTCGCCGTCGATGACGGCTGGCAGGACAAGCTCGCCGGGCTCGACGCCCTGGTCCACGCGCATGCCCAGATCGGCGGGCTCGTGTCGGAGGAGTTCGTCCGCAACAACATCACGGCCAGCGAGCGCGTCATGGCGGCCGCCAAGGCCCATGCCGTCCCCTACCTCGTCAACATCTCCTCGTCGGTCGTGAACTCGCTGGCGGTCGACGATTACACCGAGACCAAGAAGGCGCAGGAGGCCCTGGTCCTGGCCACCGGCATCCCGCAGATCGTGCTGCGGCCGACGCTGATGTTCGGCTGGTTCGACCGCAAGCATGTCGGCTGGCTCGCCCGCTTCATGGAGAAGATGCCGGTCTTCCCGATCCCCGGCTCGGGCCGCTACCTGCGTCAGCCGCTCTATGTCGGCGATTTCTGCAACGTCATCGTCGCCGCGGTGGAACGGCGGATGACCGGAGCCTACAACATCACCGGCCAGGAGCGGATCGACTACATCGACCTCGTCCGGGAGATGAAGCGGGCGACCCGGGCGCGCACCCAGATCGTGCGCATCCCCTACCAACTGTTCGCGCTTCTGCTGCGCGTCTACGGGCTGTTCAGCAAGAACCCGCCGTTCACCGAGAAGCAGCTCAAGGCCCTGTCGACCCCCGACGTGTTCGAGGTGATCGACTGGCCGAAGATCTTCGGCGTGCGGGCGACGCCGCTGGCGAGCGCGTTCGACGAGACGTTCCGTCACCCGGTCTATTCCAAGATCGCGCTGCAATTCTGAGGGCCCGATGATGCACCTTCGCTGCTTCCTCGCGCGGGAGCCCGGCTGATGGCGCGCCTGATCGTGATCGGCGCCGGGGCGATGGGCCTCGCCGCCGCCTACCATGCCGCCAAGGCGGGCCATCAGGTCGAGGTGCTCGAAGCCGGCCCGGAGCCCGGCGGCATGGCCGCGCATTTCGACTTCGACGGCGTGTCGATCGAGCGGTTCTACCACTTCGTCTGCAAGACGGACGAGCCGACCTTCAAGCTGCTGGACGAGATCGGCCTCGGCGGCTCGATGCGCTGGCGCAAGACCACGATGGGCTATTTCTCGGGGGGCAAGCTGCACCCCTGGGGCGACCCGATCTCGCTGCTGCGCTACCCGAACGTCAGCCTGATGGCGCGCCTGCGCTACGGCCTGCTGGCCTTCGTGTCGACCAAGCGCGAGCGCTGGGACGCGCTGGAGACGCAGAGCGCCAAGGAGTGGATCACCCGCTGGTCGGGCCGGGAAGTCTACGAGAAGCTCTGGCGGCCCCTGTTCGATCTCAAGTTCTACGAATACGCCGACAACGTCTCGGCCGCCTGGATCTGGACGCGGGTGAAGCGGATCGGCCGCTCGCGCAAGTCCATGTTCGACGAGCAGCTCGGCTATATCGAGGGCGGCAGCCAGACCCTGGTCGACCGACTGGTCGAGCGCATCGCGGCGATGGGCGGATCCGTGCGCCTGTCGACCCCAGCCAAGCGCGTCGTGACCGAGGGCGGCCGGGTGACGGGGGTCGAGGCCTCGGACGGCTTCCATCCCGCCGATGCCGTCATCTCGACGATGCCGACGCCGTTCGTCTCGGCGACGGTGCCGGACCTGCCGGCGGACTGGAAGGCCAAGTACGACGCGATCAACAACATCGGCGTCTGCTGCCTGCTGTTCAAACTGAAGAAGCCGGTCACGCCCCACTTCTGGGTCAATATCTCGGAGCCGGACGTGGCCATCCCCGGCCTGATCGAGTTCTCGAACCTCCGGCCGATCCCGAACGGCGAGTCGATCGTGTTCGTGCCCTACTACATGCCGGTCACGAATCCGAAATTCTCCTGGGACGACGACCGGCTGCTCGACGAGGCCTTCTCGTATATCCGCCGCGTCAACCCCGCGATCGGTCCGCAGGACGTGCTCGCCCGCAAGGTCGCGCGGCTGCGCTACGCCCAGCCGATCTGCGAGCCGGGCTTTGCCGCCAAGCTGCCGCCGGTCCAGACCCCGATCAAGGGCCTCCAGATCGCCGACACCTGCTTCTACTATCCCGAGGATCGCGGGATCTCGGAGAGCGTCCGGCTCGCCGAGGAGATGGCCGCCCGGATCCCGGCATGAGCGCGGCGACGGAAGGCGGCGAGGGGCGGCAGCTCGCGAGCTTCGTGGTCACCGGCGGCATCGCGGCGCTCGCCAATCTGGCGACCCGCTGGGCGTTGAGCTTCGCGATGGTCTACGAACTCGCGGTCACGCTGGCCTACCTCGTCGGCCTGACCACGGCGTTCGTGCTCGCGCGGCGCTACGTCTTCGCCTCGACCGGCAGCTGGATCGGCGAATACGGCCGGTTCGCCCTGGTCAACGTGTTCAGCTTCCTGATGGTGCTCGGGGTCAGCGTCGGGCTGGCGCGGGTGGTCTTCCCCCGGATCGGCTTCACGTGGCATGCCGAGGATGTCGCCCACCTGATCGGCGTCGCGAGCCCGATCCTGCTCAGCTTCTACGCCCACAAGTACTTCTCGTTCGGCAAGCGGGCACAGCGGGCCTGAACGGAGCCGGCGGGATCCGATTCGGGCCCCGGGCAGGGAGAAGCCGCGCCGGTATCACAGATCGATCCCGACCTCCCAACCGGACCTGGTATCGGCGTTCGCGACGAAGGCCGACTGCGCGCGTCTCCCCACCCTTTTTGCGGGCGACCGGATTTGCAATCGGTTCAGGATCGACCGCGGGTCCCCTCTCCCGAGTGGGAGCGGGACAGGGTGAGGGAGGAGAACGGGTCGGAAAAGGCGCGACCTGTCGGCGCCGCAAGGGTTCGCTCTGTCCTGAGCGTTCTCGTCCCTCACCCCAACCCTCTCCCGCACGGGAGTGGGGGCCGGTCGCGCTCTGTCGCGAACGTCGATGCCCGACCCGGATGTGCGATCATCTGAGCCTTTGCCGGGGAAGGAGCCGGTCGCAGCCCGCCAGCCATTCCACGTGATACCGGTTCGGCAGCCGCATTCATCGCCCGTAAGCGGCATCATTCCGCCGGGACGCCGCCCCGTTCCAGCAGCTGGGCCCGCGCCACGGAGGCGCTCCTCTCGCTCTCGGTGACAGCCATCGACACGCCGGCACACATGAAGAACAACAGGCCGAGGTCGACGAACGGCGAGCCGATCGAACCCAGGACCACCTGGGTGACGCAGGCCAGCCGGATGCTCTTCTGGAAGCTCTGCGTCCGCGCATCGCCGACGGGACGGGCGAGCAGGAACAGGAGCACGAACGCGAAATACGTGACCGTTCCGATGACCCCGAGGCTCGCCAGCACCGCGAGCGGCCAGCTGGATGTCCGGGTGCTGCCGACGCCGACCCCCAGCCCGTTCGTCTCGAAGAGATTCTGCAGCCCCTGGTAGTTCCAGGAGCTTCGCTCGACGCCGGAATCAGAGGTCAGCTTCTCCGAGAACGCCGCCTGGTAGATGCTCTGGACCGCATTCCACACCGATTCCTGCAGCGCGCCGGCCATCACGATGAAGGCGACGACGAAGGGACCGAGGAACAGGAACAGCGTCGCGTTGCGCGTCGATCGCCGGTTGATGACGAGGCTGTACAGGCAGGTCAGGTACTCGATCGTCGCGACGATGGCCAAGCCGGCATAGGCCGTCGTCGAGGTCGAGGCGATGACCGCGATGAGCGATACGGCGGCGGCCAGACCCGCGCGCCGGGTATACACCTCCTCCAGCCACATCTTGCCCGTGAAGGTGAACAGGAACAGCGAGGCCGACCCATAGGTGGAGGCTTCGGAGAAGGAACCCACGACCCTCTTGAAGCCGGCCATCTCGACCTCGACGAGCATGGTGTAGCCCGCGTTCCTGAGGAACGACAGGAGCTCGCCGGTTCCGGTGAGATAGGTCGCGACGTCGATCAGCCCGAACGCGAAATTGGCGAAGGCGCAGACGACGGCCGCCGAGCAGAGAACCGCGAGGCTGCGCGAGCCCAGCTCCTTGGAGCAGGCGTAGAAGGCGACGTAGGCCAGCAGATCCGAGGCGAAGTACAGGCTCTGCGTGACATTTCCGGTCGTGGGGACCAGGGGCACGAGGGCGATCCGGACACCATCACCCAGACGCGCGATCGAGTAGACGTTGGTGCTGCCCGCGAACAGGCGGGTGATCAGCACGGCCCCGGCCAGGGCGTACAGCACCGTGATCAGGAGCCAGAAGCCGGGCCGTGGGAAGCTGAGGGACGAGAGGCCGTCGGCGAGGCGGTAGGGATTCGTGCCGACCTTCAGCAGCACGAAGGCGAGCATGAGATGGGCCGGCTGCAGACTGGCCCCGCCCAGGGCCGTCAGGATGGCGGCCGCGGATGCCCCCAGCAGCGTGCTGAGAAAGACCATGTAGACCGAAAAACCGGGGCTGCGCCCCAAGCTGATGAGCCCGATGAGGAAGGCGACGACTCCGATCAGCTCGATCTGCATGCTGCCTCAACGCGAACGCCGCCCTGTCCCAGCCCGACGCGCAGCCTCAGACGGCCATACCGACCCGCCTGTGGATAAAAGTCCAGCGGGCGCCTTCCGATAGACATTCACGTTTCCAGGACCCGACTTCGTTATCATGGGCCGAGATTGCCTGTGAAGCGAACAGTCTTCGGCGCCCCGTCATCGGTGAAGCCGGCGACTACCGAGCCGCCCATGCGCCGAACGAACGAAGAGCCTGCGGCATGGGGCGGTCCGAGGAGGCGGTGCAGCCGGCCCCGTCCGGCTCCCCGGGACGATCGGGCGATGTGTCACCTTAATGCCCCAACCTTGGTACATTCCGACTCTGCCGGCCGGTCGGCGGAAGCCAAAGCAACGAATTTGCGCTAAGCGTGACCGTGGGGCGGGCTTGATCGAATACCAACGGACCGCCTCACCTTGGCTGTTTTCGTCGCACATATTCGGATCGGAAAAGGCCGGAAGGGCTTGCTCATCGTGACACGACGTCCGCCAGCGACTCGCTCCACGTTCCGCGTGATCGGAATGATGGCGTCCGGGCTCGCGATCTCGGTTGCGGCTCCCGCCGCCGCCGAGACGTTGGAGAGCGCCCTCGCGAAGGCCTATCAGGGCAACCCGTCCCTCAATGCCAGCCGCGCCGGAGTGCGCGCGATCGATGAGAACGTGGCGATCGCCCAATCCGGGTATCGGCCGCAGGTCAATGTCGGCGCCTCGATCGGCGTGCAGTACCTCCAGACCCGCAGTGCCAGCACGACGGAGGCCGCCGCCGGCGCTGCGGCGACCGGCGCGACGACGGCGACCACCGGCACCGCGCTGGGAGGAACATCGACGGGAACCACCGGGATCGGAACCTCGACGGGAACCACCGGGATCGGGACGTCGACCGGTACGTCCGGCATCGGGACCACCACCAGCGGGACGACGGCATCGGGAACCGGTGGAGCGGGCGGCGTCGGCGGCGCGTCTTCGACGGCGACCACGGCGCAAGCCATCACGTCGAACCGGACGGTCCGGACGACCTATCTTCCGACCACGGCGAGCCTGACGGTTTCGCAGACGATCTTCAACGGCTTCCAGACCGACAACCTGACGCGGCGCGCCGAATCGAACGTCTTCAGCCAGCGCGAGACCCTGCGCTTCACCGAGCTGACGGTGCTCTACGCCGCCGTTCAGGCCTACATGAACGTCCTAAGCAACACCGCCACGCTCGAGCTGAACCGGAACAACGTCGAGGTTCTGGAGGAGCAGCTCCGGCAGACCCGGGACCGCTTCAACGTCGGCGAGGTGACCCGCACGGACGTGGCCCAGGCCGAGGCCCGCCTCGCCGGCGCGCGCTCGCAGGTCAGCGCGGCCGAATCGGCCCTGCGCACCAGCATCGGCGTCTATCGGCAGAACATCGGCGTCGAGCCGCGCCAGCTCGCGCCCGGCCGCCCGCTGGACCGGTTCGTACCGGCCTCGCTCGATGCCGCCATCGCCATCGGCCTGCGCGAGCATCCGCAGATCGTGTCGGCCATCCACGCCGTCGACGCGGCGGAGGCGCAGGTCAAGGTTCTTGAGGGCCAGCTCGCCCCGAACCTGAGCCTGCAGGGCTCGCTGAGCCAGATCTACGATCAGACCGGCCCGAACCAATCCTACTTCGTCGGCTTCGTCGGCGGCCGTCTCAATATCCCGATCTACGAGGGCGGCCAGACCTACGCGCAGATCCGGCAGGCCAAGGAGACGGTCGGCCAGACCCGCATCCAGGTCGATCAGGTCCGCGATCAGGTTCGTGCGCAGATCGTCGATTTCTGGGGCCGGCTCGAAGCCGCCAAGGCGCAGGTCATCGCCGCCCAGGCGCAGGTCCAGGCCAACGAGGTGGCGCTGAACGGCGTGCGCGAGGAAGCCCGGGTCGGGCAGCGCACCACCCTCGACGTGCTGAACGCGCAGCAGGAACTCCTGAACTCGCGCGTCAACCTGATCCTGGCCCAGCGCGACCGCGTGATCTTCTCCTACGGGGTGGTTCAGGCGATCGGACAGCTGACGGCCCGGTTCACCGCCCTGCCGGTCGAGTACTACAGCGCCAAGGTCCACTACGATCAGGTCAAGGACCTGTGGTTCGGCCTGCGCACCCCGGACGGGCGCTGAGGCCTTTTCCACGGGGAGTGTGGTGAAAGCACGCTTGCCGCAGCGAAACGGCATGGAATACTGATTGAACATCGATCCGATCGGATCGCGTTCCAGTCTCCCATGCCGAGTGCGCCTGCCGATGAGTGCAGCTAGCCCCAAGATCCCGGACACGAAACTCCAGGACAAGGCTGCCGATAAGGCGCAGGAACCTTCGATGGAAGAGATCCTCGCCTCGATCCGGCGGATCATCGCCGACGATCAGGCGACCAAGCCCGCCGAAGCCTTACCCGAGCCGGAGCCCGACGACGTGCTCGACCTCGCCGAGGTCGCCCAGCCGGTGGCGCGCCCCCGTGCCGTCGTGCCGGAGCCCGAGCCGGAGCCGGAGCCGCTCGATTTCGACGCGATCGACTTCGACGCGCCCGCCTTCGAGGCGGAGCCCGCGCCGGTCGCGGTTGCGCCCCCGCCGCCCTCCCCGAAACCGGCAGCAGCGGCGCCACAGCCGGCCGTTCAGGCCGCGCGGCCGCGCGAGCCGGAGCCCGAGCCGGAGTCCCTGGTCTCGGCGGCCACCGATGCCAGCGTCAGCGGCGCCTTCAACCTGCTCGCCCACACGGTCCTGACCCAGAACGCCCGGACCCTCGAGGATCTCGTCAAGGAGATGCTCCGGCCGATGCTGAAATCCTGGCTCGACGACAACCTCCCGGCCGTGGTCGAGCGGCTGGTGCGCGCCGAGATCGAGCGGGTCTCGCGCGGCCGCTGAGCCGCTTCGCGCCTGGGTACGGCGCCCTCGGCGCGCCGGGGGCGTGTTGACGGACGCGGCGTGACGGTCGAAAGCGGGTCCAACCCCGTTTGGACAAGCGCCCGCCCGTACCCGCGATGATGGACAAGACCTTCGAGCCCGCCTCCGTCGAGGCGCGGATCTCCACCGACTGGGAAGAGGCGGGCGCCTTCCGCGCCGGCCGGCCCGAGCGCGCCGGCGCGGCGCCCTATTGCATCGTGATCCCGCCGCCGAACGTGACGGGCTCCCTGCATATGGGCCACGCCCTCAACAACACGCTGCAGGACGTGCTCTGCCGGTTCGAGCGGATGCGCGGCAAGGACGTGCTCTGGCAGCCCGGGACCGACCATGCCGGCATCGCCACCCAGATGGTGGTCGAGCGGCGGATGGCCGAGGCTCAGGAACCCGGCCGCCGGGAGATCGGCCGCGAGGCCTTCGTCGAGAAGGTCTGGGCCTGGAAGGCGGAATCCGGCGGCGGCATCGTCAACCAGCTGAAGCGCCTCGGCGCCTCCTGCGACTGGTCGCGGGAGCGCTTCACCATGGACGAGGGCCTGAGCCGCGCGGTGCTCAAGACCTTCGTGGAGTTGCACCGGCAGGGCCTGATCTACCGCGACAAACGCCTCGTGAACTGGGACCCGAAGTTCCAGACCGCGATCTCGGATCTGGAGGTCCAGCAGGTCGAGGTGAAGGGCCATCTCTGGCACTTCGACTATCCCGTGGTCGACGCGGCCGGCAACGAGACCGGCGCCGTCATCACGGTGGCGACCACGCGGCCCGAGACGATGCTGGGCGATACCGGCGTCGCGGTCCATCCCGAGGACGAGCGCTACACGGCGCTGGTCGGCAAGCGCGTGCGCCTGCCGCTGGTCGGCCGCCTGATCCCGATCGTCGCCGACGACTATTCCGATCCCGAGAAGGGCACCGGCGCGGTCAAGATCACCCCGGCGCACGACTTCAACGACTTCGAGGTCGGCCGCCGCCACGATCTCGGCCTGATCAACGTCCTCGACGCCGAGGGCCGGATGCTGCTCGACGGCAATGCGGCCTTCCTCGACGGGACGTCTCCCGAGCCGGAGGCGCTGGCGCTCCACGGCCGCGACCGGGCGCAGGCGCGCAAGGATGTGGTCGCCCTGATGGAGGCGCGCGGGCGCCTGCGCACGATCGAGCCGAACACCCATGCGGTTCCCCACGGCGACCGTTCGGGCGTCGTCATCGAGCCGTATCTCACCGATCAGTGGTACGTGAACGTCAAGCCGCTCGCCGAGCGCGCGCTCCAGGCGGTGCGCGACGGGCAGACGAAGTTCGTGCCCGAGGCCTACGAGAAGACCTTCTTCCAGTGGCTCACCAATATCGAGCCCTGGTGCATCTCGCGCCAGCTCTGGTGGGGCCATCAGATCCCGGTCTGGTACGACGCCGAAGGTGGCGTCTTCGTCGCCGAGAGCGAGGACGCGGCGCTGGCCGCGGCCGCCGCGAAGCACGGCCGGCAGGTCGCGCTCACCCGCGACGCGGACGTGTTGGACACGTGGTTCTCCTCGGCGCTCTGGCCGTTCTCGACGCTCGGCTGGCCCGATTCGACCCCGGAACTCACCCGATTCTACCCCACCAACACCCTGGTGACCGGCAAGGACATCCTGTTCTTCTGGGTCGCCCGGATGATGATGATGGGCCTGCACCTCACCGACCGGGCGCCCTTCGACACGGTCTACCTGCACACCCTGGTGCGGGACGCGTCGGGCGCGAAGATGTCGAAGTCGAAGGGCAACGTCGTCGATCCCCTCGACCTCATCGAGAAGATGGGCGCGGACGCCCTGCGCTTCACGCTCTGCGCGCTCGCCGTCCAGGGCCGCGACATCAAGCTGTCGGAGGACCGGGTCAAGGACTACCGGAACTTCACCACCAAGCTCTGGAACGCGGCCCGCTTCGCCGAGCTGAACGGCTGCCGCCTGGATCCGGCCTTCGACCCGCGCGCCGCCACGGGCGCCATCAACCGCTGGGCGCTCACCGAGGCGGCCCGGGCGGTCGGCGAGGTGACGGCGGCGCTGGACGCCTTCCGGTTCAACGACGCGGCGAGCGCGGCCTACCGCTTCGTCTGGAACATCTTCTGCGACTGGTACCTCGAACTCGCCAAGCCCGTGCTGCAGGGCGAGGGTGTGGACCCCGCGATTCGGAGCGAGACGCAGGCGAGCGTGGCGTTCCTGATCGATCAGGTCGCCAAGCTCCTGCACCCGTTCATGCCGTTCCTCACGGAGGAGCTGTGGGCGATCAAGGGCGCCGGGCTGCCCGAGCGCGGCCTCCTGACCCTGTCGTCCTGGCCGGAGCTCGCCGGCCTCGCCGATGCCGCGGCCGAGGCCGAGGTCGGCTTCGTGGTCGATCTCGTCAGCCAGATCCGTTCGGCCCGCTCCGAGACGAACGTGCCGGCCGCATCGCAGATCCCGCTGGTGATGGTCGGCTCGAGTTCGGAGGTTCGGGCCAGGGTCGAGGCGTGGCGGGACACGCTGCTGCGCCTCGCGCGCCTCTCCGAGATCACCTTCGCGGAGACGCCTCCGAAGAACTCGGTCCAGCTTCTGGTGCGGGGCAGCGTCGCCACGCTGCCACTGGAGGGCGTCGTCGACCTCGCCGCCGAGGTGGGGCGCCTCCAAAAGGAGAAGGGCAAGGCGGAGGGCGAGATCAAGAAGATCGACGCCAAGCTCGGCAATGCCGACTTCGTCGCCCGCGCCCCTGAGGAGATCATCGAGGAGAACCGCGAGCGGCGGGAGACCCAGGCGGCCTTGCTCGCGAAGATCGAGGAGGCGCTCGCGCGGCTGAGCGGGGATTGATCGCCGGTTCCGACCCAGCACGGGCCGGCGCGTTGTGAGGTTATCCGTTCGCGCTATCTATGCGCAGATATCCCCGACGCATCTTTAAAGGCATCATGTGATGCGTTAAATGATGCGTCACATGGGGGTGCGCCGTGCGGACGACGATCAACCTTGATGACAATCTCGTGGACGAGGCACGGCGATACTCCGGCATCAGCGAGAAGTCGGAGCTTCTGCGTGAGGCCCTGCGGGCGCTCATTCAGCGCGAGGTATCCCGGCGCATGATCCTCCTCGGCGGAAGCGATCCGACAGCCGAGGCCGGTCCGCGCCGCCGCTCTGAGCCGTGATCATCATCGACACGAGCGTCTGGATCGACCATCTCAGAAACGCCGACCCTATCCTGATCGCGCTCCTCGGCGAGGGACGCCAGCGCGTTCATCCCTACGTCATCGGCGAACTTGCACTCGGAAACCTGCGCGATCGTACGACCGTGCTGACTTTCCTCGAGCGGATGCCGCGAGCCCAGCTTGCAGAGCCGGACGAGGTCATGCGCTTGATCAAAGATCGCGTGTTGCACGGTCTCGGCATCGGCTATGTCGACGCGCATCTCCTGGCATCCGCGAAACTGATGCCCGGTTCCAGACTCTGGACACGCGACCGCCGCTTGTCCGCCGTGAGCGAGCGGCTCGGACTGAGTTACCAAGCGATCAACTGAGATCACCAGCGGGATCCATCGTACCAGCGAGCGTCGAGGCAGTCGCTGAGCGACCTGTCCAAACCGTAATGTGACCGCCACGCCCGGGTCAGGGGCCGACCTCTAGACCGATCGCATCGAACGCCGCGTGAGCCGGCGTCGTCCCGATCATCCCCGAGAGGTTGAGACTCCCCATGACCGAGACCCGTCCTTCCGGCCGCACCTCGCGCCGCGCCCTCGCTTCGGTGGCGGCTGCCGCGCTGATCGCCGGCGGCGCGCTGGGCAGCGGATACCTGCCCTCCGCCACCCCGGCCTACGCCCAGGCCCTGCCCAAGTCGCCGATCGAGGCCCCCGAGCATCCGCCGGGCTCCTTTGCCGGCATCGTCAACAAGGTGAAGCCGGGCGTGGTCTCGGTGAAGGTCAAGCTCGACGATTCGGCCAGCAGCAGCGATGACGAGGATGGGCCGAACCAGGGCCGCAACCTCCAGAACGTACCGCCGCAGCTGCGCGAGTTCTTCAAGCGCTTCGGCCAGAACGGCCCCGGCGGCATGCAGCCCCAGCACCAGGGCCCGCGCGGCGCGGTCGGCTCCGGCTTCATCATCTCGGCCGACGGCTACGTGGTGACCAACAACCACGTCGTGGACCACGCCAAGACCGTGCAGGTGACCCTCGACGACGGCCGCACCCTCGACGCGAAGGTGATCGGCAAGGATGCCAAGACCGACGTCGCGCTCCTGAAGATCACGGAGGGCTCGAACTTCCCCTACGTGCAGTTCGGCAAGGCCGCGCCGCAGGTCGGCGACTGGGTCGTGGCGATCGGCAACCCGTTCGGCCTCGGCGGCACCGTGACCGCCGGCATCGTCTCGGCCCGCGGCCGCGACATCGGCGCCGGCCCCTACGACGACTTCCTGCAGATCGACGCCCCGATCAACAAGGGCAACTCCGGCGGCCCGACCTTCAACGTCAACGGCGAAGTGGTCGGCATGAACACCGCCATTGCGTCCCCCTCGGGCGGCAGCGTCGGCCTCGCCTTCGCGATTCCCTCGGAGACCGTGCAGGCGGTGGTCGATCAGCTCCGCACCGACGGCAAGGTCGCCCGCGGCTATCTCGGCGTGCAGATCCAGCCGGTGACGCAGGACATCGCCGAGGGCCTCGGCCTCGACAAGGCCAAGGGCGCCCTGGTCGACCACGCCGAGAACGGCACCCCGGCGGCCAAGGCCGGGCTGAAGGCCGGCGACGTGATCGAGAAGGTCAACGGCGACACGGTCGACAGCGCCCGCGAGCTGTCGCGCAAGATCGCCGGCATGAAGCCCGGCGCCAAGGTCGAGCTGAGCTACCTACGCGGCGGCAAGTCCGACACCGCCACGGTGACGCTCGGCACCATGCCGACCGACGGCACCAAGATGGCCAGCCGCGACGAGGATTCGGGCAACGGCCAGCCGCGGCTCGGCCTGCAGCTCGCTCCGGCCGGTGATGTCGGCCTGTCCGATCAGGGCGTCGCGGTGGTCCAGGTCGATCCGGATGGTCCGGCCGCCGCCAAGGGCATCGAGGCGGGCGATGTGATCCTCGATGTCGGCGGTCAGAGCGTGTCCCGGCCGGCGGACGTGGCGGCTCAGATCCGGGCGGCGGAGTCCAGTGGGCGCAAGGCCGTGCTGATGCGGGTGAAGAGCGGCAAGGGCCAGACCCGCTTCGTGGCGGTCTCGCTCAGCAAGAACGCCGGCTGAGGCCGGTTCTCCCCGGCGCGGGGTTTTCGCCCCGCGCCGTCTCGTGATGACCTCCGACTGGCGCCGGCTGTATAGGCCGGCGCTTTTTCGTGCATCGATGGGTTCGCCTCGGCAGGGCGCGACAGACCCCTCAGTCCGCCGCGGCTGCCTCACCCGCGGGAACGCCGAGCCCCGGCCCAAGCCGCGCCCGGCACCGCCCGAGGGCCGCGAAAGCCGCGTTCGAATCCTTGGCCAGACGCATGAGGTCCCCCAGCCGCGCCCTTCCCCGGGCAAAGGCGAAGAACACCGCCGCGATGTCGGGCTCGCCGTCCGCTGTCAGCGCTTCCGCGGCGAAGGCCGGCAGCGCCTGACTGGCGGGGTCGCAGATCACCCGCAAGGCCGCGAAGGGCAGGCCGTGCCGGCCCGCGAAGGCCGCGGCCACGTGCGATTCCATGTCGACCGCTGCTGCGCCGGTCGTGGCCCGCAGCTCCGTCTTGCCGTCGACGGCGAGCACCGCCGTATCGACACCCGCCAGATCCGCCGCGATCACACGGGAGCCGACGCCCGAGAGCCTGTTGAGCAGCGTGGCCGACAGGTCGAGATCGGCCGCGCGCCGGCCGTCCTCGCTGACGACGCCGGTTCCGACCACCACGTCGCCCGGCTTGAGGGCGGGATCGAGCCCCCCCGCAATGCCGAAGCTCACGACCGCCCGGCAGCCGGGGGGTACGCGCGCGTCGAGAAGTTGGCGCAGACGATGCGGGTTGCCGCCGGCGCCCACGGCCTCGACGCCTGCCCCGGCCGCCATACGGCGCTCGCGGGCGAGGCCGGTGACGGCCAGGACGGGGGCTTTCGGGTCGATCATGGTCCGCTGGTGGACCAGTCCCGCAAGGTCCGCAAGCAGACGCGAACGCCGCGGGGCGGTGGCGGGTTGATCCTGCGGAGAACGGGGCACACCCGCGCCCGCGGAATCGCTGTCTGAGGAGGCCACGTGTCGGATACCGGGGCTCGCAGGTCGGTCACCGGGACGGTCGAACGCGCCGCGACCCGGTGGCGAGAGGGGCCAGCCCGTCCGGACCGGCCCCGTCGCATCACATGCCGAACTGGACGCGCCGGCTGTTGGTTCGCTTGAGGTTGCGGAAACGCGCCATCGCCCAGAGCGGGAAGAACTTCGGGTAGCCATGATACCGCAGGTAGAACACCCGCGGGAAGCCCGTCGCCGTGTAGCGCTCCTCCTTCCAGAACCCGTCCGCGCCCTGCGTGCGGGTGAGGAAGTTGATGCCCCGGGTGACCGCCGGATCGTCGACCGCGCCCGCCGCCATCAGGGCGAGCAGCGCCCAGGCGGTCTGCGAGGCGGTGGACGAGCCGGGCTCGAAGGCCGGATCGATCTTGTACGAGGAGGCATCCTCGCCCCAGCCGCCATCCGGGTTCTGGATGCGGATCAGCCAGGACACGGCCTTCTGGATCCGCGGATCGGCCGGATCGACCCCGGCGGCGTTGAGGGCGCACAGCACCGACCACGTGCCGTAGATGAAGTTCATGCCCCAGCGGCCGTACCACGAGCCGTCCTCCTCCTGGTCGTTGAGGAGGTAGTTCACGCCGCGGTCCAGCGCCCGGGAGGACTCGCGGGTCTCGCCGAGCTGGGCCAGCATCCCGACCACGCGGGCCGTCACGTCCGCGGTCGGCGGGTCGAGCAGCGCCCCGTGATCCGAGAACGGGATGTGGTTCAGGTACATGTGGTTGTTGTCGGCGTCGAACGCCGCCCAGCCGCCATCCTCCGATTGCAACCCCTCGACCCATTCCCGGGCGCGGGCGATCGCGGCCTTGTAGTCCGGCATGCCGGCGACCAGCCCGTGCTGGTGCATCGCCCGGTCCATGGCCATCACCACCACGGCGGTGTCGTCGAGGTCGGGGTAGTGGGCGTTGGCGTACTGGAACGCCCAGCCGCCCGGCCGGACCTTCGGCTTGCGCGCTGCCCAGTCGCCGACGATGTCGAGCACCTGACGGGGCTTCAGCCAGTCCAGGCCGGCACGCGCATGCGCCTCGGCCTCGGGGCCGCCGGCCTCCAGCAGGGCATGGCTCGCCAGGGCCGTATCCCAGACCGGCGAGACGCAGGGCTGGACGTAGGCCTCCTCGGCCTTCTCGACTACGAGCTTCTCGATGGCGTCGCAGGCGACGCGGACCTGCGGGTGATCGGGCCGATAGCCCATCACCTCGTACATCAGCACCGAGTTGACCATGGCGGGGAAGATCGCCCCCAGGCCATCCTCGCCGTTCAGGCGCTCGCTGACCCAGGCGCGGGCCTTCTCCATGGCCCGTTGCCGGCTCTTGCGCGGCATGCGGTCCTCGACCAGCTGGAGCATCCGGTCGATGAAGCCGAAGATCGGCGTCCAGGGCCAGGTCGCGTGCGGCGAGCCCGGCCAGCGCCGGACGCTCTCGGGCGGCGTGATGAACAGCTCCTGGATGCTGATGCCGCGCGGGTTGCGCGCCCGGGGCTTCGTCGCCTGGAGCACGAACAGCGGCACCACGGTGGTGCGGGCCCAGTAGCTGATCTTGTCGAGGTGGAACGGGAACCACTTCGGCAGGAACATCACCTCGACGGGCATCACCGGCACGGCGCGCCACGGCACCTCGCCGTAGAGCGCCAGCATGAAGCGGGTGAAGACGTTGGCGTTGGCCGCCCCGCCGCGCGACAGGATCGCCTCACGGGCCCGGCGCATGTGCGGGGCCTCGATGTCGTCGCCGATCATCTTCAGGGCGAAATACGCCTTGACCGTGCAGCTCATGTCGAAGGGCCCCTCGTGGACGAGGGCCCAGCCGCCGTGACGGCCCTGGGTGCGGCGCAGGTAGTTGCCGATCTTGGCCTCCAGGCCATCCCGGATCTGCGTGCCGCGGAACTGGTGGAACAGGATGTACTCGGACGGGATCGTGGCATCCGCCTCGAGTTCGAAGCAGATATGCCCGTCGTCCTGGGCCAATGCCGTGAGGGCACGCGTCGCCTGCGCGACACCGCGCTCGACATCGTCCAGCGAGATCCCCTGCGTCTTCGACCGCTGAAGCGGCTCGACTTTGCTTACGGCCTCTCTCATCATCCTCGACCTCGAACACCCGCCTCGCGGCGGACGTATGCCTCAAGCTGCGCCGCGCAGCCGGGTTCCGGCGCGCGCGACAGATCCGGCGCGCAGGGCGCGCGCGGCCGTCTTGCCCGAACGGATCGCTCCCTCGATCGTCGACGGCAGACCGGTTGCGGTCCAGTCGCCTGCCAGGACGAGATTGCTATGGGCGGTTTCGGCCCCCGGGCGGCGCGCGGCTTCCGCCGGCGTCGCCGCGAAGGTCGCACGCTTCTCCTTTACGATCTGCCAGCTGGGCAGTTCCGGGGCAAGGTCACACAACCGTGCGATCTCGGACCAGATCTGGCGGGCGAGATCCTCGCGGGACACGTCGAGGAGCCTGTCGGCACCGCTGATCGTCACCGAATAGCGGTCCGGATAGGCGAACAGCCACTCCGTGAGGCTGTTGACGACGCCGAGCACCAGCGGGCTGCCGGGCTTGGGCACAATCGCAAAATGCGCGTTCACGATGGAGCGGAATTCCACCGGGGCGAGGAGACCGGGCAACACCTCGCGGGCGACCCACGGGGGCAGCGCCAGCACGATCCCGTCCTCGGGACCGATCGCCTCCGCACCGTCCGAGAACTGGAGCTGGGCGACCCGGCCCTCCGCCAGATCGAGGCCGCGCAGGCGCCGGCCGAACCGGATCTCGCAGCCGCGGGCCGTCAGGTAACGCAGGGCGGGATCGACGAACGCGTAGGACAGGCCCTCCACCGCCACCAGCGGTCGGCAGGCCTTGCCGCCGGCCCCCAGGGTCTCGCGCAGGATCCGGGCGGCCAATCCGACATCGCTGTCGCGCGGCTCGGTGTTGAGGGCGGCGAGCAGCACCGGATGCCAGAGCCGCCGGTAGAGGTCGCCCTCGCAGGCCATGTGGGCGCCGATCGTGCCGCCCGCCCCCTCGGCCTTGCCGGAGGCCGCCCGCAGGATGCCGAGCGGCGCGAGGTAGTCGCGCGCCTTCGTGCCGGGGACGCGGCGGGACGGGCTCATCACCCACCAGGGCAGCCGCCCGGCATTGGGGCGCAGGCGCCAGCGCTCGCCGGTGGCGAGGTCGGCGAAGTCGAATTCGGCCGCGTCCGGCCCGACGAGGGCGTCGGCGGGGGCGCCGATCGTCTTGAGGAAACCCAGGGCGTCGGCGTTGCCGGAGAGCAGCAGGTGGTTGCCGTTGTCGAGGGTCAGGCCCAGCGCCGGATCGTAGTAGGAGCGGCAGCGCCCCCCCGCCTGCTTGGCGGCCTCGTGCAGCACCACCCGCGCGCCGGCCTCGGCCAGCGCGACGGCGGCGGACAGCCCGGCGAGACCGGCCCCGACGACGTGAACGGTTCCCATCAGATCAGGCCATGCCGGAGGACGACGCCGAGCAGCGCACGCTTGCCGGGCTTCACCCGGGCCCGGGGCATGGCCCAGCCGCGGGCGAGCACGGCCTTCAGGTAGAGATGATAGGCTGCCGCCATCAGGCGGGCCGCCTTGGTGGCCTTGCGCGGGCTGCGCCGGATGATCTCCCAGGTCGCCTGGTAGTGCTCCTCGGCCTCCCGGGCCAGCGAGATGCAGACCTCGCCGATGCGGGGGTGGCTGATCGCCTCGACCGGGGTCGGATCGATGAGCCCGATCGCCTGGAGCTTCTCGCGCGGCAGGTAGAGGCGCCCGCGCTCGGCATCCTCGTCGATGTCGCGCAGGATGTTGGTGAGCTGGAGCGCCCGCCCCTCGTGCCAGGCGAGCCGGATGCCGTCCGCCTCCGGCATGCCGAAGATCCGCACCGACAGGCGGCCGACCGCGCTCGCGACCCGGTCGCAATAGAGGTCCAGGGTCTCGGCGTCGGGGGCGACGATGTCCTCCATCGCGTCCATCGCCATGCCGTCGATGACCGCCTGGAAATCCTCGCGCTTGAGATCGAAGCGGCGCACCGGCTCGACGAGCGGCTGGACCCGCGGGACCGGGCGTCCGGCATAGAGGGCGTCGATGTCGGCGCGCCAGCGGTCCAGCTCGGCCTGCCGCACCGGTCGGGTGCCGCCGTCATCGGCCACGTCGTCGACCGCCCGGCAGAAGGCGTAGACCGCGTACATCGCCTCCCGCCGCTCCTTCGGGAGCAGGCGCATGGCCGTGTAGAAGGAGGAGCCGGCGGCCGGGAGGGCCGGGGCCGGCTCGGTCCCGGCCGGGGCGGGCGTCGCGGTGGCGCTCACGACCGGAATCCCTGCGAGCGCATCCCCCGGGCAGCGGCCCGCACGGTCCGGAACCGCAGGGGGCGGCGCACCAGCGTGGCGGCGACCCCGCCGAGCGCCGTGAGCGCGAAGGCGCGCTTGCTGTGGTGGACCTTTTCGGAGAGTGGATCGCGCTCCAGCAGGCCCCGGGCGAGGACGACGGCGAGGCGGTGGATCGCGGCGATCTCCATCGAGAGGCGCAGATCGTCGATCAGGTCGGGCAGGACCGCGCCCTCGTCGAGCAGGTCGAGGCAGTTCTGCGCCAGCTCGCGGATCACCGCCAGGAGCTGCGGCGGCGCCGTGGCCTCGCCCAGCATGTCGACGGTGGCGCCGTGGCGGTCGAGGCAATCCTGCGGCAGGTATACCCGGTCGAGGGCGGCGAAGTCCTTGCCGCAATCCTGGAGGTGGTTGATCACCTGCAACGCCGCGCAGATCGCGTCGGAGGGCCCCCAGACCCGAGTCGGATCCTCGCCGTGGACGTCGAGGACGAAGCGCCCCACCGGCATCGCCGAGTAGCGGCAATAATGGATCAGCTCGTTCCAGTCCGCGTAGCGGTTCTTCCGGGCGTCCATCCGGAAGGCGTCCAGGAGTTCGAGCGCGTGGCGGGGCGGCAGGACCCGCGTGGCCAGTTCGCGCTTCAGCGGCGCGGCCTCCGGATCGGCCGGGCCGGCCCCGGTCAGCGCGTCGGCCAGCCGGTCGAGGAGCTCGATCTTGCGCTCGGGCGACAGGTCCGCATGGTCGGCGACGTCATCGCCGGCGCGGACGAAATTGTAGAAGGCCAGGATCGCGCCGCGGTGCTGCGGATGGATCAGGTGCGAGGCGACCGGAAAGTTCTCGTCGCGATGCCCCTTGCCGGAGCGGGCCGCGGTGGCGGTGTCGAGGGTACTCATGTGAGATATCCGGCCTCCCGGAACCATGCGATCGCGTCCGACAGGCCCTCGCGATAGGGCCGGGCCGTGTAGCCCAGCTCCGCACGGGCCTTGCGATCGGAAAAGAACATGCGGTAGCGCGACATGCGGATACCGTCGATCGTCGCGAAGGGCTGCTTGCCCGTCACCCGTGCGGCGAGCTGCGCGAAGAACGCCACCGGATAGACCGCCGCACGCGGCAGGTTCACCGTCGGCGGCTTGCGACCGACCATGCCGGCGATGTCGGCCAGCATCTGCGACAGGAACACGTCCTCGCCGCCCAGGATGTAGCGCTCGCCGATCCGGCCCTTCCGGAGGGCGAGCAGATGGCCCTGCGCCACGTCGTCCACATGGGCGAGGTTGAGGCCGGTATCGACGAAGGCCGGCATCTTGCCGAGCGCCGCCTCCTGGATGATCCGGCCCGTCGGCGTCGGCTTCACGTCGCGGGGACCGATCGGCGTCGAGGGATTGACGATCACGGCCTTGAGCCCGTCCCGGACCACCATCTCCTCGACCACGCGCTCGGCCACGACCTTGCTGCGCTTGTAGGCGCCGATGGCGGTCTCGGGCGTCAGCGGCATGGTCTCGTCGGAGGGGGTCACGCCGTCGGCCGGCGGTTTGATCGTCGCGACGCTCGACGTGTAGACGACCCGCTCGATGCCGGCCTCCAGGGCGGCGCGCATCATCAAGCGCGTGCCGTCGCGGTTGGTCCGGACGATCTCTTCCATGTCGGGCGCCCAGAGCCGGTAATCGGCCGCGGCGTGGATCAGATAGCGCTGGCCGCGCATCGCCGCCGCCACGGCGGCCGGATCGCGCATGTCGCCCTCGGCGATCTCGACGTCGGTCCAGGTGAGATTGGTCCGCGGGCTCGACGCGCGCACGAGGATGCGCACCGGGAAGCCGGCGCGACGGAACACGTCGACCAGGGCCGAGCCGAGGAAGCCGCTCGCGCCGGTGATCAGCACGGGGCCGACCTCGGGAGAGCCGGGGATTGTGGCCTCTGCCATCGGGGATCTGGAGGGTTACCGTCTCTCGGCGGGGCCGGGGATGGCCGGCCGCGCCGCGCTTGTGTCACCGAACCGCCTGAGCGGCAAGCTGAGGCGGCGGGGATGGATAATCTGGGGCCGCTGCGCGGCACTTCCTGTGCTGGGTCCCGGGTCGCATTCCGCTTTCGCTGCATGCGCCCGGGAAAGGGGCCGCGTGTTCTATCCTCCACGGCCCCTCTCCCGGACAGGTGCAGCTGAGCGGAACCTGATCCGGGATCCAACACAGGACTCGCCGCGACAGCGGCCCCTCCGATCAGGCGAGCCGCAGCCGCGACCGCCCTTCCTTGCGCTCCGGCAGGGTATCGAGCGCCATCTTGACGATGCTGTCGGCGTCGAGCCCGGCCTCGGCGTACATCTTCTCCGGGCTGTCGTGATCCTGGTAGGCGTCCGGCAGCGTCATCGTCCGCACCCGGACCCCGCCCGCATCCAGCGCGCCCTTCTCGGCCAGCAGGTGCAGCACCATCGCCCCGAACCCGCCCCGCGAGCCCTCCTCGATCGTGATCAGCACCGCGTGGTCCCGCGCCAGATCCAGCACCAGCGCCTCGTCCAGCGGCTTGGCGAACCGCGCATCCGCGACCGTCACGGCCACGCCCTGCTCGGCCAGCGCGTCCGCCGCCTTCAGCGCCTCCGCCAGTCGCGTGCCGAGCGACAGGATCGCCACCCGCGCCTCCGCGTCCCGCCGCACCACCCGGCCCTTGCCGATCGGCAGTACCTCGCCCCGCTCCGGTAGCTCGACGCCCACGCCCTCGCCGCGCGGGTAGCGCAGCGCGATCGGGCCCGTGTCATGGGCATGCGCGGTCGCCACCATGTGGACCAGCTCGGCTTCATCCGCCGCCGCCATCACCGTCATGTTGGGCAGGCAGCACAGGTAGGCGAGGTCGAACGCGCCGGCATGCGTCGCGCCATCGGCGCCGACCAGACCGGCCCGGTCCATGCAGAACCGCACGGGCAGGTTCTGCAGCGCCACGTCGTGCACCACCTGGTCGTAGGCCCGCTGCAGGAAGGTCGAGTAGATCGCCACGAACGGCCGGTAGCCCTCGGTCGCCAGCCCGCCCGCGAAGGTCACCGCGTGCTGCTCGGCGATGCCCACGTCGAAGGTCTTGTCCGGGTGCGCTTTTCCGAAAAGATCGATGCCGGTGCCGCCCGGCATCGCCGCGGTGATCGCCACCACCTTGTCGTCGGCGTCGGCCGCCTTGATCAGGCTCTCGCCGAACACCCGGGTGTAGGCCGGCGCGTTGGGCTTGGCCTTGGCCTGCACGCCCGAGACCACGTCGAACTTGACCACCCCGTGGTAGCGGTCGGCGGAGGCTTCCGCCGGCGCGTAGCCCTTGCCCTTGCGGGTGACGACGTGCAGCAGGATCGGGCCGTGCTCGGCGTCGCGCACGTTCTTGAGCACCGGCAGCAGGTGGTCGAGGTTGTGCCCGTCCACGGGGCCGACATAGTGGAAGCCCATCTCCTCGAACATCGTGCCGCCGCCCACCACCAGCGAGCGGGCGTACTCCTCGGCCGCGGCGGCGCGCTGGTAGATCGCCTTCGGCAGGAGCTTGCCGAGCTGCTTGGCGGTCTCGCGCAGGGACTGGTAGGCGCCGCCCGATGCCAGCCGGGCGAGGTAGGCCGACATGGCGCCCACGGGCGGGGCGATCGACATGTCGTTGTCGTTGAGGATGACGATCAGGCGCGAGTGCAGGGCGCCGGCGTTGTTGAGCGCCTCGTAGGCCATGCCGGCCGACATCGAGCCGTCGCCGATCACCGCGATGGCGTTGCGGCGCTTTTGCGCGCCGCCGGTCTGCTTGGCGGTGGCGTTGTCGAGGTCGCGGGCGACCGCCATGCCGAGCGCGGCGGAGATCGAGGTCGAGGAATGGGCCGCGCCGAAGGGATCGTAGACGCTCTCGGAGCGCTTGGTGAAGCCCGACAGGCCGCCGCCCTGGCGCAGGGTGCGGATGCGGTCGCGGCGCTCGGTGAGGATCTTGTGCGGGTAGCACTGGTGTCCGACGTCCCAGACGATGCGGTCGTCGGGGGTGTCGAACACGTGGTGCAGGGCGACGGTCAGCTCGACGACGCCGAGCCCGGATCCGAGATGGCCGCCGGTGATCGAGACGGCGTCGATCATCTCGGCGCGCACGGCCTCGGCCACCGCCGGCAGCTCCGATTCGGGCAGGCGGCGCAGGGCGGCGGGGTTCGGGACACGATCCAGCAACGCCGATTGCTCAGGTGATATCGCCAATGGTCGCATCCGCTCGTTCGAGTGTGGCGACGGCCGCTTCGCGTGCCCTCGGCCCTCGCGATGCAGGCACCCGGAGGTCCGCGTTCATGCTAGAACCCGCCCGTCCGCCGCTGTCATGATAGTGCCAGTTACGGATGATCGGCGCCCCGATCAATGTCAGAGCGTCGTTTTTTTCAGTTACGTGCCTTCACCGCCACAAGAGGTCCGCCTTTGAGTCCCGCTCGTCTGTGCACAATCCTGCTCACGCTGGCGATTACGGGTAACGGCCAGGCTTACGCCGCGCCGCGACCGGTGGATGGCAACCTGGACTTCCTCTGCAACTTCCTGGGCGATTGCCCGCTCCGGCTCGCCCCGGGGGCCCCGGATCGCGACGTCCGGCCCTTCACCCGGTCCCTCGGCCAGCCCTGCGCATGGCGGGACCGTCCGACGCCGGAGGGCCTGCGGCGGGTGCGCGTATGCTGGTGACCCCGCACCAGGGGCTCTTTGCCGCGGCCCTGTTGCTCGTCCTGGTCTCCGGTCCGGCGGCGCGGGCCGAAGAGGCCTGCCCGGCCCTGTTCGCCACCGGGCAGGCGCCGGTCCTCACCAATCCAAAGCTCGCGGTGCGGACGGTCCCGCTCTGCTTCGAGGCCTTCGCGGTGCTGCATTCCGGGGTGACGCGCACGCCGCTCTATTCCGCCGAGCATCTGACCCGCGCCAGCGTCGCCGCGGCGCGCACCGTGGCGCGGGACGATGCCTTCCACGAGGAGCCCCGGCTTCCGGCGGATGAGCGCGCCGCGCTGGAGGATTACGTCCGTAGCGGCTACGACCGGGGCCATCTCGCGCCGGCGGGCGACATGCCGACCCTGAGCGCCCAGGCCGAATCCTTCAGCCTCGCCAACATCGTGCCGCAGAACCGGGTGCTGAACCGCGGCCTCTGGGCCGATATCGAGGAGAGCACCCGGCGGCTGGCGACCCGGCGCGGCTCGATCTTCGTGGTAACCGGGGTGATCTTTTCCGGGGACGCGGTGCAGCAGATCAAGGGCGGCGTGCTGGTGCCGACCCAGCTGTTCAAGGCGCTCTACGACCCGGCGAGCGGCGAGGCCGGCGCCTATCTCGCCCGCAACGACGACTCGAAGCACTGGCACGCGGTCTCGATCGACGATTTGCGCGGCCAAGCCGGGATCGACGTCTTCCCGGGCCTCCCCGCGGTCGCCCGGGCGACCGCGATGACCCTGCCGGATCCCCACGCCTCCGCCCGCGCCGACGAGCACCGCCCCCGCCACGAGCCGACGTGGCAGGACTGGCTCCAGCGCGAACTCCACCGCGCCCTGCGCAAGTTCGTCCGCGACGTGATCCGCGCGATCTTCTGAGAGGGATCCATGCAACAGGACAAGCACCGCGCCAAGGCCGAGCAACCGTCCGATTCCTTCGCGCCCTACGCGGACGAGGCTGGGGTGCGCACGATCGGAGCCCTCAGCTTCGAGAACGGCACCGACCGGATCGCCCTCCACGGATCCCTCGACCTGACCCGGGACAAGGCCGGCCTCACCCAGGCCCGCCTGCTCAAGCAGACGCTCGACGCCATCGTGAAGGCCCTGGAAGGCGAAGACCTGCCCGACACCGTGGCCGAGGCCCCGGAGGCGGCGCCGAATTCGGTCCCGAACCCGTTCGCCTGAGCGCCCGGTAGAGGGGGATCACGACGGCATCCTTGCCGGGTCCCGGCGGGCCTGATAGTCGATCAGCGTCATTCCTATATCGTCGGGGCGTGCGTACAGGACGGGGGATGGGCCCCGCGCCTGCCCCGTGCCGCTGGCACGCACCGCGCATCCCGCACACCACGCCGAGGATTTCCGCGATGGCTCGCGAATTCATCTACCATATGAAAGGCCTGACCAAGGCCTATACCGGCGGCAAGAAGGTCCTGGATAACGTCAACCTGTCGTTCTACCCGGACGCCAAGATCGGCGTGCTCGGCATCAACGGCTCCGGCAAGTCGACGCTGCTCAAGATCATGGCGGGGATCGACAAGGAGTTCACCGGCGACGGCTGGGTCGCGCAAGGGGCGCGCGTCGGCTACCTGCCGCAGGAGCCCCAGCTCGATCCGAACAAGTCCGTCCGCGAGAACGTGATGGAGGGCGTCGCCGAGAAGCAGGCCATGCTCGACCGCTACAACGAGCTCGCCATGAACTACTCGGAGGAGACCGCCGACGAGATGACCGAGCTCCAGGACCGGATCGAGTCCCTGGGCCTCTGGGAGCTCGATTCGAAGGTCGATCAGGCCATGGAGGCGCTGGGCTGCCCGAGCGACGAGCAGCCGGTCGCGACCCTCTCGGGCGGCGAGCGTCGCCGCATCGCGCTGTGCCGCCTGCTCCTGTGGGAGCCGGAGCTGCTGCTCCTCGACGAGCCGACCAACCACCTTGACGCCGAGACGGTGAACTGGCTCGAAGGCCACCTGCGTCAGTATCCGGGCGCGATCCTGATCGTGACCCACGACCGCTACTTCCTCGACAACGTCACGAGCTGGATCCTGGAGCTCGATCGCGGCAAGGGCATCCCGTACGAGGGCAATTACTCGGCGTGGCTGGTCCAGAAGCAGAAGCGCCTGGAGCAGGAGGGCCGCGAGGACATGGCCCGCCAGCGCTCCATCGCCCGCGAGCAGGAGTGGATCGCCGCCTCCCCGAAGGCGCGCCAGTCGAAGTCGAAGGCCCGCATCACCCGCTACGAGGAGCTGGTCGCCCGGCAGGCGCAGAAGATCGACGCCGCGGCCCAGATCGTCATCCCGATCGACGAGCGCCTCGGCAACAACGTCATCGAGTTCGAGCACCTGAACAAGGCGTTCGGCGACCGGCTGCTGATCGAGGACCTGTCGTTCAAGCTGCCGCCGGGCGGAATCGTCGGCGTGATCGGTCCGAACGGGGCCGGCAAGACCACCCTGTTCAAGATGATCACAGGCCAGGAGAAGCCGGACGGCGGCAAGATCGAGATCGGCGAGACGGTCAAGCTCGGCTATGTCGACCAGTCGCGCGACGCCCTCGATCCGAACGCCACGGTCTGGCAGGAGGTCTCGGGCGGCAACGACATCATCTATTTCAACAAGCGCGAGATCAATTCGCGCGCCTATTGCGCGGCCTTCGCGTTCAAGGGGCCCGACCAGCAGAAGAAGGTCGGCACCCTCTCGGGCGGCGAGCGCAACCGCGTCCACCTCGCCCGGACCCTGAAGGGCGGCGCCAACGTGCTGCTGCTCGATGAGCCGACCAACGACCTCGACATGGAGACCCTGCGCGCCCTGGAGGATGCGTTGGAGGATTACGCCGGCTGCGCGGTGATCATCAGCCACGATCGCTGGTTCCTGAACCGGATCGCGACCCACATCCTGGCCTTCGAGGGCGACAGCCACGTGGAGTGGTTCGAGGGCAACTTCTCCGACTATGAGGCCGACAAGGTCCGGCGGCTTGGGGCGGATTCGATCATGCCGAAGAAGATCAAGTACAAGCGGTTCTCGCGCTGAGGCGTGGGGGCGAGGTTTTTCGGAAGATGCACACTTTTGTCCTCCCCGGTGCGGTCTGAACCATCGACCCGTCTTCATCGGACAGGCGGTGAAGGGAACCGCGCATCCCCCTCCCCCCCCTGCGGGGGAGGGTGGCCCCCGAAGGGGGTCGGGAGAGGGGCAGCGCGACGAGGCAGAAGTGGGCTCGGCCTTCATGTCAGGCGAGGCCCTGACTGAACCGTCGTTCCCCTCTCCCCCCTGCTGCGCAGGATACCCTCCCCCGCAGAGGGGGGAGGGAGGGCGCGTGGCAGGCCGGGATCGCCAGATCGGTCAACCCGACGAGGATCCCAAGCCCGACGTGTAAAACTGCAAGCCCGTGCGAGTAAGAGAGCGTATCGCGTCCGAGGTTGTGGAGCGTCGTTAGCCACAGAGCCGCGACCGCGCCTCCGCCAGGATCGCCGACAGGCTCTGGGTCAGGGGGATGACCGGCTTCCACCCTGTGGCCGCCATGAAAGCCGCGGGGTCACAGCCCTCGGCGCGGGTGCTCTTGTCACGCACGCGGTCGGACACGACCCGGACCGTGAAGGTCGCCTCCGTCATATCGCGCAGCGCATTGAGGATGCCGGAGACCGGGGTCACGGTGCCCGATCCGACATTGTAGATGCCGCCGTCCGGCAGATCCGCGAGCCGCTCGGTCACGCGGAGGCAGGCTGTGGTGAGATCGGCCACGTCGAAGAAGTCGCGTCCCGCCGAGAGATCGCCGACCTCCAGATACGGGGGCGCGAGCCCGCGCTCGATCCGGGCGATCTGGCCGGCGAGGGAGGCGACCACGAAGGTCTCGGCCTGCCCCGGCCCGATGTAGTTCGACGGCCGGAGCACGAGGTGCTTGACGCCGGCATGCGCCAGCACGTCGCGCAGGATGTACTCGCAGGCGGTCTTGGTCCGCCCCGAGATCGTGTCGGGCCGCGGGGTCACGCCCTCGTCCGGGCAAGGCCGGATCCGGAACGCCTCGCCGTAGACCACGCTCGCGCTCAGGAACACGAGGGTCGCGCGGGTCTTCGCCAAGGCCTCGGCGAGGTTCAGCGTGCCGAGGAGATCCGCCCGCCAGGCGAAGGACGGCGTTTCGCTCGACTGGGCCACCGAGGCGAGGGCCGCGAGGTGGAACACCAGGGTCGGATCGAAATCCGCCACCGCCTCGGAGAGACGCCCGGCATCGAACGGATCGACACAGAGGAACGTCGCGCCGTCGAGCGGGGGCTGGGGAGCACGGTCGATGCCGAGGATACGGCTGCCGGGCGGCAGGTCCCGGCGCAGCGCCTCGAGCAGGCGGCGGCCGAGATAGTCTCCGGCTCCGGTGACGAGGACGCGCATGAACCCTGCCCCTGCCCGGCACCGTCGCTGGCGGCCGGGATCGATCCGCCGCGTCTATACCGCAGCCGCCCGCGAGGCGAGCGGCGTTCGCCGCAGGGCGTCGGACAGCGGCCATCCGCAACCGGCTTTCGTCCACGGGCGAACACAGACGCGTGATCGGCACAGTCTGCGGCGGCGCTCGTATTGCGCCGCGGCATCCTCACGCCATGTCCGGCCGCACCGCACGCGATGATGACCTGAGTTGAAGAGCATCGACGATCTCGAACGTCCGGCCGCCGGTTCGCCCCAGCAACCGGCTGCGGACCTGGCGCAGGCGCCGCGCCCCGCAAAGCCCATCCGGGACGCGCGGGTCGATGTGCTGCGCGGTCTCGCGCTGCTGACGATCTTCGTCGACCACATCCCGCGCAACGCCCCGGCCCTGTTCACGCTGCACAATTTCGGCTTCTCGGATGCCGCCGAGATCTTCGTGCTGCTGGCGGGCTACTCCTCGATGATCGCCTATGGCGGCCTGTTCCGCCGGGCCGGAATCCGGACGACGCTGGTGCGCATCGCCCGGCGCTGCCTGCGCATCTACCTGTTCCAGGCCGGGCTGCTGCTCGCCACGCTGATCATCGTCCGGATCTGGATGGATCTGACCGGGCTCGTGCCGCGATTCGGCGTGGCGCCCCTGCTCCAGATGGGGCTCATACCGGGCCTGCTGCGCGGGCTCGCGCTGAACGCGCTGCCCAACTACCTCGACATCCTGCCGCTCTACATCCTGCTGCTGGCCCTGTTCCCGCTCGTCCATGTCGGGATGCGGCGCAGCGTCTGGGGCGTGCTGGCGTTGTCCGGCGCCGTCTGGCTCGCCGCCAACCTCGATCATCAGCTCAACCTGCCGAACGCGGCAGCGGTCGATGACGGGTGGTACTTCAACCCGTTCGCGTGGCAGTTTCTGTTCGTGATCGGGGCCGCCCTGGCGCTCGCGGTCCGGGCCGGCGACGGGCTGCTGCCCTGGCGCAACTGGGCCGCTGCGGCGGCGGGTCTCTATCTCGGCTTCGCGCTGCTCCAGGGCGGATCCTGGGACGCATGGGGTCTGCCGGATCCCAGGCCGCTTGCGATCCCGGTGCCCGACAAGGGCCATGTCGGCCCCCTGCGCCTGCTCAACATCCTGGCCCTGATGTACCTGTTCCTCAGCGCCCCCGCGGTGGCGCGCCTCTGCCGATGGCGCCGGCTCCGCTTGGTCGATGCCTGCGGACGGCACTCGCTGGAGATCTTCGCGGCCGGGTGCCTGGCGGCGCTTATCGGCCGCATCCTCTATCGGACGTTCGACGCCACATGGCCGCTTCAGGTCGCGGTCAATCTCGGCGGCGTCGCGGTGATGCTGAGCCTCGCGCACATCCTGGATGCGCGGGCACGGCGCCAGGACGCCCGGCGATAGTCGGCAGCCGGCCGGTACAGAATGAGGACGGACGATGCCGCCGATGCGCCGCAAGGGCGACCTGCCGCAGAAGATCTGCGAACAGTGCGGCAAGCCGTTCGCGTGGCGGAAGAAATGGGCGCGCGTCTGGGACGAGGTGCGCTACTGCTCCGACCGGTGCCGGGCCGAGGCGCGCACGGCGCGCAGGCGGGCCGAGGCGGAGACCTGATCGGTCAGCTCAACGCGGCGAGCGCGGCCGGCGTGTCGATGTCGAGACCGGTGGCCGCGTCGCCGGGGATTTCCAGCACATCCGTCCGCCCCCGGAGAAGCGGACCCGCGCCGTGGTCGCCGCGCAGCTGCGCGATGTCCGCGCCGAGGCGGCGCAGGTTCAGGAGCACCGGGTTGCCGGAACGCCCGTCCCGCACAGGCACCACGGCGGCCGGCTCCAAGGCCGCGTCCGCGAAGGCCGTCACGAGGCGGTCGATATGGGCGGCCGTCACCCGCGGCATGTCGCCGAGCACCACCACGGCGGCGGTGCAGGATGCCGGCAGTGCTCCGAGCCCCGCCCGCAGCGAGGTAGCGAGCCCGGCGGCATGATCGGGGTTCTCCACGCAGGTCAGGTCGAGGCCATCGAGCGCCGCCCGGACCGCATCCGCGTGCGCGCCCAGCACGGCGATGACCGGGCGCGGCCCGGCGCCCAGGGCGGCCTCGGCGGCGTGGCGGACGAGCGGCTTCCCGTCGAGCTGCGCGAGCAGCTTCGGCTCCGGACCGAACCGAATGCCGCGGCCCGCGGCGAGCAGGATCGTCCCGATCTCAGGCATCGGCGTCGCCGACGGTCTCGCCACCGGCGCGGGGCTGCGGCCGGGAAACGATCTCCATGAGCAGGCCTCCGACCCCCAGGGCGACGATGTCGGCCCGAGTCACGGTCAGATCCGCCAGCAGGCGGTGCAGGATCCAGTCGAAGCCGTTCTCCTTCGGCGAGCGCGCGCAGCCCGGGGCGCCGATCACCGGGACGCCGCCGCGGTTTCCGACGAGCAGCAGGTTGCCGGGATCGACCGGCATCCCGAGATGGGCGACCCGGCCCCCGGCGGCCTCGATCCCGGCCGGGATGACGTCGCGCCGGTCGGCGATGGCCGAGGCGCCGAACACCACCACCAGATCGGCCCCGGCGCCGTCGATCGCCCCCGCCAGGGCATCCGCGACGGACTCGGCGGCATGCGGCACCCGGGTCTCGGCCACGATGTTTGCACCCGCGGGGGTGAGGCGCTCGGCCAGCACCCGGAGGGTCTTGTCGATCGTCGCCTCCTTGAGGCTCGGCAGCCGGGTCGAGATCACCCCCACCCGGCGGCGGCGATAGGGCGCCACCGCGAGCGCCCCGCCCCCGGCCGCCGCGCAGGCGCGGTCCAGCACCGCTCCCGGCACCGCGTAGGGGATGATCTTGACGGTCGCCACCATCTCGCCCGCCACCACCGGCTTGAACCGGGGGAGCGTCGCGACCGTCACGGCCTCGTCGACCGCGTTCGCGGCATCGATCCGGGCCGGATCCAGGGTCAGCACCCCGGCCATCTCGGCGAAGAGGTTGCTGCGGCCGGTGAAGGGCGCCTCCACCCGCAGGTTCGGGCCGGCCAAATGGGACGCGAGGCGCGCCGCGGCGGCATCCTCGCCGATATCGCCCGGTTCGAGGGCGGCCGTCACGATCTCCGACAGGCCGGACCGGGCCAGATCCGCCGCCAGATCCGGGGGGATCACCGCGCCCTTGCGCAGGGTGACCCCGTCCCGCCGAACGGTATGGGCGCTGATCAGCCCGGCCGCCTCCGCGATCGGGACGGGACCGAACCTCACGCGGCCTCCGGACGGGGCACGCGGCGCAGGGCGGCCACGACCTCGCCGAGCACGGCGAGCGCGATCTCGGCGGGGCTCACGGCCCCGATGGGCAGCCCGATCGGAGCCCGGATCCGACCGATCTGCTCAGGGGTGAACCCGGCCTCGGTGAGCCGGGCGACACGGGCCGCATGCGTCTTCCGGGAGCCGAGGGCGCCTACGTAGAAGCATTCCGCGGCGAGCGCCGCCTTCAGCGCCGGGTCGTCGATCTTCGGATCATGCGTCAGGGCGGCGAGCGCGCAGTAGCGGTCGAGGGTCGGCACGCGGGAGCCCAGGACGGCATCCGGCCATTCCGCCACGAGCTCGACGCCCGGGAACCGCTCCGGCGTGGCGAAGGCGGTACGCGGGTCGATCACCGTGAGCGCGAGATCGAGCCCTGCCGCCATCGGCGCCATGGCCTGCGAGATGTGGACGGCGCCGATCACCACGAGCCGGACCGGCGGCACGTGGACGGTCAGGAACAGCGTGCGCCCGTCCGCCTCCACGAGTCCGCTCCTGGCCGAGGCGAGATGCTTGGCGAGCACCGGGCCGAGCGGGTCGGCAGCGATCGCCGATTCCCGGACGAGGCGCTGCGTGCCGTCGGCGATGTCGGTGACCAGGATGGCGGCCCGGCGGGCGGCCCGCTCGGCGTTGAGTTCGGACAGCAGGTCGGCGCGCATCAGTCGACCCGCTCGACGAAGACCCGGATCCGCCCGCCGCAGGACAGGCCGGCCCGCCACGCGGTCTCGTCGGCGACGCCGAATTCGAGGACGCGCGGTACGCCGGCCTCGATGACCTCGATGGCCTCGGTGATGACCGCGCCCTCCACACATCCGCCCGAGACGGAGCCCAGGAAGTTGCCCGCCTCGTCGACGACGAGGTGGCTGCCCACAGGGCGCGGGGCCGAGCCCCAGGTCTCGATGACGGTGGCGAGCGCCACGGCGCGCCCGTCGCGCCGCCAGGCTTCGGCGGCGGAGAGGATGTCGGTATCGGTGCTGAGCATAGCGCGCGGAAGCCTTCGGCGGGCGCCCCCCGCAGACCTACAGGTATGGCCCCGGCGGCGCGGTGCAAGGCGCGCGCTCCGGGCCGTCAGAGCAGGAAAGGATGGCGCGCGGCGGTCCGCTTGCCTACTCTGTGGCCGCAACCCTGGAGCGGAGACGGCGTCCCGAGCCATGTCCGGCCTGTCCAACCCAAGCCCGGGGATCGGGACGGAGGCGCATGACTGCGATGTGGCGCGTCTACAGCCCGCGCGCGATTGCAGGTCGGTATGCTGTCAGGATGAGGCGCGGGTCCCCTCTCCCGTGCGGGAGAGGTCTGCTTTCGCAGAAAGCCGGGTGAGGGATCAGGTCCTTCAGGACGAGGCGCGCCCTGTCAGCACATCGACTCTGTGCTTGATCCTGAACGTTCTCGACCCTCACCCCAACCCTCTCCCGCACGGGAGAGGGGGTGCGTCGCGCCCTGCCAGCAACGTCGGCGCTTGGCCTGCATGTGAGCACCGGCATCCGCGGAGTGGAGAGTGGGACACGGGACTTCCCGCGCCTCATCCTCAACAGAAAGCCATCCGCCTCGTACCCCCACCACCGCGCCACCGGTGCGCGAGCCCATGAACGCTCCCGATCCGGCCCTCGCGCGGGCACTCCGGAACGATCCGCCCCGTTCCGCGCCGCGTCGGCTGTGGAAGCGCGTCAGCCGGGCGATCGGCGATGTCCTGCCGAAGGGTCTCTACGCCCGCTCGCTGATCATCATCATCGCGCCCGTCGTGCTGCTCCAGTCGGTGATCGCCTATACCTTCATGGAGCGGCACTGGCAGCTGGTTACCAAGCGCCTCTCGGCGGCGGTCACCGCCGACGTCGCCGCGCTGATCGACATCTACGAGAGCTACCCGCAGGACAAGGACGCCGAAACCCTCTCGCGCATCGCCGGCGAGCGGCTGAACCTCGACCTCGACATCCTCAGGGGCGCCAAGCCGCCGCCGCCGGGGCCGCGGCCGTTCTTCTCGATCCTGGACGAGGCCCTCTCGGACGAGATCCAGCGCCAGATCGGCCGCCCCTTCTGGATCGACACGGTCGGCCGCTCGAACCTGATCGAGATCCGGGTGGCGATCCCCGACGGGGTGATGCGCATCACCGCCCGGCGCAGCCAGGCCTACGCGTCGAACTCGCACATCTTCCTCGTCTGGATGATCGGCTCCTCGCTGGTGCTGCTCGGCGTCGCGATCCTGTTCCTGCGCAACCAGATCAAGCCGATCCTGCGGCTCGCCGCCGTGGCGGAGGGGTTCGGCAAGGGCCGGGAGATCGAGTTCCGCCCCCGCGGCGCCCGGGAGGTGCGGCAGGCCGGCCACGCCTTTATCGAGATGAAGCGGCGCATCGAGCGGGCGATGGAGCAGCGCACCACGATGCTGAACGGCGTCAGCCACGACCTGCGCACGATCCTGACCCGGTTCCGCCTCTCCCTGGCGTTGATCGAGCAGACCGACGAGATCGAGGATCTCAGCCGCGACGTCGACGAGATGAGCCGGATGCTCGAGGGCTACCTCGCCTTTGCCCGCGGCGATTCGGCCGAGCCCGCCACGCCCACCGACATGCGCGCCCTCCTCGAGGACCTGCGCACCGATGTGGAGCGGCTGGGCGCCCATGTCTCGGAGGTGGACCTCGCCGGCGCGCCGGAGGTGACCGTGCGCCCCGGCGCCTTCCGTCGCTGCCTGTTCAATCTCGCCTCCAACGCCGCACGCTACGGCGAGACGGTGGCGATCTCCGGCCGTCTCGAAGCCCGGGCGTTTCTCGTGTCGATCGACGATGACGGGCCCGGCATCCCCCCGGAGAGCCGCGAGGCGGTGTTCAAGCCGTTCCTGCGGCTCGACGACGCCCGCCAGGATGCCGGCGGCTCGGGACTCGGGCTGGCCATCGCCCGGGACATCGCCCGTGCCCATGGCGGTGACATAACGCTGCAGGACAGCCCGCTCGGCGGCCTGCGGGCCACGGTGCGGGTCCCGGCCTGAGCCGGTCAGGATTCGGCGGGTCGGCGCAGGCGCGTGAACTCGTCCTGCACGTTCCGCATCAGGTGGTTGAGGCTCGCCGCATCGAGGGCGGCCGCCTTGAGGCGGGTGCGCAGGGCGGCTTCGCCGTTCCAGGCATAGCCGGCATCGGCCGGGAGGTGGCGCAGCAGCAGGGGACTGACGATCGCGCCGCGCCGATAGGCCGGGTGACGCAGGAGCCTGCCGATCTGGGCGGCGAGCAAATCGACGGCGGATGCGGAGTCCGCGCCCTTGCCCGTCTGCGTGACCGTTGATCGGCTCATGTGAATCCAATCTCCCGAGACTAATATCGGGCCGAAAGATTGAACAAGCGTGAGCGGGTCGGCGGTCCGGCGAAAAACTGCAGCCTCCGGGGTCCCAACCGTTGCAGCAGGATGCTATGCAGGGCCGCTTCCCACGGGCGCGCACTCCGCCGCGCGCCGGATCCGAGTGCCGAACATGAACCCGCTCGTTCCCATCTTCATCGTGCTCCTGCTGCCGCTCTCGGCGATCGGCCTCGTGCTCTACACCGACACGGGCATCGAGCCGGCCCTGTTCTACGCCTCGGTGAAGACCTTCGTGATCCTGGGCGCGATCTCGCTGGCGATGTCCTTCGCCGCCATGAAGCTCGGCGAGCGCACCAAGAACTGACGGTTCAGCCCACGGAGGGCGCGATGCTGCACGTGGTCCCGGCCTTCTCGCGCATCGGCGAGGAGAACGCCTTCGCGGTGCTGGCTCGCGCCCAGGCCCTGGCGTCCCAGGGCCGCGACGTGATCAATCTCGGCATCGGCCAGCCCGACATGCCGACCCCCGGCCACGTGGTCGAGGCCGGCATCAAGGCGTTGCGCGACGGTCACCACGGCTACACGCCGGCGGTGGGCATCCCGCCGCTCCGCGAGGCGGTGGCGCGCGACATCCACCGGCGCCACGGCGTCGAGGTCTCGCCGGACTCCGTGATGATCGTGCCGGGCGGCAAGGTCACCATGTTCATGGCGATCCTGATGTTCGGCGCGCCGGGCGTCGAGATCCTGTATCCGGATCCCGGCTTCCCGATCTATCGCTCGATGATCGAGTTCACGGGCGCCATGCCGGTGCCGGTGCCGATCCGCGAAGAGAACGGCTTCGCCTTCTCGGCGGCCGAGACCCTGGCGCTGATCACCCCGAAGACGCGGCTGCTGATCGTCAATTCGCCCGCCAACCCCACCGGCGGCGTGACTCCGAAGGCCGAGATCGACGCCCTGGTGAAGGGCCTGGCCGACCATCCCGACGTGGCGGTGCTGTCCGACGAGATCTACGGCACGATGACCTACGACGGCGAGCACCATCACTCGCTGCTGACGTATGAAGAAATCCGCGACCGGCTGGTCTATCTCGACGGCGCCTCCAAGACCTACGCGATGACCGGCTGGCGGCTCGGCTGGTCGGTCTGGCCGAAGCCGCTCTACGAGGCGGCGCGCAAGCTCGCGGTGAACGCGCATTCCTGCGTCAACGCGGCAACCCAATGGGCCGGCATCGCGGCCCTGGACGGCCCGCAGGATTGCGTGGCCGCGATGGTGGCCGAGTTCGACCGGCGCCGGGCGATCGTCGTCGACGGGTTGAACGCCCTGCCGGACGTGTCGTGCATCGTCCCGAAGGGCGCATTCTACGCCTTCCCGAACATCTCCCGGACGGGCTGGAAGGCGAAGGCCCTGGCCTCGACGCTGCTCGAAGAGGCGGGCGTCGCGGTGATCGGCGGCCCGGATTTCGGCGTCCACGGCGAAGGCTATATCCGCCTGTCCTACGCCAACTCGGCGGAGAACATCCGCCGGGCGCTGGAGCGGATGGGGACATTCCTCAGCGAATGCAGACCGGGCTGAGGCGGCTTACGGGCGCCGGGCTGGATCTGCCGGGTTATCCTTCCCCCTCCGCTGGTTTGCAGGTTCACACATCGTGCGTGGCGCTACGCCGGCAGGACGAGCCGCGGGTCCCCTCTTCCGAGCGGGAGGGGGGGGCCGGTCGCGCTCCGTGACGAACGGCGATGCCGAACCCCGATGGGTGAGTCGCGGACTTCGCGGGGTGGAATTCGACGTTCAGGACTTCACCGCGGCCCGCTTCTCGATCCAGCCCGCCAGCCAATCGGCGATGTCGAGGCTGTTCTTGTCCTGCATCAGCATGTGCGAATTGCCGTGGATGCCGATCTCCGGCAGCAGGATCAACTCGGCGCGGCCGCCCGCGGCGTTGGCCGCCGCCACGAAGCCCCGGCACTGCTTGAGCCGCGGCGCCCAGCGGGGCGAGGCGTCCACGTAATCGCCGAACAGGACCAGGATCGGCATGTCCTTGTAGGGCGCAAGATCGTCCTTGGCCGGATCCGGGCAGGCACCGGGTTCGATGGCGACGATCGCCCGGATACCCGTCCGGTCGAGGGCAGCGGTCTGGAACGGGTAGATCCCCGACTGCGAGTGCGAGACCAGCACCGCCCCCTTGAGCCGCTTGGCGAGCTCCGACAGGGCCGGCACGGTCGGGTTCGGCACCGGCAGGGCGGCCGACCAGTCCGGGACCATCTGCTTCCAGAACTCCCCCTGCGCCTCCAGGGGGAACTGCATGCCCGGGAAGACCTTCGGGTATTCCGGGCCGAACCGGAAGATCGCCCAGGCCGGCTCGCGGCCCGCCGAGAAGACGGCCGGCAGCGTGTTGGGCTCGGCCCGGCCCATTTTCACCGCGTCGATCTGGGCCGGGCTCGCCGCCGAGCGCCCGCGCCACGCCTGATCGATCACGTAGGTCGGAAAGCCGCGGCGGACGAAGAACTCGTCCCAGCCCATGCGGCCGTCCGGCGTCGTTTCCCAGGTCTTGCCGGTGAGGCAGCAGCCGTGGATCAGGACCAGCGGCGGCCGGGTTGGACCGACCGGCAGTTGATAGTGGACATAGATCTGATCGACGCTGATCGTGCCCGAGGGCGCGTAGGCCGGCAGCGTCGAGAGCGTGTCGGACTGGACGTCGCGGCCGCCCACGAAGAAGCTGCCCTGCTCGGCGATGGTGAGCGGGCCGGGAGACGGATCCGCCGCCACCGCGGCGCCGCCGAGGAGCAGCAGGATGGCCGCCGCGCGAAGGGCCGACCACCCGTGCGAGCGGGCGGCAATCGACAGTCCTGCCATGACGCGTTCCGGCCCCCTCGATCGGGCCCGTCCGGCCCCGTCCCGGACAGGGATCCTAAGCGGGCGTGCACCGGCAAGCCAATGGTTCACGGGTGCAGATCTTTGATGATCCATCGACTTTGTCGGAAACCAGTCAAACACCGCAATGAAACCTACTTCGCATGACGCCGGACCATGAACCCGTCCGCGCGAAGGCTCGTCGCGCGGACGGCGGGGCGGTCAGGCGGCGATGTCGCGCTCGATCCGGCCGGCGGCCTCGGCGGGCACATCCAGGGCCTCGGCCAGCATCTTGAGGAACTGGCGCTCCTGCAGCGTGTCGGGATCGATGGCGAGTCGCGCCGCCGCGTAGATCCGGGCCGCCGCGTCGGGATCTGCGACGCGTTCGGCGATCTCGTCGACATCGGCGGGGCTTTCCAGCTCCCGCTCCAGCCAGGACTGGCCGTCCGCGTCGAGGCCGGCCTCGGACACGGCCGCCTGCAGGCGCTTGCGCTCGGCGGCATCGACCAGCCCGTCGGCGCTGGTGGCCGCCACCATGGCCCGGAGCATCAGCCGGGCCTCATCCTCGCCGACGGCGGTGAAATCCGGCCCGCCCTTGGACGGCGCTGCCGGCTCCGTGCCGCGCAGGGCCCGGAAGGCGAGGCCGCCGATCAGCGCGAGCCCGCCGAGCGCCGCGCTCGCGGCGAGTCCGCCGCGCCGCGAGCGCACCAGCGCGTCGACCATCTGCCTGCTGTCGGCCATGCAACCCTCCCGAACTCAGTCCCGAATCGATTCGGAAACGGCCCGGGAGGCGCTTCGGTTCAGCCGCGCTCAGGCGTCGGCTTCATCCTCGTCCTCGTCGATGTCCACGAGAAAGACGATGTCGGCCTCATCCTCGTCCTCCTCGTCGTCCGATGCGCCACCCGCGTGGTGCGGATCCTCGACGTACTCGCCCTCGCCATCGTCCTCCGTGAGGGCGTCCTCGAAGATCTCGATCTCGTCCTCGGTGGCGGGCCGGATCTTGAGGGCCGAGGTGCCGTTCCAGAGCGGCTTGCCCTCGCTCGTCATGGTCCGGATGTCTTCCTTGAAGCCCGCACAGGTGAAGAGGTCCTTGGCGGACGCCTCGTCGCTGTTGATCACCGCAACGGCGGTGCCGTCGATCTCGAGCGTGAACATGGCCGGCATCCCTCTCGTAACCGTCCTCAGGCGCGCCCGGTCAGCGGGATCGCGCGGGTGCGACGCCGGGCCCCGGACGAAAACCCGTGGGATTCGCCCGGCGGTCATCCGCGCCGCCAAGGGGATGCTGTAGGGGTGAAGCGGGCGGGCGCCAAGCCCGTCACACGGGGTCAGCGCGATTTGGCGCGGCGCACCCGGCCAGGCCGGCCGGATCATCGGCGGATAACGAAGGATCACCGCGCATGCGGATCAGGCTCGGCTGCGAGATGCGCTACGCCTTCCCCTATCCGGTGCCCATGGTGGTGATGCTCAACGTGCATCCCAGCCGGGCCGCGTCCCTCGAAGCGCCCGACGCGCTGCGCACCGAGCCCCCCGTGCCGGTGGAAACCTACCAGGACGGGTTCGGCAACCTGTGCGGCCGCCTGACGGCTCCGGCGGGCAGCTTCACCCTCGGGACCGACGCGGTGATCCGCGACGACGGCGATCCCGATTCGTCCCATCCCGAGGCCGAGCAGCACCCGATCGAGGCCCTGCCCGCGGAGACGATCGTGTTCCTGCTGCCGAGCCGCTACTGCGAATCGGACCTGCTGGCCGACGAGGCGTGGCGGCTGTTCGGGCACATCACCCCGGGCTGGGGCCGCGTCCAGGCCGTCTGCGACTTCGTCCACGGCCACATCGCGTTCGGCTACGAGTTCGCCCACCGGGACCGCACCGCCCTGGACGCCTATGCGGGCGGCCGCGGCGTCTGCAGGGACTTCACCCATCTCGCGGTGGCCTTCTGCCGGGCCCTCAACGTGCCGACCCGCTACTGCACCGGCTACATCAGCTTCATCGGCGAGCCCGAGCCGCATCCGGCCGGCGATTTCGCCGCCTGGATGGAGGTCTATCTCGGCGGGCGCTGGCACGTGTTCGATCCGCGCAACAACGCGCCGCGGATCGGCCGGGTGATGGTGGCCTATGGGCGCGACGCCGCCGACGTGCCGCTGACCCACACCTTCGGGCCCAACCCGCTGGTGGGCTTCCGGGTCTGGGCCGACCGGATCGACCATCTCGATCAGTCCGAGGAGGCCGCGATCCCGCCGGAGGAGCCGCTGCCGCCGCAGAGCATGACGACCCGGACGGGGTGAGGGCCGGACCTCAGACCCCCGCGCCCCGCGCGATGGCCCGCTTGACCACGCCCTGAACCTCCGGGTTCGACAGGAACAGGTCGTGGTTGATCAGGCCGCCGCCATAATCGGAGGCGTCGGCGACGCGCACGCCGAGCGCCTCCAGCTTGGCGCGGTCCACCGCCCCCGCCCGGACGCCGCCGGCCAGGGCCGCGGAGAGTTCGAGCGCCCGGTCGTTGGTGGCCGAGATCACCGTGATCTTCGACACGTCCGACCCGAGCCGCGAGACGCCGTTGGAGAACAGGTCGAAATCGATGTCGGGGGCGGCCAGCACCACGGCACCGATCCGCCCCATCGCCGCCTCGCCGGCCTCGGCGCGCAGCATCCGCAGGGTCTCCAGCGTCAGGAGCGTGCCCATCGAGTGCGCCACGATGTTGATGCGGCCGCCGCTCGGCGAGGCGGCGAGCGCCTTGAGCAGATCCTCGAAGGCGTCCCGGGACCAGAGGGCGCTCTCGCGGTCGTAATTGTAGTCGAGGGTCGCGGCCGCCGAGGGCCACGTGAACAGGCCCGAGACGCCGCGGAAGCGGATCCCGTCCGAGAGTCGCGCGGCGCTGACGGCGGCCGATTCGAAGGTCTCGCGGTAGCCGTGGACGTAGATCAGCACGTCGCGGCCGAGCGCCGCCTGCGCGAAGGCCTCCGCCGCGCCGGGCCCGGTCTCGGTCTTCGGCACGGCGCCGATCGTCCAGTCGCCGGTGATGACCGACGAGACCTTTCCGAGCAGCGAGCGGTCCGGCGGCGAGAGGCGCACCTCGGCGAAGCTCAGGCCCCGGCCGCGCTCGCTGCTGAAATACGGCGGCTTCGGCGGGTTGCCCACGGGCTTTCGGGTCGTGGCGACCAGCAGCACCGGCATGACGTCGAGGGCCGATTGCTTCTCGGGCAGGGCCGCGCCGGTCCCGAGATCGTCGGTGACGCAGGCGCCGAGCGACGGGGCGAGGGACGCGGCACCGGCGAGGGCCGTGAACCGGAGGAGGACGCGGCGTGAGACGGTCTGGCTCGACATGATCCGGTTACGCTCGGGTGGGGCGGCCTGCGTGGCGCAGGATCTTGGCCGTGGCGGGGCAGGCCCGAGGCGGGCAAGGCTCTGTCCGCTGTGGAGTACGGGCACGGTGCGGCGTGTTGTGCCTGGGACACAGGCCGCGCTATCCCTCGACGGCGGCCCACGCCACCGCCATGAAGAGCCTATGACGCCGACCATCGACATCGAGAGCCTGCGCGAGCGCCTGCTGCGCGGCGACCGCGCCGCCCTGGCCCGGGCCATCACCCTGGCCGAGTCCAAACGGGTCGATCACCGCGCGCTCGCCGCCACCCTGATCGATTCCGTGCTGCCGCAGACCGGCCGGGCGATCCGGGTGGGAATCACCGGCGTGCCCGGCGTCGGCAAATCGACCACCATCGATGCGCTGGGCTCGAACCTGACGGCGGCCGGCCACAGGGTGGCGGTGCTGGCGGTCGACCCGTCCTCCTCGCGCACGGGCGGCTCGATCCTGGGCGACAAGACCCGGATGGCCCGGCTCGCCCACGATCCGCAAGCCTTCATCCGCCCCTCCCCGTCCTCGGGCACGCTGGGCGGGGTCGCGGCCAAGACCCGCGAGACCATGCTGCTCTGTGAGGCGGCCGGGTTCGACGTGATCCTGGTGGAGACGGTCGGCGTCGGCCAGTCCGAGACCGCGGTGGCCGATCTCACCGACTTCTTCCTCGTGCTGATGCTCCCCGGCGCGGGCGACGAGCTGCAGGGCATCAAGAAGGGCATCCTCGAACTCGCCGACATGATCGCGGTCAACAAGGCCGATGCCGGCGAGGCCGAGCAGCGGGCCAACGCAGCGGCCTCCGAATACCGGGCGGCCCTGCACATCCTCACCCCGGCCTCCGCGACCTGGACGCCGCCGGTGGTGACCATCTCGGGTTTCCACAACCTCCGGCTGGATGCCCTGTGGTCCAGGATCGTCGATCACCGGGAGAAGCTCACCGCCACGGGTGAAATCCAGGCGAAGCGCCGGACCCAGGATGTGAAGTGGATGTGGGCCCTCGTCGACGAGCGCCTGCATCAGCGCCTCGTCGGGTCGCCGGAGGTCCGCCGCCGCACCGCGGAAGCCGAGGCGGCCGTGGCCCGGGGGGAGACCTCGCCGGCCGCGGGCGCTGCCGCCATCGCGGAGCTGATCGGGCTCTGAGGCCGGCAGCCCTGTGAAGAGCCCGGCCGCACAAAATCGTGCCGGGCGGGGGCACAAACCCGGTCTCGCGCGTTCCGAGGACGACGGCGTATCGAGCGGCGCCCCGTCGCGGCGCCGCGCACGTCCCAGGAGAGTGCCATGGTGGATACGGATCGGATCGTCGGCGGCGCCAAGGAAGCCGTCGGCAAGGTTCAGGGCGCGGCCGGCGATTACGTCGGCTCCAACCGGGACTCGGTCGAGGGGCGGTTCCGCGAGGCGCAGGGCCAGGCGCAGAACGTCTACGGACAGGTGAAGGACAAGGCCCGCGACATCGCCGACCAGGCCAGCGACGTCGCCAGCGACGTGTATGACCGCGCCGGCGACTATGCCAGCGACGCCTACGAGCGCAGCGGCTCCTACCTGCGCGACGGCAGTGCCGCCGTCGGCGCCCGGGTGGAGGAGAACCCGCTGGTCGCGCTGCTCATCGCGGGCGCGGTCGGCTACGGCCTCGCCCTGCTGATCCACGGCCGCCGCTGATCGAACGCGGCCCCGCCCGAATGCGCGGGCGGGGCCGGGTCCGGCGCTGGAGCCGGACCCGATGGCGTTGCACACGATATGCGACAGCGAGGCGAGCGGGTGATCCCATCCGCCCACCTCATCCTGAGATGCCCGCATCAGCGGGCCTCGAAGGAGGGCTCCTGGGATCGCTGTGGCTTCTGGAGGGCTCCTTCGAGGCCTGCGCTGCGCTCCGGCGCCTCAGGACGCGGTGGAGGGTTGGGCGACCGAAAAAAGGCTTCGTGGTCTTGTGTCGTGTACCCTTCTCCGCGGATGAGGCGCGGGTCCCCTCTCCCGTGAGGTCTGCTTTCGCAGAAAGCCGGGTGAGGATTGAGAACGCTCAGAACTAAGCACGCGTTGTCGGCGCATCGATCGCGCTCGATCCTGAGACTTCTCGTCCCTCACCCCAACCCTCTCACGTCGGGGATGGGAGGCTTGTCGCGCCTGCCAAGCCTGTCGAGGCACGCCTGTCGTGTACCGTGCGCGTTGCAGTCGGGCCCAGCTCTAAGCCTTTGTTTGAAGGCGCCTTACTGCGCCGTCCAGCCGCCATCCATCGGGATGTTGGCGCCGGTGATCTGGCTCGCCGCATCGGAGCACAGGAACACCGCGAGCGCGGCGACCTGATCGACCGTGACGAACTCCTTGGTCGGCTGCGCCTTGAGCATCACGTCCTCGATCACCTGCTCCTTGGTGAGATTGCGAGCCTTCATGGTGTCGGGGATCTGCGCCTCCACGAGGGGCGTCCAGACATAGCCCGGCGAGATGCAGTTCACCGTGACCTTGTGCGGCGCGAGTTCCAGCGCCGCCGTCTTGGTCAGGCCGGCGATGCCGTGCTTGGCGGCGACGTAGGCCGACTTGAACGGCGAGGCCACCAGCGAGTGCGCCGAGGCGGTGTTGATGATCCGCCCCCAGCCCTTCGCCTTCATGCCGGGGATCGCGGCATGCATCGCATGGAAGGCCGAGGACAGGTTGATCGCGATGATCTGCTCCCACTTCTCGGCCGGAAATTCCTCGATCGGCGCGACGAACTGGATGCCGGCATTGTTGACCAGGATGTCGAGGGACCCGAAGCAATCCTGCGCGTCCCGGACCATCGCGCCGATCTCGGCCGGCTTCGACATGTCGGCTCCGGAATAGAGGGTGCGCACCCCGAACTCGGTCTCGATGGCGGTGCGGGCCTGCTCGATCGCCTCCGGTTCGCCGAAGCCGTTGAGCACGATGTTGGCCCCCTCGGCGGCGAAGGCCCGGGCGATGGCGAGCCCGATCCCGCTGGTCGAGCCGGTGACGAGGGCGGTCTTGGTCTTGAGCGTCATGGCAACCTCCGGATCTGTGCGGGCCCGTAATCAGGCGAGATAGTCGTGCAGCACTTTGCCGTACGGGAGGGTGAAGTCCACGATCATGTGGCGCGCCCCGACGATCCGGCGCACCGGCAGGTCGGCGACCCGGCAATTGACGTGCGGGATCAGGTGGAGGCGGCCCTCGCCGTTCCAGGCGCCGTGCACGGAGATGTCCTCGAGCCGGTAGCCCACGAGTTGGGCGACCTTCGGCCGCCCGTCGACGTCCGGCAGGAGCTTCAGGTTGACGTTGAGCTTGCGCAGGCCCTCGCGGACCGAGCCCAGATCGTGGTCCAGGCTCTCGTGCTTGTAGGTCATGGTCCCGATCGCGACGCGCTGCTCGTCGTAGAACAGCGTGCCGGTGAGCGTGTCCTTCATGAGCTTGAGCTCCGGCTGGCCCCACTTCTTCGGAAAACCCCAGATCTCGCGGCCGGCGGTGATCGGCGGCTCGTCGTCGAGGTACATCTGGATCGAGAAGTTGCACGGCTCGCCGTTGTAGAAGGCGTAAGCGCCGCTGCCGCTCTCCTCGTAATCACCGAAGCCCGAGGAATCGGGCATCTTCATCCACTCGTAGAAGACGAGGTTGTCCGGATGCGGCTCCAACGGCTCCGGCAGCGCCCGGCGCAGGGCAACCGGATCGGTCTCGTAGGTGATGATCAGGTACTCGCGCTGGCGGAACCGGTAGGGCCCGCGCGGGTAGCTCGGGCTGAAGGCGGGCATCGAGGTCGTGGACAGGATCTCGTCGCGGGTCATGGTCAAGCCTCCGCTCGTCCGTGCCGGGGCGATCCGGTCCGCCCCGGCTTCCGTCAGGGTCGTCTCAATCGCGGGCGTGCCGGCTGAGGTCGAAGACGGCGACGCCGTCCTCGTTGTGCGCCCGCTCGCGCCAGCGCCGGTGGCGCAGGGACCGGACCGCATCGTCGTGGCCCGCCTGCCAATGCTCCAGCATCGTCGCCCGGGAGAACTCGTAATCCTTCGAATTCCCCTCGTAGCTCTTCTGCCGGTAGATCAGCTGCATCATGGTGATGAAGTTCTGCCGGGTGACCTGACGCAGGAAGACCACGTCGTCGTCGGCCTGCATCTCGGGCGGCAGCCTCTCGATCAGCCGCCGCATGGCGCGCTTGGCCCTGCGGATCTCGATGTTCTTGTCGGTGTTCAGCCGTGTCCGGCTCGAATAGCGGATATCCTTCTCGCGCTCGGCCGCCTCGACCAGGGTGCGCGGCATCGCCCCCTGGGCCGAGAACAGATCGACCTGATAGACGACGAGGTCGCGCTGGCGCTCGGTGTCGAGGACGTAATCGAGGGGCGTGTTCGAGACGAGGCCACCGTCCCAGTAGGCCTCGCCGTCGATGATCACCGGCGGAAAGCCCGGCGGCAGCGCCCCCGAGGCCATGATGTGCTCCGGGCCGATCCGGTCGGTCCGATTGTCGAAATACACGAAGTTGCCCGAGCGGACGTTGACGGCCCCGACGCTGAGCCGGACCTCCCCCCGGTTGATCCGGTCGAAATCGACGAACCGCTCCAGGGTGCCCTTGAGGGCGCTCGTATCGTAGAGGCTGAGCGCCTCCGGAGCGCCGGGCGGATAGAAGCTCGCGGGCGGCACCCGCGGCGTGAAGAAACCCGGCACGCCGAAGGTGGCGATCCAGGCCGCCGACATCTCGTTGAACGCGGTGCGCGCCTGCTCGCCGGGGACGAACGGCTTCGCGGTCAGGTCGGAGGAGACCAGCTCCCAGAACGCCCGCAGGCAGTCAACGCGGCGCTCCGGCGGGTTGCCGACGATGAGCGCCGCGTTGATCGCCCCGATCGAGATCCCGGCGACCCAGTCGATCGCCGTCTGATGCCCGGCGAGCGCCTCGTAGATACCGGCCTGATAGGATCCAAGCGCACCACCGCCCTGAAGGACGAGGACCGACGCCTCGCCGGAGGGATAGAGGGACTCGGGTATCGTCATCGGGGCCGCCAAGCTTTCAGCGCGTCGCTCCCGTGCCAGCCCGAGATCTTGGGAATGTGACATCCTGTCATGGACCCGGGCCATGGCGGCCTTGTCCACAGGGAAGCAGGCACCACGCCGTCGAACATCGGTTCGGTCGTCGCGCCCCCCGGTCCGCCCCGTCCCGACCGGGGCCGCCCGGCACCGAGGGACGTTACCGATTCGCCGTATCGGCCCGGTTCACGGCGCAGCGCCCTGCCCTACCGAGCCTCCGCCCCTTCGCGATCCTCCGCGCCGGCCGCATTGCCGGGAGCCAGCGGCAGCGTTACCTCCACGCGCAGCCCCGGCCCATTGTCGCGCAAGGACAGTGCGCCCCGGTGCAGCCGCATCACCGCGTTGACCAGACTGAGGCCGACCCCGAGCCCCGGCCGCGACCGGGATTGCTCCAGGCGGACGAAGCGCTCGAGCACGCGCGCGCGCTCGCCCTCGGGAATGCCCAGCCCCGTGTCGGAAACCGAAAGGCGGGCCTGCCCGCCGTCGCGCCAGACCGCGACGACGATCCGCCCCGGCCCGCCTCCCGGCGGATCGCCGTACTTGAGAGCGTTGTCGACGAGGTTCGCGAGCGCCTGCCCGATCAGCTCACGGTTGGCCTCGACCAAGACGCCGTCCTGCGCCTCCACCGCCAGGGTGAACCCCTGATCCTCGGCAAGAGCCTCGTAGAGCTCGGCGACACCGCGTGCTGTGGCCCCGAGATCGAGGGGCGCCATGATCTCGCGGGCGCTGCCGGCCTCGAGCCGGGCGATCATCTGCAGGGCGTTGAAGACCCGGATCAGCCCATCGCCTTCCTCGATCACGGCCTCCAGGGCGGCACGCAGTTCCTCCGGCGTCGAAGGCCGGCGCAGCGCCTCGTCGGCGCGGTTGCGCAGGCGGGTCAGCGGTGTCTTGAGGTCGTGCGCGATGTTGTCGGAGACCTCGCGCATCCCACGCATCAGCTCTCCGATTCGCTCCAGCATCAAGTTCAGGCTGGATGCGAGGCGGTCCAGTTCATCGCCGTTACCCGCGACGTGCAACCGCCCGTCGAGATCCCCCGCCATGATCGACCGGGTCGTCTGCGTCATGGCGTCGACCCGGCGCAGGACCCGGCTCGCCGCGAGCCAGCCCCCGATCACCCCGAGGAGCACCACGGCCGCCACCGAGGTGCCGAAGGCCCGGCCGATCACGGCGCGCAGGCGGTCGCGCTCCTCCGTGTCCCGACCGACCAGCAGCCGGAAGCCGCCCGGCAGGGTGAAGACCCGCACGATCGCCCGATGGGCCTCGGCATCCGAATCGTTGCGGCCGTACCGCGTCTCGCTTTGGCCGGGCGTCGCCAGAACCGCGGCCGGCACGAAGCCGACATTCCCGACGACGTGGTCGCCGCCGGCCGTGGTGACGAGGTAGAGGGAGGCGCCGGGCTCCCGCGAACGGCGTTCGACAACGGTGATCAGCCGGCGCAGGCCGCCGGCATTGTACTGCTCCGACAGGCCGTTGATCTCGGCGTCGATCGTCGAGACGAGCTGATCGTCGAGCACCGCGCGGGCATTCCAGGCGACGTAGCCGAGGGCCAGGAAGGCGCAGAGCGTGAAGATCGCCAGATAGGCGAGCGACAGCTTGAAGGCGGTGGTGCGGAACAGCTTCTGGACACGCGCCGCGCCGGTCTCGGTCGGGTTGAGCGCGTCGATCGGCAACCGGTTCACCCGGCCGCGCCGTCATCGACGCGCAGCACGTAACCCGCCCCCCGGACCGTATGGATGATCGGCGACGGAAAGCCCTTGTCGAGCTTGCCGCGCAGGCGCGACACGTGGACGTCGATCACGTTGGTCTGGGGATCGAAGTGATAGTCCCAGACGTGCTCCAGCAGCATCGTGCGGGTGACCACCTGGCCGGCATGCCGCATCAGGTATTCGAGAAGCCGGAATTCCCGCGGCTGCAGCGGGATCTCGCGGCCGGACCGGGTGACGCGGTGCGAGAGCCGGTCGAGCTCGAGGTCACCGACCCGGTAGCGCGTCTCTTCCGCCGCACCGGACCCGGCCTGCCGCCGGGCCAGGGCCTCGGTGCGGGCGAGCAGCTCCGAGAAGGCGTAGGGTTTCGGCAGGTAATCGTCGCCGCCGGCCCGCAGGCCCTTGACCCGGTCGTCCACCTGACCGAGCGCCGACAGGATCAGCACCGGCGTCGCCACCGTCTGCTCGCGCAGGGAGCGAATCAGCGACAGGCCATCGAGCTTCGGCAGCATGCGATCGACGATCAGCACATCGTAGGCACCCTCGCGCGCCAGGGCATAGCCGTCCAGGCCGTCATGGGCGCAATCAGCGACGTGCCCGGTCTCGCGAAACGCCTTGACCAGGTAGGCCGCCGCGTCCCGGTCGTCCTCGATGATGAGAAGTCGCATGGATCCGGTCCATAGCGCGCCGCGCGGATCGGGGGAACGTGCCTCGCTCAGCATAGTCAGCCACTCCCCTCCCCGCGCGCCCGATGAACGGGCCGGAACCGCGGGGCGCGTATCCCGGCCCGTTCCGACGCCGCCGGTCAGACACTTCGGAGGGCACGAAGTCTGCCAACGGCATCGTCCGCCTGATCCGCCGTGCGGATCGGTGGCATGCGGACCTTGGACGAGCGCCGATTACGGGAGGGTCGCGCCGAGATGACTTTCCGGCAAGAATAGCGCCGGTGCATCGCGCGCAAACGCAACCGCAAACAGGCCGCTCCCCGGAGGAAGCGGCCTGTTTGGATCGTACGGATCGTGTCGAGGGGATGCTGATTGCGATGGGCGGGTCTGGCGGCGACCGACTCTCCCGTGTCTTGAGACACAGTACCATAGGCGCTGGCGTGTTTAACGGCCGAGTTCGAGATGGGATCGGGTTCTGGGCACGCCGCTCAGGCCACCAGACCGGCGCATCGCAATTCTTCTGGCACGTGGCGGCGCAGGGTGCTGCGACGGCGCGTACTGTGTTCGGCAAGCAGGCAGCGGATACGCTGCGGGTCTTTTTGTTTGCGTGTGTCTCTGGCTGCGCCAGCCTTGCGGCTGCCGAACCAGTCCGGACACGGATCACGAGAGCGATCAAGCCAATCGG
>NZ_JBBXMX010000020.1:0-93839 GCF_038442355.1 Methylobacterium guangdongense
CCTGGATCGTGGTCGGGCCGGAGAAGCGGCCGGTGCCGGTGAGCTTGAGGGTGCCCGGTCCGGCCTTGGTCAGGCTGGTCGGGCTGGTGCTCTGCAGGATGGCGCCGGCATAGGCGGTGCTGGCCGAACCCGTGACCGTGAGGGCGCCGTTGGCGATCACGCCGGAGGCCGGACCGGAGAGGCTGGCGAGGGTGAGCGCGGTGCCGCCGAGGTCGAGCGGGCCGGCATTGGTCAGGCTGGTCAGCCCGGCGAGCGGCCCGGTGAACAGGAGGCTGCCGGCGTTGGTCAGCGCGCCGTCGAGCCGGCCGGCGAGGCGGGCGGTGCCGGTGTTGGTGAGATCGGTGGTGAGGCTGCCGTCGCTGATGAGCAGGCCGGCATTGCCGAGGCCGGCCGGCGCCGAGAGGCTGGCATTCTGGGCGAGCGCGACGGTGCCGGCATTGGCGAGCGGCCCGGCGAGGCTGTAGGCGCCGGTGACCGCCAGGGTTGCGCCGGCGGCGTTGGCGAGGGCGCCGTCGCTGGCGACCGTCCCGGAGACCGCGAGGGTACCGGCGTCGTTGCGGATGGCGCCGTCGATCCGGCCGGCGCTGGCGAGCACGGTGCCGGTGTTAATCAGCCCGCCCGAGACCGTACCGCGGGTGGTGAGGCTGCCGCTGTTCGACACGCCGCCGGTGATCGTGCCGGTATTCCGGGTCCAACCGGCGTTGGTCAGCCCGCCGGTGATCGTGCCGCTGTTGGTGATGCTGCCGGCATTGCCGAGGCCGGCGGGGGCCGTCAGGCTGGCGGTCCGGGCGATCGTGACGGTGCCGGCATTGGTGAGCGGCCCGCTGAGGCTGTAGGCGCCGGCGACCGCGAGCGTCGCGCCCGCGGCGTTGGCGAAGGTGCCGGTGCTGGCGACCGTCCCGGAGACCGCGACGAGCCCGGCGTCGTTGCGGATGGCGCCGTCGATGCGGCCGGCGCTGGCCGTCACGGTGCCGGTGTTGATCAGCCCGCCGCCGATCGTGCCGCGGGTGGTCAAGACGCCGGCATTGGTCACGCCGCCGGAGGCAAGCCCGGCATTGGCGAATGTGCCGTCCGGACCGACCGAGACCAAGGATACGAGGCGGCCGGTCGCCGTGAGCGCCAGCGTTCCGGCCGCCACCGTGGTGCCGCCGGTATAGGTGTTGGCCGCCGTCAGGACCGCCGTGCCGGCGCCGTCCTTCCGGAGGAAACCCGGCTGGGCCCCGTCCGCGATCACGCCCGCGAAGGACGAGCTGCCGGTATCGATGCGCAGGCCGCCGCGGCCATCGAGGGTGGCCGGACGCGCGGTGGAGAAGCCGTCCTGCCGCACCTCCAGCGTCCCGCCGTTCGCGAAGGAAAGGCCGCCGCCGGCCGCCCCGAGATTGGCGTCGCGGGTCACCGCCAGGGTGCCGACGAAGATCGTGGTGCCGCCCGTGTAGGTGTTGTCGGCCGTCAGATCGAGGGTGCCGTATCCGACCTTCATGAGCCGGCCGGATGTGGCCCCATCGGCGATCACGCCTCCGAAGACCGACGCGGTGCCGCGGTTGGAGCCCAGCACGCCCAGGCCGTCGAGGGTCACCGGCCGCGTCGTGGTGAAGCCGTCTTGCCTGATCTGAAGGAAGCCACCGTCACTGAGGGTCAGGCCGCCGCCGGCCGCACCGAGGTTGGCGTCCCGGGTCACCGCCAAGATGCTACCATGTACGGAGGTCCCGCCGGTGTATGTGTTGTCGGCGGTGAGCCGGAGGGTGCCACGCCCGGTCAGGGTCAGCGATCCGGGTTGCGCGCCGTCGGCGAGCACCCCGACGAAGGTCGAGAGCCCGGTATCGATGCGCAGGCCGCCGTGGCCGTCGAGGGTGACCGGCCGCGCGGTGGAGAAGTCGTCCGCCAGGACGCGCAGCCAGCCGCCGCCGCCGAGGGTGAGGCCGGTGCCGTCCGCGCCGAGATTGGCGTCGCGCCACACGGCCAGGTTGCCGCCATAGACGCTGGTGCCGCCCGCATAGGTGTTGGTGCCGGACAGTTCGAGGGTGCCCGCGCCGGTCTTGATCAGGCCGCCGACGCCGGAGATGTCGTTGGCGAAAGTGCCGTAATAGGCTTGGCCGTTATAGGTTGTGTCGACCGTCCACGCGTAGGTGAACTGCCCCGGACCGTCGATCGCCTTGCCGAGATTGAGCAGGCCCCAGCCGTAGACGTCATTCGGCTTGTCGGCCGGCCCGTCGCCGAGATGGGTGGCGGTGGTGAACAGCGTCTGGGCGATCTCAGGTGCCTTCAGGAACGGGAAAGCTTGGCGCAGCACCGCAGCCGCGCCCGCCACATGGGGCGCCGCCATCGAGGTGCCGGTCTCTTCGGCATATCGACCGCCGGGGATTGTCGACAGGATCGCCGTGCCGGGGGCAGACATGCACCAGTTGGCCGTGACGCCACATTGATTGCTGGACGCCTGGACCGCGCGGTTCCGATCGATGTTCACGACCGAAATGATGTACCCGTTCAAACTCGAAAAATCGGTGTCCGTCCGCACATTACCATTTCTGTCGATAAATCGATAGACGTTCGTGCCAGCGTTCTCCGGCCGAACGTACGGATATAGGGAGGCGCCGGAAGCGTTTTTCCAATTGTACTGATTTATAATTGAATGCTCATTGCCGGCGGCAAAAACCATAAGCACGTCGTGATCGGCTGCTCGCTTGAGCGAATCATATTCCTTCAAGGATTCTCTATAGCCATACTCTTGATAAACGGTCGTGGAGTAAGAAAAGCTCGGCCCATAGCTGCCGTTCAGGATCCGCGCGCCCTTCGCGGCTGCATAGTCGACGGCCCCGTTGACATCCGATCCGGTCGGCTGCTGTCCGTATTTCCGTTTGATGACCTCCGCATCGGACGGTGTGGTCGGATCGTCAGGATCACGGATGATCGATATGATGGCGCCAAGATTTAAAATCTTGCTGTCAAAGGCGACACCCATCATCCGGCCGCCGTCCGGAGACGCTCCGATCGTCCCCGACACATGCGTCCCGTGGACGTTGGGGTCGAACAGGATGGTACTGTCCAGCAGCCCGACCGGGGTCCAGAAGTTGCGGGATGCATCCAAGATCCGGCCGGCGAATTTCGGGTGATCCGGATCGATCCCGCTGTCGATGACCGCGACCGGAACGTCGAGGCCGGTAAAGCCACGCGCGTAGGCACCGGCGGCGTTGATAGCCCCGAGCCCCCAATCGCCGTTGTAGGCGTCCCACGCCCGGAAGTCCGCGGCTGTTAGTGGGTGACCTGCGGCGTCCAAAGTAGACGGTGAAGGCTGCGGCCGCACCCCGTCATCCTCTGCGAAGACCGGCCCCAGGGCAATCGTCAGCGCGGCAAGAGAGCATCCAAGCAGTAATCCGCCTCTGGACGACCCGAACCGGGTCGCGGCGCGATGTAAAACATGTCCCTTTTTCCCTGAGACGGCGCCATAAACTGCCCTGTCTTGCCGATGATCCATCGCGCAGCCCCCCGATAAGCTTGCAAGAAACACTGGCGGGCGCGTTATCAATGGCAACCATGCCATGCTGTAACCCATATGCTACGGTCTAACCTGGGATTTTCATTTGGAACTGCTTTGCTCTCTTCTGGGACGGAAAGTCCCGTGCCGTCGCTTCTGAACCGTCGGACGCCGGCTGGCTGGCAACATGACTCGGCCTCGTCCGCGCCGAATCGCACGTGGTCTAGGTCCTGCGATGGTCTAGAACATTCATCGCGATGGATCGGATCCGATGAGGCCTACATCGGCCCCAGTCGTTCCGGCCCCGAATCGGAGATTCGAGCGAACAGATTATCTGTCCCGTAGGCACAAGCACTTATCAACGAAAACAAAAATACGCGTTAGGCTTCACCGATGTATCTCGAAAACACAGATCCGGGCTCCGCAACACCGCGCTCCGGCGACTCCGTCCAGGGCGGCGGGATCGCCTGCCTGCGGTTCGAGCCGCCGCAGGATCCGCAGGATCTCGGCCGGGCGTGGCAGGACCACCTCGCCCCCATCTTCGCGGTGAGCTTCCGGCCCGAGACCGACCTGACGATCCCGATCGCGATGCGCAGCTATCACCTCGGCGACCTGCTGGTCGGCGACGTGATGGCGCCGGCCCACACCCTCGTGCGGTCGTGGGAGATGATCCGCCGGCAGGGCCTGGATCATCTCCTGCTGCAATTCTATCGCCGGGGGCAGAGCCGCGTGGAGGCCGGCCCGCGCACCGGCCCCGTCACCGAGGTCCAGGCCGTCGTGTTCGACCTCGGCCAGCCCGTGCGCATCGTCGCGGACGCGGTCGACGCCACCAACGTCCTGATTCCCCACGCCCTCCTGGAGCAGCAGGGCTGTCATCCGGAGGGCCTGCACGGTCGGTCCCTCGACCATGACGGCGACCCGTTCGGGCGCCTCGTCCATAGTTTCGTGGCCAACGTCGTCGCCTGCGGCGACCTCCTCGATCGGCGGGAGGCCCTGGCGGCCGCGGCGGCGATCACCCAGCTCTGCGCGACCTGGCTGCGCGGCAAGGCGGCCGACCGGCCCACCCACAATCCGGATGCCCGGATCCGGATCCGCCGCCTCGTCGAGGCAGAGCTCGGCAATCCGAAACTGACGCCGGCTCTGATCGCGGCGCGGCTCGGCCTGTCGCGCTCGGCGCTGTACCGGCTGTTCGCACCGCACGGCATCGTCGCCTATATCCGCGACCGCCGCCTGATGGCCGCCATGCGGATGCTGGTGCGGGACGACGGGCCGCAAGCCGCCCGCGTCGCGCAAGTCGCCTACGCAGTCGGCTTCTCGGATGAGCGGACGTTCCGGCGCGCCTTCAAGCGCCGGTTCGGCTTCGTGCCCAGCACCGTACCGCAGCACCCGGAGGTCGATCCGCAGCGCGCGCCGGGGGCGGTCCTGCGCGACTGGATCGAAAGTCTCTGAACACCCAGGCCAGGATCAGTCGCGCGGCGGACGAGCCGCACGCACCGCGGCCCGGCGGCAAACTTCGGCCGGCGGGTTCCTGTTGTCGCGACAGAGGGGCATGTGTCCAGCAAGCAGACACAGAGCGTCCGATTTCACGACACTTTCCCTGTCCTGTCCGGCGCCCCGGCGGCGATCACGAAAAATTAGGTTCCGCCCCGCCAAGCCTGCGGCCCGATTGCGGAACTCGGCGGCATCCGGGGCGTCGGGCCGTTCGCAACGTGTGCGGCCGCTTCATCGGGGCCCATCCGGAGGGCGCGATGGCGGGCGGGACAGGCGGATCGATCGGACGGGCGCACGCGGTTCCCCGCGGCGCGGCGGTGCCATGAGCGGAACCCCCGGCGTCTTCGCCTTCGCGCATATCGGCGACCTGCACCTGGAACAGCCGGGCGACCGGAACGCCGTCGATCTCAGGACGATCCTCGACGAGGTCGAGGGCCTCCACAACCACGGCCTCCTCGACTTCGCCTACCTGCCGGGCGACCTCGCCGAGGACGGGCGGGCGGCCCAGTACGACATCCTGACCGCGGCCCTGGCGGCCCATTCGGCGCTTCCGGTCCGCCTGATCGCCGGGGATCACGACCGCCAGCACGGCAGCATGACGGATTTCGATGCGCTGTTCGCGCAGGTGATGGGCAGCCGACAGGGTGGCCGTCACCAGCCCCGCGGGCACTACCTGCCCCGGCCGCAGACCCCGGTCTATATTCCGCACTACTACTACGCCGAGACGTTCGCCGGCGTGCGCTGCCTGTTCCTCGACATGATCAGCGCCGGCTACGGCCGGAAGGGATTCGGCCTCGATTTCCGGCTCGGTCCCTGCCAGGTCGATTGGTTCCGAAGCGAACTCGCGGCGGCCGACCGGGACGGCCTGCCCTGCGCGGTCTTCACCCACACCTATCCGGACGACCTCACCGGGCCGGACGAGAGGGCCACGCTGGCGGGCCTGATCCGCGGCCACAATGTCCGCCTCGTCGAGATGGGCCACACCCATTACAACGAGCTCGCCCATGACGGGCGCACCCTCTACGCCTCGGCCCGCTCGGTTGGCCAGAACGAGGACGGCTCGGTGGGCTACGCGGTGGCGGCGATCGACGGCGCCGTGACGAGCTGGCGGTTCAAGCCGCTGGACCGAAAGCTGCCCTTCGTGATGATCACGAGCCCGGCCGACCGGCGCCTCGCCACGGAGCCCCTGGCGGCAGGCGGGACGATCACGGTGCGCGCCCTCGTGCTCTCGAACGCCCCGCAGGCGGACTGGTCCTGCCACGCCCGCGTCGACGGCGGCCCGGCCCATCCGATGCGTCCGGTCGGTCCGCGCATCGTCGAGGCGCAGGTTCCGTGGCCGGGCGGCGCGCACCGTCTCTCGGTCACGGCGGCGGACGGCACGGGCGGCAGCGACACCGAGACGATCGAGCCCGTGTCGTGCGGATTCACCCCGCCGCCCGCCCCGGAGCGACCGGGCAGCGATGCGTTCCGCACGCAGGCCTGGCCCGGCAAGGGCATCCGCGGGGACCAGCTCGGCCCCAACCGCAACGGCCGGGACTGGTAGCCGGCCCCACCCGAAACGCTGCAGACATCCGTTTCCCAACTCACCCGATACAGGACCACCGGAACCGATGGGCGCGCTGACGCTGTCCCCCAACATCACGACCTGGGCGATCACCGCCCTCGCGACGCTCGGCGTCATCCTGCGGCCGTTCTCGTGGCCGGAGGCGATCTGGGCCGTGCTGGGCGCAGGCGCCCTCGTCGCCCTCGGGCTGCTCGCCCCCGCCACCGCCTGGGAGGGCGTGCTCAAGGGCACCGACGTCTACCTGTTCCTCATCGGCATGATGCTGATGTCGGAGGTCGCCCGGAAGGAGGGCCTGTTCGACTGGCTGGCCTCGATCGCGGTGCGCGCCGCCCGGGGCTCGGCGACCCGGCTGTTCACCCTGGTCTACCTCGTGGGCACCGTCGTCACGGTGTTCCTGTCGAACGACGCCTGCGCGGTGGTGCTGACGCCCGCCGTCTACGCCGCCACCAAGGCCGCCAAGGTGGAGAACCCGCTCCCCCACCTGTTCGTCTGCGCCTTCATCGCCAACGCGGCGAGCTTCGTGCTGCCGATCTCGAACCCCGCCAACCTCGTGGTCTTCGCCGACCACATGCCGCCGCTCATGCGCTGGCTCGGCCTGTTCGCGCTGCCCTCGGTGCTGGCCATCGCGACGACCTACGCGGTGCTGCGCCTGACCCAGGCCAAGACGCTGCGCGGCCAGAGCGTGGCGACCGATGTCGAGGCCGTGTCGCTCTCGCGCACCGGCCTCGTGGCGGGGATCGGCATCGTGGCGACCGGCGGCGTGCTGATCGGCGCCTCGGCGCTCGGCCTCGATCTCGGCCTGCCGACCTTCGTGGCGGGCCTCGCCACCACCGTGGTCGTGCTGCTGCTCAAGCGCGGCGGCCTCGTGGAGGTCGCCAAGGACGTGTCGTGGAGCGTGCTCCCGCTGGTGGCCGGCCTGTTCGTGCTGGTGGAGGCCCTGGAGAAGACCGGCGTCCTCGCCATGCTGGCCAACCTCCTCAAGGGCTACGCCCACGCCGCCCCGGAGGCCACCGCCTGGGGGGCGGGCGGGCTGATCGCGGTGCTGTGCAACCTCGTCAACAACCTGCCGGCCGGCCTGATCGCGGGCGCCGCCGTCCACACCGCCCAGGTGCCCGAGAAGGTCGCGGGCGCCATCCTGATCGGCGTCGATCTGGGGCCCAACCTCTCGGTGACGGGCTCGCTCGCCACGATCCTCTGGCTCACCGCCATCCGCCGCGAGGGCCAGGATGTCGGCGCCTGGACCTTCCTGAAGCTCGGCCTGCTGGTGATGCCATCGGCCCTCGTGCTGGCTCTGGCCGGCCTGCTGCTCATCTGAACCCCGAACCCAAGGTCCGCGCGCGTGACGGCTGCCCTCCTGTATCCCTTCATCCTGGTGGCCGGCGCGCTGCAGGCCATCGGCAACGCCATGAACGCGCAGCTGCGCGGCAAGCTGGTCAATCCCTGGCTCGCCGCGACGGTGTCGTTCCTGCCGATCGTCTTCGTGTTCGCGACCCTGTTCTTCACGATGCCGACGCCGCTGCCGAACCTCGCCTCCCTGAGCAAGATGCCCTGGTACGCGCCGCTCGGGGGCGTGGCCGGCGCGGTGGCGGTGTTCGGCGGGCTCGCCTTCATCGACAAGGTCGGCGCCGGGCCGTTCAATGGTCTGACGCTGACCGCCAACATCCTCACCTCGCTGGCGATGGACGCCTTTGGCCTGTTCGGCCTGCAGGCCTCGGGCTTCAAGCCGATGGCCTGGCTCGGCGGCCTGCTGATGGCGGTGGGCGTGACCTTCATCGCGCGCTCGGGCGGCAAGAAGGACGGCGGCGAGAAGGGCGTCGGCGGCAAGCTGCTCTACCCGTTCATCCTCGTGGCCGGCGCCCTCATGGCGATCGGCGTGGTCTGGAACGCGCAGCTGCGCGGCGCCCTGGAGAATCCCTGGCTCGCCGCCACGGTCTCGTTCGTGCCCGTGGTGTTCGTGTTCGCCCTGGTGTTCCTGCTCCGCCCCTCGCCGCTGCCGACCCGGGAGGACGTGGCGGGGGTCCGCTGGTGGATGCCGCTCGCCGGCATCACCGGGGCGGTGGCGGTGTTCGCCGGGCTGCTGTTCGTCGACAAGGTCGGGGCCGGCGCCTTCAACGGCCTCTTGATCACCGCCAACCTGATCACCTCGGTGGCGCTCGACCATTTCGGCTGGTTCGGCATGCGGCAGGTCAAGGCCGGGCCGCCGCGCCTGATTGGTGCCGCCCTGATGGTCGGTGGCATCGTCCTGATCTCGCTGTTCTGAGCGTCCGGGATGCCGGCCTTCCCCACCTGGCTGCTGCGCCGCGAGGTCCTGCTCCTGGCCGGCGCAGCCCTCCTGGGCGCGGGCGGCGTGGCGGCGTGGGTCCTGCTCCAGGCGACGGTTCTGACCATCGCGGTCGCCCCCCGGGACGGCACCGAGCCGGAGCTGATCAAGGCCTATGCCGATGCGCTGGATGCCGGCCACGCGGGCGTCCGCCTGAAGATCCTCCCCTTCGACGACGTGCGCGAGAGCGCCGCCGCCCTGCAGGACGGCCGGGCCGACCTCGCGGTGGTCCGCCCCGACGTGCTCCTGCCGACGAACGGGCTGACCCTGGCGATCCTGCGCGATCAGGCGATGATCATCGCCTCGCCGGAGCAGGCCGGGATCCGGAGCTTCCCGAAGCTCGCCGGCAAGCGAATCGGGATCGCGGCCCACCGGGACGCCGATCTCTGGCTGCTGCGCAACATCCTCGGCTATTACGGCCTCACCCTGGAGGAGGCGGCCGGCCTCGCGCGGGATTCCACGGTCCTGCTGGTCCCGGTCGACCAGGAGGCGGTGGCGGGCGCCTTCCGCGAGAAGCGGATCGACGCCTTCGTCAGCATCATCGCGCCCTCGGCGCCCAAGGCGCTCGCCCTGGTGGGGGCCGTGCAGGGGCTCGCCCGCGGCGGCAAGGTCGCGTTCGTCACTGTCGAGGACGACGACGCCGTGATCGAGCGCTTCCCACGGCTCCAGGCGGTGACGATCCCCGGGGGCCTGTTCGGCGGCCGCCCGAAGCTGCCGGCCGACGACGTGAAGACCGTGGGCGCCTCCTACCGGCTGATGGCCCGGGCCTCCCTGAGCCGCGTGGTGGTGGCCGACGTGACCCAGCAGCTCTTCGAGAAGCGCTCCGCGGCCGCCCAGACGACGGTCGCCGCCGAATATGTCCAGGCCCCGACCTACGACACGACCGTGGCGGCCACCAGCGCGCGCATCCCGATCCACCCCGGCGCGATCGACTATTACGAGCGCGAGCAGCACGGCTTCATCGAGCGCTACGGCGACACGCTCTACCTCCTCGGCGCGCTGGCGGGCGGCCTCGTCTCGATTCTGGCCTGGATCCGCCAGCGGCTCGCGGGCCTGCGCCGGGAGCGGATCGACGAGATCATCGACCGGCTCCTGGAGATCGCCGGCCAGGCCCGGGCCCTGCGCGACCCGGCGGCGATCGAGGCGCTGACCGTCGAGGTCGACGCGCTCGCCATGGACGTGGTCCGCTACACCCGGGAGCGGGCGCCCGACCCGCCGGTCCTCTCGGCGGCCTCGGTGGCCATCGACACGGCCCGGGCCACCATCGCGGATTGCCGGACCCGGGCCGAAGAGGCCGGCGCGCGCGTCGGGCGATCGGTGCGGCTGTACGGTTCGGCCGGGACTTGAGGACCGGCCGCGGGACCGTCTCCGGGAAGGAGATTCGCGCGTCGAGGGGTGTTGGGCGGGGGCGGGGGAAGAAGGTGTTTGCCGCGACCTCGGAAGGGAGAACAACTGTCTCTTCGCGCACAAAAATTCGAAAGACGCCTCCATTGCCGACGGGCAGGTCCGGGGCGACATTTCCACCATGCGCACGCGTTCCGAAATCCAGCCGACAGCCTTCGATCCGTTCGGCGAGCCCGTCACCGACGGCGTCGCGCGCGCCTGCCCGGAAGCCGCAGGCGACCGGACGGCCCGGCGCGTCGGCGGGGCCGTGTTCTGGACGCTCGCCCTCGTGATCCTGGCCGGGCGCGTCTACGCCTACGACATGCCGGCGGTGCAGGACGTTGCCGCGCACGCTGTGCAGATGCTGGCCCTGCGCTGAGGGCGACGAACAGACCTTTTGATTGCGCGCTTGCGAGCCCCGCAGGGCTAAGTCGATTTCACCTTCCCGAAGCGCTTGAGCAGACGCTCGCGCTTCAGGCGTGACAGGCGTTCGATCCAGAAGACGCCGTCGAGCTGATCGATCTCGTGCTGGATGACGGCGGCCTCGAAACCCTCCGCCGTCTCCGCGTGCTCCGCGCCATCGCGGTCGCGATAGCCGAACCGCACCTGCGCGGACCGGGTGATCCGCTCCCGCACCCCCGGCATGCTGACGCTGCCCTCGTCATGCGCCGCCGTCTCCGGTGAGGCCCAGAGGATCACAGGATTCACGTAGATGCGCCGCTCCACATCCGGAGAGAGGCGGATCACCACGACCCGCGCGGGCACGCCGATATGCGGGGCGGTGAGGCCGATGGCGCTGACGTCCAGGAGCGTGTCCCAGACATCCGCGACGAGCGCCGACAGGTCCGGCCCGAACGCCTCGACCGGGGCGGCCGGATGCGACAGGCGCGGATCCGGGAACAGAACGAGGGGGCGGGCCGGCATGGTTGGTTCGGGGATAGAGGCTTGCAGCCTTCTAGCGGAGTGGCGTGGGAGAGCAATCCGGGCATGCTCTGTGCTCGCGACCGATCGGTCTCGAGGACACGCAGGTTGGCCCGGACAAACCCGTCGCGAGTTTGGGGGATCGGTCAAGTGGCTCTGCAGAGGCGTTTCTGTAAGCCATCCTGATGGGGGCACAGGGAGAGTGTACCGCGAGTCCCCACAAGGATGGCAGCGCGCCGCGCCTGCATCACCTTGAATTCATGCGTAATGTCGCGCCTTGATAACAAATTTTTATCATTGTTGAAATGAAATAGTTTGTATCAAATTTCAATTTACAGTATTTAAATCGTCAGTTGCGGTATAATACACAAAATCGAACGCAGTCGACGGTAGACCATCTCGTTAAAACGCGATAGATCCGGACGCGTTCGATTTTATCGTCATGTGTGATGGCGAAAAACTTCCGGGGCGGGCATGGTTTACAGGTCGGTGCTTGTGGTCGGGGCTGGACTTGCCGGCGCAGTTCACGCGCGGCAGCTTGCGGAAACAGGATTGCACGTTCAAGTCATCGATGCCCGGTTGCACATCGCTGGGAACGCCTACGATGAGACCGGCCCGGATGGCATCCGGATCCATCGTTACGGGCCGCATCTGTTCCACACCGCCAACACCCGCGTGCTGGACTACGTTCGACGCTACGCGACGTGGGAACCGTACACGCATCGGGTCCGGGCGCTGCTGCCTTCGGGCGCGTTGGCGCCGCTACCGATCAACCTCGACACGATCAACGCCGTCACGGGCCTGAGGCTGGAGACGGAAGCGCAGGTGCGCGCGCATCTGGCCTCGGTTTCGGTGCCGATCGCAGAACCCGCGAACGCCGCCGAGTATCTCGCTTCAAAAATCGGAATCCAGCTGCGCGATCTTTTCTTCCGTCCCTACACGAAGAAGATGTGGAACCTGGACTTGGAGGATATGGACGCCGCCGTGGTGAAGCGCCTGCCCCTGCGCTACGATCGGCTCGACACGTATTTTCCTGAGGATCAGACGCAAATCCTGCCCCGGGATGGATATACGGCCTTCGTGGGGGAGATTCTCAATCATAGTGGGATCGAGATCGCACTTGAGACGCGATTTGAACATCGGTTGATGCGGGAATTCGACTTCTGCTTCGCATCCCTACCGATCGATGAATACTATGAATTCCGCGAGGGTGAGCTCCCGTATCGCTCGATCCGATTTCATCATCGCAGCGAAAACCGCGACGCGGCCGGCAGTGTCTGGGGGGGGCTGCACGGGACCGATTTCAGTGTCGTCAATTTCACAGATGGCGGGCCCTATACGCGCGAGACGGCTTGGCATCGCCTGCCCAACCATACCAGCCGCGAGACCAGACGTGTGACGTTCACGCGGGAGGAGCCCTGCGACTACCGGGCGAACAACTACGAGCGCTATTATCCCGTGCGGTCCGCGGATGGGGCGAACGCAGCCAATTATGAGCGTTACAGGGCTCTGGCCGAGCGTGATCGCGAGCATATTGCCTTCATCGGACGGTGCGGCACCTATCGATATCTCGATATGGATCAAGTCATCAATCAATCTCTGATGGGTGTGACGCATTGGCTGAGCGAGCGAGGGTTGGGTTAAGCAAGAAAATGCATAATCAGCATGCATGTTTCCTACATAAAAGATTTGAATGTTTTATTTGGTTATATTTATCTAGCTTGGAATTGTCTGATGGTGGGAGTGGATAAATCATTAAATCCATAATACGGCAAATACTGATTCGGCTGTAAACTCAAACTGGCCATCAGCTCACCGTCCGGACCCATAACGGTGGCTCGAACCGCTTGGGTGTGACTCACGGCTTCCGTGGGAGGAGCCGATGGATCCGTTCTGGCTGACGGACGAGCAGTTTGCGCGAATCGCACCGCATCTGCCGAACGATACGCGGGGCAAGGAGCGCGTGGACGACCGGCGGGTGATCAGCGGCATCGTCCCTATGCTGAAGTCCGGCGGTCGCTGGACGGAGGCGCCGCGGGACGTCTACAGGCCGAAGAAGACGCTCTACAACCGCTTCGTGCGCTGGGCGGCCAAGGGCGTCTGGGCCGGTCTGTTCGAGCCGCTGGCGCAAGCCGGCGGCGCGCCCTCCCAGGTACTGATCGACCTCACCGCCGCGAAAGCGCGCCGCTGCGCCGCCGGGGGTAAAGAGGGGGGAACAGAACCAAGCCATCGGCCGCTCGCGCGGCGGGCGCACGACCCAGATCCACGCCCTGACCGATCGCTTCTGCCGCCCGCTCGCCTTCCTGCTGACCGGTGGGCAGGCTGCCGACTGCAGGGCCGGCGCGCCGCTGCTCGAACGTCTGCCCACCTGCCGCATCGTGCTCGCCGACAAAGGCTACGACACCGACGCCATCCGCCGGCAGATCGAGGCGGCCGGGGCCGCACCCAACATCCCGCCCAAGATCAACCAACGCTGAAGCCGTGCTTCTCGCCCGTGCTCTATCGCGGGCGAAACGCCATCGAGCGCATGTTCGGCCGCCTCAAGGACTTCCGCCGCATGGATTGTGACAGATCGGTTCCCGGTGGCCCTCCCAGTAATTGCGATCGCTCCACCGCTCAGGTCCGCAGAACCTGAGCGGTGGAGCAGAGAACAAGGTGGATCTCAGCGGCATTCAAATGTTGAATGTAAGTAAAAATAACCGTACCGGCATAGAGTTTTAGCAGGATGGTTGCAGAAATTTGCTATGCGGGATTTCAACACAAAAAACCGAAATGGTTATAGCTGGGGCTTACCCCATAAGCTTGACATATGTTGCTGGCCTCCGCCAGTGCAGCGCTCATATCATAACTCGCTCCCACTGGACGTGTGTGATGAACCGCAACTGCATCGATAATACCAATTCTATGACGATGTCCGCCCATTAAAACCGGCCAAATATAATCGAGTCCCCACCCGCTATTTCCTAAATAAAACGTACCGGAGCAGCGCCGAAGTGCTTTTTTTGAAAACACGGGCGTCATAAGCTCTACGAAGTTTGTAAATCGCAAAATCTTCCCAGGTTGCTGGCGCGTGATAGGATGCGCAATGTAGCTCGCAGGTGTGAGAGACGGTTGTGATAATTCTAATTTATTTTCTTCCGCAATAATGAACGTCCTGTTGATATCGCGCCAAGTCATCATAAGATCATCGTCCGGGAATGCAACATATTCATAATCAAAAATAAAGCTTTCCTCGTAGCAAAGTTGATAAAGGCCATGCCATTTCGGGCCCTTCTGTAGCACCGCATATTCAGATGGCGGGCGATTTGTAAAAGATTCTTCATCGCCATACCAGCTTATACATAGATCCCAATTACGATCTCGATCTTCGATGTTTCGACTCCATAAAGTATGAAGTGAATTGCTCCCAGCCCGCAAGACGACGAGATTTTTCTTCCGGCTTGGAAGCCGGTCGACAAAACGATCTGGCGCAACCAAGGGACTGCGTGCAAATTTTTCGGTTTGAACGAGGTAATGGGTCGATTGTGTGTATCTGGGCAGACCGTTCTCAAGCACAATCTCGCCTGGCTTGCTGTTCGGGTTAACTACAAATTCAAGACTCATTGATCCGGCGTCATCGTAGAAAGTCAGACGCCCTTCTCGAATATCCCAATTTCTAAATTCACTATGATCAATGCCGCTGATCTCGCCGTCTTCGTTGAGGACGACCTGCGGGGAGATCACTTTTCGCCAGTGATCGAAAAATACAAAAGCGTAATCGCTTATGGGCTTGTGTGAAAAAAGAATGTTACTTTCATTCGACTGAGAACTTGATGTAGACAATTTAAGACTCTGAGAATCGATTGCTCCCCCAGCATTTTGCATCAAACCGTTCCTTAGACAAGAGCGGTTTGCTGCGATTGCATATGTCGCAAGTTTCTTACTATGCTAATTTATTAGATTTTTTTGTGTAAAAGCCGATCATATTTGAGATTCGATTGTATATATAAAAAATCAATACCTTATTTTCGAAATCTCTGGCCGATTGAGGTTGAATTGGTAGAAAATTCAGCTGGCTTTGAGATGGATACCCCAGGTATTGTCCTCCAACCATCCCGACCTCTGGCGGGTGTGCATTGGCGCAACGCATCCCCTCGCCGATGGCACAACACGCCCAGTGGCTGGGGCGGCCTCGACCGGCTGGAGCAGGAGGGCTGGATCGACGCGCAGCCGGACTTCGCCGAGAGCCATTTCCTCAACGGCTTCGGCCATCCGGACGGGCGCTTCCGCTTCGCCCCCGACTGGGCGGCGCTCGGTCCCCGGGCGGCCGGGATGCCGGCCCTGCCCGATCACTGGCCGGTGGCCGAGCCCGCCGACGCCGATCACCCGTTCCGGATGATCGCCCCGCCGGCCCGCCAGTTCCTCAACGCGACCTTCACCAACGTGCCGGAATCCCTCCGCCGCGAGGGGCGGCCGACCTGCCTGCTGCATCCGGAGGACGGCGCACGGCTCGGGATCGCCACGGGGGACGCCGTCGAGCTCGGCAATGCCCGGGGCCGGGTGCGGCTGCACGCCCGCCTCGCCGAGGGGCAGCAGCCGGGCGTCGTCGTGGTCGAGAGCCTGTGGCCGAGCGCATCGTTCGGCGGGGGCGCGGGGATCAACACCTTGATCGGATCCGCCCCGGCGGCGCCCAACGACGGCGCCGCCTTCCACGACACCGCGGTCTGGGTCCGCGCGGCGTGAGCCTGAGTCCTGGTTTCGAAAGGTTGAGACCTTTCGCGGGTCCAGGGCGGAGCCCTGGTGCCTTCAAGGGCTCCGCCCCTGAACCCCGCCAAAGGGCTCGCCCTTTGGAAACCCGGGTCGAACAGGCGCTCAGCCCTTCTTCACGTTCCAGAACACCGGCACGCCGTCGAGGACCCCCGTCAGGGACGGCCTGTACGAGGTCTGGTTGAAGTACTGGCCGAGCGGCAGGTAGGGCAGGTCGATGAAGGCCTGCCGCTGCAGATCGTCCGCGAGTTTCTTCCGGGCTGCGGTGTCGGGGGCGTCGAGCCATTGATCCCGCAGGACCTCGATCTTTTCGCTCGTCGGCCAGCCGATCGCGGCGCTCTGGCCCGTGCCGCGCAGGAAGGCGCTGACCGCCGGGTTGGCTTGGTCGAGCCCCGCCCAGAAGGTGCAGAACGCGCTCCAGCCGCCCTGGGCGACCGGCTCCTTCTTGGCCCGCCGCTGAACCACCGAGCCCCAGTCCATGATCTGGTAATCGACGTTGAAGCCCGTCCGGGTGAGCATGTCGGCCACGACATCGGCCATTGCCTTCAGGCTCGGGAAGTCGGAGGCGCCCATCAGCACCACCTTCTCGCCCTTGTAGCCGGCGGCCGCGAGCGCCTTCTTGGCGCCCTCGTAGTCGCGCTTGGCCGTCAGGACGTCGAGGCCGACGTCGCTCGCCATCGGCAGGCCGGGACAGAAGAAGCCGGTCGGCACGTGGATCAGCTTGGGGTCGGTGCCGGTTACCGCCTGCATGACGTCGGTCTGGTCGACGACCTTCAGCAGCACCTGCCGGATCGCCGGGTTGTCGAAGGGCGGCTGGAGCTCGTTCATCCGCAGGCAGCCGACCAGGCCGGTCGGGTCGATGATCCGCGTCGTCAGCCCGCCGAGCGTCGGCACGAGATCGGCCTGGGGCTGCTCCCACCAGTCCATCTCGCCCGTCTGCATGGCCGAGGCGGCGGTGGCCTGATCGGGGATGATGTTCCACTCGACCCGGTCCACGAACACGCGCTTCGGGCCCGACGTCCATTGCGGCTCCCCGCCCTCGCGGGGGACGTAGCCGGCAAACCGCTCGTACACGACCCGGGCCCCGACCACGCGCTCGTCGGCCTTGAAGCGGAACGGCCCGCTGCCGACCATCTCGGTCACCTGTGTGAACGGGTCGGTCTTGGCCAGCCGCTCCGGCATGATCGCGCAGATCGAGGAGCCGACCTTGCCGAGCGCGTCCGGCAGCAGCGCGAAGGGCTTCTTCAGGCGGAACTGGATCGTCCGGTCGTCGGGAGCCGTGAGTTCGTCCGTGTAGGCCATGAGCGTCTGGCCCATGGCGTCGCGCCGGCCCCACCGGGCGACGCTCGCCACGCAGTCCCGGGCGAGCACCGGGCTGCCGTCGTGGAAGGTCAGCCCGGGCCGGAGCGTCAGGCGCCAGAGCTTGCCGTCATTCTCCACCGTATGGCCGGCGACCATCTGGGGCTGGGCCGCATAGGTCGCATCCGTCCCGTAGAGCGTGTCGAACACCGCGAGCCCGTGGTTCCGGGTCACGTAGGCGGTCGTCCAGATCGGATCGAGCACCGTCAGGTCGGCCTGCGGGATGAACTTGAGGACCCGCGCGGCCGTGCCCTGCGCCAGCGCCGGGGCGGCGAGCGCCGCGCCCGACAGGGCCATGAAGGATCGTCTGTTGAGCATGCCAGCCTGTCCACCCTGTGACGTCGGCCGCAGCGTAGCACGGCCCGGGCCAAGGGAGGCAGGACGGCCCGCGCGCCCTGGTGGCCCGGGCCCGAGAAGCACTTTATTCGACGGACGATCAGCAAACTTCCTTCGCGGTCGGCGTCACGAACAAGGTTTTGTCAACAGAACGACTTTATTGCCGCTCATAGGGCGGCGCAGTCGCGACCAGCCGTCGAAGCGTCCCTCGGGCGTCGATCCGGCCAGCGCTGAACAGCGGCCGTCCGGTTCGCTGACCGCACGGACTTCTCAGGATCACGCAGCATCATGAACTTCACGGTCTCCGCGCGTGTCGCCGCGCGCCGGTTCGCCTATCAGCACGCCTCCATCCTCACCGCGCTGGACCAGGGCATGAGTCTGATCGCCGCCGGAATGGCCGATGTGACGATCACCGACGGAAGCGGCCGGACCCGGTCTCCGGCTTCGCTCTACCAGTCCATGTTCGGTGCCGGCCACGCTGGTGCGCTGCAGGGGCGGGGGACGTCCGGGGTGATGCAGGCCGCCTGATCGGCTAGAGATTGCGCTGATCGCCTGTGGTGGTCTCCGCTGACCTTGTGAACAAAGAAATTCTGCGGATACCGGATCGTGTTTCTGGACATTCTGCGAGATCACGCTTAACCTAAGAGTGTTCGCGTCGCCGACGTTCCGGTGCGAATGCTTCCAAGGATCATCGTACATGAAGCGCCGTAGCGCGCGGCCTTTTATGGTCGAAGTCAAGCACGCCCGGACCCCCCGCACAGCCCTGAGAGATGCCGAGCCGCAAGCGCGGCCCGACAAGGTGCTCTGGCCGGAGCTGACCCAGGCCGAGCCGAAGCCGGCACCGCCGGCCCTCGAAGCGGCGCCGGCACCGCGGCCGGGACCGAAGGAGCCGGAGGCCCCGGTCCGGCGCGTCCTGCCGAGCCTCGTTCCGATGTTCGAGAGCGCGGCCGAGCCCGAGCCCGAGCCGGCGATCGAGCCAACGCCGCGGCGTGGGCGCCCCCGGCGCGAACGAACCCAAGCGGTCGCGCAGCCGATCCAGAAGACGACGCCGGTCGAACCGATGCCGGAGATTCGTCCGATCGCGGTCCAGCCCGAGGCACTTCCGCCGAAGCCGGTCGCCAAGGGGCAGGTCGTCAAAGCGCAGGTCGCTAAGGCGCAGGTCGAACCCGGCGCGGCGGCGCGGCCCGTGACGTGGCGGCGGACAAAGGAGCTTCGGCTCGGCGAGCGCTGGAAGCGCCGTCTCCCGCCTTATCTCCGCTGACGCAGATCCAGGCTTGTGACGATTGCGGGCCGCTCTCGGGCGGCCACCGCCGGTTCCCGGGCTTGCCTGCGCGGTCGGTCGCTCACCGACGCCGGCGGGGCCGCGCCCGATGGCAGAGCACGCTGCACCGTCGATCGCCGGAGGCTTGAAACGCTCTCCGCCGAAGCGGTGACCGGCCCGGCGCAAGCGTGCGCGTCACAACAGAGCGCGTCACAACAGAGGCTTGAAGCCGCGCACGCTTGCAATGCGATCGGGCACGGCCCTAGGCCGCCGTCCGCTCGGGCATCACGCTGCCGGCCAAGCGCGAATTGCGGTACCGCGCGTCGCTCGTGACCTCGCGCCGGACCCAGGACGGCAGGGTCACCAGCTGATCCTCCCGCTCGAGTTCGATTTCCGCGAGGATCAGGCCCGCGAGCGTGCCGCCGAACACATCGACGTCCCAGCCCGCCCCGGCATGCAACACCCGGTAGCGCGTCTTCTCCAGGCGCCGACTGGCCGGCACCCGCGCCAGCAGCGCCCTGCCGTCCGCCGGGGAGATCGCGAACTCGATCTCCTCGCGGCAGCAGCCGCGCCGCGGGCTCTTCCACGTCACCAGCATGCACTCGCCCGCTTGGCGGATGCGGATCGTGTTGGCGTCATCGGTGTAGAGATAACCCTGAATCAGCTGCGTCCCGGACCGGCAATGCGCCAGCACGGCCGGATCCGCGATGAATTTGCGCTCGATTTCGACAGCCATGCGGCGACTCAGGGGCGTTGTACCCTTGAACTTTCGCCGACTAAGCGACGCGTGGCAAGCAGTCCGGCAGACGCGGAGGCGCGCGTGACAAGCATAGCTCTTTGCTCACGCGGACGGGATGTAACGACACATTTTTCAACTATATATCGGCATCAGGTGCTTTAAAGATTGCAGAATCGTCCCAGGCACATTCAACCCTTTTCAGTCGCGAGACCATCTCTGAAGACAGAATCGAAACGTCCGAGTTTGAAGAAGCGACTCCGGAAGGCGCAGGCCAAGCCGCTCAAGCAGGTCGCGGCGCTGCCGTTCCGGGTCGGCTCGGACGGACAGGTCGAAGTGTTGCTGATCACCTCCCGGGATACCGGCCGTTGGATCATCCCCAAGGGCTGGCCGATGATCGGCCGCAAGGCGCACCGGGCCGCCGAGCGGGAGGCCTTCGAAGAGGCGGGCCTGACGGGACAGATCGCGTCGGATCCGGTCGGCTGGTACCGTTACGAGAAACGCCTCGCCCAGGGGCGCGCGCTGCCCTGCAAGGTCCGCGTCTACCCGCTGCGGGTCGAGGTGCAGCACCCACGCTGGCCGGAGCAGGCGCAGCGGACACTCCGGTGGTTCACGCCGGCGGATGCGGCGCGCCTCGTTCAGGAGGACGACCTCCGGCATCTGCTCGCGGGCTTCGCCGCCGGGCCCGACCGCGGCGATATCTGAAGGCTCGTGACCTGGGCTGCGTGTCTTGCCGGCGAATATGCAACTTATGATTAGTATTCGCTGTGTAACTGTCCTGACCCTGATGCCGGTCGGGTCTGTTCGATGTATCGCGCCTTTGCCTGCCTCACCGAGGAGCACACCGCCTGGGTGGTGGCTCTCGCGGCCTGCGTGTGCTGGATCACCTGCTGGGTCGCGCTGAAGCTCGAGCAGCGGGTTCGAACCCGCGCCGATGGTCCCATGCTGATCTGGCCGCTGGCCGCCGGGTTCTCGATCGGCTCCGGTATCTGGAGCACGCATTTCATCGGCATGCTCGGCTACGACCCTGGCGTGGTCCTGGGCTACGAGTCCCGGACCACCGTGCTGTCGCTCGTCGTCGCCATTGCGGCCGCCACGTCAGCCTTCCTGTTCGCGCGATCGGGGCCGTCTGTGGCACCCTCGGCCTGGGTCGGCGCGGGGGCGGGCCTCGTCCTCGGCCTCGGCATCGCCTGCATGCACTTCCTCGGCATCGCGGGCGTGCGGCTGCCCGGGCACTTCACCTGGGATGCCGCCATCGCCGGCACGGCCATCGTGGCGGGCTGCCTGCTGGCGGCGGCCGGCATGGCGATTCACGTCCGCGGCACCGACGGCCGCACCCGGGCGGCGGCGGCCACGATCCTGACGCTCGCCATCGCGCTGCTCCACTTCCTGGCCATGGCGGCGGCCCGGGTGGTGCCGGATCCGGCCCTGGCGGTCCCGCAGCTCGGCCTCGACCGCGGCGTGCTGGCCGGCGGCATCGCGGCCGTGATGGCGGTGATCCTGGGCTTCGGCGCCCTGACGCTGATGCTGGACCGCCTGCACAGCATGAACGTGGCGCTCGCCCGCCAGGGCCGCATGCTCCAGGAGAAGACCCGGCTGCTCGACGACACCCTCGACAGCATGGACCAGGGCCTGATCAAGGTCGATGCGGGCGGCGTGGTGCGCGTGTGCAACGAGCGGGCGCTGGCGCTGCTCGACCTCCCCCGCGACATGATGCAGGCGCAGCCGAGCTACCGGGCGGTGCTGCGCTATCAGGCCAGCCAGCGCGAGCGGAACCCCACCGATCAGGCCTTCCGGGCCTGGGTCGCGCGCGGCAAGGCGGAGCGGACCCGGATCCACGCCCAGGATCAGGTCCAAGCCCAGGATCACGCCCAGGATCACGCCCAGGATCAGACCCGCGCCCATATCCACGAGCGCGCGCGGCCGAACGGCCTCGTGCTGGAGGTGCGCACCGTCCCGCTGGCGGATGGCGGCTTCGTGCGGACCTTCACCGACATCACCAAGCGCAAGGCCGCCGAGGCCGAGGTGGCGCGCCTCGCCCGTCACGACGTGCTCACCGGCCTGCCGAACCGGGCCCTGTTCCACGAGACCGTGACGCGCAGCCTCGCCGACATCGCCCAGCGCGGCGGTGCCTGCGCGGTCCTGTACCTCGACCTCGACGGGTTCAAGGGCGTGAACGACAGCCTCGGCCATCAGGCCGGGGACGAGCTCCTGCGGCATGTCGCGGGCGGCCTCGTGAGCGTGGCGGGCGCCGGGGCGGTGGCGCGCCTCGGCGGCGACGAGTTCGCCGTGCTGGTCCCCGGCGGGGCCGCAGAGGCCGGCCCCCTGGCCGAGCGCCTCATCGCGCTGTTCGACCATCCGCTCAGCGTGGGCGAGCACCGGATCGGCGTCGGCCTGAGCGCCGGCATCGCGCTCGCCCCCGAGCACGGCACCGCGGCGGAGTGCCTGTACCGGCGCGCCGACCTCGCGCTCTACCGGGCCAAGGCCGAGGGGCGCGGCACGTTCCGCGTCTTCACCCCCGCCATGGACGAGGAGGCCGAGGCACGCCGGGTGCTGGAGCGCGACCTGCGCCAGGCCATGGACGAGGACAAGCTCAGCCTCCACTACCAACCGCAGGTGGATGGCCGGACCGGCGCGCTCATCGGATTCGAGGCGCTCCTGCGCTGGGTCCACCCGGTGCGCGGCAACATCCCCCCGGACGTCTTCGTGCCGCTGGCCGAGGAGACCGGGCTGATCATCGCGCTCGGCGAGTGGGTGCTGCGCGCGGCCTGCCGGGAGGCGGCCGGGTGGGCGCAGCCCCTGAAGGTCGCCGTCAACCTCTCGCCCCGGCAGTTCCAGCGGCACGAACTCCCTGAGCGGGTCCTGGCCATCCTGGCGCAGACCGGCCTGGCGCCCGGCCGCCTGGAGCTCGAAGTCACCGAGAGCATCATCATCAACGACATGGCCCGAGCCGTCGGCATCCTCCGGCGCCTGAGGAATTACGGGATCCGGATCAGCATGGACGATTTCGGGACCGGCTATGCGTCGCTGGCCACCCTCCAGGCCTTCCCGTTCGACAAGCTCAAGATCGACCGTTCCTTCGTGGCGCGACTCGGCTCGGAGCCGCAGGCGGCCGTGATCGTGCGTGCGGTGCTCGGCCTCGGCCGCAGCCTGGGTATGGGGGTGGTGGCCGAGGGCGTCGAGACCGAGGCGCAGCGGGCCTTCCTCGCCGAGGAATCCTGCGGCGAGATGCAGGGCTACCTGTTCGGAAAGCCGCGCCCGATCGCCGACTACGCCGTCGCCCTCGACGCGCCGAGCGATGTGGCCGCCCGCGCCGCACCCGGTCTGGCGCTGGTCGGTTGAGCCGGCGGTCACCGTCGCGGGAGGGGCATGGATCCGCGCCGGGGGTGCACCGCCCCGTGCCGGTCGCCCGATCTGCTTCGGGACGGGAACCCGGGCAGCAGCCCGTCGTTGGTTCGACAGATTGGATCGTTTCTAATTCTACACGGTCTTCTGCAACCCAGTCCGGGTGGCCACGTGGCCACCGGTCCCACGGGAGCCTGAACATGAACGCGAAGTGCGAGACCTGCCGGTTCTTCGACGAGCACAAGGGCAACGGTGCCGTCGCCCAGAACGATGCCGGCCTGTGCCGCTTCAATCCGCCCGTCAGCCAGCCCGCGCCCGAATCGAAGGGCCTCTGGCCGGTGGTCGCCTCGAAGGATTGGTGCGGCCACTACACCCCCGAGATGACGGCGGCCGAGTAAGGGCGCCACGCGAACGCGGCATCGGGGCCGGCCTTCGGGTCGGCCCTTTCGTTTGCGGGGTGCCCCATGGCCGCGACGGATAGGCTCACCCGTGGACAAGCACCGACCCCTGATCATCGCGCGCTTGTCGCCTACCTTAGAGCCAATCCAGGCTTTCGGTGCTTGTCCGGGGGTTAGCCGATTCGGGTCGGCCCGCGTTCCGGCCCCGAGCGTGGAAGCCGGGAAGCACAGCCCGGACAGTTTTGATTCGAACCGGAGAGACTTGATCGTGGGAGCCACCGCCACAGCGGCCGCACGGACCAACGAGCCGGTCCTCGCCAGGGTCACCCTCACGGTGAACGGCCAGCGCCGCGACCTCGAACTCGACACCCGCACCAGCCTGCTCGACGCCGCGCGCGAGCATCTGCACCTGACCGGCTCCAAGAAGGGCTGCGACCACGGCCAGTGCGGCGCCTGCACGATGATCGTCGACGGCCGGCGCATCAACGCCTGCCTAACCCTCGCGATCATGCATCAGGGCGCCGAAATCACCACGATCGAGGGGCTCGGGCAGCCGGACCAGCTGCACCCGATGCAGGCCGCCTTCGTGAAGCACGATGGCTACCAGTGCGGCTACTGCACGCCGGGCCAGATCTGCTCGGGCGTCGCCGTGCTGGAGGAGATCAAGGCTGGCATCCCGAGCCACGTGACCGCCGATCTCGAGGCCGCGCCACAGATTACCGAGGCCGAGATCCGCGAGCGCATGAGCGGCAACATCTGCCGCTGCGGCGCCTATTCCAACATCGTCGAGGCGATGACCGAGGTGGCAGGAGCGCGGGCATGAAGTCCTTCACGTACGAGCGCCCGAGCACGCCCGCCGAGGCCGCGGCGGCCGTCGGCCGCACGCCGGAGGCGAAGTTCATCGCCGGCGGCACCAACCTGCTCGACCTGATGAAGCTCCAGATCGAGACCCCGCGCCACCTCGTGGACGTGAACGGCCTCGGCCTCGACGCGGTGGAGCCGACCGACGAGGGTGGCCTGCGCATCGGCGCCCTCGTTCGCAACACCGATCTCGCCGCCCATCCGCGGGTGCGCAAGGATTACGGGGTGCTCGCCCGGGCGCTGCTCGCCGGCGCGTCCGGCCAGCTGCGCAACAAGGCGACCACCGCCGGCAACCTGCTCCAGCGGACCCGCTGCCCGTATTTTTACGACACGGCCCAGGCCTGCAACAAGCGCCAGCCGGGCTCCGGCTGCTCGGCCCTCGATGGCGTGAGCCGCCAGCTCGCGGTGATCGGCGGCAGCGAGACCTGCATCGCCACCCATCCGGGCGACATGGCGGTGGCCATGCGCGTGCTCGACGCCACCGTCGAGACGGTCGATGGGCAGGGCGCGACGCGAAACATCCCGATCGCCGAGTTCCACCGGCTGCCCGGCGATGATCCGTCCCGCGACACGAACCTCAAGCCCGGCGAACTGATCACCGCGGTGACGCTGCCGAAGCCGGTGGCCGGCACGCATATCTACCGCAAGGTGCGCGACCGGGCCTCCTACGCCTACGCGCTGGTCTCGGTGGCGGCGATCCTGGGCAAGGACGGCAGCGGCCACGTCGCCTTCGGGGGCGTCGCCCCCAAGCCCTGGCGGGTGGAGGCGGCCGAGGCCGACCTGCCGAAGGGCGCGAAGGCGGTCACCGACCACGTCTTCGCCGACGCCAAGCCGACCCACGAGAACGCCTACAAGCTGAAGCTCGCCGAGCGGACCCTCGGCGCGGCGCTCAACCAAGCGAGGGCCTGAGCCATGAAGTTCGACACCGCTGCCGGCCCGAACCCGATCGATCGCCTCAAGGTCGTGGGCCAGCCCACCGACCGGATCGACGGCAAGTTCAAGACCACCGGCACCGCCCCCTACGCCTACGAGCGCCACGACGTGGTGCCGGACGCCGCCTACGGCTACGTGCTCGGCTCGACCATCGCCAAGGGCCGGGTGCGCAGCATCGACACGGCCTCGGCCCGGCAGGCCCCCGGCGTGATCGGCGTGGTCACCACCCTCGACACCCCGCGGATCGAGCGTGGCGTGATGAACGTCGCCTACCTGTTCGGCGGCGACGTGATCCAGCACTACCACCAGGCGGTCGCCGTCGTGGTGGCGGAGACCTTCGAGCAGGCGCGCGCCGCCTCCTTCCTGGTGAAGGTCGATTACGCTCCCGAAGACGGCAAGTTCGACCTCGCCACGGAGGCGAAGACCGCAGAACCCGTCCCCGCCGACAGCGGCGAGGGCAGCGGTGGCGACGGCGAGGAGCGCATCGGCGATTTCGAGGGCGCCTTCGCGCAGGCGCCGATCACGCTCGACGCGACCTACACCACCGCGGACGAGAGTCACGCCATGATGGAGCCGCACGCCACGGTGGCGGCCTGGGAGGGCGACCGGGTCACGCTGTGGACCTCGAACCAGATGATCGGCTGGGGCCATGGCAGCATCGCCAAGATGCTGGACTTGCCCAAGGACAAGGTCCGGCTCGACGCGCCCTATGTCGGCGGCGGCTTCGGCGGCAAGCTGTTCGTGCGCGCGGACGCGGTGCTGGCGGCGCTCGCCGCCAAGGCCACGGGGCGGCCCGTGAAGGTGGCGCTGACGCGTCCGCTGATCGCCAACAACACCACGCACCGCCCGGCCACGATCCAGCGGGTGCGCATCGGCGCCACGCAGGACGGCATCATCACGGCGATCGCGCATGAGAGCGTGTCGGGCAACCTGCCGGACGGCGATCCCGAGACGGCGGTGAACCAGACCAAGTATCTCTACGCGGGCCAGAACCGCCTGACCGCCATGAAGCTCGCCCGGCTCGACCTGCCCGAGGGCAACGCCATGCGGGCGCCCGGCGAGGCGCCGGGGCTGGCGGTGCTCGAAGTCGCCATGGACGAGATGGCCGAGAAGCTCGGCCTCGATCCGGTGGAGTTCCGCATCCGCAACGACACGCAGGTCGTCCCGACCCAGCCGGACCTGCGCTTCTCGCAGCGCGACCTCGCCGGCTGCCTCAAGCTCGGCGCGGAGAAGTTCGGCTGGGCCAAGCGCAACCCGAAGCCTGGGCAGGTCCGGGACGGGCAATGGCTCGTCGGCCTCGGCGTGGCGTCGGCCTTCCGCGACAACATGGTGATGAAGTCGGGCGCCCGGGTGCGGCTCGGCGGTGATGGTACGGTCACGGTCGAGACCGACATGACCGATATCGGCACCGGGAGCTACACGATCCTCGCGCAGACCGCGGCCGAGATGATGGGCCTGCCCCTCGATCGCGTGGTGGTCCGCCTCGGCGATTCCGACTTCCCGGTCTCGTCAGGCTCGGGCGGGCAGTTCGGCGCCAACTCCTCGACAGCGGGCGTCTACGCGGCCTGCGTGAAGCTGCGCGAATCGATCGCGCAGAAGCTCGGCTTCAACGCCACCGACGCGGTGTTCGAGGACGGCGAAGTCCGGGCGGGCAACCGCGCCATCCCGCTGGCCCAGGCCGCGTCCGACGGCGAGTTGGTCGCCGAGGACTCGATCGAGTTCGGCAAGTTCTCGAAGACGCAGCAAGTCTCGACCTTCGGGGCCCACTTCGTCGAGGTCGGCGTGGACCTGTACACCGCCGAGGTGCGGGTGCGGCGGATGCTGGCGGTCTGCGCGGCCGGGCGGATCCTCAACCCGAAATCGGCCCGCAGCCAGGTCATCGGCGGGATGGTGATGGGCACGGGCGCGGCCCTGATGGAGGAGCTGGCGGTCGACACCAAGCGCGGCTTCTTCGCCAACCACGATCTCGCGGGCTACGAGGTGCCGGTCCATGCCGACATCCCGCATCAGGAGGTGATCTTCCTCGACGAGACCGATCCGATGTCCTCGCCCATGAAGGCGAAGGGCGTGGGCGAGCTCGGCATCTCGGGGATCGCCGCCGCGGTGGCGAACGCGATCTACAACGCCACCGGGATCCGCGTGCGGGATTATCCGATCACCCTCGACAAGCTGATCGACCGCATGCCGGACGCGGCCTGATCGCGGGGGGGCGCCCTCTTCCTGCGGGGTACGCGGGTTCGCGGGAGGCGGGTCCTGCCATGCGCCCTCCCTCCCCCCTCTGCGGGGGAGGGAGGGCGCTTGGACAAATTGGGTCGCCAGACCTGTCAACTGGCCGATGATCTCCAACCGATGCGTGAAGATCGCAGTCCGCTTGGAAATGGGAACCCGCGCCCCTTCAAGCGGGCGCCCCTCCGGGACCACAAACCTATGTCGCTCGTCATCTTACGGGGTGGGCGAGGACGGGCACCGACATCGCTCAAGCCTGCATCACCTGCGCAAGCTAAAGGCGCCGATGCGGCTCCAAGAATGAACGACTAAATTTTATGTCACAAAAGATGAGCGCCACCAGATCGTGATCGGAGGGCGGCCAATACCTCCGCTTCTGCCGGGAATGTGAATGGAATTGGCGGTTCAACCGCGTCTGAACCGGAACGCTTTCGGCGGGCACCGGGTTTCCGGCCGCGCACGACTTGCGGTCCGTGCGGCCGCTGCGCTGTTCCTCCAGGGAGCCCGTCAATGGACAAGACAGTCGCTGGCCTCGTCGGGGCCGTCACCCTTCTGGCCGCCGTCGATCCGGCCCAGGCCGCCATGCCGGCTCCGGTCCGGCTGCAGGCCGCGATGCAGGCCGAGAGCTATGCCGACCTCCTGAAGCCGATCCCCGATGCCGTGGCGCTCCTCAAGGAGTCCGACGCGGCGGCCGCGCAGGCCCAGCCCCTCCCGGCCGCCTCAGAGGGCGATGCGACGGTCCAGCAGGCCCAGTACTACTATCACCACCATCACCACCATCGGTTCTACGGGCCGTACTACCACCACCATCACCACCATCACCGGTACTTCCGGCGGTACCATCACCACCACCACCATCACCACGGCTACTACGTCCCGTACGGGTACTGAGCCGCCCCGGCGGGGGCGCGTCCCCCGCCGCCTGCGCTGGCTCAGCCCGGGCTCAGCCCTGACTCTTGGCGGCCCCCAGGATGCGCCGGTAGGTGCCGTCGAACACCGTGTTGGTCGCCGAGGTCCATTGCGAATCCGCCGCCAGCGTCTGCCGGCTCGCGTAGATGCGCCGGGACTGCAATTCGCGCTCGGCGGCTTCCGCCTCGGGCATCGGCACGAGTTCGAACTCGGCGTCCACCGGCACGATCGTGACCTGCATGAACGGCTCGCCCTGCCGGAACACGTGGGTACGCCCCTCGTCGGGGGCCTTGAACACCATGAAGTACATCATCGGCCACCAGTGGCGCAGGAGCGCCGGCACCGCGACCGGCACGGTCCCGGTCCGATCGGTGTAGAAGCGCGGATGCGGCTCGGTCCGGATCGCCCAGCCCTCCTCCACCTTGAGGTCGAGGAGGATCTGATAGGTGTAGTAGGCCGCGCCGAAGCTCCGGAACGGCGGCCATTGCAGCCCGGGCTCGGGCGGCGGCCCGAAATCCCCCTCGAAGACGAGCTGGCCGTCCCGCGTGCTGACGCGCAGCTCGGGCTCGTAGGGATAGAACAGCTCGATCCCCGCCTTGGCGGCCTCCGAGAAGGGGATGCAGTGCCAAGCATATTCCTGCGCGCCATCGACCCGCGGCTCCGGATTGCCGGCCCAGCCCGGGATCTCGAGGCGCGTGCGCCGCGGGCGAAGACCCGGCTCGTTCAGCCTGTATTTGACCTGCCGCATGCTGAGACTCCCCGGCGACCCGGCTCCTCGGAGCCGTTCCGCAGCGGACCGGGCGGGGGCCCCGCCGACCGGGCGCTGCGCGAGGTGCTTCAACTCGCGATCCCCGGTTCCGGTTCGCCGGCCGGCGGGCTCATCGCAGCCCCGCCACGGCAACGTGACCGGGTGCCGACAGGCACACTCCGGGCCGAACCGCGTTGATGCGGCATCGATCGCTTGGAGATCTCAATGGCGGACGCGTTTGCGCCGCGGCCCGCGGTTCTGCTGGTCGAGGACGATACGGTGCAGCTCATGGAGGCGGCTGCGGCCCTGCGGGAGGCCGGCTACGCGGTGGCCGAGGCGTCCACCGTGGAGGCCGCGCAGGCGCACCTGGCCGCCCGGCCGGAACTCGTCGCCATGGTGGCGGATGTCGACCTCGCGGGGGCGCCGCTCACCGGCTTCACCCTCGCCAAGGCCGTGGCGGCACGCTGGCCCGAGCGCGCGATCCTGATCGTGTCGGGTCTGGTCTGGCCGGCCGAGGGCGACGTGCCGATGGGGGCTGGCTACCTGCGCAAGCCGTTCACCGCGGCCGGTCTCGTGAAGGCCCTGCGGGCGGTGCTCACGGCACGGGGCCTGGAGGAGCCCGGCGCCGAACCCGATCTCCCCACGGCGGGACACGGGCAGGGCTTCGGCTGACGCCGCTTCCCGGTCGAGCCGGCGGAGACGGGGGGCGGCCGATCAGGCGCCGCCCGCCCCCGTCTCCCCGTCGCCATCGTCGGACAGGAGCCAGTCGGGCAGGCCGGGAAGGACTTCGCCGGCGACCACGCCGGCGCTCTCGAGCGCCCGCCCCGCCTTCGCCTCGGGACTCTCGGCCCGAACCTCCGCGAACAGCTTGCGGGCCAGGCGGTCGAGCTCCTCGTCCGAGAGCTGTTGCCCGTTCGGATCCGCCATCGGATGTCTCCTGGACGCGTTCGGTTTCCCCTCCGCGGGGAACCCCTGGATAACCGGCCGGCGCCGTCCGTCACAGCGATCCGGTCGGCGAAATCACGCGCTGCGGTTAGCCGGCCGTATGCGGGCCTGCGGCGGTCCTGTCCCAAACCGGGAGCGCCCCGCCGGGTGGGATCGCGACGGACCCGGCGGCTGCCGGCAACGCGGATCGACCGTCGCGGGCCGGCTTCACCGGCGGCGGCTGACGATCGCCCGAGCGCCGCGCCTCAACCGGCGCGGCGGCCGCAACGGATGTAGGCGGACGTGCCCCACGCGCTCGTCCAGGTCAGGCGGTCGCCCTCGACGACGAGGCGGACATGGGACGACCAGCGGCGGTCCTGGCCCGCGCAATCGGCCGCCATGGTCCAGACGTTGCCGGACCGGTGCGTGTCGCGGAACGTGCAGAGCGTGTCGCCGGCCCTGGCGCGCTCCGGCGTGATGATGGCCGGCAGATAGCCGTGCCGGCGCGCCGCGGCGCCACAGGCCTCGGTCGTCGGACCCCAGGTCCCGACATACTCGGCGGTCGCGCGCGGGGTCGGGGCCGATCCGGCCGGCAGGGTGGTGAGGACGGCGGGCGGCGGCGCGGAGGCCGTCTCGACCGCGGGGGCCGCCGCAGGGGTCGGGGTGCTCGCTGTGGCGCGCGCCGTCTCCTCCGGCCTGGCCATCTCCAGCGCGCGGCGCGGCAGGTCCTCCGGCTGGTCGAAGGTCGGTTCCCCGACCGCCAGGGACGCCGACGTCCGGAACGGCATGTCCTCGGTCAGGTAGGTGACGCAATAGGCGAACAGGCCGATCCACCCCACGGCCAGGAGAATCTGCGGCCCGTAGGAGCGCCGGCGCTCGCGGTCACGCGGAGCTTTGCGCTGAGGTTCGACCACCGGCACCGCCAGAACGATCGCCGTCACCTTGACCCCCCTTCGCCGTCGTCGCGGGCCATCGCGGGTCCCCGGCCCCGAACACAGTTGTCGTCACCCAGAAGCGACACCGGGCGCCCGCGAGCGAGGATTTCTCAGTATCGGGCCATGGACTGGTTTATTAACGTCCGGTAAATCGTTAACGATGCGTTAATGGCTGAATCGACCTCGGCTCCGACCTGCGCGGCGTGCCCGCCGCCCCGTCGGCGGCGCCCCGCCGGGCAGGGTCGAGCGCACGCCACCTCGGCTAGGCGAACGGCACCGGACGGCGCGGCTCTGGCCTGCTGCGCGAAGTCCTCCGGACGCTCGAAAGCCGTGTTCAGAGCCGCCGGTAGTCTCATCCTGTGAACTGCGAAGTAGAGGGCAAAATATCGCTCGACAGTCATATAGGTTTAAGATTTAGTTAATTTGCCCGGATTGTGGGCGCGCGCGAGCTCGTTTCATGGCGTGGACGTCTTTCCGTAACATGCTCTCCTCGTCCGAGGGGGGATCCGAGTCGCATCCGCCGGCTCAGGGGCCGGCCCAGCCCGCCTCCCGGCCGGCGGCCGAGCCGGCCATGCCGCAGGCCCGGGCGCGCCTGAACGCCGAGGCGCCGGCCCAGCGCGCCGCCCCGCCGGACCGGAGCCACTCCTCCCTCGATGCGATCGGCAAGCGCGACGAGATGCTGCGGCAGCGCATCGACGCCATGGTCGACCGGCTGGAGGACATCCGCTCGCTGCAGGACGACTTCGTGTCGATCCTGGAGCCGATCGTCAGCATCAGCGACGAGCTCCCGCGGGCGAGCATGCGCATCGCCGAGCTGGAGACCTCGCTGGCCCAGGAATTCCAGACCGGCAAGGCGATCCGGCTGGAGGCCGCCGAACTCTCGGCCCGCATCTCCGTCCTGACCAACGAGTATTCCGAGGCGTCGGCGCGGGTGGCCCGGGCCGAGGAGCAGCTCCACGCCCGCGACGCCGCCCTGGCCGCGCAGGCGGTCGAGCTGCGCGACCGGGTGCTGGCCTTGGAGAACCTGGAGCGGCGGCTCGCCGCCGAGATCGAGCAGGGCAAGGCGCTGGTCGCCGAGGGCAAGGCGCTGCGGGCGGAGGCCCAGGCCGCCGACAGCGCGCTGACGCGGACCGAGCACGACCTGCTGGCGGCGCGGGAGAGCCTGGCGGCCTTCGAACAGGATAACCGGCGGCTGCGGTCCCAGAACGAGGAGCAGGTCCTGCGCCTCGACGAGCTGGAGGCCCGGTGCCGCACCGTCGAGGGCATGGTCGAGGCCGAGCGCCAGAAGGCGCGGACCGCCGAGGGCCAGCTCGCCGCCGAGGTCGCCAATCGCGTCCGGCTGGAGGCCCAGTTCGAGGCCGACACGGCCGCCCTGCGCACGGAGCGCTCGGCGCTCGCCATGAAGCTGGAGGCCGCCGTCAACCGGGCGGACACGAACGAGCAGCTCCTCGGCCAGGCCCGGACGCAGCTGCGCGACCGGGACGACGCCCACCGGCTCGCGGAGCGCAATTTCAAGGAGACCAACATCGCCCGCGTCACCGCGGAGCGGCGCCTGGAGACGGTCCAGGAGGATCTCGCCCGGCAGACCGAGCGCTTCGTGGAGATGCAGCGGGCCCGCGGCGACCTCGACGCGCGCTGCGACATGCTGGCCAAGGCGCTCGCCGCCAAGGACGCCGCCCTCGAGCAGGCGGGGACCCGCAACGCCGCCCTGACCGAGCGGATCGAGCAGCTGACCCACCGGCAGGAGGCTGCCCGGATCGAGTTTGAGGCGACCAACCGGCGCCTCTCCGAGGATCTCCAGAACGAGCGCTCGGAGCGGGCCCTGGTGCAGGGTGCCCTCGACATCGCCCGCGAGACCCGGGCGACGCTCCAGAAGCAGTACGAGGCGCTCAAGCGCTCGGGCCGCGGCTGGCGCAAGCCGGACGGCGCGGTCGAGGGCCTGCCGCACGAGCCGGCGCTGCCCGCCGAGCGCGACGCGCCGAGCAACGTGCACCCGTTCGCATCTCCCGGCACGGCCGGTTGATCCGATGCTGTTCTGTGAGGGGTTCCAACGATGAGCGACAGGGCTTCGATCGACGCCGCCTACAACGGCAGCCCGAACGTGATGATGCGCGCGTGGCAGGCGAAGGCGGATACGTCCCCCGAGAAGGTGGTCAGCTTCATGGGTCTCGAGAGCCGGAACGGCGCCTTCGCGACGAGCGAAAGCCCGAATGAGACCGGCCCGGTCGTCACCCGGGAATGGGCCTCGGCCGTCGACCTGATCCGGGAGGCCAGCGAGGCGATCCGGGTCGGCGAGGAGCGGGCGGCCGAGCTGGAGGCGCAGCTAGCCCAGGTGGTCGCGCAGGCCGACCTGGAGATCCGCCGCCTGGAGCAGGAGGTCGCCACGGGCGTGCAGAACTTGGCGCGGTCCGAGGAGCGGGTCCGGCTGGCGGAGGCGCGGGCCACGGAGGCCGAGGAGTGGCTCGTGCGCCTGCACGATGCGGCGATCGAGGCCTTCGGCAACCGCGCCAAGCCCGCCGCCGTGGCCATCGCCCCCGACGAGACCGAGTAACCCGCGGGTCCTCATGCGACGATGGCGCAGCCGACGACCATAGAGGCCACCGTGATCGCCGAGGCGCGGCCCCTCGCGCCGGATCCGCACGCCGCCTTCCGCGTGATCGATCCGCGCCTGACCCTGGCGCTCATCCGTCAGGCCGCGGAGGAGATCCGCGGGTTCCAGGGGTGGCGCGCGGTCATCCAGCAGCGGGCGAGCGGGCTGTTCCGGCGCGTCTACGAGGAACGCAGCGTCAAGGACGCGACGATCCAGGCGCTCGAGGCCGACCTGTCGCAGTTGGACCGCCGGAACGCCGACCTGGAGCGTGCCCTCGCGGAGATCTCGTCCGACTACGAGCGCGTCGTCATGCGCTGCATGGAGGCCGAGTTCCGGGTCATCCAGGCCGAGCACCGGGCCTTCGTGGCCGAGCGGTCGGTGTTCCGGCTGGAGGACCTGCTCGACCGGGTCGGGATCACGGATCGGACCTGATCCCGGCGACGTCCCGTCCCCGAACCTTTCACCAGGGTTGGGACTTATTGGGGGATGAGCGGATCAGTCCAGTCCCCGGCACCCTACGCCCTCGTCGTCGACGATGACGGCTTCATCCGCATGGACGCGATGGATATCCTGGCGGAGGCCGGGTTCCGCACCTTCGAGGCCAGCGACGGCGACAAGGCCATGAGCCTGCTCAGCCGGGAGCACGCCATGATCGTGCTGCTGTTCACCGACGTGCAGATGCCGGGCTCGCGGGACGGGTTCGCGGTCGCGCGCGAGACCGCCCGCCAGTGGCCGCACATCGCCATCGTGGTGGCGTCCGGGCACGTGCAGCCGGGGCCGGGCGACATGCCGGAGGGCGCCCGCTTCATCGGCAAGCCGTTCACCGCCGACATGGTGCACGATCACCTGCGGGAGATCCTGCCGGACGGGCAGAAGCCGGAGCCGCTGCGGCAATAGGGCAGCCCTATAGGTGCCGAGCAGCGATCCGACGCATCGCGTCGAACCCGTTTCGCGCCGGCCTTTTCCCGGGCGTGTGGAGCGGCAGCGGAATACGACCCGGGATCCGGCACGAGACTTCGCGAAGCGTCGGTCTGGAACGGCCTGTGCCGCTGGCGCGGCGCTTCCTATGCTGGGTCCCGGATCAGGTTCCGCTCACGCTCCACCTGTCCGGGAAAAGGGTGCTCGCGCACGAACGCCGGTGCGCCGATCCGACGCCAGGCCGCTCCAATCCGTCAATTCGCCCGGGAGACCTCGACCAGATTGTCGGAGAACGACGGTGCGTGGCCCATGTCGGTGAAGGCAGCGGACGAGATGCTGTTCACCGTGCCCTCGTTGAGCTGGCGCCAGTAGCCGAGCGTCGCCACCACGATGCCGGCCTTCACGTCGTCGGTGATCCGCGCCACGCCCTTGAAGGCGCCGCGGTCGTTGCCGACCTTCACCCGGTCGCCCTCCCTTATGCCGCGGGCATCGGCATCGTGCTGGCTGATCAGCACGAACTGCTCGCCCTGGCCCTTCTGCTTGTCCTCCATGTTGGCGTAGCAGGAGTTCAGGAAATAGTGGCTCTTCGGCGAGACGATGTTGAGCGGGTAGCGCTTGGCCAGTTCCGGGTCGTTCGCGTGGGATTCGCGCGGGCCCAGGTAGTCCGGCAGCGGGTCGAGGGCCTCGCCGGGCTGGAAGCCTTCGTACATCTGCCGGAACGGCGGGGCGACGAAGTTCGTGGCGCCCTCGACCTTCAGCATGCACTTGCCGGTCGGCGTCGGGAAGTTGCCGTCCTTGTGCGGGGCGCGGTCGTCCGGCGTGCCGACCTTCAGCCGGGCGAAGCCGTGCTCGCGCATGTAGGCGAGGTCGATCCCCTCGCAGGCCGGGGCGTTCCAGTCGACATAGTGCTCAAGGCACTCGCTGTCGCTCCACGTGAAGTTCTCCTCCTCGAAGCCGAGCCGGGCCGCGAGCCGCCGGAAGATCTCGTTGTTGGGGATCGCCTCGCCGGGCGCCTCGGCGCACTTGGTGTTGTAGGTGAGGTAGAGGTGGCCCCAGGACAGGATCATGTCCTCCATCTCGGCGCCCATCGTGGCGGGCAGCAGGATGTCGGCGTAGGAGGCCGTGTCCGAGATGAAGTGCTCGGCCGAGACCAGGAACAGGTCCTCGCGCATCAGGCCCTCGACGATCTTGTCGGTCTCGGGCGCCTGCGTGACCGGGTTCGAGTTCCAGCACATCATCGACAGGATCGGCGGGTCGAGCTGCAACTCGCCGGTCAGCGCCCGGCCGATCTGCAGGTTCGAGACGACCCGGGTCCCCTCCGGGATCAGGTCCGGGCGGCAGATGACGTCGAACCGGTAGGGGTGCTCCCAGACGCCGAACTGCGTGATGCCGCCGCCGACGTGGCGCCACGCGCCGGTCAGCGCCGGGATGCAGGCGACCGCCCGGATGGTCTGGCCGCCGCCGTAATGCCGCTCCAGCGCCACGCCGATGCGGATGCCCACCGGCTGCTCGGTCGCCATCTCACGGGCGAGCGTGCGGATGTCGTCGGCGGAAACGCCGGTGATCTCCGCGGCCCATTCCGGCGTGCGGGTGCTGGCGCGCTCCTTCAGCTCCTCGAAACCGACCGTGTGGTTGTCGACGTAGTCCTGATCGACGAGGCCCTGCGCGATGATCGAATTGATCAGCGCCATGGCGAGCGCGCCGTCGGTGCCGGGCTTCGGGGCGATGTGCCAGTCGGCGGCCTTGGCGGTGCGCGACGCGTAGGCGTCGATCACCACGACCTTGGCGCCCTTCTTCTGGGCGTCCTTCACGATCGCCCAGTGGTGCAGGTTCGTGCTGACCGAGTTGCAGGCCCAGATCACGATGTACTTGGAGTGGATGTAGCTGTCCGGGTCGAGGCCCGCGGTCGGGCCGACCGTCAGCAGCCACGCCGTGCAGGAGCCCTCACCGCAGAAGGTGCGCTCGGTCACGGTGGCGCCCAGGCGGTTGAAGAAGGCGTCGCCGCCGTTCAGCCCGTGCACCAGCCCCTGGTTGCCGAGGTAGCTGTAGGGCGCGATGGCCTGCGGGCCGTGACTGTCGATGATCGCCTTCCAGCGGGTGACGATCGTGTCGAGCGCCTCGTCCCAGGTGATCCGCGCGAACTGCTTCGACCCCTTCGGGCCGACCCGCTTCATCGGGTAGAGCAGCCGGTCCGGGTGGTAGTGGCGCTTCTCGTAATCCTTCAGCTTCACGCAGAGGCCGCCCCGGGTCATCGGGTGATCCGGGTTGCCGCGCACGCCCTGGAGCTGGCCGTCCTTGACGTCGAACAGCATGGAGCACGTGTCCGGACAGTCGTGCGGGCAGCCCCCGAAAAAGGTTTCGGTCAGGCTCTCGGCCTCGGCCACGATCAGGGAGTCCGGCTTGACGATCTCGTTCATGGTTCCTCCGCCCCCGAGCGTCCGGCCTTCTTGTTGTGCGATGGCGGCCCGGTGCGGATTTATAATGCACCGAATGCCGAACAATTCCAATCAAGGCTTCGGTAGACCCCTCAAGTACCGCTATCTCTCCCCGGGGCCTGCACTATCCTTGTATGGCCATCACGGGTGTGCCCGGCCGGGGGCGGGTGACGGGACGGATCGTCACCGGCGGGGGCCTCTCTGATCGCGGCCCCATGGCGTCGCAGGCCACCGCCCGCGGCACCATCTGGAGACGGCGCTTCCCATGCGCGGGCCCGGACCCGTGTCGCGGTTGCATCCCGCCCGCGGGCCTGATTCACATCGGCGAACCCGCCGGTCCCCTCCGTACCGTCACGAGACCCATCGGTTCATGCGACACGACACCCTGCGCCTCGGCGCCTTCTTCTACGCCACCGGGCACCACATCGCCGGCTGGCGCCATCCGTCAAGCGAGGCGGATGGCGGCCTCGTCCTCGAGCGCTACGTCGGCTGGGCGCAGAAGGCCGAGGCGGCGAAGTTCGACCTCGTGTTCCTGGAGGACGGGACCGGCATCCGCGACGGCAACCTGCGCTCCAGCGAGCGGACCGCGCGCTCGACCCATTTCGAGCCGGTGACGCTGCTCTCGGCGCTGGCGGCGGTGACCAGCCGGATCGGGCTGGTGGCGACCACCTCGACGAGCTTCAACGAGCCCTACAACGTCGCCCGCCGCTTCGCCTCCCTGGACCATCTGAGCGGCGGTCGCGCCGGCTGGAACCTCGTGACCTCGACCACGGATGCGGAGGCCGCCAATTTCGGGGCCGACGCGATCGCCCGGCACGCGGACCGCTACGAGCGCGCGGAGGAGTTCGTCGACATCGTCCTCGGCCTGTGGAACACCTGGGACGACGGGGCGGTGATCATCGACCAGGCCTCCGGCCAGTTCTCGAAGCCAGACGGCTTCCATCCCCTGAACCATCACGGCAAGCATTTCGCGGTGCGGGGGCCGCTCAACATCTCGCGCACGCCCCAGGGCCAGCCGGTGCTGGTGCAGGCCGGCGCCTCGGGCCCCGGCAAGGATCTGGCGGCGCGCACCGCCGAGATCGTGTTCACCGCCAACCAGACGCTCGACGAGGCGACCGAATTCTACGGCGACCTGAAGGACCGGATGGCCGGCTTCGGCCGGGAGCGCGACGACCTCAAGGTGATGCCCGGCCTGTTCCCCGTGGTGGGGCGCAGCGAGGCGGAGGCGCGGGCGAAGTTCGAAGAATTTCAGGACCTGATCGACCCCGTGGTCGGCCTCGCGCTGCTGGAGCGGATGGTCGGCAGCTTCGACCTCTCGGGCTACGATCCGGACGGGCCGGTGCCGGAACTGCCCGAGGCCAACGGTGCCAAGTCCCGCCAGCAGCTGATGTTCGACCTCGCCCGCCGGGAGGGGCTGACCCTGCGCCAGCTCTACCTGCGGATCGCGGGCGCGCGCGGCCATTCGCAGATCGTCGGGACGGCGGCCCAGATCGTGGACGAGATGGAGGAGCGCTTCCAAAAGCACGGCGCCGACGGCTTCAACATCATGCCGGCGACCCTGCCCGGGGGGCTCGACGACTTCATCGAACTGGTGCTGCCGGAACTGCGCCGCCGCGGTTTGGTCCGCACGGAGTACGAGGGCCGGACCCTGCGCGGGCATCTCGGCACCCGACCGCCTGCTGCTCACGCGCCGCGGCAGGGGTGAGCGGGCGAAGGCGTGCCGGTCGGAGGGGGCAGGCGGTCTCGGCTTCTCTCCCTCCCCAACAGAGGGGCTACGAACGACACGGGTGTGAGACACGCGGGTGATGACAGAGCGCGACAGGCCCCCTCTCCCGTGCGGGAGAGGGTTGGGGTGAGGGACGAGAGGGTTCAGGATCGAGAACGCGATTGATGCGCCGACAGGGCGCACCTCGTTCTGAAAGTTCTCAACCCTCACCCTGTCCCTCTCCCGCTCGGGAGAGGGGACTCGCGCCTCATCCTGCCGACGGATGAGATCGCCGAGACATCAAACCTGTGTAGTCCGTGGCCACCGGGAGAAGGGGTCCTGCGGCCCGCTCAGCCGACCTGCCGCGCCACTCCACCGAGTCCCAACGCCCCGCGAAACACATCCTCCATCGCGCGCCGGACGCGGATCGCCTCCTGGCCGTCATCGAACGCGACGTCGCTCCAGCGCACCGGATGCCCGGCCGGCACGTCGGTCTTGAGCACCATGTCGTGGGCGAGCCCGATCGGCAGGGCGTCCTGGGCCAGGGAATCCGCCGCCGGAACCAGCTTGCCGTAGACCGTGAAGCCGCCCTCGCCGTCGAGCCGCTCGCCGGCCTTGAGCGCGCGCTTGGCGGTGGCCACCACGTCGCCGCGCCAGTCGCCGGTGGCGCCCGTGGCCTCGCCGCGGACCGCGATGGAGGCCACCGAGATCCCGAGTTCCAGCCCGATCAGGTGATAGGGCTTGTAGGTGGCCGCGTATCGGCCGGACGCGTCGGTCTTCAGGCCGTACTGGGCGAAGCAGTCGCGCACGTAAGGGCTCGGCGCCTCGAACACCGCGTAGACGCCCCAGCGCAGGTCGCGGAAGACCGGCCGCCCGTCCCGCTCCACCGAGGAGACCACCTCGACGGTGCCGCGCTCGGTGAGGCAGCCGCCATCCGCCACCGGCCGCAGGACGCTCGGCAGGTCGTCGACGCCGCAGGGCGGGAAGGCGAGCCCGTCCCGCGGGGGGGTGAGCCCGCAGGCATTGGCCACCGCGGCCATCTCCAGCGCCGACTTGGTGCCGTCGAGGAAGGAGTTGAACATCTGCGGGTTGAAGTCGCCCCCCGCGACCTGGCTCTCGCTGAAGCCGTAATGGCCCCAGACCGTGTCGGGCGTGGAGGCGTGGTAGGCCGGCAGGTACTTGGTGCCCTTGCCGGCACAGATCACCTCCAGCCCGATGGTGCGCGCCCAGTCGACCAGTTCGGCGATCAGCGCCGGCTGGTCGCCCGAGGCCATGGAGTAGATCACCCCGGCCTCCGCGGCCTTGCGGGCGAGCAGGGGACCGGCGAGCACGTCGGCCTCGACGTTGACCATCACGATGTGTTTCCCCGCCGTGAAGGCCTTCAGCGCGTGGCGGATGCCGGCCGCCGGGCTGCCGGTGGCGTCGATCACGATGTCCACGAACGGGCTCGCGATCATCGCGTCGGCATCCTCGGTGACGAAGGTGGTGCCGCCTTGCGCGGCCGCCTCCATCCCGCGCGCCGCGAAGCGGGCCTCCTCCCAGCCCACCCGGCGCAGGGATTGGCGGGCCCGGTCCGGCGACAGGTCGGCGACCGCGATCAGGTGGATCCCCGGGGTCCGGGGTGCCTGCGACAGGTACATCGAGCCGAACTTGCCGGCGCCGATCAGGCCCACCCGGACGGGCCGGCCTTCCTGAGCGCGTCGCTGCAGCTTGGCGAAGAGGGACATGGGGCGTTCTCCCGGGGCGGCGTACGCGCCTTGTTGGTTGGGCCTGGATCTAGAGCGGTCCCCGATCCCGGTGAGACTTGGCGCATGACAAGATCGGCATCGTCCGGTCGGACGCTGCGACGCGCGCCCCGCCGCGGGGGAGGGCGCGTGTCAGTCCGCCCCGGCCCGGCTCGCCGCCTCCGCGTCGAGCAGCCAGCGGCGGAAGGCCTGGATCTTCGCCAGCGCCCCGTCCCGCTCGCGGTAGCAGATGAAGTGGAGGTCGCGGGTCAGGCTCTTGAGCCGCCCGCCGCCCAGCCGCACGAGCTGGCCGGCGGCGAGCTCGTCCGCCGCGAACCGCAGGCTCTCCAGCGCCACGCCGAGCCCCTGGACCGCCGCCGAGATGACGAGCGAGCCCCGGTCGAAGGCCGCCCCCGCCGCCCCGTCCGGCGCGGGCAGGCCGTTCTGCGCGAACCAGTCCGGCCAGCGGACCGGGCTGAACGACGAGTCCAGCCGCGTGAAGCGTCCCGCCATGCCGGCCTCGACCGGCCCCACCGCCCGGGCGACCTCCGGCGTGCAGAGGGCGGCGATCTCCTCGGGTCCGAGGGATTCGACGGTCAGGCCCGCCCCCCGCGGGGGCCGGCCGTAGGTGATCAGGATGTCGATCTCCCCGTGCCGGCCGAGATCCACCGGGTCGGCGCTGGTGGAGAGGCGGATGACGAGGCCGGGATGCGCCTCCACGAAGGCCGGCAGCCGCGGCCCGAGCCACTTGGCCGCGAAGCTCGGCGTGCAATGGACGGCGAGCGACGCCGCCAGGGACGCGGCCGGCGGCGGGTTCAGTTCGGCACAGGCCGCCTCGATGGCGTCGAAGGCGTGTCCCAGGCCGGCGAGCAGGCGCTCGCCGTCGGCGGTCAGGGTCGCCTGACGGTTCGCCCGCCGGAACAGGGGCCGCTCGAACCAGCGCTCCAGCGCCCGGACCTGGTGGCTCACCGCCGAGGGGGTGAGGTGCAGCTCCTCGCTCGCCCGGGCGAAGCTGCCGAGGCGGGCCGCCGCCTCGAAGGCCCGCAGGGCGGGGAAGCTCGGGATCCGGCGCATGGCTCAATCCATGAATCGAATTCACGGAACGCGTGAAAAATCGTCGTTTGTCAACGCGGCCGAGCGGCAAGATAGTGCAGATCCTGCTGCCGAGGGGGTTGCGCCCTTGCGCGACCGCCCCGACGAAAGGACCGATCATGCTCGACGATCACGCCCACGACGCCGTCATCCTCGACCTGCCGGACGACGATGCCGGCCGCAAGCGGACCTCGATCTACCAGCCCGAGCAGGCCGGCCTGATCTTCCCGGAGATCCCGGAATTCGCCAACCACGCCGAGGCGCGCGACTACCGCAAGAAGCACCTCGTGGCCGCCTGCCGCGCCTTCGCGATGCACGGCTTCGATTACGGCTTCGCCGGGCACCTGACGATCCGCGATCCCGAGCGTCCGGAGCTGTACTGGACCAACCCGATGTGCGTGCACTTCTCGCAGGTGCGGATGTCGAACCTGATCCTGGCCGACCACACGGGCCGGGTGGTCGAGGGGCGCCACGCGATCAACCGGGCGGGCTTCGTGCTGCACGCCGCCGTGCATGAGGCGTACCCGGAGGTCATGGCGATGTGCCACGCGCACACCACCTACGGCACCGCGTGGTGCGCCACGGGCCGGCCGCTCGACATGATCAGCCAGGACGCGGCGGCCTTCTACAACAGCCACGCGGTGATCGGCGCCTCGGCGGGGGCCGTGGCGGTGGAGAAGGAGAGCGGCCTCTCGGTCGCCCAGCAGATCGGCCGCAACCGCGGCGTGCTGCACCAGAACCACGGCCTGCTGACCTGCTCGCAGCACAGCATCGACGACGCGGCCTTCTGGTTCATCGCCCTGGAGCGGGCCTGCCAGCAGCAGCTCCTGGTCGAGGCCACCGGCATCAAGCCGCAGCGCCTCTCGGAGAAGACCGCCCGCTACAGCCGCGAGCACGTCGGCAGCGACTATATCGGCTGGCTGCACTTCCAGACGCTCTACAGCCACATCGCCGAGACCCAGCCCGACATGTTCGCGTAACGCGCGGACGCGATCCCGGGGCCCGTCGGTTGCGGCGGGTCCGGGCTTCAGTTCGGCCGCGTCACGGGAGGCCGTGCGTCCCGGCCCGGCGTGCTCGTCCTGCTCACTCCGCCGCGGTTTTCATCGTCATCAGCTTGGACCGATAGGTGACCGTGTCCGCGTCCTGCGGGTCGGCGGACCAGGAGAGGTCGCGGGGTGGTCCCGTCGGCCTCAGGGGCTTGGCGTCCGCGGTGTCGCGGTTGGCCGTGGCGATCATCGTCGCCAGGACATCGGGGCCTTCGAGCGACGCGAATGGTACGGCGGCCCGAGGCGCCTGGTCGAGGGACGTCGCGAAGGCGACGTCGCCGCCCGGCCGCGTGACCCGGCTGACCTCGGCGACGAGGCGCGCCGGGTCCGGCACGCAATCGAGCACGTTCAGCGCGACGACGAGGCGGAACGTATTCGCCGCGAAGGGGAGGGCCTGGGCGTCGGCGATCCAGAAATCCACCCGGTCGGCCTCGGGCGGAAAGTGGTAGGTTTCCCGGCGCTCATAGGCGTCGCCGCTGTGCCGGAGCGGGTACCGCAGCAGGCCCCGGTCGAGGATGCCCCGGCCGATCCGCAGCAGGGGCCAGCTCAGGTCCACGCCGAGCACGGGCGCCTCGTAGCTGGCCGCGAGATCGAAGCTGGTCCCACCGGCCGCGCAGCCGATATCGAGCCGCGGGCCGCGCCCGACGCCGAGGTGCCTCAGGGCCTCCGTCAGGCAGTGCCGGGCACGGCCGGGCGGCGGTTCCGCACCGTCCGGCGCGCCTTCGAACAGATCGCCGTAATGATCGTGGGCGTAGCGCGATTGCTGCGCGCGGGTGATGTTGTGGACCGAATCCGGCCCGAGCGCCGCCGTGATCACCGCCTCCACCGCGGCATCCTCGACATCGCCCGCCAGGACGAGCGGAAGATTCTCCGACAGCCAGCCACGGACGTCCGGGACCAGGATCGGGACCCCCGCGATGATCGGGAAGCGCTCACCGCACTCAGCATCGCGGCAGCGCAGGACCCCGGACACGATCGCGTTGCTGGTCGCCTGCGCGCCGGGCTCCAGCACCAGCGCGCTGCGGCGGCAGGTCGGGCAGATGGGCTTCAGGGCCTCGAAATGCAGGCGCCGCATCGGGTCAACCGCCGATCATCACGGTGGCGGTCTGCCGGCGGGGGGGCGCCAGAATAGACACGTTGAGGTTGCCTCGCCGCCCGACGCGCGGCAAGCTGGCTCGCCGCGGCACATCAACCCCCGTCATTCCATCGGTTCCTGCAAACACTTCTACTCCTCCATAAGCGATATCTCGCGGTATGGCCAGAGTTCATAGTGGATCAATGCCGCTTTAGAAAATGAACGGAAAAGTAATTTCCCAAAATAAAGATCCGGGCATCTTATCTATCTTCCTGAAAAACGACATGATGAATATGATTCAGTGCACGAAATACGTAATTTCAAGACCACAATCTTTCTAGCAGAAGTTCTCACGATTCTCATTTTGATAGCGTGTGGTTGCCTCGCCGACGCTCAGGTTTCCTGGGCGCCACGGCAGCGCGGTTCGCGCGCGTATCGACCCTTCCGCAACGGACGCCGGGGCGGGTCGAGCGCCCTGCGGAGCGGCCCCGACACGCCGCCATTTCCGCCGGTCGGCAGATTCGAAAGGACCGCCCGGTGCGGCCCGATCGGCCCAACCCGCACGGTCCGCCCGGCAGGGCTGCGGGCCGCGATGCAAGCGAGCGAGTCGGGTGCGGAGCCCATGTCCTTACGGCAGGCCGTCACCGTCCTCAGGCGGCCGCCACCCCGGGCTCTGCCCCGGTGGCATCCCCGGTAACGTCCCAAGTGGCGTCCCAAGTGGCATCCCACGCCTGCACGCTGTGGCCGGGCGAGACCTCCCGGTACAGCCGCTCCGGCGGCTCGTAATCCGGGGGGCGGATCGGGCTGCGGATCTCGTCGTCCGGCAGGGCGTGCCGCGCCCGGCGCCGGGCCGGATCGGGGACCGGGACGGCCGCCAGCAGCTTCCTCGTGTAGGGGTGCTGCGGGTTCCCGAACACGGCATCCCGCGGGCCGATCTCGACGATCTCGCCGAGATACATCACCGCCACCCGGTGGCTCACCCGCTCCACCACCGCCATGTCGTGCGAAATGAACAGGTAGGCGAGCCCCAGCTCGGCCTGCAGGTCGAGCATCAGGTTCACGACCTGCGCCTTGACCGAGACGTCGAGCGCCGAGACCGCCTCGTCGGCGACGATCAGCCTCGGGTTCAGGGCGAGCGCCCGGGCGATGGCGACGCGCTGACGCTGGCCGCCGGAGAACTCGTGCGGGAAGCGCGTCGCCATGTCGGGGGACAGCCCGACCCGGGCGAGCAGATCCGCGGCGCGGCGCAGGGCCTCCGCGCGGGAGGCGAGGCGGTTGATCAGCAGCGGCTCGGCCACCGCGGCGCCGACGCTCATGCGCGGATCGAGGCTCGCGAACGGATCCTGGAAGATCATCTGCATCCGGCGGCGGCGGGTGCGCAGGGCGCCGGCATCGAGACCCGTGATGTCCTCGCCGTCGAGCACGACCGAACCCGACAGGGGCTCGACGAGCCGCAGGATCGAGCGGCCGGTGGTGGACTTGCCGCAGCCGGATTCGCCCACCAGCGCCAGGGTCTCGCCGGCCCCGAGGCTGAACGAGACCCGCTCCACCGCATGGACCCGGCCGGTCACGCGGCCGAACAGGCCGGAGCGGATCTCGAACCGGGTGGTCAGGTCGCGCACCTCCAGCAGGGGGCGCTCGGCGGCCGTGACGGTGTCGGGCAGGGGTTCGGGCGAGGCGTCAGGCGCATCGGGCGCGTCGGGCGGTGCCGCCGCCATGCCGGTCGCCCGGTCGATCACGGGGAAGCGCATCGGCCGGGTGCGGCCCGCCATGGCGCCGAGCCGCGGGACCGCGGCGAGCAGCGCCCGCGTGTAGGGCTCGGCGGGTTCGGAGAAGATCCGCGCGGTCGGCCCGGTCTCCACGGCCCGGCCCCGGAGCATCACCACCGTCCGGTCGGCGATCTCGGCCACCACGCCCATGTCGTGCGTGATGAACAGGACCGACATCCCCGTCTCGTCCTGGAGGCTCTTGATCAGGTCGAGGATCTGGGCCTGGATGGTGACGTCCAGCGCCGTGGTCGGCTCATCGGCGATCAGGAGCTTGGGCCGACAGGCCAGCGCCATGGCGATCATCACCCGCTGGCGCATGCCGCCGGAGAAGCGGTGCGGGTACTCGTGCAGCCGCGCGCGGGCCGCCGGGATCCGCACCGTATCGAGGAGCCGGAGCGCCTCCGCCTCGGCGGCGGCGCGCGACAGGCCCCGGTGCCGGATCAGCGCCTCGGCGATCTGGAAGCCGATGGTCAGCACCGGGTTCAGGGAGGTCATCGGCTCCTGGAAGATCATGGCGATGGAATCGCCGCGCACCCGCCGCATCTCGGCCTCGGGGGCGGTCAGCAGCTCGCGGCCCGCGAAGCGCACGCTGCCGCCGATCCGGCTGGCGTCCCGGGGCAGGAGGCGCAGGACCGACAGGGCGCTGACGCTCTTGCCGGAGCCGGATTCGCCGACGAGCGCCACGGTCTCGCGGGGGGCGACATCGAAGGAGACCCCGTGCACGACCTCCCGCCAGCGCCCGTCCGAGCGGAAGGCGACCGTGAGGTCGCGGACGGCGAGGATCGGGTCCGTCATGGCCTGTCTCCCGGAACAATCACGAAAGCGGAGGGCGTCGCGCCCGGTGAGCGAGGGCAGGGGATCCCGCCGCCGGCGTGTCGCAAGCACGGGGCGGTCCACCCTCAGACCGCAGGATGGCCGGCGCCCCTGTCGATGTCATCGCCGCCCGCCGATCCGCGCCGTCCAGAGACCCCATCGCGCCGGGACGATCAATCCGTCGCCCTGAATTCATAACGCAATTTCGGTGCAGCTGGCGCGGGGTTTGCGAGGTGCCGGCCGTGACCGCGATGACCGCACGGCCCGTCAGCCTCCGCAGCCTGCCCGCCGCCGATCCGGCGGTTGCAGGCGCACGTGTCCCGTCCCCGTTGTCACGCCGGGCCATTGCGTCCCTGCCTAAGAATTGTTCAAACTCGCCCGCAAGGTGTGGGCCGGCGATCAGTGCCTGAGACACGCACCGCCAGGGAGATCACGATGGATCGCAGGACCTTCCTCAAGGGCTCGGCCGCGCTCGGGCTGGCTGCGCCGCAGATCGCGATGCCCGCGGTCGCTCAAGGGGCAAAAGTCCTCCGCTTCGTGCCCCAGGCGAACCTCGCCAATTTCGACCCAATCTGGGGGACGCAGTACGTGGTGCGCAACGCCGGCACCCTCGTGTGGGACATGCTGTACGGCGTCGACGAGCAACTGAAGCCGCAGCGCCAGATGGTCGAGTCCGAGGAGGTCTCGGGCGACAAGCTGACCTGGACCTTCCGGCTGCGCCCCGGCCTCACGTGGCATGACGGCGAGCCGGTCCAGGCGAAGGATGTCGTGGCGAGCCTGACCCGCTGGATGGCCCGGGACCCGATCGGCATCATGATCCGCGGCATCCAGGATGAACTCGCCGCCACCGACGACCGGACCTTCCGCTGGCGCCTCAAGAAGCCGTTCCCGAAGCTGCTCTACGCCCTCGGCAAGACCAACGCCCCGATGGCGCTGATCATGCCGGAGCGGATCGCCAAGACCGACCCGTTCACGCAGATCACCGAATATGTCGGCTCCGGGCCGATGAAGTTCGTCCGCAACGAGTGGGTTCCGGGCGCCCGGGCGGTGTTCGAGAAGTTCGCCGGCTACAAGCCCCGCGAGGAGCCGAATTCCTGGCTCGCGGGCGGCAAGCGGATCCTCGTCGACCGGGTCGAGTGGGTGATCATGCCGGACGCCGCCACCGCCTCGGCGGCGCTGCAGAACGGCGAGGTCGACTGGTGGGAGAACCCGATCTCGGACCTCGTGCCGCTCCTGCGCAAGAACAGCAGCCTCAACGTCGATATCGCCGATCCGCTGGGCAATATCGGGTCGTTCCGGATGAACCACCTGCATCCGCCCTTCGACAACCCGAAGATCCGCCAGGCCGTCCTGACCGCCATGAGCCAGGAGGATTACATGCGGGCGATCGTCGGCGACGACGACAGCCTCTGGAAGAAACTGCCGGGCTTCTTCACCCCGGGCACGGCGCTCTACAGCGAGGCGGGCGGCGGCCAGGTCGGCAAGGGCGACATCAAGCTCGGCCAGAAATTGCTCAAGGAGGCCGGCTACAAGGGTGAGCCCGTCACCTGCATCGTGGCGCAGGACCAGTCGATCACCAAGGCGCAGGGCGACATCACCGCCGACCTCCTGAAGCAGATGGGCTTCAACGTCGATTTCGTCGCCACCGACTGGGGCACCACCGGCACCCGCCGGGCCTCGAAGGCGCCGCCTGCCCAAGGCGGCTGGAACATGTTCCACACGTGGCACGCGGGCGCCGACTGCATCAATCCGGCGGGCTATCCGGCGGTGCGGGCCAACGGCGACAAGGCGTGGTTCGGCTGGCCCAACATCCCGCCCGTGGAGGCGGCGATCTCCGAGTGGTTCGACGCCGCCGACCCGGCCTCCGAGAAGGCCGCCATCGACAAGGTCAACGCCGCCGCCTGCGAGGGCGTGGTCTACGTGCCGACCGGATTCTTCCTCGGCTACCAGGCGTGGCGGAAGAACGTCTCGGGCATCGTGAAGGGGCCGATCCCGTTCACCTGGGGCGTGTCGAAGGCGTGATGATGCAAGGCTTCGCCATGTCGGGTCGCCCGACCCGCCCGGTTTCTCGTGCCGGTGACCAGCTTCGGGCCTCGCACTCGGCAACGCGGCGGCAGGATAAGGCGCGGGTCCCCTCTCCCGTGCGGGAGAGGTCTGCTTTCGCAGAAAGCCGGGTGAGGGATGAGAACTCTCAGAAAGCGGCGCGACCTGTCGGCGCGTCGGTGGCGCGCTCTGTCCTGAACCTCCTCGTCCCTCACCCCAACCCTCTCCCGCCCGGGAGAGGGGGCACGTCGCGCTCTGTCGCCAGCGTCGGCGCCCGACCCCGACGTGTGAATGTCGGTACCCGCAGAGGGGAGAGGGAGTCACGCGGCGCCCGCCGCGCCCTCGGCCCGGCACGATAGCGAGGACCCATGCTCGGCTATATCGGCAGGCGCATCCTCGCCACCATCCCCGTCATGGCGGTGGTCGGGCTGTTCGTCTTCAGCCTCCTCTACTTCGCCCCCGGCGATCCGGCCGCCATCATCGCGGGCGATCAGGCGAGCCCCGAGGATATCGTCCGCATCCGCGCCACGCTCGGCCTCGACCGGCCCTTCCTGGTGCGGTTCGGGGAATGGTCCTGGCACATCCTGCACGGGGATCTCGGCACCTCGATCTTCACCAACCTGCCGGTCACCACCATGATCGGCCAGCGGGTGCAGCCCACCGTCTCGCTGATGCTCGTCACCCTGGTCTTCGCGATCGCGGTGGCGGTGCCGCTCGGCGTCGTCGCCGCCTGGAAGGCCGGCAGCCTGATCGACCGCCTCGTCATGGGGCTCGCCGTGACGGGCTTCTCGGTGCCGGTCTTCGTGGTCGGCTACATCCTGGCCTACGTCTTCGCCCTCCAGCTCGGCTGGCTGCCCGTCCAGGGCTACACGCCGATCGAGCAGGGGCTCTGGCCCTGGCTGGCGAACCTGATCCTGCCGGCGGTGACGCTGGGCCTCGTCTACATCGCGCTGATCGCCCGGGTGACCCGGGCCACCATGCTCGACGTGCTGAGCCAGGATTACGTGCGCACCGCCCGGGCCAAGGGGCTGGCGCAGGGCCCGGTCCTGTTCGTCCACGCCCTCAAGAACGCCGCGGTGCCGATCGTCACGGTGATCGGCATCGGCATTGCGTTGCTGATCGGCGGCGCGGTGGTGACCGAGACGGTCTTCGCGATCCCCGGCCTCGGGCGCCTCACGGTCGATGCGATCCTGCGGCGCGACTACCCGGTCATCCAGGGCGTCGTGCTGCTGTTCAGCTTCGTCTACGTGCTCGTGAACCTCGCCATCGACCTCTTCTACACCGTGCTCGACCCGAGGATCCGCTATTGACCGCGACCGTCGCGCCCTTCCCCGATCACGCCCCGCAGGCGGGCGCCCCGCCCGGGGGCACGCTCCCCAAGGCACCGCCGCCGCCCGGCCTCGCCGTCGCGGCGCCGCTGCCCGACGTCATCCCGGTGCGCAAGCGCCGGGGCCGGGTCTGGTCCTATGTGCGCCGCAACCCGACCATCGTGGTCGGCGGCGTGCTGCTGCTGGTCGTCTTCCTGATGGCCGTGCTTGCGCCCTACCTCGGCACGGTCGATCCGACCGCCCTGGCGCCCGCCAAGCGCACCCGGATGCCCTCGGCGCAGCACTGGTTCGGCACCGACATGCTGGGCCGCGACGTCTACTCGCGGGTGGTCTACGGGGCGCGGGTCTCGCTGCTGGTCGGCTTCGCGGTGGCGTTCCTCGCCTCGGTCGCGGGGCTCGCGGTCGGGCTCGTCTCCGGCATGGTGCGCTGGCTCGACGGGATCGTCATGCGGATCGTCGACGGCATGATGTCGATCCCGCCGATCCTGCTCGCCATCGCGCTGATGGCGCTGACCCGCGGCTCGATCCAGAACGTGATCATCGCCATCACCATCGCGGAGATCCCCCGCGTCGCGCGCCTCGTGCGCGGCGTGGTGCTGTCCCTGCGCGAGCAGCCCTACGTCGAGGCGGCGGTGACCACGGGCACCCGGATGCCGGCGATCATCTGGCGCCACATCCTGCCCAACACCCTGGCGCCCATGACCGTGCAGGCGACCTATATCTGCGCCTCCGCGATGATCACCGAGGCGATCCTGTCGTTCATCGGCGCGGGTGTGCCGCCGGCCACCCCCTCCTGGGGCAACATCATGGCCGAGGGCCGGGCGCTCTGGCAGGTGAAGTTCTACATCATCCTGTTCCCGGCGGTCTTCCTCTCGATGACCGTGCTCGCCGTGAACCTCGTCGGCGACGGCCTGCGCGATGCCCTCGACCCCCGCATGGCGAAGGACGTCTGATGAGCGGCAGCATGAGCGCCACACCCCTCCTGTCGATCGAGAACCTGCAGGTCCATTTCCGCACCCCCGACGGGGTGAACCGGGCGGTGGACGGGGTCTCGTTCGCGATTCAGTCGGGCGAAACCCTGGCGATCGTGGGCGAATCCGGCTGCGGCAAGTCGGTGACCTCGATGTCGATCCTGCGGCTCCTGCCCGAGCCGCCGGCCCGCATCGCCGGCGCGATCAAGTTCGAAGGCAAGAACCTCCTCGATCTGCCCAACAGCGCCATGCGCAAGATCCGCGGCAACGACATCAGCGTGATCTTCCAGGAGCCGATGACCTCGCTGAACCCGGTGCTGACGGTCGGCCGCCAGATCGGCGAGACGCTCCGCCTGCACCAGGGCCTCAGCCGGCGCGCCGCCGAGGACCGGGCCGTGGAGATGCTGACGCTGGTCGGCATCCCCGAGCCGAAGCGCCGGGTGCGGGAATACCCGCACCAGCTCTCGGGCGGCATGCGCCAGCGGGTGATGATCGCCATCGCGCTCGCCTGCTCGCCGAAGCTGCTCATCGCCGACGAGCCCACCACGGCCCTCGACGTCACCATCCAGGCCCAGATCCTCGACCTGATGCGCGACCTGAAGGCCCGGGTCGGGGCCGCCATCATGCTGATCACCCACGATCTCGGGGTGGTGGCCGAGGTCGCCGACCGGGTGGTGGTGATGTATGCCGGCCGCAAGGTCGAGGAGGCGTCGGTCCGCGACCTGTTCCGGGCGCCGCGCCACCCCTACACCCGGGGCCTGATGGGGGCGGTGCCCAAGCTCGGCGCCGTGGAGCACGGCGGCGACGAACGGCTCGCCGAGATCCCCGGCATGGTGCCGAGCCTCAAGGGCCGGATCGAGGGCTGCGTCTTCGCCGGCCGCTGCCCGGACGTCACCGACCTGTGTCGCGCCTACGCCCCGGCCCTGGAGCCGAAGGCGCCGGGCCACCTCGCCGCCTGCCACTACGCGCCGAAGGACGCGCTGGCGGCATGATTCTTTTTTCTGATCAGACCGGCACCTGCACGCGCCCTCCCTCCCCCCTCTGCGGGGGAGGGTACCCTGCGCAGCAGGGGGGGAGAGGGGAGCGCGGCTTCAGAGAAAGGCGCGGCCGTCATGCCGGCCGAGGCTTCGTTCTGCACCGTCGCTCCCCTCTCCCGACCCTCGCTGACGCGAGGCCCACCCTCCCCCGCAGAGGGGGGAGGGAATGCGCGGCTGTCGGCGCGCTTCACCTTGATCGGGAGCCCCGTCCATGAATCCGGCTTCTCGCACCCTGCTGGAGGTCAACGACCTCAAGAAGCACTTCGCCCTCGGCGGCGGCCTGTTCGGCCGGTCCAAGCGCGTGCTCAAGGCGGTGGACGGCCTGTCCTTCACGGTGGCCCGCGGCGAGACCCTGTCACTCGTCGGCGAATCCGGCTGCGGCAAGTCCACGGTCGCCAAGGCGCTGATGCGCCTCTACGCGCCCACCGCCGGCCAGGTGGTGCTCGACGGGCGACGCATCGACGATCTTTCGGCCGGGACGCTGCGGCCCCTGCGGCGCCACATCCAGATGGTGTTCCAGGACCCGTTCTCGTCGCTCAACCCGCGGATGCGGGTGCGGGCGATCCTGGCCGAACCGATCCGCAATTTCGGGCTGGCCCGCAACGGCGCCGACCTCGAGAGCCGGCTCGCCAGCCTGATGGAGCGGGTCGGCCTGCCGCGCGAGGCGCTGGGGCGCTTTCCCCACGAGTTCTCGGGCGGCCAGCGCCAGCGCATCGGCATCGCCCGGGCGCTCGCCGCCGAGCCGGACCTGATCATCTGCGACGAGGCGGTCTCGGCGCTCGACGTCTCCGTGAAGGCGCAGATCGTCAACCTGCTGCGCGATCTCCAGCGCGAGCTCGACCTCGCCATGCTGTTCATCTCGCACGACCTCGCCATCGTCGAGCACATGACCCACCGGGTGGCGGTGATGTATCTCGGCAAGATCGTCGAGATCGGCCCGCGCCGGGACATCTTCCTGGCGCCCAAGCACCCCTACACCCAGGCGCTGCTCTCGGCGGTGCCGATCCCCGAGCCCGGGGCCGGGCGCACCCGGATCGTGCTCAAGGGCGACGTGCCGAGCCCGATCAACCCGCCGTCGGGCTGCCGCTTCCACACCCGCTGCCCGCACGCCTTCGACCGCTGCCGGACCGAGGTGCCGGGCCTCGATGCCGTCGGCTCGGGCCACTTCGCCGCCTGCCATCTCAACGACATGGCCGCCCCCGCCCAGGCAGCCTGACATGTCAGAGAAGGTCGTGGTTTCAAAAGGTCCGGGACCTTTTGCGGGTGCAGGGCGGAGCCCTGCTGTCGGGACGCGCCCGATCGTCGGGCTGCGCCCGATCGTCGGGCTGCGCCCGATCGTCGGGCCCTGCCCGATCTGTCAGGACTTCGCCCTGACGACCCACCAAAGGGCCGCGCCCTTTGGAAACCCCGGACCGCGTCGCGCACCAGGACGGTTCGGCGTCCCGTAGAAGCATCTGGAGTCTCACGTGCAGCACGACCTCATCCTGAAGGGCGCGCGGGTCATCGACCCGTCGCAGAACCATGACGGGATCTGCGATGTCGCCTTCGCGGACGGCCGGGTCTCGGGCTTCGGCCGGGACCTCCAGGCCGGACCGGGCACGCAGGTGCGCGACATGGCCGGCGCGATCGTCACGCCGGGCCTGATCGACCTGCACACCCACGTCTACTGGGGCGGCACCTCGATCGGCATCGACGCCGACGAGTTCTGCCGCACCTCCGGGGTCACCACGTCGGTCGATACCGGCAGCGCCGGGCCCGGCAACTTCGCGGGCTTCCGCAAGCACGTGATCGACCGCTCCGAGGCGCGGATCCTCGCCTATCTCCACGTCTCCTTCGCGGGCATCTATGCCTTCTCGAAGACCATCATGGTCGGCGAGAGCCAGGATCCGCGGCTCATGGCGCCCCGGGAGGCGGTCGAGGTCGCCGAGGCCAACCGGGACGTGATCATCGGCATCAAGGTCCGGGTCGGGCGCAATTCCTCCGGGGACCAGGGCACCGCGCCCCTCAACATCGCCCTGCAGGTGGCGGAAGAGACCGGCCTGCCGCTGATGGCCCATATCGACGAGCCGCCGCCGAGCTACGAGGAGGTGCTGGCGATGCTGCGCCCCGGCGACGTGCTGACCCACGCGTTCCGGCCCTTCCCGAATTCCCCCGTGACCGCGCAAGGCGCGGTGAAGCCGGCCGTGCGCGAGGCCCGGGCGCGGGGCGTGCTGTTCGACATCGGCCACGGCAAGGGCTCGTTCGCGTTCAAGACGGCGCGGGCCATGATGGCGGGCGGCTTCCTGCCCGACACGATCTCGTCGGACGTGCACCAGCTCTGCATCGACGGGCCGGCCTTCGATCAGGTCACCACCATGTCGAAGATGCTCTGCCTCGGCATGAGCCTCACCGACGTCATCGCGGCCTCCACGGTGAACGCCGCCGTGGCGGTCAAGCGGATGGAGTACGGCACCCTGAAGGTCGGCGCGCTGGGCGACGCCACCGTGCTGGCGCTCCGGGACGGGGCATTCGACTACGTCGACACCCGCGGCGAGCACATGACGGGCGCCCAGCGGATCACCGCGGAGGGCGTGGTGCTCAAGGGCCGATGGTGGCACCCGGCGTGACGGGCCGGGATGGAGTCCTGGGGATATTAATCCCGCCACATACAAAATAACGGCCTTTACAGCCTCTTCGGCGCACCGATACACTTTCCCGTGAGGGCCGGACCATCGTGGAGCCCTCAGCGAAACGCGCATCAAGCCGCGGCGCCCGGGAGGATGGATGGATACGGATCAACCTCTTCTGGAGGTGGACGGGGTCACGCTGCGGTACAAGACGCGCGACCATCTGGTGACGGCCACCTACCGGGTGAGCTTCCGGGTCTTTCCCGGGGACCGATTCGTGCTCCTGGGTCCCTCGGGCTGCGGGAAGTCGACGCTGCTCAAGGCGGTGGGCGGCTACATGGCGCCGACCGAGGGCGAGATCCGCCTCAAGGGCCGGCCCGTCACCCAGCCCGGGCCCGACCGCATGATGGTGTTCCAGGAGTTCGACCAGCTCCTGCCCTGGAAGACGGTCCGCCAGAACGTCGTGTTCGCGCTCGAAGCCTCCGGCCGCCTGAAGGGCCGGGAAGCGCGCGAGCGGGCGGATCTGTACATCGACAAGGTCCACCTGACGCGCTTCGCCGACAGCTACCCGCACACGCTCTCGGGCGGCATGAAGCAGCGCGTCGCCATCGCCCGCGGCATGGCGATGGAGCCCGACATCCTGCTGATGGACGAGCCGTTCGCGGCGCTCGACGCGCTCACGCGCCGGCGCATGCAGGACGAGCTGCTGGCCCTGTGGGAGGGCACGCGCTTCACCGTGCTGTTCGTCACCCACTCGATCCCCGAGGCGATCAAGGTCGGCGCACGCATCCTGCTGCTGTCGCCGCACCCGGGCGAGGTCAAGGCCGAGCTCAACAGCGCCGCCACGCCGGAGGCCGCGCTGGCCCTGGAGAGCCGCATCCAGCAGATGCTGTTTGCCGAGGAAATCCCGGAGGCCGAGAATGTCTAGCGCCCCAGTCCTCGATCCGGTCCGCGCCGTACCGCCGGCCGTGTCCCCGGTCCTGTCATCCCGCCCGGCCCCGTCGGCCCGGCCCGAGATCGAGCACGCGCTGGGCCCGGCCCGGGGCGGGGCGGGCGCCCCGGTGGTGGAGAAGCCGCTGTCGGTCTTCGAGCGGCTGTTCAACCAGGGCTGGCTGCGCAAGCTGGTGATCCTGGCGGTGCTGGCGGGGATCTGGGAGGCCTACGGGCGCTATCTCGACAACGACCTCCTGTTCCCGACCTTCACGGCGACCGTGGAGGCGTTCGCCCGGGGCATCATGGACGGCACGCTGCCGGCGCGCGCCTGGTCGTCGCTCAAGGTGCTGCTGATGGGCTACGCGGCGGGCGTCGCCCTGGCGAGCCTGCTCACCGGCCTCGCCATCGCGTCGCGGATCGGCACGGATGTGCTGGAGACGCTGACCGCCATGTTCAACCCGCTGCCGGCGATCGCGCTGCTGCCGCTGGCGCTGATCTGGTTCGGCCTGGGCAACGGCAGCCTCGTGTTCGTGCTGGTCCACTCGGTCACCTGGGCGATCGCGCTCAACACCCATTCGGGCTTCCTGTCGGTGAGCCGGACGCTGACCATGGTGGGGCGCAATTACGGGCTGTCGGGTCCGCGGCTGATCGGCAAGATCCTGATCCCGGCGGCCTTCCCGGCGATCCTGACCGGCCTGAAGGTCGGCTGGGCCTTCGCGTGGCGGACCTTGATCGCGGCCGAGCTGGTGTTCGGGGTGTCGTCGGGCTCGGGGGGGCTCGGCTGGTTCATCTTCGAGAACAAGAACATGCTCGACATCCCCAACGTGTTCGCCGGGCTGCTCACCGTGATCCTGATCGGCCTCGTGGTCGAGAACCTGATCTTCCAGACCATCGAGGCCCGCACGATCCGGCGCTGGGGCATGCAGGCCTGAGCCGACGCGGTCTCCCCAGGCCGCGCCCGTCGGAACGAAGCCGGTGCGCAGCGGGCGCGCCGTATCGCATCGGGTTTCGGCGCCGCGCACCGATGCGGCCCGCGGCGGCGATCCCGGTCTGCGCCGACGCGAGACCGGCGCTGTTCAGGAGATCCGAGAGGCTGTGCGCGGGGATCCCCCCCCCGGATGGGGCCCGGGTGAGCCTGATTCGCAATCCACAGGCCCGCAATTCATCGCGGCCGCGCACGGTCTTGCAGCCTACAAAACCGTGCACGGATCGTACGCTGCAGTCATGCCCTTCAGGGAATCCTATGTTGCTGTAGATGTCGGCGACTTGCCGCGGAACGTTCCGTAGATCGAATCATCCGTCGCAGGACTTCCAGCCAACTGTATCGAAGTGCGGTTTCCTCGGCGCGCAAACGGTCGAGGGGAGCTTGACACATGCCTGGTTTTTGCTTTTGGAACCTGGGACGTCGCCCTCGAAAGCTTTGATCGGACTTTCACCGTGCCCGAAAAAAATCCGGAAACCGCCCTCGAGCGCGTCAAGCTCGCGGCGGAAATCGTCGCGGCCTATGTCGCGAACAATTCCGTCCCGCCGTCCGCACTGCCCGACCTGATGGCCGGCGTGCATGCGGCGCTGAACAATCTCGGCGGACAGCCCGTCGCCGAGGCCGCGCCGCCGGTCGAGCAGCCGACGCCCGCGCAGATCCGCAAGTCGGTCCAGCAGGACGGCATCACCAGCTTCATCGACGGGCGGTCCTACAAGACCCTGAAGCGCCATCTCACCGCCCACGGTCTGACGCCCGAGCTCTACCGCGAGCGCTACGGCCTGCCGGAGGATTATCCGATGACCGCGCCCGGCTACGCCGCGCAGCGCTCGGCGCTCGCGAAGGCGATCGGCCTCGGCGTTCCCGGCGGCCGGGTCGATCAGCGCAGGACCGGCACGGACGGCTGATCGCCGCCGCAGGGCGCCGTATCCTGACGATCCGACCGGCGCTGGAACGGCAGCACCTGTGCCGTGATCGGATGGGACCGGAACCCCTGGCCCGGGTCGGGGCGGGCGGGCCGACCGAACGTGTCGGCCCAGCTCAGCTTGATGACCTGACCCGGCATGGCCTGGACGATCGTGCCCGCGGGCTCGGCACCGGGCTGCGCCGGCTTGCGATGACCCGCGCCGATCCAGCGCGTGACCCGTTTGTCGGGCCCCCGGCGCAGCGGGGCCGGCGCGGCCGGCACGGAGCGCTTGGTGGTGCGCCGGATATCGTCGGGCTGGTCTGAGATCGACACGCTGAAAATTCCCGTCCGCGTGCGAGATGCGAGCGTGGACGGATAGCGGGTTTGGCCGTGAATCCGCCGGGGCGCTCGACCCTCGACACGGCTCATCCTACCGAATGGTCCGATTCCCGACAGGGCGACTCTGTCCAAAAAACTTGTCTCAGCGTCCCAGATGAGCCCGATCCAGGCCCGGGCGGCGTTCAGGACGCGTGCGCGCCCGGCTGGGCGCCCGGGACGGCCGCCAGCAGGCTGCGCGTGTAGGCGTGCTCCGGCGCCGCGAACAGGTCCGCGGTGCCCCGCATCTCCACGATGGCGCCCCGGTGCATCACGGCGATCCGGTCGCAGATCGTGGCGGCCACCCGCAGATCGTGGGTGATGAACAGCATCGCCAGGGACAACCTCTGCTTCAGATCCTCCAGCAGGTCCAGCACCTGCCGCTGGACCGAGACGTCGAGCGCCGAGACCGCCTCGTCGGCCACCAGCACGTCCGGCTCCATGGCGAGCGCCCGGGCGATGCCGATGCGCTGGCGCTGACCGCCCGAGAAGGCGTTCGGGTAGCGGGCGGCGGCCTTCGGATCGAGGCCGACGAGGTCGAGGAGGCTGCGCGCCCGTTCCCGCGCCTCGGCGGCCGGGATTCCGTGGGCGATCGGGCCCGCCGTGATGATCTGCTCCACGGTGCGCCGCGGGTTCAGGGACGCGAACGGGTCCTGGAAGATCATCTGGATCCGGCTGCGCTTGTCGCGCAATGCGCCGCTCTTCAGCGCCGTGTAGTCGAGGTCCCCCAGCCGGACCGTGCCGCCATCGGGCTCGATCAGCCGGATCGCCAGCCGCGCCGTGGTCGACTTGCCGGAGCCGGATTCGCCGACGATCCCCAGGGTCTCGCCGCGGCGCACGTCGAAGGAGACGTCTTGGACGGCCGCCACGACGCGCGGCTTGCCGAACAGGCCGGAGCGCCCGGAATAGGTCTTGGACAGCCCGGTCACCGAGAGGGCGACCGGGGCCGCCGCGAGGGGCGCGCGCGGCGGCGGCGTCAGGCTCGGGACGGCGGCGAGGAGCGCCCGGGTGTAGGGTGCCTGCGGGTTGCGCAGCACCGCGTCGGCCGAGCCGGATTCCACCAGCCGCCCGCGCTGGAGCACCGCCACGTGGTCGGCGATCTCCGCCACCACGCCGAAATCGTGGGTGATGAACAGGACGCTCATCCCGCGCTTCCGCTGCAGGTCGCGGATCAGCCGGAGGATCTGGGCCTGGGTGGTGACGTCGAGGGCCGTGGTCGGCTCGTCGGCCACCAGCACCGAGGGCTCCAGCGCCAGCGCCATGGCGATCATCGCCCTCTGCCGCTGGCCGCCGGAGAGCTGGTGCGGGTAGGCCCGCACCGCCTCCTCGGGGTTCGGCAGGCCGACCTCGGTGGCGAGCGCCACCGCCCGGGCCCAGCGCTCGCTGCGGGTGAGCAGGTTGTGGGCCTCGAACATCTCGGCGATCTGGTCGCCGATCCGCATCACCGGGTTCAAGGCCGTCATCGGTTCCTGGAACACCATGGCGATGCGCCGGCCCCGCAACCCGCGCCACGCGGGCTCGTCGAGGGCCAGGAGGTCCCGGCCTTCGAACAGGATCGTGCCGGCGGTGGGCTTCAGCGCCCGGGGCAGGAGGCCGGTCAGCGCGTAGGCGCTCATCGACTTGCCCGAGCCCGATTCCCCGACCACGCACAGGATCTTTCCGGCCTCGAGGTCGAGGTTCAGGCCCTCGACCGCGTGCGGCCGGTCGGCGCCCTTGGGGAGCGCGATCGTCAGATCGCGGATGCGGACGACCGGCTCGCCCATGGTTCAGGCCCTCGCGGTGCGGCGGCGGAGGATGTCGGGTCCGGCCTCGGCCAGGTCCCAGAACAGGCCGGCCATGATCGCCAGGCCCTCGCGGGTGCCGGAGGCGAGCATGTGCTCGTCGGGCCCGTGCTGGCGGCAGGCCGGGTAGGAATGCGGCACCCAGAGGGTCGGCAGGCCCAAAATCTCCGAGAAGGCGTCGTTCGGCAGGGAGCCGCCGAGATTGGGCAACAGCGCCGGTTTTTTGCCCGAGCTCGCCTCGATCGACTGGAGCGCCCACTCGACCCAGGGATCCTCCACGGGCAGCCGCGTCGCCTGGAACACCTCCGCGGCCCGGGCCGGCCGGACCTCGATCATCGGAAAGCCGTGCGCGTCGAGATGGGCACGCACGTTCTGGATGAGGTTCTGCCAGTCGGTGCCGACCACGAAGCGCAGCTGCAGGGTCGCCTTGGCGTGGGGCGGCACGGCGTTGAGCGGGCCGTCCGGATCGCCGGTCTTGAAGGCCAGCACCTCCAGGGTGTTCCAGGCGAAGACCCGCTCGGCCGGGGTGAGGCCCGGCTCGCCCCAGTCGGCATCGATCGTGGGCGCGGTCGGGTCCTCGCCGACGCGGATGTCGGCGAGCGCCGCGCGCACGCCCTCGGGGATCGGCGGCGGCCGCAGGGCGTCCACCAGGATGCTGCCCCGCGCGTCGACCATCGAGGCGATCGCCGAGGCCAGCACCGTGCCGGGGTTGCGCAGCAGGCCGCCCCAGTTGCCGGAATGGTGCGGGCCCTCGCGCAGGTTGAGGCTCAGCTCGAAATTGTAGGCGCCGCGGGAGCCCAGGAAGAGGGTCGGGCGCTCGCCGTTCAGCCGCGGCCCGTCCGAGGCGATCAGCACGTCGGACCGCAGGGCCTCGGCCTGCGCCCGGCAGAACGGCCGCAGGCCCGGGGAGCCGGATTCCTCGCCCATCTCGATCAGCAGCTTCACGTTGAAGCCGAGATGGCCCTCGCGGGCCGCGATCACCTGCTCCAGGGCGGCGAGGTTGAGGACGTGCTGGCCCTTGTTGTCGGCGGTGCCGCGCCCGTACCAGCGGTCACCCTCGACCACGATCTCCCAGGGGCCGAGCCCTTCCCGCCACTGCTCGGGATAGCCCCGCACCGTGTCGCCGTGGCCGTAGATCAGCACGGTCGGCAGGTCGGCGCCCTCGTGCCGCTCGGCGATCAGGAACGGGCCGTGCACCCCGTCGGGGTTCGGAAAGATTTTTGGGGTCGCGAAGCCGAGCCGGGTCACCAAAGGCACGATGAAGGTATCGAGGTAGGCGCGCAGGGCCTTCTCCTGGCCGGGGGCCTGGCTCTCGGTCGGCATCGCCACCGCCTCCCGCAGGAGCGCGAGGAACGCGCCCGAGTCGAAGGCCTCTGTGGCGCGCGCGATGGCGGCGTCTCGCGTCATGGTGTGTTTCCCGTGAAACAATCTGGTGCCGGGCCGGCCGGCATCGTCAGTGGCGCGCCTCGGGCGCCGTGATGTCGCGCAGGCCATCCCCCAGGAGGTTGATCGCCAGCACGAGGAGGAGGAGCGCCACGCCCGGGATGGTGATCACCCAAGGCTGGAAGAACATGTACTGCTTGCCCTCGGCGATCATCAGGCCCCAGGAGGGCAGGGGCGGCTGCACGCCGAGGCCGAGGAACGACAGGGCGGCCTCCAGCAGGATCGCGTGGGCCATCTCCAGGGTCGCCACGACGATCAGCGCGTTCATGATGTTGGGCAGGATCTCCTGGCCGATGATGCGCAGGTCGGTCAGCCCGGCGGCGCGGGCGGCCGAGACGAAATCCTGATTGCGGATCTGCTGGGTGGCGGCCCGGGTCACCACGGCGAAGCGGTCCCAGAGCAGGAAGCCCAGCACCAGCACCACCACCTTCAGGGAGCCGCCGACCAGGGCCGCCATGGCGAGCGCCACCAGCACCACCGGCATGGCGAGCCGCGTGGTGACGATGTAGCTCACCACCGAATCGACCCAGCCGCCGAAATAGCCGGCGCACAGGCCGAGCGTGGTGCCGATCAGCCCGGAGATCAGCGCCGCCGAGATCCCGATCAGCAGGGAGATCTGGCCGCCGTAGAGCAGGCGGCTCAGGTAGTCGCGGCCGAGCTTGTCGGTGCCGAGCACGTGGTCCCAGGTGCCCTTGGCCTGCCAGATCGGCGGGATCAGCCGGCGGGACACGTCCTGCGCGTAGGGGTCGTGCGGCGCGATGAGCGGGGCGGCCAGCGCCGCCAGCACGATCAGCCCGAGGATCCCGGCCCCGATCAGGAAGCCGGTGTGGCGCAGGCCCCGCCGCAGGATCAGGCGGGTGGGGGAGGGCACCGGGGCCAGCGCGACCGGCGCGTCCGGGGGCAGGGCGGGGGCGGCGAGCGCCGCCGTGTCGGGGGGGAGGCTCATCGGCGGATCCTCACGACTGGCGCAGGCGCGGGTCGAGGAAGGCGTTCAGCAGGTCGGCGGCGAGCGTCAGGCCGATGTAGATCATGGCCAGCACCAGCACGATCGCCTGGACCACGGGGAAGTCGTTGCGGGCGATCGACTCCCAGGCGAGCTGCCCGAGGCCCTGGAGCGAGAACACCGCCTCGATCACGATCGAGCCGCCGAGCATGAAGCCGAACTGCACCGCCGCGAGCGCAATCACTGGGATCACGGCGTTGCGCAGCGCATGGCGCACCAGGATCTTCCGGGGCGGCAGCCCCTTGGCGCGGGCGGTGCGGACATAGTCGGAGGCCAGCACCTCCAGCATGCCGTTGCGGGTGAGCCGCATCACGGCCGGCATGGCGTAGTAGCCGAGCGCGATTGCCGGCAGGACGAAGTTCTTCCACGTGGCGTTGCCCGAGACCGGCAGCCAGCGGAGATTGACGGAGAAGATCAGGATCAGCGTCAGGCCGAACCAGAAGCTCGGCATCGCCTGGCCGAGCACCGAGACGGCGAGCGCCGTCCGGTCGATCCAGGTGTCCCGCTTCACGGCCGCGACGACGCCGAGGGGAATGGCCACGAACAGCGCCACGGCCAGCGCGATGAACCCGAGATAGAGGGTGATCGGCAGGCGGGCGGCGAGCAGGTCGATCACCCGCTCGCGAAAGTAGAAGGAGTTGCCGAAATCGAGGTGCAGGGCCCGCCAGCTCCAGGTGAGGAACTGGGTCAGCAGCGGCTGGTCGAGGCCGTAATCCTGGCGGATCTGCGCGATCTGCGGCCCGGTGGCCTCCGGGCCGGCGATGGCCGTGGCGAGATCGCCCGAGAGGTGGAGGAGCAGAAAGCTCGCCACCGAGACGGTGACGGCCACCGCCAGGGCGACCAGCACGCGCCGAACCGTGAAGGCCAGCATGGCTCAGGCTCCCTTTTGGCGATGCGGACCGGATCGGCTTCGGCCATCGGAGCCCGGCTGGATCGCGGGTCCCCTCTCCCGTGCGGGAGAGGGACAGGGTGAGGGGTGCGACCTCTCCGGGAAGACCTGATCCCTCACCCCAACCCTCTCCCGCACGGGAGAGGGGGCCGGTCGCGCCACGACCACCACCCTCACTTCCACGACGCCGCGTAGAAGCGCGGCACCTCGTCGGGCTGGGCGGTGAAGTTCAGGTCCGACGTGAAGGCGTAGTTGGTCGAGTAGGAGAACATCGGCAGGGCGTAGGCCTCTCCGGCGATCCGCTGGAGCGCCTTGGCGTAGGCGGCCTTGCGCTTCTCGGGATCGGTCGAGCCGTCGCCCTCCTGCAGGTCGGCGATCACCTGCGGATCCTTGGTCAGATCCTCCTCGCCGCCGCGGAAATACACCCCGTCGAAGGCCGAGACGTCGTTGACCGAGAACGACCCCCAGGTCTGGTAGCCGATCGAGGTCTTGCCGGCGCGCAGCGAATCCCGGAACGCCGCGTAGCGCAGGTAGTTGAGCCGCGCCTTGATGCCGACGGCGCCGAGATAGCCGATCACCGCCTCGGCGTAGTCGCGCTCGCGATAGGCGCCGAGGTCGATCTCGAAGCCGTTCGGGTAGCCGGCTTCCTTGAGCAGCGCCTTGGCCTTGGCGGGGTCGTAGGGGTAGCGCATCACCCCCTGGTCGGTGCAGCCGAACTGGTCGACGAAGCACAGGGCGTTCATCACCCGCGAGGCGCCGCGCACGAGATTGTCGACCATCGCCTTGCGGTCGATGGCGTAGGAGATCGCCTGCCGGACGCGCACGTCCTTGAGCGGCGAGTTCTCCTTCGCCCGGCCCAACGTGTCGAACTGCAGGAAGCCGACCCGCATCGTCTCGGAATTGAGCACCGTGATGTTGGGCGCGGCGCGCAGTTGCTCGGCCTGATCGCTCGGCACCCGCCAGATCCAGTCGACGCCGCCGGTCATCAATTCGGCCACCCGGCTCTCGCCGTCCGGGATGACGCGGAACTGCAGCTTGCCGATCTTCGGTTTACCCAGCGGACTGCCGGCCCAGTACTTGTCGAACCGCTCCATGCTGACGCCGCGGCCGCTATCGACCTTGGTGATCTTGTAGGGGCCGCTGCCGACCGGCGCCTTGGCGAAGCCGTCGAGGCCGACCTTCTTGAAGTAATTGGCCGGGAAGATCGGGGTCGGCCCGGCGAGGTATTCGAGGGCCGCCGGGAACGGCGCCTTCAGGTGGATGCGGACCGTGTGCGGGCCGGTCACCTCCACCGACTTCATCCAGTCGACGTTCTGGCGGGTGACGGTACGGGCCTCGGGCGTCAGCACGTAGTTGAACGTGAACGCCACGTCCTCCGGCCCGAGCGGGTCGCCGTTGTGGAACACCACGCCGTCGCGGATCGTGAGATCGAGGGTCGTGTCGTCCGCCCAGGTCCAGGCGGTCGCCAGCATCGGCTTGTAGGTGCCGTCCTTGGGATCCCGGTACAGCAGCGTGTCCCAGCAGTTCCGGGCCAGGATCACGCCCTCGCGGGCGCTGTTGTGATACGGGCTGACGTTTTCCGGCTCGCTGTCCGAGGCGTAGACCAGCGTGTCGTTGGCCTTGCCGGCCAGCGCCGGGTGCGCGGCGATCAGCGTCGCGAGCGAGGCGGCCAAGGTGGCGGCCCGGGTGAGAGTCCGTAGCGGCATGGAGGCTCCGACGGCGCGGCGGACAGGTCACACGGAGCAATCCGCGGCTGCCGCCTTTTTCACCCTGCGATGATGTTGTGCATCTGGGATCGCAACAAGTAGAATTTGGCGAGTGCTGCCTTGCCGTATCGGCAACGGATATGGCTGTATAGTCCGATCGAGGTAGGATAGTGCAAACGACGGGCCTCCGCTACTTCCTGGCCGTCGCCCGCACTGGCTCGATTGCTGCGGCCTCCGCGCAGCTCAACGTCGCGGCCTCGGCGATCAGCCGGCAGATCGCCAACCTGGAGGCCGAGCTCGACTGCGTGCTGTTCGAGCGGCGCCCGCGCGGCATGGTGCCGAGCCCGGCGGGCGAGCTTCTGGCGCAGCACGCCCATCAGGTGCTGATTCGCGCCGAGCAGGTGGTCACGGAGATCCGCGAACTCGAAGGGCTCGCCCGGGGGTTGATCCGGGTGGCGAGCGCCGAGGGCTTCGCCCTCGATATCGTGCCGAACGCCATCGCGGCCTTCCACGCGGCCCATCCCGGCATCCGGTTCGAGGTGACGGTCCTGCCGCCCGCGCAGGTGACCCAGATCGTGGCCATGGGGGAGGCCGATCTCGGGATCACCTTCGCGCTCGCGCCCACCGCGCAGGTCGAGGTGCTCTATGACGCGCAGGTCGAGATGCGGGTGCTCGCCGCCGCCAACCACCCCCTGGCGGGCGCCACGGCCCTGCGGCTGGCCGATCTGGTGGCCTATCCGGTCGCGCTCACGACCCGGGACACGACCCTGCGGCAGGCCTTCGACGCCGCCTGCGCGCTGGAGGGCATCGCGGTCGAGCCGGTTCTGACGGCCAACAACCTCTCGACGCTGCTGCCCTTCGTGCGGCGCTCGCGGGGGCTGGCGCTGATGTCGGCGCTGTCGGTGCAGACGCCCGTGCAGCTCAAGGAGCTGGTCAGCCTGCCGATCCGCGCCCGGGCGGGCCTCGCGCGGGGCATCCAGGTCCAGGCCATGCGCGACCGGCGGCTGCCGAAGGCGGTGCGGGCGTTCCTGCGCCAGTTGCTGGAGGCGCTGCCGCCGCCCCAGGCCGGCTGAGGATCGCTCAGGCGCCCCGATCCGCAGCGGCGCAGCTGTGGTCCATCACGTCCTCGGCGCTGGCCTTCGGCGCCCGGTAGGCCAGCAGGATGTAGCCCGGCTCGGGATCGCCCGGTTGCGTCGCCACCGCCGCGAAGCTCGTGCGGTGCAGGTCCGGCCGGGCGCCCGGCAGGCCGTGCAGGGCCGCGAACGGGTTGAAGCGCTCGGCCTCCGCCTCCGGCACCCGCAGGGCGTAGTAGCGGTCGCCGGCGAGCGCCACCGGGAAGCGGCTCCAGCGCCGCTGGACCTGGCGGCCATGCGCCTTCAGGGCCGCCAGCACGCTCGGCCGCAGGCAGTCGAGGTGGATGTGGAGCTGGTCCTGGCTGCGGCCCTGGGCCGAGTTGACCGCGAGCCCCACCGCGGCGGGCGACAGCTTTCCCTTGAACACGTCCGCCACGAAGGGCCGCGCCGCCAGCGCCGCCCGCCAGTAGGCGGCCCCGCGCGGGCCCCGCAGGACCGGCGCCTCCAGGCCCGCCACGGTGTCGGTGGGCATGAGGACGCTGTGGGTCGGCTCCCCGGGGGCGCGGAGCACCGCCGTGCCCGGACGCTCTGCGTCGCCCAGATCGACCGAGAGGCACGGGAAGGTCCGGTTGGCGAGCCGCTTGGCCAGCACGCAGGTCTTCAGCGCCGCCCAGAGGACGTCGCGGCTCGGGTCGGGCGCGGCCGCGAGGGGCGCGGGAATCACGAGGGCGGCGAGAAGGACGGCGAGCAGCGCGCGGCGCATGGGGCTTCCGGTGAGGCCGGCGGGGCGGTGGAAGGCTCGATAGCCGATCTGCCCGCGCCCCGGCAAAGCGACCCGCTGTCCTGACGGCCGCCACCCGACCGGCTATGCCGGCGCCTCCAGACTCGGAGTTCCGCGATGCCACCCGTCCTGACCCCGGCGATCGCCGCCCGCTTCGCGACCCTCGCCCTCGGCCACGTCACCCGCGAGTACCCGAACAAGCCGGGCCATGTTCTGGCGGGGCCGGAGGATGCCCGCACCCCCGCCGCGCTGCACCCGGTCTTCTACGGCAGCTACGATTGGCATTCCTGCGTCCACGCCCACTGGCTGCTCGCCCGCGTGCTGCGCCTGTTCCCGGAGGCCGCCGAGGCCGGGGCGATCCGCGCCCACTTCGACGCGCAGCTGACCCCCGACAAGGTCGCGGGGGAATGTGCGTATCTCGGCCAGCCGAGCGCCCGGGGGTTCGAGCGCCCCTACGGCTGGGCGTGGCTCCTGAAACTCGCCGACGAGCTCGGGGGCCTGGACGAGCCCCGCTGGGCCGCGGCGCTGGCGCCCCTCGCCGGAATCGTGGTCCGGCGGTTCCGGGATTTCCTGCCGCTGGCGCCCTACCCGGTGCGGGTCGGGACCCATTTCAACACCGCCTTCGCGTTGCGCCTGGCCGCCGACTATGCCGAAGGGGCGGGGGATGCCGCGCTCCGGGCCCTGCTGCTGCAGAAGGCCGAGCGCTGGTATGGGGCGGACGTGGATTGCCCCGCCTGGGGTGAGCCGGGCGGCGACGACTTCCTGTCCTCCGCGCTGATCGAGGCCGAGTGCATGCGCCGCCTGCTGCCGCCGGAGCGGTTCGAGCCCTGGTTCGACCGGTTCCTGCCCGAACTCGCTGCGGGCCGGCCCGCGACGCTGTTCCGCCCGGCCACGGCCACCGATCGCAGCGACGGCAAGATCGCCCATCTCGACGGGCTGAACCTCAGCCGGGCGTGGTGCTTCCGGGCGCTCGCCGGCGCCCTGCCTCCGGAGGATCGCCGCCGGCCGGTGCTGATCGCGGCGGCGGAGGCCCATCTCGCGGCCGGGCTTCCGCACGTGGCGGGGGACTACATGGGCGAGCACTGGCTCGCGACGTTCGCGTTGCTCGCCCTCGCGGCGTGAGCCGGGTCCCCGCGACGGCAAACTTAAGAATGTCCTGAGAACTTCCGACCGTCGGCCGCGTTGATGGAAAGTGGCCCAAAAAAAGACCGCCCTCAAGGGGCGGTCCGAAGTCTTGGGAGGAAACGCCCACGAGGGGCAGCAGCATGACGACGCCATCGTCGTGCTGCACTGCGTCAACCCGAAACCGGTCGGGTTGTTCCAGACGGGTATGGCGTGTGTCCGAGCTTGATTGACGCCGGACCTCCGGCACGTGTTCGGAGGTCCCGAGCGGAATGTCTGTCGTCCCTGCCCCGAAGCGCATGACGCGTCAGCGGAACGGAGCGCGGAATCCGCCGTAAGACGTGGCGAAACGTAAATCGGGATGAACCTGTGCCGCTTCGCGGCGCCCTGTGTGCAAGATCCCGGATCGGGTTCTGCTCACACTCCCGCTGTCCGGGGCAAGACGCGAGACACGAAGCCCGTCACGCCTGCGCCGCACCCTCCGCCGCGATGGGCAGCGGCTTCGGCGGGCCGCGCCGCTTGGCGGCCTCGTACAGCACCTGGGCGAGCTGCGCGGCCGAGTAGGGCTTGCGCACCAGGGCGAAACCGTGGGCGTCATCCTTGGCCAGCACGTGGCTGTAACCCGAGGTCAGCACCACCGGCAGGTCGGGCCGCGTGGTCTGCAACTGCCGGGCGAGCGCGAAGCCGCCCATGCCGGGCATCACCACGTCCGAGAACACCACGTCGAAGCGGTCCGGCGTGGTGTCGAGTTCGGCGAGCGCCTCCTCGGCGGATTTCGTCCAGACCGGGGCGTGGCCCAGATCCTCCAGGATCTGCGTGCAGAACCGGCCGACGCCGAGATTGTCCTCCACCACGAGGATGCACAGGCCCCGCTGCGGCTCCGCCTCCGGCTGCGCGTCGCGGGCGGCCTCGGCCATCGCGGGGGCGGCGACCTGCGGCAGGTACAGCGTGAAGGTCGTGCCGCCGCCGAGCGCGCTCGCCACGTCGATGTCGCCGCCCGACTGCTTGGCGAAGCCGATCACCTGGGACAGGCCGAGCCCGGTCCCCTTGCCGACCTCCTTGGTGGTGAAGAACGGCTCGAAGATCCGCCCGAGATCCGGGGCCGGGATGCCGGCCCCCGTGTCGGAGACCCGCACGGCCACGAATGGCCCCTTGGCGCCGGCATGCCCGCGGATCGGCGGCATCGGGCAATCGGCGTCGAGGTGCAGGGTCAGGCCGCCTTCCCCGTCCATGGCGTCCCGGGCGTTGACCGCCATGTTGATCAGGGCCGTCTCGAACTGGCTCTCGTCGGCGCGCACGTACCGGGGCGTCTCCGGCAGGTCGATGGTCACGCGGATCCGCGCGCCGGTCACCGAATCGAGCATGTCGGCGATGCTGCGCAGGCGGGTGCAGATATCGAAGACCTGGGGCTTGAGCGCCTGCCGCCGGGCGAAGGCGAGGAGCTGGCCGGTCAGCTTGGCGGCCCGGTCGACCGTATCGGACACCGCGTCGAGGTAGCGGCGCCGCCGCTCCTCGGCGAGGTCGGGCCGGCGCAGGAACTCCACCGAGGAGCGGATGATCGTGAGCAGGTTGTTGAAGTCGTGCGCCACGCCGCCGGTGAGCTGGCCGATCGCCTCCAGCTTCTGCGACTGGCGCAGGGCCTCCTCGGCCTGGCGCTGCTCGGTGATGTCGCGGCCGAACCCGTAGAACAGCCCGTCCTCCGGCACGACCGTCCAGAGCACGCGCCGCCGGTCCCCGGAATGGGTCACGCAGGCCAGCTCCACATCCTCGACCCGCCGATCCTCGCAGAGCGGCCGCAGGGCGGACCGCGCGGCCTCGCGCTCCGGATCCGCCACGAAGTCGAGGGCCGCCCGGCCCAGGGTCTCGCCCTCGGACCAGCCGAGCGCCCGGCTCCAGGACGGGTTCACCGCCTGCACCCGCCCGTCCCGGTCCGAGACCAGCTTCAGCACCGGCGAGAGCGTCCAGACCCGGTCGCGGTCCCGGCTCTGCGCGGCGACCTGCGCCTCCAGGCGCTCGGTCCGCGACTGAAGCAGGTCCTCGACCCGCTTCCGCTCGGAGATGTCGTGGGCGAAGACGTAGAACCCGTCGACCTGCCCGTCCGGCCCGCGGCGGGGGAGGTAGCGCGTGTCGGCGGTGCGGCTCTCCCCGTCCGGGAAGGTCCAGGCCCATTCGTGCCGGATCTCCTCGCCCGCGAGCGCCCGCGCGATGGCGGGCCGCCGGACCTCGAAGGCCTCGGCGCCGAGGAGATCGGTCACGGTCCGCCCCACGACCTGGGCGGCGGACTGGCCCGTCCAGGTCTCGTAGGCGGCGTTGGCGAACTGGTAGACGAGGTTGCGGTCGATGAAGGCGATCAGCACCGGCATCGCGTCCGCCACGAGGCGCAGCTCCGCCTCCCGCGCCTGCAGCACCATCTCGCTCCGGCGGCGCTCGGTGATGTCGTTGAACAGGATCGCGACGCGGTTTCGCATCGGCCCGTCGACCCGGTAGGCGTGCACGTCGTACCAGCGGCCGAGGCTGCCGGCCTGCTGCTCGAACCGGACCGATTGACCGGTCCGGGCGACCTGGCCGTAGAGATCGAACCAGTGCTGCTCGTGGCCGGGCACGAAGTCCCGCATCGTGCGCCCGACCACGTCGGCCAGGCCGGTCTGCCGCTCGAAGGCGGCGTTGACCTCCAGGAAGCGGTAATCGACCGCCCGGTCCTCCGCGGAGAAGATCATCTCCACGATGCAGAAGCCGGCGTTGAGGAAGGCGAAGAGCGAGCGATGGCGCTCCTCGGTGCGGCGCAGGGTTGCCTCGGCGCAGCGGGACTCCAGCTGCGTCATCACCGCCCGGGCGAGCGCCTTCAGGACGAAGACCTGCTGATCGGTCAGGGTGCGCGGCTCCCGGTCGAGCACGCAGAGGGTGCCGATGGCCCAGCCGTCGGGCGTCACCAGGGCGACGCCCGCGTAGAAGCGCAGGTGCGGCTCCCCGGTGACCAGGGCGTTGGCGGCGCGATCCGGCTCCGCCGTCAGGTCCGGCAGGAGCAGGATGCCGTCCGTGCGCATCGCCTCGGTGCAGAAGCCATGTTCGAGCGGCATCGCCTGCCGGGCGTGGCCCACCGCGGCCTTGATCCACTGCCGGTCGGCGTCGACGAAGGTGATATGCGCCATCGGCGTGCCGCAGGCCTGGGCGGCCATCTCGGCGATCTCGTCGAACGCCCGCTCCGGGGGCGTGTCGAGGATGGCGTAGGCCTGCAGAGCGGCGAGGCGCTGGGGATTCCGGGGCTCGAAACCCGACGGGCAGGGCATTGTCTGGGTCCGCGACACGGGGGCGTCATACCCTACGCCTTCGACCCTCCCAAGTGGGGCCATGCAACGCAACTCCGGTGATACGGTCAACGCAGGGTTTGCGCGACGGTAAGCTCCTGAAGGAGCGCACCGGATCCCGCTCGGCCGCCATCGGCGCGCTCATCAACCCTGAATTGTAATCTCGGCTCCGCCGTTTGCGGCGCGCGGTGCCGGATCGATTCGCGGTTGTGCGCGCCCTCGATCACGAATTCGTGTTCCCGACCGGCGGCCGGCCCGGTCGAACCGGCCGATCCGCGCCGCTGTCGATGGGGCTGCTGTGGATGGGATTGCCGCGCCCGGGAGCCCGGGCGGCCCGTGCCGCGTTGGCGGCGCGAGGGACACGGATTCGGACAGGCATGGCCAATCGTAGGTTGAAGTCGGGCGCGCAGCAGGGCGTCGAGGACGCGCCGCTGATGCCCACGGGAGCCCTGGCGGTGGCGCTCCTGCGCTACGAGGCGGGGGCTGCGCCCCTGGTCCACGTCGCCCGGGACGGCCGTCGCCTGGAGGAGCTCGCCGCGACGCTCCGGGCGCTCGACCCCGAGGCCCGGGTCGCGATCTTCCCCGAATGGGATTGCCTGCCCTTCGACCACGCCTCGCCGTCCCGGGCCACGATGGGCGCCCGGGCCGCCGTGATGCGCTGGCTGACCGACACGGATGCGCAGCCCGATTTCGTGCTGACCACCGCCCCGGCCCTGATCCAGCGGGTGCCCCCGCCGGAGACCTGGGCCACGGCCCGGGTGACGCTCCGGGTCGGCGATCGCCTCGACGTCGCGGCCGCGACCGCCGATCTCAAACGCCTCGGCTACATCTTGGACGAGCGGGTCGACGAGCCCGGCGAGATCGCCGTCCGGGGCCGCACCGTGGAGGTGTTTCCGGCCGCCGCCCCGCTGCCCTGCCGGATCGAGCACGCGGAGGGCCGCGTCACCGCGATCCGCTCGTACGATGCGATCTCGCAGCGCTCGGTCGCCGAGGCGGACGAACTCGTGATCGACCCCGCCACCGAGATCATCCTGGAGCCCGGCTCCGGCCAGAGCTTCGAGCCCTTCACCGGCCAGGAGCACCGGCTGGAACGCTACTACCCGCGCCTCGTGACGCTCCTCGACTACGTGCCGGCGGCCCGCCTCGTGGTGGAGGACGGCACCCAGGCCCGGATCGACGCCGTGTTCGAGCAGATGGCGGAGGCCCAAGGCAGGCTCGGCGCCCGCGGCGGGCGGGGGCAGGCCGGGGCGGGCCTCTACCTCACCCCGCAGGCGTGGCGCGACATCGTGGCGGCCCACGACCGGATCGCCGCCACCGAGGAGGCCGGGGAGTCGCTGGCGCTGCCATCCTTCGCCCGGGAGCGCCGGCCGGGCACCGCCTTCGCCAAGCTGCTGCGCGAGCGGCTGAAGGCCGGCGACGCGATCGTCCTGGCCGGCGGCCGCCAGCCCCTGCGGCGCCTCGTGCGCCAGGCCGGCAAGGTCGCCGAGCGCCCGATCCGCCTGATCGACGCCTGGGCCGATGTTGCCGAGGCGCGCCCGGGCGACGTCCTCGCCCTGGAGGCGCCCCTCGGGGCCGGGTTCCGGGTGCCAGACCAGGGGGCGACCGTCATCGCCGCCGCCGACCTGTTCGGGCCGGACGCCGCCGTGGCGGGGGGCGCCCGGGCGATCCTGCCGATGGGCGAGGTCGATCTGCGCCCCGGCGACGTCGCGGTCGACCGCGATCGCGGCCTGTGCGTGTTCGAGGGGCTGGACTCGGTGGCCACCTCGGGCGTCACGCAGGGCGAGGCGGCCTCCGAGGCCCTGCGCCTGCGATTCTCCGGCGACGCGATCCTGATGGTGCCGGTCTCCCAGGCGGACCGGATCTGGCGCTACGGCCCGGAGCCCGACGCCGTCACCCTCGACAAGCTCGACGGCGGCACCTGGCCCCGGCGCCGCCTGGAGGCCGAGGCCACCATGGCGCGCACGGCGCGCCTCATGCTGGCGGCCGCCCGCGCCCGCCGGGAGACGGACGCCCCGGTCCTGGCGCCGCCCGCCAACGACATGGAGCGCTTCGCCGCCGGGTTCGGCTTCGCGCCGACCCCGGATCAGGCCGCCGCCATCGACGAACTGATGGCCGACCTCGCCTCCGGCCGGCCGATGGACCGGCTGGTCTGCGGCGATGTCGGCTTCGGCAAGACCGAGGTGGCGCTGCGGGCGCTCGCCGCCGCGATCTTTGCCGGCAAGCAGGCGGCCTTGATCGCCCCCACCACCGTGCTGGCCCGCCAGCACGCCGAGATCCTGCGCCGCCGCTTCGGCCGGTTCGGGATCGAGGTCGCGCAGCTCTCCCGCCTCGTGGCGCCGGCCGAGGCCAAGCGCGTCAAGGCAGGGCTCGCCGACGGCACGATCCGGCTGGTGGTCGGCACGCACGCGCTCGCCGGCAAGGGCGTCGCCTTCGCCGACCTCGCCCTCACGGTGATCGACGAGGAGCAACGGTTCGGCGCCAAGATGAAGGCCGATCTGCGCCGGCTGGCCGAGGGCGGTCACGTCCTGACGCTCACCGCGACGCCGATCCCGCGCACCCTCCAGGCGGCGCTCGTCGGCCTCCAGAGCCTGAGCGTCCTGGCGACCCCGCCGGCGCTGCGCCAGCCGGTCCGCACCGTGGTGGCGCCCTACGAGGCCGAGGCCGTGCGCGAGGCGCTGATCCGCGAGCACCGCCGCGGCGGCCAGAGCTTCGTGGTCTGCCCGCGGATCGAGGACATCGCCCCCATGGCGGAGCGCCTGCGCGCCCTCGTGCCGGACCTCTCGATCCTAGTGGCGCACGGGGATCTGAAGCCCTCCGCCATGGACGAGGTGATGGTCCGGTTCGCGGAGGGGGACGGCGACGTGCTGCTCGCCACCGCCATCGTGGAGAGCGGGCTCGACGTGCCCCGGGCCAACACCATGCTGGTCTGGGAGGCCGCGAAGTTCGGGCTGGCGCAGCTCCACCAGCTCCGGGGCCGCGTCGGCCGCGGCCAGCGGCGCGGCACCGTCCACCTGCTGAGCGACCCGGCCGCGCCCCCGCCGCCGGCCGCGCTCCAGCGCCTGCGCGCCCTGGAGGCCCTGGACCGGCTCGGCGCCGGCTTCGCGGTGAGCGCCCGGGATCTCGACCTGCGCGGCGCGGGCGACCTCGTCGGCGAGGATCAGGCCGGCCACGCCAAGCTCGTCGGGCTCGGGCTCTACCAGCACCTGCTGCAGCTGGCGCTGACCGCCGCCAAGGGCGGGCGCGCCGAGGATTGGAGCCCGGAGATCGAGCTCGGCCTGCCGAGCCGGATCCCCGAGGATTACGTGCCGGAGCCGGAAATCCGCCTGAGCCTCTACACGCGGCTCCTGCGCCTGCGCGAGGCCGAGGCGATCGACGCCCTGGCCGGGGAGGTGGAGGACCGGTTCGGTGCGGCCCCCGCCGCCATGCGCGCCCTGTTCGATCTGGCCCGGCTGCGCGCGGCCTGCTGCGAGCTGGGCGTGGCCCGGCTCCGGGGCGGCCCGCAGGGCGTCGCGGCCGATCTGAGGCCGGACCGGCCGCTGCCCGCCCTGCCGGTGACGGACGGCGTGATCCTGCGCGAGGGCCGGGTGGTCTGGAAGCGGGCCTGTCCCGACGCGGCCGCCTGCGCGGCGCTGGCGGGCGAACTGCTGGAGCACATCCGCACCGCCCGGGAGCGCGCCGGCTGAGCGCAGGCCTCACCTCCCGAGCGGGCTACGGCCTACGCAGGCTTACGGTCTCGGCCGTGCGCGCCCGCCAGCCCAGATTGAGCGCGGGTCCCCTCTCCCGTGCGGGAGAGGGACAGGGTGAGGGGCGAGAACCTGCAGAATAAGGCGCGCCTTGTCGGCGCATCGATCGCGTGCTCCGTCCTGAGAGTTCTCATCCCTCACCCCAACCCTCTCCCGCTCGGGAGAGGGGGCCTGTCGCGATCCGTCATCAGCGCAGTAACTCAAACCTATGCAGGGATAGGCCTCGCGGAGGGTGGAAATGCGCTCACTTCTGAAGTCTTCGATGTTCGGCTGAGATCGATGAATCGAGGGGCCCCCGGGGAAGGATCGGTGCCCTGCCGCTCGTTGAAGCGGCGCTGTCGTGTCCCGGGCCGGGAAACCCCATGGCCGCACCGGCCGACCTTGCGCCCGGCGCTTCAAACCGTCACAGCCTCTCGACCGGAAACCGCGAACGGGAGTGTCCCATGCACGTCACGATTGAGCAGGCCGACAAGGCCATTGCCGCCGCCCGGGCGAAGGCGATCGCGCTCGGCACCCAGATGTGCATCGCGGTGGTGGATTCCGGCGGCAACCTGAAGGCGTTCCACCGCATGGACGACGCCTGGGTCGGCTCCATCGACATCGCCCACAAGAAGGCCAAGACCTCGGTGTTCTTCGGCATGATGACCGGCCAGATCGGCCAGCTGTCGCAGCCCGGCGGCCCGCTCTACGGGATCGAGCACTCGAACGACGGGCTGATTACCTTCCCGGGCGGCATTCCGATCGTCGATGCGGACGGCGTCATGTCGGGCGCCATCGGGGTCAGCGGCTCGACGGTGGAAAACGATCACGCGGTCGCGGAGGCCGGCGCCAAGGCCATCGGCCAGACCGAGCTGCCGGCCCATCCCTGGCGGACGTAGGGCCGGGCTTCAGGGCGCGCGCTGCGCCAGCGCGCGTCCGATCCCGAGCAGCAGCATGCCCGACAGGAGGCGCAGGGCCGTGTCGCCGTGGCGCTCCAGGGCGGTGTGGACCTGGATGCAATGGTCGGCCGCGGCGTCCAGATTCGCGGCCGGCGTGGCGCTGTCCGCCCGCGGTGACGCCCAGCGCCCGTGCCATGCGGTGATGTCGATATAGGCTCCGCAGCCCTGCAGGCGCCCGGTCGCGTCGGGTGCCACGAGACCCTGGTCGAGGATCCAGCGGGTCTCGCCCGTCCCGGTCAGGATGCGGAACTCCAGGGCGACCGGTCCACCCGTCTGCCGGAGGTCCTGGATCACGTCGAAGACCCGGTCCCGATCGCCCGGGTGGATCCGCCCGAGGGCGACGTCGAGGGGCACGGGCTTGCCGACCAGACCGGGATTGCCCGCCAGCATGGAGGCGGCGCCCAGGTCGAGCACGGATCGGCCGGCGGCGACGTCCGTATCCCAGGTGCCGATGAATCCCGCGGCCTGTAGCGTCGCGGCTGGCGTGGATGCCAGTAGCATGAGGACTCCCTCCAACTCGGGCCGGTGATCGTTTCGGGCCGGATCCGCGATCCGACACGGGCATCGTCCCGAAAGGTGCGCGCCGGGCGTTCCCGGTTCTGTGCCGTCGCTCTGGTATCCGGGAGGATGCTCCCGCGTCTGCGCCGCCGTTGTTCGTGTCAGGGAGATGCCGCGGCGTTTTCGGGATGACGATCAGGCTGTCACAAAACATTAAACAGGTCAAATTTTGATCAAAAACTGTAATTTCTGCGATATGTATGTATTTATACGAATGATTGACGACCGGACTCTGCTGCCCGTTGCGGCAGCGTTCGGCGATACTGACAAGCCAGCACTCGGTGGGTCCGCACGGGCCCACCGGGCCGCCGGCTCCCGTCCCGGTCCCGTCGGGTCCCTGGTGCCGATCCGGATCGCGGCCTAACCTTCGCATCCGGTACGCCTTCGGCAGAGAGGCATCGCACCCATGGATCGCATCAACCTCCCGCTCTCGCGGGATCGGCTCTGGACCAGCCTCATGGACCTCGCCCGGATCGGGGCGCTGCCCAATGGCGGCAACGACCGGCAGACCCTGACCGACCGCGACGCGGAGGGGCGCACCCTGTTCCAGCGCTGGGGCGAGGCCGTGGGGCTGACCCTCACCGTCGACCGGGTCGGCACCATGATCTTCCACCGCCCGGGGCGGAACCCGGACCTGAAGCCGGTGGCGATCGGCAGCCACCTCGACACGCAGCCCACGGGGGGCAAGTTCGACGGGCCGCTCGGCGTGCTGGCCGGGCTCGAGATCATGCGCGCCCTGCACGAGGCCGGGATCGAGACCGAGGCGCCGCTCCTGCTGATCAACTGGACCAACGAGGAGGGGTCGCGCTTCCCACCGCCGATGAGCGGCAGCGGCGTCGCCATGGGGATCGTCCCGGAGGCCGAGGTCCTGGCGACCCGGGACCTCGCGGGCCTCGCCTTCGGCGACGAGTTGCGGCGCATCGGCTGGCAGGGCGCGGCGGACCCGGCGGCCTTGCGCGGGATCGGCGCCTATTTCGAGCTGCACATCGAGCAGGGCAAGCGCCTGGAGGATGCGGGCCTGACCATCGGGGTGGTGGACCGGGCGCTGGCGCAGATCTGGTACGAGATCACCGTGCAGGGCGAGGAAGCCCATGCCGGCAGCCCCATGGACGGGCGGCGCGACGCCATGATGGCCGCGGCGGCGCTGATCGCGTCCCTGGAAGGTATCGCCCACGGGGCGGTGGGCGTCGGCGGCGAGCGCGGGCGGGCCACGGTGGGCGTGCTGAAGGCCGAGCCGGAGAGCCGCAACATCACGCCGGGCCGGGTCTGGTTCAGCCTCGACGCGCGCCACGGCGACACCGACCAGCTGGAGGCGATGCGGGCGCGGATCGTGGAACGGGCCGACGCCCTGGCGGCCGAGCGGGGCGTCGCGATCCGCGTCGAAGAGTTCTGGCGCGCGCCGCCGACCCCGTTCGATCCGGTGCTGGTCGACCGGATCCAGGCCGCCGCCGAGGCGCGGGGCCACGCCTGGACGCGGATGCCGACGGCGATCTACCACGACGCGGTCTACTGCGCCCGCGCGGTCCCGGCGGCCCTGGTGTTCTGCCCCTGCCACGGCGGCATCAGCCACAACGAGGCCGAGAGCATCACGCCGGACTGGGCCGGGGCCGGTCTGGAGGTCCTGGCCGACGCGGTCCTCGCGACGGCGGGCGTGGCCGCCGGGAAGGCCGAATGAGAAACCTCGCTACGGTCCGGATTTCAGACGACGGCGTGTCAGGGGAACCGCGGTCACGAAGTGCATCTCGCGCACGGACCCGATATCCCGCGGTTCCCAGACCGTGCGCAGGGGCATGTCCCGGCCATCGGGGGCCAACACCGTTCCCTCGAACACGACGGCCAGCGTTCCGACGCGCGTCGTGGAGGGCATGCCGGGACGATTGCCCATCGCGTGCAGGACGAGGGCATTCGCGAGGATCGCCGGCTCGTCGGGCGAGAAGCCGAAGCGCATCAGATACTTTGCCTTCGGGCCGCCGACCGGATGCGCCAAGTCGGTCAGGTAGCGGGAAATCTTATGCGCTTCGATGTGCCAAGTGACCGGAACGCTCTTGTCGGTCAAAGGGCTGGACGCTCGGCGCGGCGTATCTCGTGCGGGAAGACCGACACGAGGGCTCCGGGCGGCTCGGCGAACTCGACGACGTAGCTTTCGCCCGCGCCGTGGACGCTGACGATCGTGCCTTTACGCCCGGACGGAATGAGATCGCCGTCATCGCTGACGGTGTCGACGAGCAGCACCACATCGTCGAGGTCCCGAAGGCTCGACTGCGGAGCATCCTGCTTGAATCGATAGACCAACGCGACGGACATTCCAGTAGGGTAGGGTGTCCGATAAATCGGGACAAGTCGGCCGCCTCCACCGTCCGCGATGGAGACCCGCGTGCCGACGTCCGGCACGCGGCTCGCAGAGAGAGGTTCCCGCCATGCCCGACGACAACGTGATCCGCCCCGCCTTCGGCACGCCGCGCCGGGCCGAGCCCGCCGGGCCGGGGGCGACCGATCAGCCGTTCCTGCGCGTTCTCGGCACGGGGGCGGGCCACCGGGTCGGCCTGATCCGGGATCCGGCGGCGCAGGAGGGCGAGGTCTTCCGGGTCGTGGTCGGGCCGGAGGACGAACCGGAGGTCGAGACCGTGGCGCTGCTGCCGGTCACCGCGGAGGCCGAGGCCGAGGCCCAGCGAATCGGCTTCGCGGTCCTGCGGGCCCTGGAAGTGGTCGAAGGGGCGATCTGAACCGCACCGTTTTCGGTCCACGGGTGTTCTTCACGGCAGGCGCGGGAGGGACGCATGACGGTCGGCAAAGGAACTGTCGACAAGGGAACGGCCGGCAAGGGGGCAGCCGGCAAGGGCCGGACGGCCGCCCGGGTCAGCAGCACGACGATCGCGATTCCCGCCCGGGCCGGGATGGTCTGGTCGGTGCTGACGGATCTCGAATCCTATCCGGACTGGAACCCGTTCATCCGGAAGGCCGAGGGGCAGCGGCGCGCGGGCGCGCGCTGGCGCCTGGAATTGACCCTGAACGGCCGCACATTCCGAACCGTGCGCGTGCAGGTGACCGGCTGGGAGCCCGGCCGGTGCCTGGTCTGGCGCGGCGGCATCGCGACGCCGCATCTGATCACCGGGACGCACGCGTTCCGGATCACCGAGACCCGGCAGGGCGTCGATCTCGTCCAGGCGGAGACCTTCGCGGGCTGGCTCGCCCCCGTGCTGTTTCCCTGGTTGCAGGCCCGCACGCAGGCCCGGTTCGCCGAGATGAACGCGGCCTTGCGGGACGAGGTCGCCCGCCGGATGGCCGAGACGGCCTGACCGGCAATCCCGGTCAGTCGATCGGCTTCGGCTTGACGATCGGCGAGCGGGTCAGGCTCTGGATCTCGCGGCCGGGTCGCCCGGCCTTCAGGGCGATCTCCGCCTCCTGCTCGAGGATCAGGTCGCGGGCCGGCTCGTCGCCGTCCAGGCCGCCCAGGATCTCCATCGGCACCCGCCGGTTCGAGGCCCGGGAGCCATCCGTGTAGACGACATCGAACATCACAAAGCCCCGCTCTTGCGGTCTCGACTTGATACGCTTGGCCATAGGTGCTGATACGCCGCCGGAATTGATCGCGGCAAGCCGCCGCGACGCGTGGGGGGCGTGCGGTGCGCTTAGGCCGCGCCCCCGACACCCCGCACCCGACGAGGACGCTGCCCGTGATACCCTGGGTTCATCTCGATACCGGATCCGTGCCCGGCGGCGGCACCGACCTGCGGCTGATGCGCCGGGGCGAAGAGTTCGCGATCCTGGCCGATACGATCGAGCTGATGAACAACCGGCGCAGCGGCTCCGAGGTGGCGCTCGCGGCGATGACCTGCGCCCGGCTCGCCGACCGGCCCCGGGCCCGGATCCTGATCGGCGGCCTCGGCATGGGCTTCACCCTGCGGGCGGCCTTGGCGGATCTCGGGCCCGAGGCGCAGGTGGTGGTGGCCGAGCTGGTGCCGGCGGTGATCGCCTGGGCACGGGGCCCGCTGGCGCATGTCTTCGCCGGTTGCCTGGACGATCCGCGGGTCGACCTGCAGGAGGCCGACGTGAACCGCCTGATCCAGGCGGGGCCGGAGCGCTACGACGCGATCCTGCTCGACGTCGACAACGGCCCGGAGGGCCTGATGCGCCGGTCGAACGACCGGCTCTACGACGAGTGGGGCCTCAAGCGCGCCCGCTGGGCCCTGCGGCCCGGCGGGATCCTGGGCGTCTGGTCGGGCGCGCCGGACCGGAAGTTCAAGAGCCGGATGCAGCGCTCCGGCTTCGACGTGGACGAGCAGCGCGTCCACGCCAGCGGCCGGGGCAGCGGGCCCAAGCACGTGGTCTGGTTCGGGACGAAGCGCGCCGGACCCGCGGAGCCGACCCAGGGCGGACCGGCCCGCGGTACCCCCACGCGGGCGGCCCCGGCTCGCGGCGCCGCGGTGCAGCCCGCCCCCGGACGGACCCGGAGGATGCGATAGCCCGGTTCGCTGACGCTCACGGTCGCACCCCCCTGTGCCGACCGCGCGACATCCCGCACATTCAATTCATGGGTGCGAATTGCGGGCATCTCTACACGGTCGAGGTGAAGCCGAGCCGGCATGACCCGGGTGGCTTCACCTGGGCGATCCGCGACCGCGGCAAGCTGGTCAGGGGGTCGTACCGTCCGCATGCCTCCGAGCACGCTGCCCGTGCCGTCGCCCTGGCCGAAATCGAGCGGCTGATCGGGCATGACGGCCGGTCGGGCGGGGCCTGATCCGACGATTCATCACCCCGCCCCAGGGCTGTCATCCAATCGTCACGGACGGGCCAGAAAGCCTCGCACTGTATCCCCGGCTGAGAGGGCTCCATGGACTTCCACCGTCGCTTCACGGTCCTGATGTGCACGCCGGCCTTCGATCCGGACGACCTGGAGGGCGCGCGCGTCAATCAGATCGTGGCGGCCGTGGAACAGCGCGGCTTCGAGGTGGTGCGCGCCCGGCGGGTCGAGGACGCGGCGATCGCGGTCCAGACCGACGCGGCGGTGGGCTGCCTCGTGGTCGACTGGGGCAAGCGCGGCCTCGACGGCAAGGCCGCCGCCCTCATCGACATGATGCGCAAGCGCGGCCTGGAGATGCCGATCGTCATCATGGTCCGCCGCAAGCGGCTGGAGGACATCCCGGTCGAGCTCCTCGACTTCATCGACGGCTACATCTTCCTCGCCGAGGAGACGCCGGAATTCATCGCCCGCGGCCTCGTCAGCCGGGTCACGCAATACGCCCAGACCCTCAAGACCCCGTTCTTCGGCGCGCTGGTGGACTACGCCGAGAAGGGCAACCAGCTCTGGACCTGCCCGGGCCACAACGGCGGCATCTTCTACAACCGATCCCCGATCGGCCGGATCTTCGTGGAGCATCTGGGCGAGGCGATCTTCCGGGACGACCTCGACAACTCGGTCCTCGACCTCGGCGACCTGCTGACCCACGAGGGCCCGGCGCTGAAGGCCCAGAAGGAGGCCGCCAAGATCTTCGGGGCGGAGAAGACCTACTTCGTCCTCAACGGCACCTCGGCCTCCAACAAGATCGTCCTGTCCTCCCTGGTGGCGGAGGACGACCTCGTCCTGTTCGACCGCAACAACCACAAGGCGGCCCATCACGGCGCCCTGTTCCTCGGCGGCGGCATCCCGATCTTCCTGGAGACGGACCGCAACGCCTACGGGCTGATCGGGCCGATCTTCCACGAGGCCCTGGACGAGACCCGGATCCGCGAAAAGATCCGCCGGAACCCGCTGGTGACCGATCCGGAGGCGTGGCGCCGGGAGCGGCCGTTCCGGGTCGCGGTGATCGAGCAATGCACCTACGACGGCACGATCTACGACGCCCAGGAGATCCTGGAGCGGATCGGCCACCTCTGCGACTACATCCTGTTCGACGAGGCCTGGGCGGGCTTCATGAAGTTCCACCCGCTCTACGCCCGCCGCTTCGCCATGGGGCTCACCGGGCTCGACGAGACCTCGCCCGGCATCGTCGCCACGCAATCGACCCACAAGCAGCTCGCCAGCTTCAGCCAAGCGTCGCAGATCCACACCCGCGACGGGCACATCCGCGGCCAGACCCGGCGGGTCGAGCACAAGCGGCTCAACGAGAGCTTCCTCGTCCACGCCTCCACGTCGCCGTTCTACCCGCTCTTCGCCTCCCTCGATGTCGGCGCCCAGATGATGAAGGGGCGCTCGGGCATGATCCTGTGGGACGACACGATCCGGCTCGGGATCGAGTGGCGCAAGAAGGTCCGGGCGATCCGGCGGGAATTCGAGGAGAACGAGCGCGATCCGGCCCGGCGCTGGTTCTTCGACCCCTTCGTGCCGGACGTGACCAAGGGCGCCGACGGCGAGGAGGTGCCGTGGGAGAGCGTGCCGACCGACGAGCTCGCCGCCACCCCGCGCCACTGGGAACTCAAGCCCGGCGCCCGCTGGCACGGCTTCACGCACGTCGCGCCGGGCTACGCCATCACCGATCCGAACAAGCTGACCGTGCTGACGCCCGGCTTCGACCGGAAGACCGGCGCCTATGCGGCGCACGGCGTGCCGGCGCCGATCGTGGCGCAATACCTGCGTGAGAACCGGATCGTCGCCGAGAAGAACGACCTGAACTCGCTGCTCTTCCTGCTGACCCCGGGAGTCGAATCCTCCAAGGCCGGCACGCTGATCTCGGGCCTCGTCGCCTTCAAGCGGCTCCACGACGACAACGTCCCGCTGGAGGAGGCCATGCCGGAATTCGTCGCGCGCCGGCCGAACCGCTACCGGGGCGTGCGCCTGCGCGACCTCTGCGGCGAGTTCCACGCCTTCCACCGGGAGGCCGGCACCTCCACGCTGCAGCGGCGGCAATTCGCCCCCGAGCACCTGCCCGAGATGGTGATGCCGCCGAAGCGCGCCGCCCAGATGCTGACCCGCAACAAGGTCGATTACGTGCCGATCGCCGAGGCCGAGGGGCGGATCGCCACCACGCTGATGCTGGTCTATCCCCCGGGCATCGGCACGGTGCTGCCGGGCGAGCGGCTCGACGAGCGGGCCAAGCCCATGCTCGACTATTTCAAGATGTTCGAGGCCTCGGCCAACCTGTTCCCGGGCTTCGAGGCCGAGATCCAGGGCGTCTACCGGGAGGTCGAGCCGGACGGGCGGATCCGCTTCCACACCTACGTCGTGCGCGAGGGGGCCTGATGGAGATTGAGGTCGAGCCCCCCGGCCCGGTCGTCGCGCGGCCCAGCCCGGACATCGTCATCCGCCCCTCGTCGGACGCGGATCTCGAGGCCATGGTGGCGATCTACGAGCACCATATCGGCAAGGGCGTCGGCGATGTCGGCGCCTTCGAGGAGGCGCGCATGCTCCCCGACGACCTGAAGCGGCGGCGCAAGTCGATGCGCAAGAAGCGTCTGCCGCACCTCGTGGCCGATCGCGGCGGCGTGGTGGCGGGCTACGCCTACGCGGTGCCGTTCCGGAAGCGCCCGGCCTATCGCTACACCCTCAAGCATTCGATCTACGTCCATCCCGACCACCTGCACGCCGGGATCGGCCGGCGGCTTCTGCCCGCGCTGGTCGAGGCCTGCGCGGCGGGGGGCTACCGCCAGATCATCGGCTACATCGATGCCGAGAACGAGGCCTCGCTGCGCCTCCACGAGGCCTGCGGCTTCGAGCGGGTCGGCTACCTGCGGGCGGTGGCGTTCAAGTACGGCCACTGGGCCGACAGCGTAATGGTCCAGCGGGCGCTGGGGACGGGGTCGGAGGACCGGCCGGGGTAGGGGGGGTGTCGCGCCGCTGGCGCGGCTTGTCTTGGCGCTGGATCCCAGATCAGGTTCCGCTGACGCTCCACCTGTCCGGGAAAGGGGCGGTTCAGGATGAAACGCCGACCCTTTCCCGGGCGCATGCAGCGAAAGCGGAATGCGACCTGGGACCGAGCACACGATCCGCCGCGAAGCGGCTCCAGCCTAAGAGCCCGCCCTCAATCCTGCTTCTCGAACGCCCCCGCGATGGTGAGGTGCAGCTCGTCGCCGATCAGCGGCACGTAGGTCTTCACGCCGAACTCCGAGCGCTTGAGCGTGCCGGTGGCCTCGAAGCCGACCGTGTACTTCTTGCTCAGCGGGTTCACGCCGGCGCCCACCAGGGTGACGTCGAGGGTCACCGGCTTGGTCACGCCGTGGAGCGTCAGGTCGCCCGTCACCTTCGCGTGGTCCTTGCCGGCGGGCACGACCTTGGTGGACACGAAGGTCATGTCGGGGAACTTGGCGGCGTCGAGCCACTGGTCGCCCTTCAGCTCGTCGGTGAGCTTGGCGCTGGTCGTCGTCACCGAGGCGACCGGGATCTTCACCGACAGCTTCGCCGCCGCCGGGTTCTTCGGCTGCAGCTCCAGCGTGCCCGACACGTCCGAGAAGCCGCCCGCGTAGTTCGAGAAGCCCATGTGGGACACCCGCCAGCCGACCTGGGTGTGGCCGGGATCGACCGCGTAGGTGCCGGCCTGGATCTGTGCCGGATCGCGGGTCGGAGGCGTCTGGGCGAGGGTCGGGGTGGTGATCAGCAGGGCCAGGAGGCCGGAGGCGAGGATCGACTTCAAGGGTATCTCCCACTTGAGCAACGGTCGGGCGCGACTCGGCGCGCCATCCGGGCCGTCTAGCGCCGTTCACGGCCGCGGTTGAGCCTGCTATCCGGAACCCCATGGTTGCCAGATCGGAAACGTTTCGCGGCGGGCTCGACGACGTGCGGGCGTTCTGCACCGTGGTCAATCTCGGTACCGTGACGGCCGCCGCGGCCAGCCTGCGGGAAACCAAGGGCAGCGTCAGCCGGCGGATCTCCCGTCTGGAGCGGGCGCTGGGCGTCCGCCTGATGGCGCGGACCTCCCGGGCGGTCTCGCCCACCGCCGAGGGGCTCACCTTCTACGCCAAGGCGCAGGAGAGCCTGACGCTCCTCGACGAGGCCGCCGAGACCGCCCGTGATGCCCGCACGGTGCCGGCCGGGCACCTGCGAATCACCACCTCGATCGATTTCGGGATCGAGGTGATGCCCGAGATCATCGCGAGCTTCCGCGACGCCTATCCGCAGATCACCGTGGAGATGCTGAACACCGACGCGCGCCTCGATCTGGTCGCCAACCGGATCGACCTCGCCCTGCGGCTCGGCAGCGCCGAGGAGACCGGCTATCACGCCGTCGTCCTGGCGACGCTGGCGGCGGCCCTCTACGCCGCCCCCGCCTATCTGATGCGCCGGCCGGCCCCGGCGGATCTCGCCGCCCTGCACGACCACGACCTGATCCTGGCCCGCGAGCGATTCGGCGCGGCGGCCCTGGCGCTGAGCGACGGGCGGGGCCGCACCGAGCCGCTGTCCGTGAGCCCGGCGATCCGCGTCAGCGATTTCGCCACGGCGCACCGCTTGACCCTGGCGGGTGCGGGGATCGGCCATCTCCCCACCCTGGTGGCCGCCCGGGCCCTGGCGGCGGGCCAGCTCCGGCGCGTGCTGGCCCCCTGGGCGAGCCGCGGCGCGGCCCTGCGGGCCGTCACCCTGGCGGGCCGCGAATTGCCGGCCCGGGTCCGGGTGTTCCGCGCCCATGTGAGCGACGCCCTGGCGGCCCGCGCCTGGGCGCACGAGGCCGTAGATTTAGACGTGAATACTGTTGATGGTCGGACACAGGCAGTAGAATAGGTCTCAATCCTGGCGGTTCGATAAAATTCTAACGTTCGCCGTATCGTTTCGTTGGTGGGCCTGCGCCACCATGCAGTGCAACAGAACCCGATCGCCCGTGAGCAATCCGGGTCGATCGGGCTCCATCGAACCCCCCGGGACGCCATCATGCCCCCTTGCCGCAGATGTTTGCGCTCCCTCCTCATCGTCGGTGCGCTCGCCCTTGCGGGATCCGGCTTGGCGCTGGAAACGGCACGGGCAACCCTCTCGAGCGCAGCCCGGATCGTGCTGCAGAAGGGGCGCCAATACGCGCCGACCGACCTGTATCTGCGGCGCGGCGACACGATCACCCTGCGCAACGGCGATGAGAGCTTCACGCACCACGCCTTCATCGAGGCCGATCGATTCTCGTTCGATGCGGGCGATCAGGAACCCGGCACCGAGACGCGCCTGACGCTGATCGAGCCCGGGGATTTCGTGATCCAGTGTGGCATCCATCCGAAGATGAAGCTCACCATCCACGTGCAGTAGGGGGGCAGGCCGAACGGCGGAGGCCGGCTTTGCGACGCGAATCTGCGCCACCGCGAACGTCTTGGGGGATTACGGATCGGCCATCCAGCCCAATCCCCTCATCCTGGGGAGCGGGAGCGTAGCGGAGGCCTCGCAGGAGCCCTCCAGGGATCGCGCGGCCGGCTGGAGGGCTCCTGCGAGGTCACCTCAGGCCGAAGGGGGATCGAGTGGAATGACCTGATGACCCCCCTCGCGGGGCTCGGTCGTGCCCCGGGGGGCAGGTCAGCCCGGATCGACCAGGCGCCCCAGGTCAGCTGTCGCGTCCGAGGCCGAGACCGCGCAGGATGTCGCCGATCGGGTCGATCCGCCCGCTGGCCTCCGGTGCAGGTTGCTGCGTGGGCCGCGGCATGGCGGCCGGATCGACGGCGGCGGTGCGGGCCCGGGCGGGGCGCCGCAGATGGGCGACCCGGGACCGGTTCCGCTCAACGCCCTTCCCGCGATGGGTCGCGGTGCTCCTGCGCGGCGCCTCGACGGGCGCGGTCTCTGGCGAGGTCGCAACGGCGGGCTGGGCTGCCGGCAGTGCGACGGCGAGCGCCCCGGTCGTCTCGGGTGTGTGGCGCGCTGGCGGATCGGTCCAGGCGACCGGCTTGACCAGCGATGCGGCCGTCGTATCGGGCCGCGCCGGCGCATCGCGATCATGCGAATGCAGGTTCTGAGCAGCCACGCCCAGCCCGAATACGGCAAGGACCGTGGTTACGAGGAGGGAGCGAGCGTATTTCATGGCGGGAAAACGTACGGCCAAGCTCCCGGTTCCGCTTGACTGTTCCGCCGCGTTCTGGGAACGCCCGTGCCGGACTGAGCTCCGAAAACAAAAAAGGCCACTCCCGAAGGAGCGGCCCGAAGTCTAGGGAGGAAACGCCCAAGAAGGGCAGCGGGAGGGCGACGCCATCGCCATCCCGCAATGCACACATAGAATATCGCAGTGCGGTGGGCAATGGCGGGAGGCCCGCGGAGACATGCATAGATGATGGTATCGCGCCTCCGAGCCATGATCCCACATCATGCATGAGGGTATGCGCTCTGCTGGCGCCCGCCCACATCACGCCCCGCGCCGCTGATCCCACACCTCTGGATTGACCAAGCCGCCCGGATGCCGGCCGGCCAGCACGTCGACCACCCGGGTTGCGGCGGTCTCGGCGGTGCGGATCAGGGCGGCTTCGGTGGAGCCGCCGACATGGGGCGTCAGGATCACCCGTTCCTGCCGGGCGAGGGTATGGCCGGTGGGCAGCGGCTCCTGCGCGGTGACGTCGAGCCCGGCGCCGGCGATCGTGCCGGCTTCCAGGGCCTCCACGAGGGCGGCCTCGTCGATCAGGCCGCCGCGGCTGGTGTTGATCAGGAACGCGCCCGGCTTCATCCGCGCGAGCTGCTCCCGGCCGATCAACTGGCGGGTGCTGGCGGTGAGCGGCAGATGCAGCGAGACGATATCGGCCTCCGTCAGCACGGCCTCCACCGAGGTGGCGCGCAGGGCCCCCGCGGTGGCGAAATCCGTCTCCGGGCGGCTCGGCCCGTAGGCCAGAACCCGCAGGCCCAGGGCGGCGCCGAGGCGGGCCGTGGCCTGTCCGATCGCCCCGAAGCCGACGAGCCCCAGGGTCAGACCGGCGAGTTCGACCAGGCGGGTGGTGAACTTGAAGCTGTCGTCGCCCTGCCGGACCGACCGGTCGGCCCCGGGCAGGGCCTTCGCCAGGGCAAAGATCAGCGCCAGGGTCTGCTCGGCCACCGAGACCGCATTGGCGCCGGGGGTGTTGACCACCACGATGCCCGCCGCGGTCGCCGCCGCCTTGGCGACGTGGTCGGTGCCGGTGCCGTGCACGCCGATCACCCGCAGGTCCGGGGCCGCCGCGATCGCTTCGGCCGGGAAGCCAGTGTTGCGGGTGATGACCGCGACGCAGCCGGCGACGTCGCGGGCCAGGGTTTCGGCATCGGTGCCGCGCGCCTGGCGCGGCTCCAGCCCGGCCGCGCGCAGCCGGTCGAGGCCCGCCGCGTGAATCGGCTGGACGATGAGGCACGGACCGGTGATCACCTGATTATCCTTCGCCAACCTGAGGGACGGGTTCACGCGCAGCTTGGTCCCACCATGGCGCGTTACCCAGATCGTGGTTTCAAAAGGTCGGTGACCTTTTGCGGGTGCAGGGCAGAGCCCTGCCGGGCCTGTGTGAAGCCCCCATTGTCGGTCTTCGACCGATATCGGGGCGCCGCCCCGATACCCTGCCAAAGGGCTCGCCCTCTGGGATCCCCGATCCGACGCCTGCACCACGCAACGATACCAGAAGCCTTTGCTCCGCCCTTAGTGTCCGCCTTGCATCCTGGCAACGCGGGCGCCGGTGTTTCACGTGAAACGCTTCGTTCACCATGTGCCGGCGCCTCTGTGGCGGTGCCGTCATCGCCGACGGATCCGCCATCTGCTAGCCACGCCTCGGCATGACGACCTCGCAGTGGCGCACTCTTCGCAACGAGAAGGCTCAGGCGCGGCTGGAGCGGGCGCTGCCGTCGGTCTTCCCCGCGCCGGTCCTCCGGCACGCGCTCACCCGGCCCCTGATCCCGCCGACACCGCGGCTCGCCGTCGAGAGCTATTGGCGCAACCATGTACTTCGGGCCGACCGGCTCGCCCGGGCCCTGGCGGCCCGCTCGGGGACCCCGGAGGGCTGGACGTGGCAGCTCGGCCGTGACGGCTCGGGGGAGGGCCGCGCCGTCAGCTTCCGCACTCCGCCCGCCCCCTATCGCGATCCCGCCTTCGCCCGGGGCCGCGGCGCCTGCTGCATCTGCGGCCAGCCGGTCTATCGCTTCGGCTGGCACCGGGATCTCTGGGGCAGTGCGCCCAACGCCAGGGCCGGCTGGCACGCGGCCTGTGTCACGGCCTGGAAGTTCTGGCTCGCCCCGCATGCGCAGGTTCGGGCGCTGAAGCTCCGCCAGCGGCACCGCTGCGCGACCTCCGGCAAGCGGCTGCTGCGCACCGCCGAGGTCGACCACGCCCTGCCGCTCTATCAGGTCTGGCGAGAGCACCGCACCCGCCCCTGGCCGGACCTGCTCGCCTATTGGGGGGCGCCGAACCTCCAGGTGGTCAACCGCGCCGTCCATGTCCTGAAGTGCAAGGACGAGGCCGCGGAGCGCTCCCAGACGCTGCGGCTCTCGCGCTTCCGGGTGGTCGAGGACGAGTCCGGGTTCAGCGTGATCGAGGAGGGCTGAGTGGCCGGCTCAGCCGCCCACGGCGTCGAGGCCGCGCGCCAGATCGGCCAACAGGTCGTCCTCGGCCTCCAGCCCGACGGAGAGGCGCAGCAGCCCGTCGGTGATGCCGGCGATCGCCCGCGCCTCCGGGTCCATGGCGGCGTGCGTCATGGTCGGCGGGTGGGCGACCAGGCTCTCGACCCCGCCGAGCGACTCGGCGAGCGTGAACACCCGCACGGCCCCGACGAAGGCCCGCACGGCATCAAGCCCGCCCGCGAGCTCGAAGCTCAGCATCGCGCCGAAACCCGCCTGCTGCGCCTTGGCGAGGGCGTGGCCGGGATGGGACGGCAGGCCCGGATAGTGGACGCGGCTCACGGCGGGGTGGGCGTCGAGAAAGGCGGCGATCCGGCCGGCGTTCCGCTGCTGCTGCTCCACCCGCACGAACAGGGTGCGCAAGCCCCGGAGCGTGAGATAGGCGTCGAGCGGCGAGCCCGTGACGCCGATCGTGTTGGCCCAGGCGGCGAGGTCGTCGCCCATGGCCTTGTCGGCCGCGACCACGGCCCCGCCGATCACGTCGGAATGGCCGTTGAGGAACTTCGTGGTTGAGTGGACCACGAGATCCGCCCCCAGGGCGATCGGCTGCTGCAGGGCCGGCGACAGGAAGGTGTTGTCGACCACAGCTAGCGCGCCGACGGCTTTCGCGGCGGCGGTGACGCGCCGGATATCCACCACCCGCATCAGCGGATTGCTCGGCGTTTCGACGAGCACGACCTTCGGCCCCTTGGCGAGTGCCGCCCCCAGGGCGTCCGGATCGGTCTGGTCGACGAAGTCGACGCGGTAATGCCCCCGGGCGGCCCGGAAGCTCAGCAGGCGGTGGGTCCCGCCGTAGAGGTCGTGCGGCGCGACCAGCAGGTCACCGGGCCGCAGGCTCGACAGGGCGAGGTCGAGGGCCGCCATGCCGCTCGCCACCATCACGGCCCGGGCCCCGCCTTCAAGCTTGGCGATCGTGTCGGCCAGCGCGTCCCGGGTCGGGTTGCCGAGGCGCGAGTAATCGTAGGGGCCGGGCTGCTCGAAGGCCGGGAACTTGAAGGTGGTCGACAGGTGGATCGGCGCGATGACCGCCCCGAAGGCTGCATCCTGGGCGACACCGTTGGCCGCCGCGACGGTACGGGCCGCGAATCCGTCTGACATCGACTCGTCTCCACAACAGGATTGGCCCCCTTCGGCCGAATCCCGCCGCGTTCTTTATGTCGAACGGTTCAGTCTTTCAAGAGAACGATCCGGGAGCTGCCGTTTCACGCGCCCTCACGCTCGTGCGGGGACGCGCGTGACCGGCTGGTGGCTGACCAAGACGTCTCCCGGACGCCGCAACGGCATCAGTCCGCCGGACTTGGCCGAAATCCCGGTCAAGCGGCGACGGAATCGCGCGTCGCCGGCTGGTCCGGCTCCGCGGCCGGCGCGGCGTCGAGGCCGTCGGCTTCCTGCACCATCGCCTGCGCGAGGAGCCGCGCCCGTCCGGCCCACAGATCCCGGGCGTCGCGCTCGGCGCCGATCCGGTCCTCGGCGGAGGCCAGGGCGATCCGGAGGGCGTCGATCTCAGCCCGCAGCTCGGTGGTGCGCGCCCGCTCGCTCGCCAGCGCCGCCTTGAGCACGTGGAGCGCGGCCTCGGTCGCGTCCCGCTGACTAGCGCGGTTCGGGGCAAGGGCGGCGGGAGCCGGTGCGGGCGTTGGAGCCGGTGCGGGCATGGGGGCCGATGCCGCCGCGTCCGGCCGCAGCTGGGCGATCTCGGCGCGCACTTGCACCACGTCGAGGGCCGCCACCGTGCGCGTGCCCGCGACCGTGTGGGTCGCCGCGACCGGCGGTGCGATGGCGGCGGCCGGGATGCCCTCTTCCTCCATCACCAGCCCGTGCAGCATCGAGAAGACCCGGTCGCCGTCGAGGCGCGACAGATCGAACCCGCTCTCGGCCGCGAGGCCGCTGAACCGGGCCTGCCCGCCGGCCGACTGGCCCACGAACGCCATGGACCAGTTCCCGAAGCCGCGGCTTTCCGCCGGACCGCATTGGAGCACCGTCACGTCGCTGTGGCGCAGGTCGCGCTGGATCCGCTCGAAGGTGGCTTCCACGCCGGCCCGCGGGCCTTCGAGCACCTGCGCGAAGGCCCCCGCGTTGAACATCAGCGCCCCGGTGACGCCGACCGCCGCGTTGTTGCGCTGCGAGGCGGCGAGGATCTGCCGAACCTCGGCGGTCATCTCGGCTTCCGGGCCGCGGAGCAGGTTCTTGCTGGCGTAGATGAGGCGGTAGAGGTCGGTCATAGCGGGGCGTCCGGGAGCGGAGTGGATCAGGCCTTTGGATAGGCGGCAAAGACCGGGAGCAGGTCCTCGGTGGGGACGGGCCGGCTGATCAGGTAGCCCTGAACGTCGGTGCAGCCCTCCAGGCGGATGCGCTGCATCTGCTCAGGCGTCTCCACCCCCTCGGCCACCGTGGTCATGCCGAGGCTCTTGCCCAGGCCGGCGATGGCGCGGATGATCGCCTCGCCGTCGGGCTTGGTGGCGAGGTCCTTCACGAACGAGCGGTCGATCTTGATCTTGTCGAAGGGGAAGCTGCGCAGGTAGCTCAGCGACGAGTAGCCGGTGCCGAAATCGTCCATCGAGACGCGCACGCCGAGTTCCCGCAGCCGGTGCAGGGTCTGGAGCGTCTTCTCGTTCTCCTGCAGCAGCACGCCCTCGGTGATCTCCACCTCCAGCCGCCGGGCCGGCAGACCCGAGGTCGCCAGCGCCGAGATGATCGTCTCCACGAGCCGGTCGCTCTTGAACTGCGCGGGCGAGACGTTGACCGCCACCGACATGTGCGCCGGCCAGGTCATCGCGTCGCGGCAGGCTTGGCGGATGACCCATTCCCCGATCGGGACGATCAACCCGATTTCCTCGGCGAGCGGGATGAAGTCGGCGGGGGAGACCAGCCCCCGGTCGGGGTGTCGCCAGCGGATCAGGGCCTCGCAGCCGATCAGCTTCTCACTCTCGAGTTGCAACTGCGGCTGGTAGTGCAGCTGGAACTCCCGGCGCGCGAGGGCTTGGCGCATGTCGAGTTCGAGCTTGCGGCGCGCCTGCATGCGCGCGTCCATCTCGGGCTCGAAGAACCGATAGGTGCCGCGGCCGTCGAGCTTGGCGCGGTAGAGGGCGAGGTCGGCGTTCTTGAGAAGCCTGTCGGCATCCGCGCCGTCCGCGGGGGCCAGCGCCACGCCGACGCTCGCCCCGATGGTGAGGAGATGGCCCTCGACCATGTAGGTCCGGCCGATCAGATCGACGATCCGGCGGGCCAGAGCCTGGGTGCCGGCGGCGTCGTGCGCACCCGCCTGCAGGATGACGAACTCGTCGCCGCCGATCCGCGCCACCGTATCGGTGGGCCGCACCGTCGAGCGCAGGCGATCGGCGACCTTCTCGAGGAGCGCGTCGCCGATCGGGTGGCCGAGGGTGTCGTTGACCGGCTTGAACCGGTCGAGGTCGATCAGCAACACGGCGCAGGCCTCGCCGGTCCGGGCGAGGCGCGCCAGGGCTTCGGCGAGGCGCTCGCGCAGGAGCAGCCGGTTCGGCAGGCCGGTCAGCGGATCGAGGCGGGCCATCGCGTCGGCCCGGGCCTCGCTCGCCTTGCGGGTGCTGACATCCTCCAGCGTCACCACCCAGCTTCCACCCGCGACGGGCTGCAGCTCCGCCTGCACCGTGTGATCGGCGCAGTTGACCTCGATCAGGCGCGGCTGCCGCCGGTCGAGGGTGTGGCGCAGGGTCCCGATGATGGCGTGGCGGTTCTCCCGTGTCTCCCCGCGCAGGAGGCGCAGCAGCGGCAGGGCCGAGGCGTTCTCCCGCAGGACCACATTGAGGCTGGAGAGAAGGTGCCGCGCCGACGCGCTCGCCAGAACGACGAAGCCGGCGCGGTCGATCATCAGGAGGCCCTGGCGGACCGCGTCGAGATAGCGGACCAGGGTGTCGCGGCTCACCGTCGGATCCGGGCGGCTCGGGTGCGCCGGGATCCGGCTCACGGAGGCGACGGGCTGGGGATCCGCGCTCATGCACGAGGCCTTGGGTCTGCCGGGCTGAGCCCGTGATCGGAAACCCCGCCGTTCTATCGGTGAAGATGCTAACTTACGGTTTAGCTGCGCACGATGATCACGTTGACATAGGTTTAGATTGCTGAGGAGCGAGTACTGCGACGAGTATTGCGGTGGAGGGCTGGACAATCCCGCAGGCCGATCGGCTTCCCTCGAGAGCCGCCTGTCCGTCGACAGAAAATCCGGGCGACGTCAGAGATCCGACGCGGGTTCGATCCCCCGTCAGCCAGCCGTGGCACGCATGGGACAGCCCCGCGACATCCCGAGCCTTGCAAACCCCGTCGGACTGCGCCATATCGGGTCCATCGGCAGCGACGGAACGCCGTTCGCCGACAACCTCCAACCTCCCAGTCGACCACATCCGCTCCGGCGGGGCATCGACATGTCGGAGCCTGATCCAGGTTCTGCGGAGCGTTGGACGCCTTTCACTGAGACGTCTGCGGCCGGCCTTCGGGGCGTGCCGTTGCGTTTGGCGGAAGGTGACCTTGTCCCGACGGCCCGCCGCGAGCGGTTCTTTCGCCGGAGAAAAGGTCGGTTGACAGGGGGGTCGGGGTCAGCCTATACGGCGCCTCCCGACGCGGTGCCGAAGCAAAACGGCCCGGGTCGGACGGACTTCCCGAGAGTTAGAAAAGTAGATCTGGCGAGAGCCAAGGTACTTGACTTCCTCTCGAAAGGTAATTACGAAAGTGATTACTGATCTTTGACAAGTTGGAATTGAGGAAGGGAGACGCGGGCGGCGTTTGTCCTTGCGGCCAGGCCTTAGGGTCTGGCGTGAGTAGACTTGTGCCGATCTTGTGTTCTTCTTTCTGAGCTCACCGACGGGT